>CACGUZ010000002.1 GCA_902576375.1 uncultured Pelagibacteraceae bacterium
AGAGAATATTTAGTATATTTCACAAAGCATTAATTTTCAAAAATCGCATGTGCTTGGGATAAACCTACCCCAAAACCTGAAAAAATTATTCTCCCTTTAATCTTTAATAACTTTTTATTTTCTCTTATTAAATTTGGTATTGAAGTTGAAACCAAATTTCCGTAATTTTTATAATTTTCAGGAAATATTACATGTTCAGGTAAAATATCTTTTACTGCATCACATATTATTTTGCCCCCCTGATGACAGAAAAGGACTGTTTTTTTATTTTCATCTATAAATTTACTTATAACTGGAAGTACATTTGAAAGTGTGAATGATAAAACATTTGGTCCATTCATTTTAATTGATGGTTTTTTACTATTTTCAAAAATAAGATTTGATTGACTATTTTTCTCATTATTGCAGTAATAACTTTTTAATTTCATTCCACTTTTCAAATATTTAATTAAAATTGCTGCACCCCCGTCACTAAATAATGGCACCGTAGATCTATCATTTAAATATTTTGAATATGTATCTGACGTTGTTATTAAAATAGAGTTCTTTTTCTTTTTCTCTATTAATCTATAGGCTATAAGTATTGCATCTACAAATCCTGTGCAGCCAGAATTAATGCCAATACAATGAACATTTTTATTTAAGTTCAGTGATGAAGAAATGTAATTTGCAATCGATGGAAAAAAAATTGATGGGGTATTTGTTACACTTATTATGTGTGTGACATCTTTTAGATTATTATTCTTTTTTATAATTTTTGCTGAGTCTATTGCATATTTCTCAGAAGTATCATTAATTGCACTTACATATCTTTTAATTATACCCGTCTTTTCAATTATTTGATTTTTTTTAAAATTAAATTTTTTTTCAATAGATGAATTAAAAATTATTTTTTTTGGTAATTTTATAGCGATATCTTTAATTTCAATCATTATCTATGAATTTTTATTATTTTACCATTAATACTATTGCTAAAACACAAAAAATTAATTTTATTTATCAGCTTTGATTTTGAGATAAAATTATTATTCTGTTTGTTAAGTATTTTTTTCTTTTGTCCCTTAGTGTAAAAATTTAATATTTCTGAAGACATTTTAGATTTAATAAATCCAGTTGATATACAATTAAATCTATAAATATTTCTAAATTCTTTCGATAAAATTTGTGAACTCAAACTCAATAACTTTTTTGATAAAGAATAATAAGCGTTACCTATTTCTATTCTATCTGCTGCTTTAGATGTAATAAAGCAAATAGATCCTTTTTCTTTTAGAAATTTACTCTTAATCATTAATAAAGAGGATGAAATAATTATATTATAGTTGATATCTAAGACTTTAGAAAAATCCTTGATATCAAAGTTTCTTAACAATGAATGTTCGTAGATTCCATTAAAGAAAAAGATATGATCAAACTTAATTTTCTTTTTTTTTAATATTTTTTTTATTTCGTTAGGAGAGTATTTATTTACTTTGTAGAGTTCTTTATAACTATTTTTAAAATATTTTGTACTAATCCCATAAACATCAACTTTAATTTTTCTAGTTATTGATCTTGCAATTTCACTCGAGGCCCCAAAAAATAGAATTTTCATTTTCTCATTTTTAATTTGGAAATTAAATTGTCTAAATCTTTCAATGTTGAGAGTTTATTTAAGTTTTCACCATTAATTTTTTTTTTATATTTCTTATTTGCTAAAGATATTAAATTTATCATAGCTATAGAGTCCCAATTAAAATCTTCTAAAAATTGTTTATCATTGATTTTTTTTTTTGATTTTATATCTAATATTTCTTTGATCTCATTAAAATTTTTCATAAAATAAATTATCATTATTTTGTAGAAATAACTAGAAATATAGTGTTAATGTAAATCAGTGATCTTAACAAAAAAAATGTTATCCAATAATATTAAAAAACTTAAAAAAAATGGTTATGTTATATTAGAAAATATTATTAGTAAAAAAGACACCTCAAGATATAAAAAAAAATTAGATCAAGTTTTACGAAAAAGAATCAAAAGAAAAAAAATAGTTGGTGATCATGACAATCAAATTATTTATAATTATTTTTATGAGGATAAAAGCTTATTGAAATTGATTTATTTCAAAAAAATTGACAAAATTTTGCAGGAAATGTTAGATAAAAATTATATCTTACAATCTTCAAATGCACAAAATAGAATTGTTAATAAATATAATATAAAAAAAAATAAAAAAAATTATAAAATTGGCTCTTCATGGCACACAGACAGTAGATATCTTGGAGGAAATAAAATTTCTAAAGGTTTTTCTTATCTTGTAATAATCGCACTTGATCCTTTTACTAAAGAAAACGGTGCTACAAAATTCATTGAGGGATCGGCAAATTTTAGAAAAATACCACCTCGTTTTATAAGTAATAGAACAAAAAAATATAAGATAAAAGAATTACTTATGGATGAAGGTTCAGTTTGTATTATGGATACGGGTATATGGCACAAAGCTGGTGATTCTTCTAATCAATCAAGGTGGTCTATATTTAGTATTTACACTGGTTGGTTTGTGAAACCATACTACGACTATTCTCCGGTATATAATAAAAAAATAAAAAAAATTTATAAAAAATTATTACATAAATACTCAAAACCTCCAAGTATAACTGAGGGCAGAGACCACACTGTAGTGAAATATTAGATTGAAATTAATTTTTTTTTAATGAGAATTTTCAGATATTCCATGCTTTTCTTTGAAGATATATTTAATTTAGTAGAAATATCTTTTAAATCATTTTTACCATCAGAGTAAGTCATAAAGTTAATATAATCTCGGGTAATATTCTTTTTTTTTTCAATGCTAAATTTTTTATACAAACCATATTTACTTAAACGCGGCTCACAGAGTACATTACTTTTTGGTATTATCTTATTTAACAAAATATCAATTGATTTTTTTGCCACCTTATACCCTCCTGTTAAACCTTTTTTAGTTACAACGTTTTCAAAAGTATCTAATGAAGTATGATACTCTGGATATTCACCATATTTCGTTCTAAATATAGAAGTAATTCCAAGGTTTACGTACGGTGAGTTATATTGCCTTTCGTCCGAGCCACGATCTAAATAAGAAAAGATCTTATACTTTATTTTTAATTTCTTATAAGCTTCTAAAAGAGCTTTATCTGATTGTGAATTCTCGTATTTAGATAATATACATGAATGATTTCTATCATCTCCGATACATGAGAGATTATATCCTCCTATTATATTTTTTTTTAGATGTGTTAATTTTTCTGAGAGGTAAGTTAAGGAACCAATTGTTTCAGGAATAAATACAAATCTCAGAGTTTTTTTAGGTTTTTTTGTAATATAATCCTTAATTAATTGCATCGAAACAATCGGTCCTGATAATTCATTGTTAGCCATAGATGGGTGACAAATATAGGTTGATATTAATATCTCTTGTTTTGATGCACCTGGAATAATTAATTCACCATATTTGAGATAACCATCTTTTTTGAATTTCGATTTTATTACTACTTTAAAATTATCACTTGATTTATAATCATTAATAATCTTTTTTTTTTGTTTGTGCGAAACGGAAAAACCCCAATCTTTCTTATAATATGTAACCACATAAGGTATTGCAGTTGGTTTATGTGGAATTGAATGAAGCTTACTTAAAAGAATTTTTTTGTTTATTTTTTTATTAAAAGGTATTGAATAATTTACTAAATGTAAATTATTTTTTTTGAAATCTACAATTTTTTTACCATACTTATCTAAGATATATGCATCAAAAATATTCCATTCACTAGGTATTTTCCAATCAAAAACTTTTGATCTACATTTTTTTTTTAAAATTTTTAGTTTAGGAAATTCTTTTTTTATTATTCTTAAAGTTTGCTCAGTGCCCTTTCCTGTTATACTTCTGCATAAGAAAAAAAGGTTATTTTTTGCTAAATTATAATATTTTTCTATTGGCATTTGAATTAATTAAAATCAAGAGTGCTAGTATCATCCCAATTATAAACAATCTTGCCTTTTTTATTTGTGCTAGCAAAACGACCTTGATAATAATCGCGATTTAGAAGTTCAACATCCGATAAATCTCGATTTTTATTTCCATTTAAAATTTTCAAATCAATATCTTTTTTATTTAAGTAGTCAGCTAATTCTTTTTTTGATAATTTAGTCAAATTCACCAGATCAGCCAATTGCTTTGGGTTTACTGAAACAGGGCCATCTTTACTCTCATCTTTTTTTAATACAGTAAAATGTCTCTCAATATAATCAATATCATAAGTCATTGCAGCTGCAGATAATAAATTCCCATTTTTCTCAGGATTTGAATGATCACTTAATCCAACTGACTCGGAAAGGCTTTTTAAGTAGTTTATCCTGGATAAATTAGCTTCCTCTAAAGGTGTGGGATAAATAGATATACAATGCAACAAAGAAAAATGACTTGTATTTTTTTTTACAATTGAAACTGTTTTTTCAATCTCTCTGTTATAGGTAGCGCCAGTTGAGATAACTAGATGATCAAAATTTTTTTTGCAAATTTCTTCTATTAATTTATGGGAAGCACAATCAAAACTTGCTACTTTTATAAATTTAAATCCAATATCAAACATAATATTTATTTTTGAAAATGAGAAAATAGTTGTGGCAGGTGTAATCTTATACTTATGGCAAATTTCAATAAATTTTTCATTATCTTTATAACTTAAGTCTAGCTTTTTTAATCTATTATACTCATCTTTATATGGTCTTTTGATTATTTTCGTTTTTCCACCCTCTATTAAACCTTCATCAAACCTAGGTCTATGAGTAAGCTCATTAGAGTCTATAGATTGAATTTTAGCAAAAGACGCTCCATTTTCTGAGGCAGCGCTAACCATCTCATCTAAGATAAATTTATCTCCATTATGATTTTGACATAGTTCAGCAATTATTTTTGTCATTTTATTAATTTAATTGTACCATTTTTGATCTCAATAATATTTGTACAATACTCAATAACACTTTGTCTATGAGAAATTAAAATTACAATTTTACTTTCTTTGATGCTTTCGATCGTATCCATTATTTTTTTTTCATTAATGGTATCCAAGGAACTTGTCGCTTCGTCTAATATTAAAATTTTAGGATTTCTATAGAGTGCTCTGGCAATCCCTATTCTTTGTAACTCTCCACCAGATATTCTTGCACCTCTCTCACCAACTATAGTGTCAATGCCTTGTGGTAAATTAGAAATAAATTTATCTAACTCAGACATTTTAATACACCTGTCTAATAAATCGATATCAATTTCGTTTTCCTCAACTCCAAGTGCAATATTATTTTTAATTTTGTCATCCACAAGGTAAATATTTTGTGGAATCAAACCAATAATACTTTGCCAGGATCTTAAATTTTGAGAGATATCATTCTCATTATAAATAATTTTTCCTTTGTCAGGTTTAATTAATCCTAAAATTAAATTAATTAGTGTACTCTTTCCAGAACCACTTGCGCCAAAAATTCCTAAAATCGAATTATTCTTAATTTTAAATGATATATCTTTAAGACCTTTTTTATTTTCTTGGGGATAAGAAAAATTGAGATTTTTTACCTCTAATACACTCGGTTCTTTTTTAAAAAAATCTGTGTCTAATTCATTTATTTTCTCCAATTTTTTTTCTTCAAAATTTTTGAATTCATTACTCAATAACTCGATTGCTGCCATTCGAAATCTTAAGTTTTGAGCTGAGGACAATATTCTAACAAGAGAAGGTAATATCTTAAATATACTAAGCGCAAACAAAGATAGCGAAGTTATAATTTTTTCAATAGAATTTTCAGTGTTTAAAGTTAAGATTAATATTAATAAAAATAAAATAAAAATTCCAAGTAATTCTAAAAATAATTTTGGAAGTGCTTTAACAAAGCCATTTAAAATGTTCATGTTTACTAATTTTTTAAGATTATTGACAAAAATCTTTAAGAAAAAATTTTCTTTTCCCAGTATTTTTATCTCTTTTATTCCGCTATAGCCTTGGGTTAAATCTTTTAAGCTTTGTCCACTCATTTTAAGACGTATTAATCCCCATTTTTTTACTCTATTTCTCGTAAGTAAAAAAAATACTAAACTTATAAAAATTAATGAGCCGATAATGAAAGAATTGGTATTTGGGTCATAGTATATTAGCAGACAAATTAAACCGATAATAATTGATAAATCAGCAATTATTGTAAAAAGATCTATTATAGCATTTCTTATACTGTTTGGTTCATTACTTGTGTTCCTGATTAATTCTGATGAGTTTGTTCTAATATGAAATAAAAAATTCTTGTTCAGATAATTTTCATAAAGTTTAGAGGACAACGATAATTGCAGTTTGTGTGCAAAATTATACTGCCACCAGATAAATGATCCTATAATTAGATTTTTAATAACAAATACAATTACAATTAAAATCATAGTCAAAATTAGAATTTTTTCTCTTGGCGGATTTCCCAAAATATCTATTATGCTTTTTGAAATTTCATTTTCATAAATAAAATTTCCTGAGGTTATTACAGAAATCAAAGGAATTATCATTGCAATACCAACCGTTTCTAAGAACATTGTTAAAATGTTCATTACAAAAAAAAGTGGGATTTTTTTTTTTTCTTTTTTTGGAATTATAATATTTAAGTGCCTAAAAATATCTAACATAGATTTCTTGTTACTAATTTATTAAACAAGTTTATTAATTTTTATTATCTTTTTTAGATCTGAATGACTTAAATAGTCTTTGTTATTATAACTATTATAACTAAAACCATCTTTTACTTTTTTGCAGTTCTTATTTCTAAGATTTCTAATAAATCTTTTTTTACTCCAATTAAAATATTCTGAGTTTGGAGCTACTAAGTAAAAATTGTTAAATTCAAAAGTATTAATACTATCTGAAGAGGTAATCATTTCTTCATGAAGTTTTTCTCCAGGTCTTATTCCAATTATTTTATATTTTGCTTTTGGTGCAATAACTTTAGCTAAATCAATTACCTTAAAAGAAGGTATCTTGGGAATAAACAATTCACCTCCTATAGATACTTTTAAACACGATACAACAAAATTGACTGCATCTTCTAGTGAAATACTAAATCTTGTCATTCTTTTATCTGTGATGGGTAAAATTCCCTCTTTCTTCTTTTTTAAAAAAAATGGAGCAACTGAACCCCTGCTTGCAAATACATTGCCATATCTAACTACAGAATAAAGAGTAGTTCTATTATAGTTATTTGCAGAAATAAAAAGTTTATCAGCAGCAAGTTTTGTAGCTCCATACAGATTTATTGGAGAGGCGGCTTTATCTGTGCTCAATGCAATAACTTTTTTGATGCTAAATTCTGATGTAACATCAATTAAATTTTGTGCACCTATTACATTTGTTTTTATTGCCTCATAAGGATTATATTCAGCTATAGGCACTTGCTTTAAAGCAGCAGCGTGAATAACGTAATCAATTTTTTGTTTTAAAGCATAATGTAATCTTTCTCTGTCCCTTATATCTCCAATAAAAAATCTCATTTTTGTTATATACTTTTTAAATATTGGATTATTTTTCATTTGAAACTGTTTCAATTCATCTCTGCTAAATATAATAACTTTTTTAGCATGATATTTTTTAAAGATAATTTCTACGAATTTTTGACCAAAAGACCCGGTTCCCCCTGTAACAAAAAAAATTTTATTTTTCATTTAATTCAACCTTTTTAAAGTTTCGTGTGCTTTTTTCGCATCTAAAAAATTCTTTATGTCTTTTTTATGATATTTTATTAATGCTATTTTTTCTGCAATTTTATCAAATTCCCCTATATATTTTTCAATAAGAGCATCGGAATGTTCAGTAGATAAAAATATACAATTTGAAGCTAAAAATTTTTTTTTTAAAAATTCTTGAGTAACGAAAGTTTTATAATATTGGCTTTTGTTTCCCTGAAATAAAAACTTAGCTATTGAGTCTAATCCAAAAATTTTCATGTTTAGCTCATACTTATCTGAAATTTCTTGCCAACATCTTTTTATTTCCTTACCTTTTTTAGTTATAATATCCCAACTTTTTATCTCTTTCATAATATTTAAGGTTTCTATCGCTGCTGTTGGTCCAATTCTCTCAGTCCAAAATGTGCTGCTAATAAAAGTGTTCTGCGCTTCATTCATGATTTTCTTTTTTCCAACTATTGCTGTGATAGCATAACCATTTCCTAAAGCTTTTCCATAAGTTGCAATATCCGGGTTTACTCCATAAAAACTATGTAGACCTCCAAAACATTGTCTAAATCCCGAAGTACATTCATCAAAAATAAGTATTATCTTATTTTTATTAGCCAACTTTCTTACTTTTTTTAAAAAATTATTACGCGGTTCAATGTCTCTTTGAACTTCCATTTTAATTATTCCAATATTTTGGGTTTTGATAATTTTTTCTAGTCCATGTATATCATTATACATAAATGGGAAAATTGTATTTTTGAGATTTTTAGGAATGCCTTTAAGAGGTAAGTCTCGCAATAAGTGAAAGTCTAAATTTTTTTTATCATTTAAGTTTGCACTTAAATACCAATCATGCCATCCGTGATATCCACAAAATGCAATCTTGTCATTTTTACTATTAGCTCTTGCGATTCTAATTGAAATTGCATTTGCCTCTCCACCTGTCCTAGCTAATCTAACCATATCAGCCCAGGGATTAATTTTTAATAAAATTTCACTTAATTTTACTTCCTCATAATTGTTCAAAGATGAGAGGTTTCCATTTCTAAGGCTATTAACAACTGCATCATCTATTCTCTTATTTGAATATCCTAAAATGTTTGTGCCTACACCCATTAGTGACATATCTGTGAACTTTCTTCCACTAATATCCCATATTTGGCATCCTTTAGCTTTTTTGTAATATGTGGGCCATCTATCAGGTAAAAAAATTTCTGGTCTTTTAGATAACAACATGTTTCCGCCTGGTATAATTTTTTTCGCATTTTCCCATAATTTTATACCATAGGGCTTTTTTAATTTTTTTGATTTAATTATATTCTTGAAATGAAATGTAATTTTTTTTTGTTTCATTAGCTGAATTATATTTTTTAGATAAAAAAATTTTCTTTTTTTTAATATGTCATAAAGTTTTTTTATTACAACAAAATCATCATAGTAATCTAAAGTCATTCTAAAGCTTGACAAATTAATTGTACTTTTGAAATTTTTTTTTAATATTAAATTATTGTTCTTAATAAATGGTGTTACATGCTCTTTTTCATACGAGGTTTTCGCATTTTTATATGCATCTTTTAAAATATCAAACTTAAATATTTCAATATCTTGACCATTTGGAAAAGTAGTCTGTAAAGTATTGCTCGTATAATCAGATTTTTGAACATTATGAAATTTTATTATTTTATCTATTAAAGATGGATCTACAAAAGGACAATCAGCTGTAATCCTGATTATATTAACTGCTTTATATTTTTGACTAGCAAGATAATACCTTTTAAGAACATTTTCTGCTGGTCCATAAAAAACCTCACATTTATATCTTTTAAGATGTTTTTTTAAAAATTTGTCCTCTTTATTTGTGGTGGTTGCAACAATTACTTTATTGATATATTTGGATTTTAATAGCCTTTCTATTAAGAACTGAATGACAGTTTTCTTTTTATCTAATTTAAAAATTATCTTTCCTGGTAATCTAGAAGACCCCATTCTAGCTTGCACGATACATAAATTTTCAATTTTTTTTTTTTTAAGTTTATGCATTTCTTTAAGATGAATATTTCTTTTATCGTTAAAAATAATTTAATTAAACTAAAATGTTTGATTTAAAATAGAATTATTATATAAAACCCCTGTTTATGGAAAAGGTTCTAATCACCGGATCATCTGGATTTATTGGATATCATGTCGCTAAAAAGATTCTAAAAAAGAGGGTCAAAGTGATAGGTGTCGATAACCATAATAGTTATTACTCCCCAAAAATAAAAGTTTTAAGGTTTAAAGAACTAAAAAAATTTAAAAACTTTAAATTTTACAAAACTGATATTAGTAACAAGGGGCAGTTACTTAAAATTTTCAAAAAAGAAAAGCCTTCAACTGTAATTCATTTAGCTGCACAAGCTGGCGTACGATATTCTTTTGAAAATCCTCAAGCTTATGTTTCATCAAACATTGATGGAACAAATAATATTTTAGAATGTATGGCTAGGCTCAAATCCTCAAAGATAATCTTTGCCTCATCAAGCTCTGTTTACGGAAATCAAAAAAAATTACCAATTAAAGAAACAAATCAAACAAATCCACTTAATTTTTATGGTTTAACAAAATTAATGAATGAAAGTCAGATAAAAATTTTTTCAGAAAATTATAAGATTGATTATATTTTGTTAAGATTTTTTACTGCATATGGAGAATACGGTAGACCAGATATGTTTATTCCGAAATTAAAGAAAAATATCTTAAATCAAAAAAAAATAGATCTTTACAATAATGGAAAACACAAAAGAGATTTCACTTTTGTAGAAGACATATCGAATATAATTGGAATTTTGCTGAACAAAAAAAATTTTAATCAAAGATTTAAAATTTTAAATGTATGTTCTGGAGTAAAAACAGACATTAAAAAAGTTATTAGTTTAATGGAAAATGAATTAAATAAAAAAGCTAAATTAATACCAAAAAGTATACAAAAAGGAGATATGTTAGAAACCCACGGATCAAATCACAATTTAAAAAAATATTTAAATTATAAAAAATTTAAAAATATTGAATACGGTATTAAAAAAATTGCCTCAAGTAAATTTTAATTGTGCTTTAAGACCAATTTCTTGGATCGAGTACCTTTGAATTTTTAAATTCGATTTTATTAATCAAATCTTTTTTAATTAATTTTTTTTTCATTTTTAAAATATTCAAATTTTCCTTTAGTTGATTAATACTATCAATTCCTATTATTATTCTATTTATTTTTTTTATTGAAAAAGCCCAAAGTAAACACAACTCATTGATATTCATTTTGTTCAACTGTGCAAGATTTCTTAATATTTCAATATTTTTTTTCAATTGGGGAAATTTTTTGTTAATGCTGTTTTTATTTGTTAGTAACAATCCTTGAAGAAAAATAGATCTAATTTGTATTTCAAATTTTTTTTTTCTAAGTTTATCAAGTAACTTGCTTTCTAAAAAATAACGGTCAATGATATTCAGTGGAAGTTGTATGACATTAATTTTGGTCACTTTAAACACTTTATTAAGTTGATCGTTTTTATAGATGGAGACACCAATTTTCTTAATATTGTAATTTTCACATTCTTTAATAATTTTTTCCCTAAAGGAGTTGTTTAAAAAATCTTTAAAATTATGAAACAAAACAGTATCCGGAACACAATTCAATCTATCAATACTTTTCTTAATTGAATTGAATTTAAGGTAACTTACCTTAGTAGTAATTTTGAGTTTTTTTTTGTGTTTTTTTAAATAAACACCTATCTTATTTTCAGCATCGCCATAACTTTGTGATGTATCGAAATGATAAATTTTTTTTTTTATACAAAAATTAATTATCTTATTTATTTCCGATTGAGATAATTTACCCTCTTTATTGTTTACACCATATTTCAAGCCGAATTGAGCAGTTCCAATTGAAATTTTTTTCATCTAATAAATTTCTTTTTCTAAAAACTTATAGATTTGTTTAGAGCCATTGCTTTTAAAATTTTTTTTTACAAGATTTCTAAAAATTTTATTTTTTTTATATTTTACAAAATTTAAAATTTTTTTATTTATATCTTTTTTAAAGTCTGATTGATAAATAATTTCACAAAAATTATTTTTCTTAAGTAAAGAAATATTGTGCAAAATTTCCTTATTATTTGTTTCGTACATTAAAAGTGAGGGTTTTTTTAATATAAGACACTCTGTAAGCGTATTATATCCTCCCCTTGCGATTATGAAATCTACTGATGCAATATAAGAGTGCATATTTTTTAAACCTGAAATTGGAAATAAGTTAGAATTTTCAGAAATAATTTTTTTGGAACTTTCACTAAGTGTATCAATTCCAATAAAAAAATGAAATTTCTTAAGTTTTGTTAAATTAATTAATACGCTTTCAATATTATTCGATAGTGATTTTGTTCCATTATCCATTATGAGGCAGTTAATTTTTTTTTTGGAAAGTTTTCTAATCACAAACTTGCCGTAAGACACAAAATTAACTTTTTTTTTACTTGGATAGTTAACAAGAATTTCTTTCGGTGTATAAGGTAGGTAATAAAATTTATCACTCAATTTATAATATTTTTTTAATTTCTTTAAAATTCTATCCTGAGTTTTAAAATGAATTTCATAGAACCAATCCCATGAAAAATGAGAAATATTTACTGCTAAACATTTATATATTCTTTTTAATTGAAATGCTTGAGGAACTGAGTCAGATATTATTAAATCAACTTTTTTAAAATTTTTAATAATTTTATTCTTCCAATGTTTCTCTTTTAAATACCAATTTCTAAACATCTTTTTTGTATTTTCTAAATTCAATGATCCATATGTTTTTTGAGTTTCAATTAAATTGTGCAATTTAAAATAATTCACTTTATCCATAAAAAATTCCTTAAGATCATTAATTCTGTTCCCTGTTATAATTGTAATATGATATTTTTTATTTGATTGAAGAAATTCCTGAATTATAGCTCTTTGTCTAATCATATGCCCATAACCCTCATCGGATAAAAAAAATAAAATATTTTTTCCCATAGTTTATTTAATTCATTAATTAATTTTGAGACTCTGATTTTTTACTTTCAATACAAAACAAATTATTGTGTAATTCAAAAACTTTAAATTTATCTTCATATTGAAGAATTTTTCGATACTTGCTTAAATGATCTTTTACATCTTTCACAGTTAATACACCTCTTTTGTTCTTAGCTATTGTATGCAAGATTAATCTAGATTTATCTTTTTTGATTATTAAATCATAATAAACTCTTAAAAAGTTATAAAATTTATATAAATAAGACCTTATTTTTATAAGAAAAAAAAATTTGGGTATATTCTTATCAAAAGTATTTTTAATACTTATATTCTTATTAATAATATTTAAATTTTCTATTATCTTATCTGTGGAGTCAACTCCAACTTTTGAGTTATAAATTGAGTAAGAAATATTTTTTTTTGCTTCTTCACTAATATTTATATAATCTTTATTTCCATTTGACTCTACTATTTTTAAAATATCATTTTTATCACTACAAATATGACTGCATTGATTAATTAGTTCATGCTCATATCTTTTATCAGACTTAAAAATAAAATTGAGAGATTTTTTATTAAAATGATAAGCCTCTAATAATGTAATACAATTATGAGCTATTAAACATCTTGATGCTCCAATAAAAACATTTGTGCTAATTTTATCGGTATTTACCTCTAAATTATTTTTACCTTTAAAAGTTTCTCTCCACCAATTATCGTCCTCCGAAGGGTGAGGTCTCAATATAAATTTTTGGTGTGGCAACTTCATTAGTAGAAAATTCGTTAATTTAACAAATTCTTTAAGATTGTCTGCCTCATATTGAACAGCTCTTTTTTCATTTTGAATTTTTTCTTCAGTATCAAGTTTTCCTGCGTTAATAGAGTCCTGAACCCAGTCTGTTTTTGAGGCTCTTATCACTTTTCCGAAACCAGAATTTAAAAGAATGAAATCACCCTTTTTTTTTTTTAATTTAAAAGACTCATCTAAGTTTTTTTGGCTCAAAGGTTTTTTAATTACATCTATCCTTGGATTACCTGTTATAATAAACTTAGTTTTAAATTCAGGATATAATCTACAAAGGTAATCAAATTCTCTTTTGCCCCAACAATAGTAATAATCTAACTCTCTCAAACATTCTTTATTCATTCTAGTTAATAAGTGATTTTCACTAAAAAAAACTATGTTCTCCTCATCTGTAGCCACAACCTTATTTCCATATTTTTTTAATAAATCAATTATTTCAATGTATCTGGGTCCGACACTTTTTATAAAAAATATTCCGGATTTTAGATTTTTAATTTGTTTAAAAATATTTGCTTTATTGCCAATAACAACTGACCAGCCTAAATTAGCAGCTTTTAAACTAAGATAAATTCTTGATTCTAACTCACGGTTATAATTTTCAATTACTAAGTAAAGTCTTGGTTTCATATAATCTTTTTTGAAAATATTTTTTTAAAATAAAAATAAGATATAATCTGAAATAATCCTAGGGATGTGTCGAATTTTTTTTTAGTGAAGTCATCATAATTTTTTCTAATATTTTTGTGATTTAAAAATTCTATCTTTTTAAATTCAAGAGAATTGAGAGTGTCCAAAAAAAATTCTTTAAATCCTGATCTCATCCATTCTTTTTGAGGATCTGAAATATTTTTTTTGACACTATCAAATTTTACCTTATAACTTCTTTTTATAGATTCTTTAAAAATTTTTCTGGAAATTTCTTTAGCATACTGATCGTTGGGTGGTAAATTAAAACCATATTCAAATAAATCGTGATCTAAAAATGGTATTCTTGCCTCGACAGAGTTATGCATGGAAATTCTATCACAATATTTTAAGTTTCTTGATAAGCTTCTAACAAATATATCTGCTAATTGAGATTTTTGGAGTAAATTATAATTATTTTTGTTATCCTCAAAACTCATATTTAGTCTACGATAATAAGTGTCGACAAAATCTTTTTCAAAATTTGTTTTAAAAATCGTTTTTTTTCCATCTCTTGAAATACTAGATTGATCGTAAAACATATCAATATTTCTTATGAGATTATTACCTGTTTTTTTTGTTAATTTAATTATTTCTGAATAATTTTTTGTCTTTAAAAAATTTTCTATTAATGCGCTGAAAAAATTATACTCATAACCCCCAAAAATTTCATCGCCACCATGACCAACCAAAACTACTTTATCATTGTTTAATCTGCATTTATTATATAACTTTAAATCTCCAAATAGTCTTATGGAGGTGAAGGGGGACTCTATTATAGAAGTCATTTTTTCAAAGTTATTAATGACAAATTTTTCATCAATATATTCTATAAAGTGTTTTGCTTTTAAATCTTTTGAAACTTTTGATGCTATTTTTGACTCTCCATAATTTTTATCATTTTTAAAATCATATGTGTAAGTATTAAATTTTTTTTTACCTTTTTTAATCTCATATCCCAGCGCTTTACTATCTGTGCCACTACTTAACAAAAGTCCTGTATTAACATCTGAAAGTAAATGAGATTTGACACTTTTTTTAAATAATTCTCTTAAGTTATTTATCTTTTGTAGATTACTTTGATTTATTTTTTTATTTTCAAGTTGCCAATATCTAAAGAATGAAATTTTATTTTTAATAATCTTGCCAAAGTGTCCAGATTTTAAATTAGATATTTCTTTAAAGAAAGTTTTACCATTTGACTCTATTTCTTGATTAAAAAAAAAATCAGCTTCCATTTTTTCGTCAAAAGAATTTATCTTATTATAAAAAACTATAGGCTTTATCTCTGAAGAAAAAAAAAAGTGATTCTTTGATATATGAAAGTACAATGGTTTAATGCCAAATCTATCTCGAGCAAAAAAAACTTGTTTATTAATTCTATCATAGATAACAAATGAGAACATGCCTTTAATCATATTTAAGCAATTCTCCTTATACTTTTGAAACAAATTTATTAAAACTTCCGTGTCTGATGTCGTTTTAAGTTTTTTTCTGCTTATTTTAAAAGAAAGCTCATCTTTATTATAAATTTCTCCATTAAATGCAATTACATACCGACGATTAAAACTAAACATTGGTTGATTGGCCCTTGAGGATAAATCCATTATACTTAATCTAAAAAAAGATATTTTAATTAAATCATCCTCATAATAACCATTTGAGTCTGGACCTCTATGAGCTATAATATTTGAAGCTTTAAGAAATTTTCCATCGTCAATTTTATAATCTTTTCTTTTTTTAAGAATAACATTGAATCCACACATTGATCTTTTACTTCTCTAGTTTTTTTTTAACTTTTAAATAATCAGATTTATTATGAATATCAGTATAATCACAGAAATATACTCCAATTTTCGTGCTTAATGTTTTTTGAAAGACTGTCTTATAAGTCATTATTCTGAAGGCAGCATTTTGAATATTATCACTTTTATTAACTGATATTACTTCCTTAACATCTGATTTGGGGTGCAATTTTTTTTTGAAGAATTGATATGCTTTATCTAAATCTTTGTGAGTAAACTCGGGAGAATTAGGTTGTAGAGAAACAATATCATTTAGCTTTATTCTTTTTCTTAGAATTTTTATCGAGTGAACTATTACATCTTGTTTTTCAGTTTTATCTTTAGATAGTTTTTTGGGCCTCTTTATAAATTTAATATTATTTTTTTTGCAAAGTTCTAAGATTTTTTTGCTTTCAGATGAAACATAAATCTCATGAAAATATTTGCTTTTTTTTGCCTCCTTAGCCACAAATAAAAACATTGGCAAATTACAAATCTGGAGTAAATTTTTATTTTTAAGTCTTTTTGATCCACCTCTTGCAGGAATAATTATTACGTTTTTTTTCAATGAACTTACTGAATTTAATTTTTTAATTGAATATTAATATTTATAGTTTAGTAAATTTAACGCATGATAAACTATAATCAACATAAAACTGAAGTATTAATTGGCATTAATTGGGAACAAAATTCTACTGCATGCATAATGGTAAATGGAAAAATTGTAGGCTGTTCGAGTGAGGAAAGATTTTCTAGAATTAAAAATGATGAAAGATATCCAAAAAATGCTATTGATTATTTATTAAAAAAACACTCCATAGATCAAAACTTAATAAAAAAAGTATGTATAATTTCAAATCAATGGAGTCCATTTTACAGTTTAGTAAGACATTATACTAATTTCAGCATTGATGATTACATTAAAGAACAAAATGAAATCTGGTATCCAAGAATTTATAAAAAAAAACATATATCATTTCTTAAAGTATTTAAAAAAAAAATAGATCTTAACCAATTTCCCGGTAAGAATTATTGGTTGAAAGTAATAAAAAGCTTAAATCAAAAAAACATTTTAAAAGATAAAAAAAAAATTATTCATTATGGGAAAAAAATTCGTGAAGAAGTAATATTTCGTCATTTGGGAGTTTCTAGGGACAAGATAGAATTTATTGATCATTCATTTGGACATGCTGCGTATGCTTATTGTTCTGGAACATATAACGGAAAGAAATCTACAGTTTTCACAGTTGATGCTTGGGGTGATGATATAAATTACAGTTGTTATAAATTCCAAAAAAAGGGAAAAAAAGTAATTGCCTCTAAAATTTCATCAGGAGGAGAATTTATTATAGGAAGATTATATCGTTATATTACACTTTTACTTGGTTTCAAACCTAATGAACACGAATACAAATTAATGGGTATGGCCCCATATAGTAAAGAAATCTATTTCAAAAATTTATTACAACGATTTGAAAAGATGCAAGATGTAAAAAAACTAAAATTTAAATTTATTAATAAACCTAAAGATATGTACTTCTCGATTAAAAAGATAATTAATGGAAATAGGTTTGACGTCATATGTGGTGCTCTCCAAAAATACACTGAAAATTTGATATTAAAATGGGTAAAAAATTGTATTTCAAAAACTAAATATAATAATATTTGTTTAGCTGGTGGTGTAGCAATGAATGTAAAAGCAAATCTTGAACTTTCAAAACTTAAAAAAATAAATAATGTTTATATTCCACCATCACCAGATGACTCATCTCAAGCAATGGGAGCTTGTTATGCTTATTGTATTTTGAAAAATAAACCAGTTTACAAAATTGAAAATGCATATCTAGGTTATGAAATAAAAGAAGATCCTTTAAAATTTATTAGTAGAAAAGAACTAAAAAATTATAAAATATATAGAAATAATATTAATAAAATAGCAGCCAAATATTTAAAAGATGGTAAAATATTATGTAGGGCTGTAGGAAAGTCCGAATTTGGCGCTAGGTCTCTTGGTAATAGATCTATTTTAGCTTGTCCCTCTAATATAGAAACAAAGACGATAATAAACGAAAAGGTAAAAGGAAGGGATTTTTGGATGCCTTTTGCAGCTTCAGTAATTGATAAATATTCTAATATTTATTTCAAATTGAACTCTAATCAGTCTAATTATAAATACATGACTAATTGTGTTGAAACAAAACCGCTTGGTTATAAAAAATTAAAAGCAGCAATACATCCATATGATAAAAGTTGCAGACCTCAGATTGTTTCTAAAAATGATAATCCGAATTATTACAATTTGATTAATGAATTTGGAAAATTAAGTAATACTTATGGCTTGCTTAATACTTCATTTAATATTCACGGTAAGCCAATAGTAAATTCTGAGCAAGATGCTTTCGAAATTTTTAAAAAAACAAACCTTGATGGAATAATCTATCCTAACTTGCTTATTTTAAAATTAAACAAAAAAAAGTAAGAAAATGAAAATACTTTTATTGGGTTCAAGTGGGTTATTAGGAAAAAGTTTATATTTATCGCTTTCAAAAAATTACAAAGTAATTCATAATGGTTTGACTCGAAGAAAAAAGAATCTTATCAAAATTAAGAACCTCGAATTTTTATTAAACTATAAGCCAAATTTGATTATAAATTGCTCAGGAGAAACTAGTATAGAAGATTGTGAAAAATATAAAAAAAGAAGCTACAATAAGAACGTAAACTTTTTGAAAAAATTATTCTTTTTGAGAAAAAAAAAAAATTTAAGCTTTAAACTTATTCACTTTTCTACAGATCAAGTTTACAACCATAAAAATTTTTTAAAAAATAATGAAAATTGTAAACCTAAAATTTTAAATTATTACACCCGAACTAAATTTTTGTCAGAAAATATTGTGAAAAAAAATGGTGGAATGGTTTTAAGAACAAATTTTTTTGGTAAATCAAAAACTAATAAAGATTCTTTTACAGATTGGATTTTTCGTTCTTTTACTGGTGTGGAAAAGTTTTTTTTGTTTGATGATATTTTTTTTTCACCACTTAGAATTTCTAGTATTTGTAAATATATCAATATAATAATTAAAAATGACATAAAGTCAGGAATATTTAATCTAGGTTCAAAAAATGGAATGTCAAAGTACAAATTTTCTCAAAAATTTGCCAAATATACTAAAATATATTCAAAAAACTTTACTGTGTTAAAATCAAAAAAATTTTTTAAAATAAGACGACCAAGTTATATGATAATGAATTGCAAAAAATTTGAGAAAAGTTATAAAATTAAATTACCACCTTTAATTAATGAAATAAAAAAAGAGTCTAAAGTATATTTAAAAAATGCTTAAAATTAAGATAGGAAAAAAAACTATTTCAGAAAAAAATAAAGTATATTTTATAGCTGACATAGCTGCGAACCATGATGGTTCTCTGCAAAGAGCAAAAAAATTAATTAGACTATGTGCTAAAGCTGGTGCAGATGCAGCAAAATTTCAACATTTTAAAGCAGAAACTATTGTCAGTGATTATGGGTTTAAAAAGATTGGAAAAATAACTCATCAAAAAAAATGGAAAAAATCTGTTTTTCAAGTTTATAAAGATGCCAGTATAAAGAATTCTTGGACAAAATATTTAAGACAGGAATGTAAAAAATGTAAAATTGATTTTTTAACAGCTCCTTATGATTTAGATTATGTTGAATCTACCAATAAATTTATTCCTGCTTACAAAATAGGGTCTGGTGACATTACTTGGCATGAAATAATAAGAAAAATTTCCAAAAAAAGGAAGCCAGTCATATTAGCTACCGGCGCATCATCATTACTTGATGTAAAAATGGCAGTAAAAGAAATTCTAAAATTAAATAAAAAATTGGTGCTAATGCAGTGCAATACAAACTACACTGCATCAAATCAAAATCACAATTACTTAAATTTGAATGTTTTGAATCAATATAAATCAATTTTCAAAAAAAAAATAATTTTGGGATTAAGTGATCATACCTCAGGGCATAATTCAGTCTTAGGTGCAATAGCATTAGGAGCTAAAGTCATTGAAAAACATTTTACTGATAACAATAATAGAGTAGGTCCAGACCACAAGTTTTCCATGAATCCTAAAACATGGAAAAAAATGATAAATGAGAGTAGATTACTAGAAAACTCTCTTGGGGATGGTTATAAAAAAATTGAACAAAATGAGAGGCAAGCTGTAATTGTTCAAAGAAGAGCTATAAGAGCGAAAAAATTCTTAAAAAAAAATGAAAAGATATCTATAGAGAAAATAGAATTTTTAAGACCATGTCCAAAAAATGCTTTGGAACCATATAAATTAAAGAAAATTTTAGGCAAAAAAGTAAGAAAAAATATTGATAAAGGAGACATAATTAATTGGAAAAAAATCAAGTCATAATCATACCTTGTTATAATGAAGTCAGTACAATAATTAAAATTTACAATGAAGCTAAGAGATACGGGAAAGTAATTATAATAGATGATTTTTCAAAAGATGGCACTAGAGAATTACTAAAAAAAAATAATATTTTTTTTCTTAAAAATAAAAAAAATTACGGTTATGAACAAACTTTAATTAATGGTTTTAAGTTCGCCATCAAAAAATTTAAAAATATAAACTATATTCTTACTTTAGATGCTGATAACGAATTACCAACTAAATATATTCCAAAAATTATAAAAGTAATTGATAAAACTAATGCAGATATCGTAATTGGTAACAGAAATAAATTAAATAGGATATCTGAAAAAGTAATTTCTTTATTATTTAAATTTTTATTCAATATCAGAGACCCACTATCAGGTTTAAAAATCTACAAGAGATCATTTTTAAAAAAATATTTAAATTTAATATCAAACAATCTATTTTTAGTAGATTTAATTTTATTTTCTATAAATAATGGAAAAAAAATAAATACATTTTTAATAAATGTTTACAAAAGAAAGGATAAACCAAGAGTTGGGTCTTCACTTAAAGTAAACTTAAAAATTTTAAAAATTATATTTAATGTAATTTTTAAATAACAATTAATAACAATTAAAATTAAATTAAAATTTACAAAAATTTTTTTCAGTGCATAAATTAAGCCAATCGAGCTATTAGTACCGGTTAGCTTCACGCATTACTGCGCTTTCACATCCGGCCTATCAACGTGGTGGTCTACCACGGCTCTATAGGAAGAACTAGTTTTGAGGTGAGTTTCCCGCTTAGATGCTTTCAGCAGTTATCTCGTCCATACTTAGCTACCCGGCACTGCAGCTGGCGCTACAACCGGTCCACCAGTGGTATGTTCAACCCGGTCCTCTCGTACTAGGGTTAACTCCTCTCAATTCTTCTACACGCATAGCAGATAGGGACCGAACTGTCTCACGACGTTCTGAACCCAGCTCACGTACCACTTTAATTGGCGAACAGCCAAACCCTTGGGACCTGCTCCAGCCCCAGGATGTGATGAGCCGACATCGAGGTGCCAAACACTGCCGTCGATATGAGCTCTTGGGCAGTATCAGCCTGTTATCCCCGGCGTACCTTTTATCCGTTGAGCGATGGCCCTTCCACTCAGAACCACCGGATCACTATGACCGACTTTCGTCTCTGCTCGACTTGTCAGTCTCACAGTCAGGCAAGCTTATGCCATTGCACTCTACGAACGATTTCTGACCGTTCTGAGCTTACCTTCGCACGCCTCCGTTACTATTTGGGAGGCGACCGCCCCAGTCAAACTACCCACCATACAATGTCTTGATGCCGGATAACGGCAATCAGTTAGATATCAAGAAAAACAAAAGAGGTATTTCACTGGCGACTCCATAAATGCTGACGCATTTACTTCAATGTCTCCCTCCTATTCTAAATATGTTTTTCCTAACACCAATGTAAAGTTGCAGTAAAGGTGCACGGGGTCTTTCCGTCTAACTACGCGAACTCCGCATCTTCACGGAGAATTCAATTTCACTGAGTTGATGTTGGAGACAGCGGAGAAATCGTTACGCCATTCATGCAGGTCGGAACTTACCCGACAAGGAATTTCGCTACCTTAGGACCGTTATAGTTACGGCCGCCGTTTACTGGGGCTTCAGAAATGAGCTTGCACCCATCGCATTAACCTTCCAGCACCGGGCAGGCGTCAGACCCTATACATCCACTTACGTGTTAGCAGAGCCCTGTGTTTTTGATAAACAGTCGCTTCTCCCTGACTTGTGCCACCCTCTAATAGTTGCCTACTAAAAGGTCTTCCTTATTCCGAAGTTACGGAAGCATTTTGCCGAGTTCCTTCAACATCATTCTCTCAAGCGCCTAAATATACTCTATTAATCCACCTGTGTCGGTTTAGGGTACGGTCTTATGATGGAGCTATTTCTTGGAACCTTTTCGCGGCAAGTTCAATCCATTAAGAACTTACAACTTACAAGATCCGTCACTACCATCTGGTTAAGGAATATTAACCTTATTTCCATCGACTACGGCTTTCGCCCTCGCCTTAGGTGCCGACTAACTCTGCGCGGATTAACCTTGCGCAGAAACCCTTGGATTTTCGGCGAAGAAGTTTTTCACTTCTTTTATCGTTACTTATGTCAGCATTCGCACTTCTGATACCTCCAGGATCCCTCACGGGTATCCCTTCACAGGCTTACAGAACGTTCCGCTACCAGTTATAATTTTCGAAAAAATTATAAATTCACAGATTCGGTATATGATTTTAGCCCCGTTACATCTTCGGCGCAGAAACTCTATTAGACCGGTGAGCTGTTACGCTATCTTTAAAGGATGGCTGCTTCTAAGCCAACCTCCCGGCTGTTAAGGAATTTCCACATCCTTTCACACTTAATCATAATTTGGGGACCTTATCTGGTGATCTGGGCTTTTTCCCTCTCGACCATGGACCTTAGCACCCACAGTCTGTCTGCTGAAGAACAATGTTTAGCATTCGGAGTTTTATTAGGTTTGGTAAGAATCTCTTCCCCCTAGCCCATTTAGTGCTCTACCTCTAAACATCTATTTATTCAACGCACTACCTAAATAGTTTTCGCGGAAAACCAGCTATCTACGAATTTGGTTGGCCTTTCACCCCTTACCACAAGTCATCCAAAGACTTTTCAACGTCAACTGGTTCGGTCCTCCGGTAAGTGTTACCTTACTTTCAACCTGCTCATGGTAAGCTCATTCGTTTTCGGGTCTAATTCATTAAACTAGTCGCCCTATTAAGACTTGCTTTCGCTACGCCTACACCTAGATGGCTTAAGCTTGCTTAATAAATTAAGTCACTGACCCATTATACAAAAGGTACGCCGTCACTCTAAAAAGAGCTTCGACTGATTGTAGGCATGCAGTTTCAGGTTCTATTTCACTCCCCTAATAGGGGTTCTTTTCACCTTTCCCTCACGGTACTTGTTCACTATCGGTCACTGAAGAGTATTTAGGCTTAGAGGGTGGTCCCCCTATATTCGAGCAGGATTTCACGTGTCCCGCTTTACTCAAGAATTTTATTAAACATTACTTATACGGGACTATCACCCTCTGTGGTTAGTTTTTCCAAACTATTCAAATTTTTTTAATATAATTGCTGGCCTGTTCCATTTTCGCTCGCCACTACTAACGGAATCTCAATTGATTTCTTTTCCTCTGGTTACTTAGATGTTTCAGTTCTCCAGGTTGTCTCTTTAAATCTATGAATTCAATTTAAAGTACCACATAAAGTGGTGGGTTTCCCCATTCGGAAATTTTCGGATCAAAACTTACATACAGCTCCCCGAAACTTATCGCAGTATATCACGTCCTTCGTCGGCTTTCAGTGCCAAGGCATCCGCTACACGCCCTTAAACGCTTAATTTATGCACAGAAAAAAATTCTGTGTTGAATTAAATTTTTGTTTGAACATTAGCTTTTTACACCACTAATGTTCGGATATAGATATTGATATTAATTTTGATTTATTCACAATTTTATTTAACTAAGTGCTTCTGGTGGAGGATAGCGGGATCGAACCGCTGACCTCCTGAATGCAAATCAGGCGCTCTCCCAGCTGAGCTAATCCCCCTTTAATTCAATGGTGGGCCGAGAAAGACTCGAACTTTCGACCCCACCCTTATCAAGGGTGTGCTCTAACCAACTGAGCTACCGGCCCCCATGCAAGAGAAACACTAAACTTAAGAAGAGAAATGAGGACGGTCAACATTATCCTGTATATTTTTTAGAATGAAATATTAATTTCATTCATCCTTAGAAAGGAGGTAATCCAGCCGCAGGTTCCCCTACGGCTACCTTGTTACGACTTCACCCCAGTCGCTGACTATACCGTGGTCAAGGGTATTAAACCTTGCCTTAAGGTAGAACCAACTCCCATGGTGTGACGGGCGGTGTGTACAAGACCCGGGAACGCATTCACCGTGGCACGCTGATCCACGATTACTAGTAATTCCAGCTTCATGCACTCGAGTTGCAGAGTGCAATCCGAACTGAGATATCTTTTAAGGATTTGCTTAACGTCGCCGTTTTGCTTCCTGTTGTAGATATCATTGTAGCACGTGTGTAGCCCAACACGTAAGGGCCATGAGGACTTGACGTCATCCCCACCTTCCTCCAGCTTATCACTGGCAGTTCTTTCAGAGTGCCCAACTAAATGATGGCAACTAAAAGTGAGGGTTGCGCTCGTTGCGGGACTTAACCCAACATCTCACGACACGAGCTGACGACAGCCATGCAGCACCTGTGTTTCGTCCGGCCGAACCGAAAACTTTAATCTCTTAAAGTCGCGACGAACATGTCAAGTGTTGGTAAGGTTCTGCGCGTATCTTCGAATTAAACCACATGCTCCACTACTTGTGCGGGTCCCCGTCAATTCATTTGAGTTTTAACCTTGCGGTCGTACTCCCCAGGCGGTGTGTTTATCGCTTTCGCTGCGACACAGAAAATAAATTTCCAACGTCTAACACACATCGTTTACGGCATGGACTACGAGGGTATCTAATCCTCTTCGCTACCCATGCTTTCGTTCCTCAGTGTCAGTATTGATCCAGAAAGCTGCCTTCGCAATTGGTATTCTTTCTAATATCTACGAATTTCACCTCTACACTAGAAATTCTGCTTTCCTCTATCAAACTCTAGCTGAAAAGTTTTGATGGCAGTTCCAGAGTTAAGCTCTGGGATTTCACCACCAACTTTTTCAACCACCTACGAACTCTTTAAGCCCAGTAATTCCGAACTACGCTAGGTCCCTTCGTATTACCGCGGCTGCTGGCACGAAGTTAGCCGGACCTTCTTATTCGGGTACAGTCATTTTCTTCCCCGACGAAAGAGCTTTACAACCCAAAGGCCTTCTTCACTCACGCGGCATCGCTGCATCAGAGTTTCCTCCATTGTGCAAGATTCCCCACTGCTGCCTCCCGTAGGAGTTTGGGCCGTGTCTCAGTCCCAATGTGGCTGATCATCCTCTCAAATCAGCTATTGATCAAAGTCTTGGTAGGCCATTACCCTACCAACAAACTAATCAAGTGCAGGCTCATCCAATGGTGCATAAAGCTTTCTCCGTAAAGACTTATCCAGTATTAGCACAAGTTTCCTCGTGTTATTCCAGGCCAAAGGGTAGATACCTACATGTTACTCACCCGTCTGCCACTAAGTATTGCTACTTCGTTCGACTTGCATGTGTTAGGCGTGCCGCCAGCGTACGTTCTGAGCCATGATCAAACTCTCAAGTTTAAAAACGGCGCACACTAGCTTCCATATAAATTCTAAGAATAAAATTTATATGATGTTGAAGTGTGTACGACAAATTTTGGTAACCTTAACCGTCCACACTTCTCTTCTTAAATATTCACACTTTTAATAGCTAATTGAGTTTAAAACTCAATAATTCTCGATATATGTTATTAATATAACAATTTAATGAGAAAGTTCGATGCTTATAGGCTAAAATTTTAGGAAATCAAGCATATTACAATAAAAAAATGTTAAAAAAGGCCCTATTTTTAAGGATTTTTTTGATTTTTTCTTAGTGTTAAAATATTAATTTAAAATTCAAAAATAATTAATGCTTAAAAAATTTAAACTTAAAATTGGTATAAAAAAGGAAATTATTTCTCTAATTTTTTTAATCATAATTACAGCAGCCTCAACGGCATATTATAACTTCACTAAAAATCAAATTAACTATCAATACAAAGAAATTTTAGGAAATGTTTATTTTAAAAAAACACTTAACCATATAATCGACGAATTAGAACCAAGATTTAAAAAAATTTCTCACAAAATTAAAGCAGGAGAAACCTTCGATAATATACTTGAGCAATATTCCATCAAGGAAGACGATATTATTTCAATAAAGAATACTCTTTCAAAAAAGATCAACTTAAATAAACTAAATACAAATCAAAAAATTCATTTAACAATCGATCAAACAGACAATAAGATCATTAAATTCTTGTTTCAAGTATCAAATAAAGAAAGAATCATTTTAACTCAAGATTTACAAAAAAAAACCTTTAATCAAAAAATAGTATTAACTAAACTTAAAAAAGAAATAATTTATAAAGAAAATACAATTTTACAAAGTCTCTATAAATCAGCAATAAGTAAAAAAATTCCAGCTAATATTATTACAGAATTTGCGAGAATATATGGATTTCAAGTTGATTTTCAAAGAGACATAAAAAAACAAGATAAATTTCAAATTATGTATGAAATTTTTATTGATGAAAAAAAGAGATTAATAGAGACTGGAAATATTTTATATGCAAACCTAATTATGAGCGGTGAAGATAATTCTCTTTATTATTTTGATAAACAAGGTGATGAGGGACATTATGATAGAAATGGAAAAAGTGTTCAAAAAGCTTTGATGAAAACCCCAATTAACGGTGCAAGGCTTTCCTCGCCTTATGGAATGCGAAAACATCCAATAGATGGATTTAACAAAATGCACCAAGGTACTGACTTTGCTGCTCCAATGGGTACACCAATAATGGCTTCTGGGTCTGGTGTTATAAAAAAAGCTGGTTGGTGTGGTGGTGGTGGAAACTGCATAGTTATAAAACATAATTCAACTTATAAAACTGTATATGCACATATGTCAAAGTTCGCAAAAGGAATGCGAAGTGGTGTTAGGGTGAAACAGGGTCAAACTATAGGGTATGTAGGTTCAACTGGAAAATCTACTGGACCACATCTCCACTATGAAGTTTTAATAAATGGAAAAAGAGTAAATTCACAAACTTTAAAATTACCATCGGGAAAGATTCTAAAATCTGATAATAGAAGATTATTTGAAACAAAAAAAATCAAACTTGATGTGATGAAATCTGAAATTATAATAGGTTTAAACTAATTAGCTTAAATTAATATCAGCAATTTTAAAAATTACTTTTTTTCTTGGAAGCTAATCTTCTCATTGCTTGCTTTAATGAAATTTTCCTTAGAATTATCAGTTTGATTATTAACCAAATTATTTTTTTTCTGTATGTCTTGCTCACTTAAGATTCTCATAAAATGGTCAGCATGTTGAAAATAATTCTCAGATAATATTTTGTCACCACTAGATAACGCTTCTCTAGCAAGGTTATTATATTTTTCGATCAATTTAGATGCGTTGTGATTATTGCGACCTGGAATTTTTCTCTGAAAATTTTCACCGTTGGAAAAGTTTGTACCAAATTTTCCTCTATCATTATTAGTCTTAAAATTTCTATCCCCTCTTCTAAAATTATTTCTTCGACTATTATTGTTTCTAAATGTAACCATTTTGTATTAATTTAAATTTTCGTACTTACAATACATCTGTCATTGTTAGCTAAATCTTTTACAGTTCTGTTAACGTAAAAACCATTATCTCTCAATATCCTCACTACATCTCTTTTTTGATAACATGCAATTTCTAATACTAGAATTCCACGATTTTTTATCAGCTCAGAGGATTTTCTTATAATTTTTCTGAAACCTGACAACCCCTCTAATCCACCATCTAAAGCTATCTTTGGTTCAAAATTTAAAATATCCTTAGCTAGATTTTTAATATCTAACTTTTTTATATAAGGAGGATTAGATATAATTAAATCATATTTGCCAATGTTAAAATTGTCAATATCAGATTTAAATAATTTAACTCTATTTACAATATTTAGTTTTTTAGCATTTATCTTGGATATTTTGAGAGAATGATTGCTAATATCAATACCAGTGCCGGAAAAAAACTTTTTTTCTTTTAAAATTGACAAAATTAAACATCCAGAACCAATTCCAATTTCTAAAAAATTTATTTTTGCTTTATTTTTGTAAATTTTTAAAACTTGTTCTACCAATAGTTCACTATCTGGTCTAGGTATTAAAACTTTGTCATTCAAAAAAAAATCATCATTCCAAAATGATTTAATACCAGTTAGATAAGCAATTGGTTTACTCTTTGCTCTGTATGATATCAACTTTTTAAAGAACTCATAATCGCTATGTTTAAGTTCTTTGGTAGAGTTAAGAATAATAAATTTTTTATCTTTCTTGATTGTTTTTGACATTAGTAATTGGCTATCTAACAACGCAGATTTGATATTATTTTGTTTTAATTTTAAATATCCTTGTTTAATTGCATTTTCAATATTCATTTAATTTAAAGTATTAAGGCTTTCCTCCTGTGCCTGTAAAGTTAATGCCTCAATCATTTCATCAAAAATTTCTCCCTCAAGAAACTCCTCCAACTTATGCAAGGTTAAGTTTATTCTATGATCAGTGACTCGCCCTTGTGGAAAATTGTAAGTTCTTATTCTTTCTGATCTATCACCTGTGCCAATCTTACTTTTTCTATCTTTTGATCTTTCACTTTCAATTCTTGATCTTTCAAGCTCATACAATCTAGATCTTAAAATTTTCATCCCTTTAGATTTATTCTTATGTTGAGATTTTTCATCTTGTTGAGAAACAGATATACCAGTTGGAATATGTGTTATTCTTACAGCACTGTCTGTAGTATTTACTGATTGCCCCCCAGGACCTCCTGCTCTAAAAACATCAACTCTTAAATCACTTTCATTAATCTTTAAATCAACCTCCTCTGCCTCTGGTAAAACTGCAACTGTAGCTGCAGATGTATGAACTCTACCCTGTGTTTCGGTATCAGGTACCCTTTGAACTCTATGAACACCACTTTCATATTTTAAGGTGGAGTAAATATTATTTCCTTTTATAGAAGCAATTACCTCTTTTAAACCACCAGCCTCACTTTTAGAAATTGAAATTAACTCAAGACTCCATTTTTTTTTATTACTTACTTTTTCATACATTTTAAAAAGATCTGAGGCAAATAAACTAGCCTCTAAACCACCTGTTCCAGCTCTAATTTCAATAATTGCGTTTTTTTTATCTGCTTCATCCTTGGGTAGTAAAAATAACTTTAATTTTTTTTCATTTTTCTCATTTTGAGTTTCTAGATCAGCCAATTCTGTTTCGGCCATTTTTATCATATCTGCATCTGAATCTTTATCCTCTAAGATTGTTTGAATTTCTCTTTTATTTTTTTCAAAAGAGATATAAAATTTAGCAATTTTAATAATTTCATTTAGGTCAGCATATTCTTTTGATTTTTCAGCGAAAGAATTTTTATCAATTTCAGAGGAGGATAGTTCTTTTTCTAAAAGTGCATGTTTGTCAATTAAATCATTAACTGTTTTTAAAGGTATCATTTTGAATTATCCAATTCAGAAGCTTTTTTCTCAACCTCACTTACCACTTTATCAATCATATCACTGGTTAAAACTTTTTCAGACTGTACTCCGGATAAGTAAAGCATATTATTTCCTTTATTGCCTCCAGTTATTCCAACATCTGTTTGAGCTGCTTCTCCAGGACCATTAACTACGCAACCAATTATAGATAAAGTTATAGGAATTTTAATATGAGAAAGTTTTTTTTCCAATATTTTTACAGTTTCAATAACTTCAAAACCTTGTCTTGCACATGATGGACAAGAAATTATTCTAACTCCTCTCTCTCTTAAATTTAATGATTTAAGTATTTCATTTCCAATTTTTACTTCTTCAACAGGGTTATCTGATAAAGAAATTCTAATAGTGTCACCTATACCTTCTAAAAGTAATGTTCCTAATCCAATAGATGATTTAACACTTCCGGCCACAAATCCCCCTGCCTCCGTAATGCCTAAATGTAATGGATAGTCAGTAGATTTTGATAATTGTCTGTATGCTTTAATTGATAAAAAAACATCTGATGACTTAACACTTACCTTTAAATTTCGAAAATTCTCATCCTCAAGTATCTTGATGTTTCTGAGGGCACTTTCAACTAAGGCTTCTGGACAGGGCTCTTTATATTTTTCCAAAATATCCTTTTCTAAAGATCCCGCATTAACTCCCACTCTTATTGAGCAATTATGGTCAACTGCAGCTTTAATTACCTCTTTAACTTTATCTTTACTTCCTATATTACCAGGATTTATTCTTAAGCAACTCGCACCACTTTCTGCAGCTTCAATTGCTCTTTTATAGTGGAAATGAATATCAGCTACTATAGGTACATCAACATGTTTAATTATTTCTTTTAAGGCTTTGGATGACTGTTCATCAGGACAAGAAACTCTTACTATATCAGCTCCCTCAGAGCTAATTTCATTAATTTGATTAATTGTAGCTTTTATATCAGTTGTAAGGGTATTAGTCATTGATTGTACTGATATAGGATTTGCTCCTCCAACTTTTACTTTGCCAACATTAATCTCTCTCGTTTTTCTTCTTTTTATATCTCTAAAAGGTCTAATACTCATTTTTTTTTGATCTAGTTTAAATTCTTTGTGAAGTGCAATCAAAGCTTTTTTCGTATCTTTTTTATTAATTAAGACCGAAATTTTAATTTCAGATGTTGAGATTACTTTAATATTTATTTTTTTATTTGCCAATGATTGAAACATTTTAAATGTAACACCTGGTGTTGTAATCATGCCTACCCCGATTACAGAAATTTTCGAAACGTCTTTCTCAAAAAGTAATTTTCTAAAATTAATAGTTTTATTTTGTTGAATAATTTTTTTTGTTTTATTTAAGTCATCTGTTTTAATTGTAAATGTTAAATCTGTTTCTTTTCCATTAGCAGAAATGTTTTGTACAACCATATCAACATTTATTAAATTTTTAGATAATGGTTTAAAAATTGCTGCAGCAACACCAGGTTTATCCTTCACGCCTATAAGAGAAACTTTTGAGTCATTTTGAGTCGCAGAAATTCCTGTAACAATTTTATTATTTATAATATTTGATCTTTTAGTAATTAATGTACCTGATCTTTTAGAAAAAGATGATTTTACCTCTATATCAATCCTATTTAATCTTGCATCTTGTATTGAAACTGGTTGCATAACTTTCGCACCCAATGATGCCATCTCTAGCATTTCTTCATACGAAATTACTTTAATCTTTTTTGCATGTCTCAATTTGTTAGGATCGGTTGTGTACACACCCTCTACATCTGTATAGATTATACATCTCTCTGCTTTAAAAAACTTTGCAATCATAATTGCACTTGCATCAGATCCACCTCTTCCTATAGTTGTAATTCTATTTTCATCATTTAATCCCTGAAACCCAGTGACTATAGGTATGCCACCTTTGTTTAAATATTTTATGATATTTTTTTTGTTTATTTGATTAATTCTAGAATTTTTATAATTTCCTTTAGTCAAAATAGGCACTTGCCAAGATAACCAAGATCTAGACTCATATCCCTCTTGAATTAACCGTCCAGCTATTAAAGAGCATGCAATCTGCTCACCTGTAGAAACTAAAACATCGTATTCTGATTCTGCGAAATTGTCACTAATTTCAAAAGATTTTTTTATTAAATCATTTGTCACACCACCCATAGCTGATGAGACTACTATGACCTTGTAGTTTTTCTTTTTGTAATCAACAATTATTTTAGCAACTCTTTTTATCTTTTTGATAGTACCAACTGATGTGCCTCCAAATTTTAATACGACAATTTTCATGATAAAATAAACTTTTAAATTTAAAAAATATTGAATAAATACATGTTGAATATAAAGTCAACTTACAAATGAAAAATAACACAATTAATAAAAAAGAAATAGAGAAATTTTCTAAAATTGCTGAAGAATGGTGGAATCCTGAAGGTAAATTTAAACCATTACATAAATTTAACCCAATTAGAATTTCATATATAAAAGAGAATATTATTAAAACATTCAAACTTAATTATAATAAGACTCCCCTTAAAAATATCAAAATTTTAGATATAGGATGCGGTGGGGGTTTATTATCAGAGCCTATGTGTAGGTTGGGTGCTAAGGTGACTGGCATTGATGCATCTGATAAAAATATTAAAGTAGCAAAACTTCATTCAAAAAAAAATAATCTTCAAATAGATTATTTGTGTTCATCACCTGAAAAATTTAATGTAAAAGATAAATTTGACGTTATTTTAAATATGGAAATTGTAGAACATGTTGAAGACGTAAATTTTTTTTTAAAATCCTGCAGTCGACTATTAAAAAAAAATGGAATTATGTTTGTTGCAACTTTAAATAAAACATTAAAGTCTTATATTTTTGCAATTGTAGGAGCTGAATATATATTGCGTTGGCTTCCAATAGGAACACATGAATGGGAAAAATTTTTAAAACCTGAGGATTTAATTTCAATACTAAAAAAAAATGATCTAAGTCTGGATAGAGTAGATGGAATGAATTTTAATTTAATCAGAAATAAGTGGAGTGTAGGTGATGATAAGTCAGTAAATTATATTGCGAAGTTTATTAAAAATTAATTATTTTCACTCTCAAGCCAAGGAACCACCTGGGTGTCTATTCCCTCTTCTTTAAGTTCTTTTAAATCCTGTTTTGATGCAGTTCCATAGATACCCTTGCGTTTTTTCTTGTTGTTGTAATGTATTGATCTGGCCTCATAAGTAAAGTTTTCACCAACATAATCAAAGTTATTCTTAATAAATTTTTGATATTCGTTAATTGTTTTTTTAATTTTTTGATATTTAATCAAATTCTTTTTTTCATTTTTATGGCTAAAATTTTTACTTATTAATTTTGGGGCCATTAAATTTTTTTCTACTTTTAAAGATCTACAGCTATGGCAATTGATCAACTTTTTATTTTTTAGCTTGTCATATTCTTTTGAAGATGCGAACCAGCTATCAAATGTAAGCTCACATTCTTTGCACAGCAAATTATATTTGATCATAGTGTTTATCTAATTACTATTATATAAAATTCAATATACTAACTTCTGTAGTCTGAATTAATTTTGATATATTCATTTGTTAAATCCATAGTATATACTGTAAAACTTTTTTTCCCATTTCCAATGTCAACAATAAGATTAATGTCTAAGCCCTTCATGTATTTTGCAGCCTCATTTTCATTATACTGATTATGAATTTTTCCTTTATTAACAATTATTAAATCACCAAATTTTATTGATAATTTATTTAAATTTATATCTACATCAGATTTCCCTATAGCCATAATTATTCTCCCCCAATTTGGATCCTCGCCTGCAATTGCAGTCTTTACTAATGGAGAGTTAGCAATAGAAAAACCAATTTTTTTTGCATCTTGTTCGGTTTTGGAGTTTAACACATTTATTGTCACAAATTTTGTAGCGCCCTCTCCATCGGCCACAACTCTTTTTGCAAGATTTAATAGAAGACTGTTCAGAGACTCGTCGAATGATTTTAACTTTTTATCATTTATTGTCTTAATTAGAGTATTTTTTGCTTTACCAGTGGAGAAAATTGAAACCATATCATTTGTACTAGTATCGCTATCGCACGAAATCGCATTAAAGGTATTCTCAATATTTTTCTTAAGTAATTTTTTTAAAACATCATTAGAAATATCCGCATCGGTGAAGATATACGCTAAAGTAGTTGCCATATTTGGTTGTATCATGCCTGAACCTTTTGCTATTCCATAAATCTTTACAGTTGTATTTCCAATTTTGCATTCTTCCATTGCTATTTTTGGCTGCGTATCAGTTGTCATTATTGCTAAAGCTACCTTCATCCAAATATATTTGTTTTGAGTGTATTTAATATTTTTTATTAGTTCTGGAATTTTTAATTTTATTTTTTCCTCAGGGAATTTTTCCCCTATAGTTCCAGTACATCCAAAAATAAGATTTTTTGGTTTAATTATTTTTGGATCATCTTCATCTTCTTTTTGTTTTTCTGTAAGTTGTTTTGAGATTAAATCTGCCAGATGTTGCATACTTTTGTAACCATACTCACCTGTGAACGAATTTGCATTTCTAGTATTGACTATAAGGGAAAAAATTTTTTGGGTTTTTTGATTTAAATTCCATTTAATATTTTCTGACAGAATTTTAGACTGAGTATAAATTGATGCAAAATTTGCACCTTCGCGAAAATAGAACATTGCTAAATCATCTCTTTTAGAATTGTATAAATTAGCACTTACTGAAGACACCGCTACACCATCTAGATGATCAAGGTCTTGATATTGCCCCATTTTTCGATCGTGTGATTTTGAGGCTAAAAAATTTGATAAATTAATTCCCATGATATTTAAAATTTAAATTAAATAACTATATTAAAAGTTGTAATTAAAATGTATATCAAAAACTAATGCTTAATCCTTTAAACTTTATTTCTAAATTTATTAAATCTGGCAATAAAAAAGAGCTAGATAGAATTGGTAAAATAGTTGATCAAATCAATCTTTTGGAGGAAAATATCAAAAAACTTAACGATAAAGAGTTTCCTGAGAAAACTGTCAAATTAAAGGAGGAAATTAAAAAAGGATCTTCCCTTGACCAAATTCTACCTGAAGCTTTCGCTCTAGTAAGAGAAGCTTCTTTAAGGTCAAGAAGTGAGAGGCATTTCGATGTTCAACTAATCGGTGGAATTGTTCTACATGAGAATAAAATAGCGGAAATGAGAACTGGAGAGGGTAAAACTCTTACAATAACTTTAGCAGCATATCTTAATGCTCTGGAAGGAAAAGGAGTTCATATTGTGACAGTTAATGATTATCTCGCGAAAAGAGACTCTTTGGAGATGGGAAAAATTTTTGGTTTTTTAGGGTTAACCTCGGGCTTTATAAATAATGATCAAAGCGATGAAGAAAGAAAGAAAAATTATAATTGTGATATTACTTATGCAACAAACAGTGAGTTAGGATTTGATTATCTAAGAGATAATATGAAATATTCAAAAAAAGATATGGTACAAAGAGGACATCATTTCGCAATAGTTGATGAAATAGATTCCTGTCTGATAGATGAAGCAAGAACCCCTCTTGTAATTTCAGGGGCCGCGGAAGACAAAACTAATCAATATGTTGCTGTGGATAAAGTAATAAAGCTTCTAAATACAAATGATTTTGAAATTGACGAGAAAGATAGAAATATTTTATTAACTAATGAAGGTATTAACCATATTGAAAGTTTATTCTCTAATGCAGGTGTCTTAAAAAACAATAATTTTTATGATCCAGAAAATCTTGATTTAGTTCATTTTGTTAATCAAGCTTTAAGAGCAAATCATCTGTTTAAAAAAGATAAAGATTACCTTGTCAAAGATAACAGCATCAAAATTGTAGATGAATTAACTGGTCGAATATTGGAGGGTAGAAGATTTGGCGATGGTCTTCACCAAGCAATTGAAGCTAAGGAAAAAATTGATATACAGGCTGAAAATCAAACTTTAGCGTCTATCACTTACCAAAATTATTTTAAACTTTATAAAAAGATATCAGGATGCACTGGTACAGCTGCCACAGAGTCAGAAGAGTTTTTTGAAATTTATAATCTGAATGTAATTGTAATCCCGACTAATAAAGAAATGATTAGAAAAGATTTTAATGATCAAATTTTTCGAACTGAAGAAGAAAAAAATATTGCAATCATTGGAAAAATTAAAGATTGTCACAAAAATGGTCAGCCTCTTTTAGTCTTCACATCAAGTGTAAGTAAATCTGAGATATATTCCAAATTACTCACTCAGGAAAAAATTAATCATATAGTATTAAATGCAAAGAATCATGAAAATGAAGCTGAAATTATAGCTAATGCAGGTAAAGCCAAATCAGTAATAATAACCACAAGTATTTCTGGAAGAGGTGTAGATATCCAGTTAGGAGGAAAAAAAGGATCAATTGATGAAGATCAACTAAAAAAAAATAAAGATTATGTCAAATCTTTAGGTGGTTTATGTGTAATTGGAACTGAAAGAATGGAATCGAGAAGGGTAGACAATCAAGCAAGAGGAAGATCAGGTAGACAAGGAGACGAGGGAAGCTCTATTTTCTATGTAAGTTTAGAGGATGATCTTATGAGAATTTTTGGATCAGAATCTATGAACAATATTCTTCAAAAACTTGGCCTTAAAGATGGTGAAAGTATAGATCATCCGTGGATAAATAAGGCTCTTGAAAGAGCACAACAAAAAGTTGAAGCAAGAAATTTCGATATTAGAAAAACTCTTATAAAGTTTGACAATGTTTTGAATGATCAAAGGCAAGTGATATTTTCCCAAAGAAAAGATGCTATGAATAGTGAAAAAATTTTTGATTATTCAGATAGTTTTTTATCAGAAATATTGGACAACTTGATAAGCCTAAAAATTCAAAAAATATCAAATCCTAAAAATAATGAGTTTAACAATAGATTAAGGACTATTTTTGGAAAAAGTTTAAAAGATGAGGAATATGACGAGCTAATATCTTCAAGTGATCAAAAATTAAGAGAAAAAATTTTTGAAAAGTTTAAATTTGCTAGGATAGAAAGATCTAATATTCTTGGAGAAAATCAATCAAAAGAGATAGAAAAAAGAATTCTTTTACAATCCATTGATTTTAATTGGAAGTCTCACATCCAATACTTAGAGCAATTAAGACAGGTTGTAGGTCTTAGATCTTATGGACAAAGAGATCCTCTTATAGAATACAAAAAAGAAGCTTTTAATTTATTCTCTAATTTATTAGAAAAATTAAAACTAGATTATGTAAAAATATTAATTAATCTAAAAGTTTATAATGAACCCACTGAAAAAATAAATCAAAGTCAACTTAAAGAAAAATTTAAAAGCCTTGGAAAGAAAACAAATAGAAATGACCCATGTCCATGTGGATCTGGTAAAAAATTCAAGAAATGTTGCGGTGCACTATAAGATAAATAAAGTCAGCACAACTATAATAACTGCCGCTGCTACAGCGATTGCAACATTTTTTTTAGATTTAATTATTTCTTTAAAATCTAATCCAGAAGTTTGAATTGCGCTAAGACTTTCAAGACTAGTTACAAATCCTTTACTTCTTCCAATTTTTAAAAACTTGTCTTTTCTATGATTAAGAATTTCTTCAGCTGTTAAGGTTTTAAAAAAATCTAAATTTTGAATGATAGAGTTTTTTATATTTTCCAAAATCATATCTCTATCTCTGTGCGCGCCACCTAATGGTTCGGGAATTATCTCATCAATAATATTTAGTTCTAATAAGTCTTTAGCAGATAGTTTCATTGCTTTTGCAGCATCTAGCATTTTTTTTGGATCTCTCCACAATATTGTTGCACATCCTTCAGGTGATATTACTGAATAAATCGCATTCTCAAGCATTAAAACTTTATTTGACGATGCAAGGGCTATAGCTCCACCTGAACCACCTTCACCTATTACTATTGCTAAAGTTGGAACTTTTAGTTTCATACAACACTCGATTGACTTTGCGATTGCTTCTGCTTGTCCTCTCTCCTCTGCACCCACTCCTGGATATGCACCTGGGGTATCTATGAAAGATATAATAGGAATATTAAACTTATCTGCTAGTTCCATTAACCTAATAGTTTTTCTATAACCCTCTGGTCTCATCATGCCAAAGTTTCTCTCAATTCTAGTTTCTAAGTTTTCCCCCTTCTCTTGACCAATTACTAATACTGATCGACCATTAAATTTTGCAAAACCAGTAATAACAGATTTGTCTTCTCCATAATACCTATCACCTTCTAATGAGATAAAGTCCTCAAACAAGTTATCAATAAAAAACTTTGATTTAGGTCTATCCTCGTGCCTTGCAACTAGTGTAATTTGCCAGGGATCTAAATTCCTATAAATGTTTCTTAGCTTCTCATCGATTTCTTCCTGAGTTTTAGAAATTTTTTTTGTATCAACTTCTGACAAACCTTCTTGATTAAAAGGATCTTTTAATTTCTCTAATTCATTTTCAAGATTTTTAATATCTGTTTCAAAATTTAAATAATTCTTCATCTTCATATGATTATACTTATATAAGAAAAATGACAATAAAATGTCTATGATACTATTATGTAATTGACTTAAATAAGCTAGAGTTTAAATATTCCCCCATGGCATCAAAATATCATTCTGTAAATAATCTTAAAGTATCAGAGGAATTATTGCTTTTTGTTAATAATGAATTATTTAATGGTACTGATATTTCTCCTGAAAGATTTTGGAAAGATTTTGACAAATCAGTTCATGAACTAGCTCCTAAAAATATTGAACTAATTAACTTTAGAGAAACACTACAAAAAAAAATTGATAAATGGCATATTGATAATAAGGGAAAAGATTTTCAAATTAAAGAATACAAAAATTTTTTAAAAGAAATTGGTTACTTAAAAGAAGAAGGTCCAGATTTTAAAATTGAAACAAGTGATATTGATGAAGAGATCGCTACAATAGCTGGACCTCAATTAGTTGTTCCAATTATGAATGCGCGTTATGCTTTGAACGCTGCTAACGCAAGATGGATGAGTTTGTACGATAGTTTGTATGGAACTGATGTAATTGAAGAGTCTGAGGATAGTACTTCAGAAAGATATGATCCAGAACGAGGAGAGCTTGTAATTAAGTATGGAAGAGAATTTTTAGATAAATATTTTACTTTAAAAGATTTTAGCTGGAGAAAAATAACAGGAATTGCGGTTCAAAATAAAGAATTAAAAGTGTTAAAAGGTATTGATGTAACAACTCTAAAAGATGAAAATAAATTCGTTGGTCATAGAGGTGAAGCAGATAACCCATCAGCAATAATACTAAAAAATAACAACCTTCATCTTGAAATATTAAAAAATCCAAGAGCTTTTAGTGCTCAACAGGATCATGCAGGCATAAGTGACATAATACTGGAGTCTGCAGTATCAACGATATGTGATAATGAAGATAGTGTAGCGGCAGTAGATGCTCAAGATAAAGTGATTTGTTACAGAAATTGGCTTGGATTAATGAAAGGAAATTTAGTAACAAGATTTGAGAAAGAGGGAAAAACATTAGAGAGAAAACTTAATCCAAACAGAGGTTACATTTCAAAAGAAGGAAAAGGATTAAAATTACACGGTAGAAGCCTTTTATTAATTAGGAATGTTGGTCATTTGATGACTAATCCCTCAATAATATTGAAAGATGGAAGTGAAATTCCAGAGGGATTGATGGATGCTTTTATCACAACAGCAGCCGCTCTTCACGATATTAAAAAAAGGGGGAATTCAAGAACTGGTTCAATATATATTGTAAAACCAAAGATGCATGGTCCAGACGAGACAGCATTTACAAATGAAATTTTTACTAAAGTTGAAGAGGCATTAAAATTAAAAAAATACACTTGCAAAATTGGAATTATGGATGAAGAGAGAAGAACCTCATCAAATCTAAAAGAGTGTATTAGAACCTTAAAACACAGAGTTTTCTTCATAAACACGGGTTTCCTTGATCGTACAGGTGACGAAATGCATACATCAATGGAAGCAGGACCAATGATTAAAAAGGGTGATATGAAATCTTCAAAATGGATCGAGGCTTATGAAAATAACAATGTTGATATGGGTTTAACTTGTGGTTTTTCAGGTAAAGCTCAAATAGGTAAAGGAATGTGGGCTATGCCTGATAAAATGAAAGATATGTTAGATCAAAAAACTAGTCATCTTAAAGCGGGTGCAAATTGTGCGTGGGTTCCATCTCCAACTGCAGCAGCTCTTCATGCTTTACATTATCACGAGATAAATATTTTTGATGTTCAAAAAAAGTTGTCTAAAAGAAAAAAAGCTGAAATTGATGATTTACTTACTATTCCTATTGCAGATAGACCAAATTGGTCAGTTGATGAAATTAATAAAGAAATCTCTAACTCCGCCCAGACATTGCTTGGTTATGTTGTGAGATGGATTGATCAAGGTATAGGTTGCTCCAAAGTACCAGACATAAATAATGTTGGTTTAATGGAAGACAGGGCAACTTTAAGAATTTCTTCGCAACATATTGCAAACTGGGTACATCACGGTGTTACAACAAAAATGCAAGTCATTGAAATAATGAAAGAAATGGCAAAAATTGTGGATAAACAAAATGAGAATGATCAAAATTATATTAAAATGAGCTCTGATTATGATAGGTCAATAGCATTTCAAACTGCGTGTGAGCTTATTTTTAAGGGAAAAAATCAACCCTCAGGATATACAGAGCCACTATTACACTTAAATCGATTAAAAAAAAAATCAGCTTGAATTAGAATTTATTTTTGATCTATTTTTAAAAGCAGAAAGAAGAGTACCATCATCGAGACTCTCTATTTCACCACCAACAGGTAGGCCTTGAGCTAATTTAGTAATCTTAACATTTGTATCTTTTAAGCTATTTTGTATATAAAACGCTGTAGTTTGACCTTCTACTGTTGCGCTTGTTGCTAAAATAACCTCTTCAATTTTATCTTTCTTAACTCTCTCAATTAAAGAGTTGATTAATAAATCTTCTTTTTTATTACCAACAGATGAAATGGTGCCACCTAAAATATGAAAATATCCTTGAAAGATATTTGAATTTTCAATTGACCACTGATCAGCAATATCTTCAACTACACAAATTTTTGTAAATTTATTTTTGGTATTTTGACAATTTAAACATCCAGATGAATTAGATTTTAATGTCCCACATAAATTGCATCGAATAACGTTTTTATAAACCTGAGCCAATGTATTTGCCAATGGCTTTACAAGTTCATTTCGGTTATTTACTAATTTTAAAACAATTCTTTTTGCTGATTTAGGCCCTAACCCTGGTAATTTTGATATTAGCTTAATAAGTTCTTCTATCTCAGAGATATTCTGCATTTACTATAATGGCCATTTAAATCCAGGTATTCCAAGTCCACCTGTTGCTTTTGAGATTTCTTCAGCTGTTTTTGTTTTAAGTTGTGACTTAGCGCTATTATGAGCGGCAACAATTAGATCTTCGATTATAGTTTTGTCTTCCCTTATAATTTCCTCTGATAATTTGATAGATTGCATCTCACCCTCCCCGTCAAGCACCACTTTCACTGAATTCGAGCCTGAGACCCCCTCAACTTTTATTTCTTTTATCTTTTTCTGACTTTCCTTCATTTTTGACTCTAGTTCTTTTGCTTTATCTAAAATCTTTGTAAAATCAGTCATTAAATTCATCCTCTTCTTTTGAATTAATATCAATTAATTCAGCATCAGGAAAATTTTTTATTACATCCTTATAAATTTTTGAATTTTTTGCTTCATCTATTAAAGATTTCTTTATTTGATATTTTTTTTCCTTCATTGAAATATCACCTTTTAATTGACTAAATGAAATAATCCATCTTTCACCTGTCCAATCATAAAGTTTAGAAGAAAGATCTTTAACGAAATTTTTATCTAGATTTTCATTAAAAGATATCTCAATCATATTTTTTTCAAGTTTTACTAAATTTACATTTTTTTCTAGCTCATACTTTAGTTTAATTTCTTTTTTATCGAGACAGATCTGTATCAATTTTTCTAAGCTATTGATAAATATTTTTTTTTCCGATTTAACTTCTTTATGAATTTCTGGTTTACTTTTTTCTTCTTGATAAATATTCTTGATTTGATTTATTGGTTTTGATTGATCGTTAATTTCTTTATCTATTACCGGATTTTCGCTTACAGAATTGATATCAATGTTGTGTTCTAACTTTATTGAACTTAAATGCATGAGTCTTAACAGAAACATTTCCATTGATAAATGTTGATTTGAAACTATTGCAAGTTCATCAAGGGTAGAAATCGTAAATTGCCAGAATAAAATTAACACGCTTGGATGAAGATTTTTATTTAAATCTTTGATCTTTTGAAATTCTTGATCATTTAATGAAAAGTTTGTGCTTTCTAAAGTTAGTGACTCAATATTTTTAAAGTAGTAAATTAATTCTAAAAAATCATTAACAAAAATTTTTGGTTCAACACCTTGGTCATAAATTTTTCTATAAATCTCTATAACTTTTTTCTCATCACCTTTAAGTATAAATTCAAATAAATCGATTAATTGTGATTTATCGAAAAAACCAAAAATTTTTTGTGCTGATTTTAAATCTAATTCAGTTTTTGAGTTTAAAGTTAGTAAGGCTCTATCTAATAAGGATAGTGCATCTCTAACTGAACCTTCGGAAATTTTTACTATCAATTTTAATGCTTCATCAGTAATTTTACCTCCCTCTTTGTCCTTAATATTTTTGATATAACTGAATAATTCAGATGTTTTAATTCTTGACAAATCAAATCTTTGACATCTTGATGTGACTGTAACTGGAATCTTCTTAACTTCAGTGGTTGCAAAAATGAACTTTAGATATTCTGGGGGTTCTTCTAAAGTTTTTAAAAGTGCATTAAATGCTTGTTTACTCAACATATGAACCTCATCAATTATAAAAATTTTATACTTTGAGGAAGTAGGTCCATATCTTGAAAATTCAATTAATTCTCTAACATCATCAACACCAGTTTTACTTGCAGCATCCATTTCCAATACATCAATATGGCTCGAGCTAGTTATCGCCTGACAATTGTCACATTTATTTTTGCATTTTTTTTGAATTCCATTTGTACAATTAAGGGCCTTCGCAACTATTCTTGCTATGGTGGTTTTCCCAACTCCTCTTATTCCAGTGAACAAATATGCATTAGGAACTTTATTAGATATTATTGAATTGGTTATAGTTTCTGCAACTACATCTTGACCAATAAGATCATCAAAATTTTGAGGTCTATATTTAAGTGCTAATACTTTTGAATTATTATTCATATCTACGAGGAGACTAGAACCTGAAAAACTGTCTTTACGACTGCTTCCGTTAAGATCTGGTCGGGTTCAAGCAGCATCCACCTCTAGCCTCCAGAACTATTATAACAGTAATAATTTCTTATCTACAAGAAAAGTTATTTATTTATTTCTCTCTGTTTGTCAGCTTCAAAAACACCTAGGACGTGAAAATCTTGACAATGTAATCCTAAATCCTCAAGTGATTTTTGTACTCTTGGCTCTTCAATATGACCATCTAAGTCGCACAAAAAGAAAAAGGAATCGAAAGAATTTTTTTCAGGATAACTTTGCAACTTTGTTAGATTTACTCCATTAATAGCAAATCCTCCTAAAGATTGATATAAAGCTGCAGGTTTACTTTTTAATTTAAATAAAAAAGAAGTAATATATTTTTTTCCACCAAATTCTGGTTGTGATATATTTTTACCCATAACAAGAAATCTAGTTAAATTTCCTTTTTCATTTTCAATATTATTTTTTATAATTTCCAAATTGTATGTTTTAGCACTCAATGATGAGGCTATTGCACCTTTAGTTTTATCCTTACTTTTTGAAACCATCTCTGCAGATCCAGCTGTGTCTGCACCTACATGTTCAATAAAATTATTTGATTTTATAAATTTTGAACATTGTGATAGTGCTTGGGCATGAGAATAAACATTCTTGATTTCTGAAACTTTTGTTCCGGGTAAACCTAGTAAATTATGTTCTATTTTTTGAAAATACTCAGCGTAAATATTTAATCTATATTCAAAAATCAAATATTCAATTCCAATATTGCCAGTAATTCTATTTGATTCTGGAATTATAATTTTTGAATCTTTATCTTTTGATGCTTGAGCAAAACAATCGTCAAAAGTTTTACAAGGAACAACTTCAGCATTAGAGTCTATAGATAAGGCAGCTAAGTGTGAATAAGCTCCAAAAGTTCCTTGAAAATAAATTTTAGTCATTGTGACTTATATTCCATTATTTTTTTTATAGCTATATAATCTTCCTCAGTATCTACTCCAATAGGAGATGATTTTGCTAGAGCTACATTAATGGTTATATTGTTATCTAGTGCTCTTAACTGCTCTAATTTATTTTTAATTTCATTTTGAGACTGTTTAAAAGACACAAATCTTTTCAAGATTTCTACATTATAACAATAAATTCCTAAGTGATGATACGCCTCATTAATTTCTTTATCTAATTTTCTCATAAAATTTAATGCTCGGGGAAATTTTGATTGATCCAAACTTTCTTCTGTGATTACTTTTACAATATTTTGATTTTCTAAAATTTTTTTATCATTGATTTTTGCTGCTAAGGTCCCTAAATCAGGTCTAGTCTTAATCATCTGACTATTCAAGTTTTGTATATCCTCTATATTTATTAGAGGTTCGTCTCCTTGTAGATTCATTACCAATTCAACATCTGTTCTGCCTAACTTTATCAGGGCTTCATAAGTTCTATCAGTCCCCGTTTTGTGATTATTTCCTGTCAAGATTGCATCTCCACCATTTTTCCTCACATCCTCAACAATTTCTTGGTCTTCTGTAGCAACAAAAACTTCTCCAATGTTAGCCTTTTGGGCTTTTTTATAAACATGAGAAATTATAGATAAACCATTAATTTTTAGCAAAGGCTTACCTGGTAATCTTGATGCTGATAACCTGGAAGGAATTATAACTAATGTCTTCATTTTTATTTTAATTTCTTACTACAATATAAATAGAGGCAAAAATGTACATTAAAAATATAAGCAATTTTTTATTTATAGTGCTATATGTTCAAAATAATTTTAAGAAATGGATTCTTTCGAGTTAAATAAAATAATAGCTGCAATATTAATGGTAGCACTTCTAGTAATTGGTATTGGAAAGCTTTCAAATGTTATTTTTCATGTTGAGAAGCCTGAGACGCCTGGTTACTCAGTTGAGGTGGAGCAGGCTACTGTTGTGAGTTCACAAACAAACTCACAACCCACAGAAGATAAAATTGATATAGCTACATTTATTGCTCTTGGGGATATTACCACTGGAGAAAAGGTTTTTAAAAAATGTGCAGCATGTCATTCCATCGTAAAAGGTGGAAAAAATAATATTGGTCCAGCATTGTATAATGTTGTTGGTAGAGATGTGGGAGCTGTAGATGATTATAAATATTCTAAAGCTCTTGCCGCCTACGGAAAAGCCTGGACTTTTGAAGAACTTAATGGCTATCTACTTAAACCAGCTAAATGGATTAAAGGAACTAAAATGGCCTTTGCTGGATTAAGAAAAGAAAAGGATAGAGCTTCTGTAATTTTGTACTTGAATCAAAATTCAGATAATCCGTTGCCATTACCTTAATTTTCCAAAACAATAAAGTAATATAGATTTTTGAACATGGATTCTGTTTAGAGCCTGTTGCCAAACTTTAGATTTCTTACTTAAAAAAACATCCTCTTCTACCTCTTTACCCCTTGGCAAGCAGTGAAGAAAAATACAATTTTTTTTTGCCAGGCTCATTAACTTTTTATTTATTTTAAATTTTTTAAATTGACCCAATTTTTTTGATTTATTCACTTTATCGTTCATGGAAATTACTTTGTCCGAAAAAATAACATCAGCTCCTTTAGCTGCTTTTTTTGGATCGTGTAATATGCGTATTTTATTATTATTACTTTTAATATATTTCATTATTATTTTACTTGGTTGATATTTAGTTGGACATCCAATATTGAGTTTAAAAGAAAATTTAATTGATGCTGCGATTAAAGAATTCAAGACATTGTTAGAGTCACCAATCCAAGTGATGTTCAGCTTTGATATTGGCTTCTTCTTAATCTCCTCAACAGTAAAAATATCTGATAAAATTTGAGTTGGATGAGAACTAGGACTTAAACCATTGATTATTGGTATAGATAAATATTTTTTGAATTCTTCTAATTTTTCATCATTAGAAGTTCTGAGCATAAATGCATTCCCAAAATTTGATAAAACTTTTGCTGTATCTTGAATACTTTCTCCTCCCTTTGATAAATGGAGTTCATCTGGTCTGAGTGTTAGAGTGCTACCACCTAATTGTTTTATTGCTAAATAAAAACTTAGTCTAGTTCTCAAGCTAGATTTTTCAAACATTTGTACTAACAATTTTCCTCTTAAAGGACTTCCTTTATCAACCTCAAGATTATTCAGTTTCTTTCTTTGTTTCTTCCTTTTTTTAGCGTCAGTAATAATCTTTCTTAGATCTTTTGCAGGAATATCTTTTAAATTAATAAAATGTTTCATTTTATCTAAGCTTTGAGCAAACTTTGTCTATAATATTAATAGCTTGATCTATTTCACTTTTTTTTACATTCAATGGAGGTAAAATACGAACAACATTTTCTGCGGCACGTATAGTAAGCAGCTTATTATCCATCAAATTTTTAATAAATTTTGTTTGATCTATTTTAAGTTCAATTCCAATCAATAATCCTCTCCCCCTAATCTCTCTAATAATTTTAGGATATTTTTCTTTTAGCTTATTTAAATTTGATAAAAAATATTTTGATAATTTCTTAACATTATTTAAAAACTTTCTGCTAGATACTATATCCATGACTGTATTTCCAACTGCCATAGCCAATGGATTTCCTCCAAACGTGGATCCGTGAGTTCCTGGGGTCATACCTGCAGCAACTTTTTTATTCATAAGAACTGCACCAATAGGAAATCCACCTCCAATTCCCTTTGCAATTGGCACTATATCGGGTTTCACCTTAGATTTTTCAAAGGCAAAAAAATCACCTGATCTCGATATTCCACTTTGTACTTCATCTAAGATAAGAAGTATTTTCTTCTCGTTACACAACTTTCTCAGTGCTTTTAAGCACCAATCTGGTACAACTTTAATACCACCTTCACCCATTATAGGTTCAATCATGATTGCAGCTGTATTTTTGTTTATCTTTTTTTTCAAAGACTTGTGATTTCCAAAAATGAAATGATCAAAACCGCCTACATGACCAAATCCTTCTGTCATTTTTTTTGACCCACTTGCAAAAATTGTAGCTAAAGTTCTTCCATGAAAGGAATTTTTAACACATAAAATTCTTGTTTTATTTGGCTTTCCTATTGAATAAAAATACCGTCTAGCGACCTTTATTGCAGCTTCAGTAGCTTCCGCTCCACTGTTTTGAAAGATCACATAATCAGCGAATGTTTTTTGGCATAATTTTTTAGCCAGTCTTTCTCCCTCTGGTATTTGAAAAGCGTTAGAAACATGCCATACTTTTTTTGATTGAGCATTTATTGTTTTAATCAATTTTGGATGTGCGTGGCCTAAAGCTGTTACAGCAATCCCGCTACAGAAGTCTAAATATTTTTTTCCATTATTTGCGTAAAGATAACTCCCTTTGCCATATTTAAAGGAGATTTTTTTTCTATTATAATTTTTTGCCAAATAAGTCATAATTTTTTAAATAGAACTTTGTATAAACAAAATTATTTAATACAAGTTGCGATTGAAAAAATATAATCAACAATTTTAAAATTAATGTTAATAACTGTTAATAATTACTTGTTTTATCAAAAAATATATCAGTATATTGTGTTAATAAAAGTATAATACACATTATATAGACTTAATGAGTTGGACAGAGGAAAAAGTAGCGAAATTAAAAGAATTATGGGGCAAAGGAAATACTGCTTCACAAATAGCGGAAATTATAGGTGGCATCTCACGTAATGCCGTCATTGGAAAAGCCCATAGATTAAATCTTTCTGCAAAAATTAAGACAAGATCTGCAAATGTAAGTCAGAATTCAAAATCTTTGAATGAGAATAGTAAAGTTAAATCAGTCAAAGGCAGAAGAAGTAAATTTAAATCTTTGATAATTGAAAAAGATTTTGAGCCTGAAAATCCCAAACAATTAGAAGAACTTGAAGACGGTGTTTGTCGCTATCCAATTGGACATCCAGATGAAAAAGATTTTTACTTTTGTGGAAGAACTTCGGTAAAAGACTTTTCTTACTGTAAATTACATTTGCTATACAGTTATGTTCCTAAGGGTAAAAAAGAAGAAACAAATGATAAAGAGGATATTCAAGAATACATTGAAAAAAAAATTCAAACTGGCTAACTTGTTTTAACTTTTTTTTCCAATATCCCCAAAATTATATTTTTCTGTAGAAAATTCCCCACCGTCACGCCACATATAAGAATATTTTTTTACCTCATCTTTAAAATAAAGTTTACTTGGCAAACCAATATCTGAATTAGTTTTATATTTTCCTGAAGGGATATTGTCATGTTTTAGTAATCTCAATTGATCTTCAGTAAGTAATGGCTTTGGAAATAATTGAAAAAATTTTGCAGATAATTTAGCAATAGCAAGTGGAAAAGGAAGTAATAATCTTTTTTTATTAATCAAATTTAGTAAAATTTCTAATATCTCTTTAAATGTTAATATCTCTGGACCAACACATTCTATAATTTTTGTTTCAGATCCTTTTGAAATTAAATGGTAAATAATATTTGTTAAATCTGTACAATGTATTGGCATAAATTTGGTTTTTCCTGAGTAATAGAGTGGAAATATTGGAAGCCTATTTAGTAATGTCATAAACTGAGTACTGAAATTATCAGAATTAGAAAAAACTACCGATGGTCTAAGAATTGTTGATTTAGAAAAATTTTTAAAAATATTTTTTTCTCCCTCTAGCTTTGAAATTGCATACTTAGAATCTGATGCTTCGTTAATCCCTAAAGCAGATATATGTAGAAAATGTTCTAAATTATATTTTCTACATAGCTTTGCTAAAAGAGATGGAAAAACAGAATGAATATTTTGAAATGTATTTCCTTTTTTACTCTCATATAAGATTCCTACTAGATTAATACAAAAATCAGCATCACTGAACAATTTTTCAATTTTATTTTGATCGTAAATATTGGCTTCTTTTATTTCAATGTAACCTGCATTCGCTTGAGTTTTAATTCTTAAGCCCTTTTGATGTATATTTCTTGTTACGACGGTAACCTTTACATTGTTCCTAGTAAGTTTTCTTATTAAGTTGGCTCCAATTTGACCGCTCCCACCAAAAATTAGACAATTTTTTGCTTTCATATATATATATTCTTTTAATAAATATGGACATCAAACTTCACAAAAATGATTTACCAGATGATTTGAAATTAGGCAATTTAATAGCGGTTGATGGTGAATTTATGGGATTAAATGTAAGACGCGATCCCTTGTGTTTAATACAGGTTTCCTCGGGAAAATCAGATGCACATATAGTGCAATTGGATAGATCAGACTACAAAGCCCCAAATTTAATAAAAATTCTTAGTGATGAAAAAATTACCAAGATTTTTCATTATGGAAGAGCTGATTTAGCATTTATTAAATTTTATCTTAAAACAGACACTAACAACATTTTAGACACGAAAATTGCCTCAAAATTATCAAGATCATACTCTGATAATCATTCATTAAAAACTCTTATAAAAGAGTTTATAAAAATTGATGTAAGCAAACAATTTCAAAGCTCTGATTTTGGGGGAGAATTAAGTCAATCACAATTAAAATATTGTGCAAATGACGTAATATATCTTCATAAGATACATGAGGAATTGAATAAAATTTTAATAAGAGAGAATAGATTAGAAATTTATAAAGAATGTTTAAAGTTTTTAAAAACTAGAGTCGATCTAGATCTTGCCTTATTTAAGGATGATATTTGGGCTCATTAATGAAAAAAATAAATTATAAAAATATTGCAAAAGATGTAATTGATTTAGAAATTAAAGCTCTTACTAAATTAAAAAAATCTTTAAATAAAAATTTTGATGAAGCGGTTAATGCAATCGTAAATTGCCAATCTAAAATTATATTATGTGGTGTAGGAAAAAGTGGAATAATTGCTAATAAAATTTCTGCAACCTTATCTTCAATTGGAACACCATCTTTTTCATTATCAGCTAATGACTGCTCTCATGGTGATATGGGTAGTATTTCAAAAAAAGATATTTTGATACTTATAAGCTACTCTGGAAATTCTATAGAACTTAAAAATATAATAAATTATGCAAATAGAAATAAAGTTCTTTTAATCGGGATAACATCAAAAAAAAATTCAGATCTTTATAAAAATAGTGATATTAAATTGATTACCCCAGAAGTAAAAGAAGCTGGCTTGGATATGGTTCCAACCTCTAGTACAATTAATCAGTTAAGCCTTGGTGATGCTTTAGCTATTTCAACTTTAAAAAAAAAAAAAATTAATAATTCTGATTTTAAGAAATATCATCCCTCTGGAAGCATTGGAGAAAAATTAAAAACTGTTGATGATGTAATGTTAAAAAATGAAAAGATACCTTTTATTAATGAGAATACATCCATGAATAAAGCATTAAAAATTATGACTAAAAAAAAATTAGGAACTCTAATAGCAAGGAATAAAAAAAAATATACAACCGGAATTATTACTGATGGTCAAATAAGAAGATTTAACTCTAATAACGTGTCATTAAACCATTTAAAGGTAAAAGACGTAATGACAAAAAATCCAATTAAAGTTGAAAGAAGTACTCTTGCTACAAAAGCTCTTTCTATTATGAATGAAAAAAAAATTACAAGTTTATGTGTCTTTAATAAAAATAAAAAATTTATTACTATTGGGATTGTTCATGTCCATAATATTCTAAATAAAGAAATATATTAATTTTAATGAATATAAAAAAAATTATTCAGTCTGTATTAATACTATTTTTACTTTTTTTAACTATAATTTTTTACAATAAATACTTTAAGCTTGACAATAAAACTTTAGAGAAAAAAGAAGAAACTAAAGTCGATAATCAGAAAAGTAAAGGTATAGAAGCTGATGAGAAAAAGGATGACACAAATATAATTCAAAATCTCAAATATGTATCAGAAGATTTACTAGGAAATACTTATGTTTTATCTGCAACCTCGGCAGAGATAATCAAAGACGATGAGAATAATGTAAATCTTTTCGATGTAGAGGGTGAAATAATTCAAGAAAAAGGTGAAAAAATTAAAATCATTTCAGATGTTGCTAGCTACAATAGACAAAGTAACAACACTGTATTTAAAGAAAATGTTTTAGTTTTATATCTCAACCAAACTATTAGATCAGATATAGTAAAAATTGATTTTATCAAAAATTCAATAGAAATTTTAGAAAATGTTCATTATACCAATGATAATTTAGAAATGTTTGCAGATATTGTTGAAATAGATTTATTAAGGAATAAATTAAAAATTTCTATGAAAGATCAAAAAAAAAAAGTTCAAATTTCAGGAGAGAACTAGAGTGGCTATTATAAAAAAATTTAGGATAACAAATTTCAAAAAGAAAACCGAAATTCTCAGACTTGAAAAAATATCTGTTTATTTTAATAAACGTAAAATTTTAGAAGACTTAAATTTCAATTTACAACAAGGAGAAATACTTGGTTTGCTTGGTCCTAACGGTGTAGGAAAATCAACGATATTTAATATCATAACAGGTTTAATTAAACCGAATTATGGTTCTGTTTATATGTACAACAAAAATATTACTAATGATCCTATATTTGAAAGGACAAAAAAGTATAAAATTGGCTATGTTCCGCAACATGGTGGGTATTTTCATGACCTTACTTTAAGAGAAAACCTTAAAGCAATAAGTGAGATAGTAATTGAAGATAAAAAATTGAGGAGTGAAAAAATTAATTTATTAATTTCAAAATTTGAATTAGAGGCTCTGCAGAATATTAAAGCTGATTTTCTATCTGGTGGGCAAAAAAAGCGTTTAGTTATCTCTTTAGCTTTATTGAGTGATCCAAATATTTTATTGTTGGATGAACCTTTTGCTGCTTTAGATATAATGACAATCAAAAATCTTCAACAAATTGTAGTTGATTTACAAACTCAGAATAATATTTCGATTATTTTATGTGACCATCAAGCCAGAGATCTACTATCATGTGTCGATATAGCTATAGTCTTATCTAATGGAAAAGTAATTGCAAAAGATACTCCTAATAATCTTATAAAAAATATTGATGCTCAAAATGCTTACTTTGGTGACTCTTTTAAAATAAATTAATATCAAAAATGTCCTTTATAGTAATCAAAGAAAAAATTGAACCTTATAATAAAAAAATTATTGTTGAAGGTGATAAAAGCTTATCTATTAGATGGGCACTATTATCCTCTCAATCCTTTGCAAAATCTAGATCTACTAATTTGTTATTATCTGAAGATGTATTGAATACTTTAAATTGTCTCAAAAAACTTGGTGTCAAAATAAAAGTGACTAAAAATTTCTGCGAGATAGTTGGAGTTGGATTGAATGGTTTTAAATATAAAAAATCATTAATACTTGATGCCGGAAATTCTGGAACTTTAAGTAGGCTAATAATGGGCCTATTAGTTCATTCAAAAAATAATATAAAACTAATTGGAGATAAGAGTTTATCAAAAAGAGATTTCTTTAGAGTCTCAAAACCATTAGAAAAATTTGGAGCTAAATATTTAACTAATTTTGGTAAACTTCCAATCAATATTAAAGGAACAGATAACCCATTACCAATTAATTATCATGAAACAATAGGGTCGGCGCAATGTAAAAGCGCAGTTATGTTTGCTGCCTTAAATACAAAAGGTGAGACAGTTATTAAAGCAAAGAAATCGAGAAATCATAGTGAATTGTTATTTAGATATTTAAAATTACCTATCAAAATTTCGAAAAGAAAAAAATTTGATTTAATTAAAATTAAGGGTGGTAAAAAAATATCAGCATTAAATTATAAGATACCAGCTGATATTAGTTCTAGTGCCTTTTTTATAGTTCTAACAGCTTTAATAGATAGATCTAAATTGAAAATAAAGAATGTAAATATTAACCCTTCTAGGACGGGTCTCTTAATAATTTTAAGAATGATGGGTGTTAAAATTTTTGAAAAAAACAAAAAAATTTATAAAGGGGAAAAAATTGCAGACCTGATAATTGAGAGTTCACCAAAACTTAAGGCAATAAATTGTCCATCAAATCTTAATAGTGCTGCAATAGACGAGTTTTTATTAATTTTTTTGGTGGCCGCTAAAGCAAAAGGAATTTCATATTTTAAAAACCTATCTGAACTGAATAAAAAAGAGAGTCCAAGACTTAAATGGGGATCAATAATTTTAAATAAAATTGGTATCAAAAATATTATTACGAAAGATAGTATAAAAATTTATGGTAATCCAAATTTAAAAATAAATAAAAAAATAATTATCAAAAAATTTTTAAAAGACCATAGAGTTTTTATGACAAGTGTTGTTGCCTCACTTGCATTCGGTGGAGAATGGAAAATATATAACAAAAACTCAATAAACACCTCATTCCCGTCCTTTCTAAAAAAAATTGAACTATTAGGTGCAAAACTTAAATATTGATAATTGAAATATAATAACTAAAAAACACCAGTTTATTTGAAAATTTCAGAAAATTAGTGAATTTTTTAGGGAAATTCATTCTTGATTAAAATCATTATTTTATTTAAAAGGTCGGAGTTTTTTTAATAATTAAAATTAAAATTGTAATTAATGGAAATATATAAAGATTTATCAAACCCTGAATCAAAAGAATTTGAAAAATTATTAAACAGTCAACTTTCAAAAATAACCATTGAAGAAGGTAAAATCATTGAAGGTAAAATAAATAAAATTACAGAAAAATTTGTTTTTTTACTAATAGAGGGACTCAAAAGCGAACCAGTGGTTGATATTAACGAACTTAAAAATATTGGTCTTTCAGACAATATTAAAGTTGGTGAGACTATTTCCGTTCTCCTAGAAAAAATTGAGGATAAAAATGGTGAGGTTGTGGTTTCTGCAAGTAAAGCTCAAAAAATAAAGGGTTGGGATAAACTAGTTGAAGCATATGAAAAGAAAGAACCGATCATGGGAAAAATCACCTCTAAATGTAAGGGAGGATGTATTGTGGAACACATAGATACAGGCTCTCTAATGTTTTTGCCAGGTTCACAAATAAGCGATAAACCACTTAAAGATATTAGTCACCTTATGAATGAACCACAAAAATTCGCTTTGATTAAATTAGATAAAGTTAGAGGTAATGCATGTGTATCCAGAAGAGAAATAATCTCATCGTATAAAAAAGAGGACAAAGCAAAAATTATTGAGAAGTATAAAGTGGGAGATATAATTAAAAATGCGGAAGTTAAGGGTTACAGCTCGTTTGGATGTTTTTTTAATGTTAATAATGAATTAGATGTTTTAGTTCACTTGCAAGAAATTTCGTACAGTAGAGTTAATCATCCTGATGAAGTTTTTAATATAGGAGAAAAGCATGATCTTAAAGTCATTAATGTCGATAAGGAAAAATTACAAGTTGGTTGTTCAGTAAAACAATTATCACCAGACCCTTTTGAACATGTAGAAAATTATGAATTGAAAAAAATCTATAAAGTTAAAGTTGTAAAATTGATGGACTTTGGTGCATTTTGTGAATTAGAGCCTGGTTTAACAACATTGCTTCATTCAAGTGAACTTAGCTGGACCAAAAAAAATGTATCCGCAAAAAAAATGTTTAAGATAGGTGACGAAATAGATTGTGTAATCACAGAAATAGATAAAGATAAAAGACGTATAGCTATTTCACACAGACTCGCTCAAGAAAATCCATTTGTGATTTTTGAAAAAAAATTTCCTGTTGGCACATTAGTTGAAGGATTAGTTGTCAACAAAAATGAATATTCATTATTTTTAAGTATAGATAATTTAGAAATTGATGCATTTCTTCACTGTAATGACCTCACTTATTTAAATAATGGTGAGGAAGAGTTAAAAAAATATAAAAAAGGTGACAGACTTAAGGTTAAAGTTTTAGAAGTCAAGTCTGCTGAACAAAAAATTAGAGTTGGCCTTAGACAAACTCAACCAGATCCGTTCGATTGGTTTAAGGATAAAAATGTTAACCAGGTAATTACGGTAAAGATTATTTCTACAGATAATAAAGGCTTGATTGTAAGACCTGAAGGATGTGAAATGGACTTCACAATTAAAAAGAGCCAAATTGCGATAAGTTCAGCTGATGCTAGACCATCAAGGTTTACTGGTGGTGAAAGAATAGATTGTGCAATTTCAGAAATAGATTTTGATAAGAGAAAGGTATCCCTAAGTATAAGGTTGCTAGAGGAGCTCGAAAAAAAAGAGGCTTTAGAGAAATATGGGGCTGAAGACTCAGGAAAAAACCTTCCTTTTTCATCATTATCAAAAGATTTAAATAAAAAAAATGATAAATAGAAACTTTATTCATAGATAAAATTGGCTATTGTTAAATCAAATCTTTTAAAACAACTATCTAAAAATTATCCAAACTTTTTAAAAAAAGATTTAGAAAAATTTACTAATATAATTCTTAATGAAATAAAAAGAAGTTTAAAAAGAGGAGAAAGAGTAGAATTAAGAGGTTTTGGAATTTTTTCAAGAAAAGTTCAAAAAGCTAGAATTTCGAGGAACCCAAAAACAAACGAAAAAGTGAATACTCCTGAAAAAAAAACAATTCACTTCAAAATGTCAAAAGATTTGTTTAAAATTTTAAACGATGAAAAAAAATAAAATATTTGTTGCTTGTGATAGCAGTAATATTTTAAAAATTAAAAAAATTATTAGAGAAACAAAAAATGAGAAACTTAAAGTTGGATATAAGTTTGGTTTAGAATTTTTAAACTCAAAATATGGAAGGAATTTTTTATCTAAATTAAAAAATAAAATTATTTTTGCTGATCTCAAAATCCATGATATTCCAAATACTTGTGTCTCGACTATTAAAGCAATCAAAGATCTGAATATAAATTATTTAACCATTCATATTGGCTCTGGATTACAAGCTTTAAAAGCTTGCAAAAAAATATCCGGAAAAACAAAATTGGTTGGTGTTACAACGCTAACCTCCCTAAATAACAAATCTTTGAAAGAGATTGGTTACAACAAAAATATAAATCAACTAGTTTCACATCAGGTAAAATTAGCCAAAAATGCTAACTTGGATGCTATTGTATGCAGTGCTCATGAGGTAAAGATTGTTAAAAAATTTTTCAAAAAAGAAATAATTACCCCTGGAATAAGATTTAATACTAAAACAAATGACCAAAAAAGAGTTGTTACTCCAAAGCAAGCCTATATGAATGGTAGCGATTGGCTTGTAATAGGAAGGCCTATAACAAAAGGAAATATTAAAAAAAATATCCAATCGTTAATTGCTCATTTAAATAAATGATCAAAGACTTAAAAATTTGCGGGGTTTCAGATCCTGAAACTTTAAGTTATATCTTAAGTCATCCATATCCACCAAAATTTATTGGTTTCATCACAAATTATAAAGAAAGTAAAAGATATGTTACATATGACAATTTAAAAAATTTGATAAATGTTGATAAAAAAAAAACTTTTTTTGTTTCTGTACTTGTAAGTCCAACAAATGAACTTTTAGAAAAAATTAAAGACCTTAATTTTGATTATTATCAGCTTTATGATGTAGACCCATTAAGAACTATTGAAATTAAGAAAAAATACAAAATTAAGATAATTTCAGCACTCACAATCTCAAATGAGGAGGATGTAGATAGATATAAAGATTATTTAGATATTTCTGATATAATTCTTTTTGATTCAAAAGGTTACCATAAGTCTGAGAGCTTTGATCATAATCTGTTAGAACGGGTACCTGATGAAGTAAATAAAATGATTGCAGGAAATATTCAAATAGATGATATTCCTAATTTTAAAAATAAAGACTTCATAATTGATTTATCTGGATCAATTGAAAATAAAGAGGGAAAGAAAGATATTAATAAAATTGATAGATTATTAAGATTATTTGCAGAAACATGAAATTAAAAAAAGGAATTCCAGTTATAGATCAAGGCGATAAACTTGGATTTTGGGGTGGTAAGTTTGGAGGTAACTTCGTGCCTGAAACATTGAAAAAACCTATCGAAGATTTGGAAATTCTTTTTAATAAACTCAAAAAAGATAAAAAATTTGTCAACGAAAGAGATAAATATTTTAAAAACTGGGTTGGTAGTCCTACTCGTTTCATCAAATTAGAAAATTTAACTAAACATGTAGGTGGAGCTCAAATTTGGTCTAAAGTTGTTTCTGATGCAAATGGAGGTGCACATAAAATTTATAATGCAACTGTTCACTGTTTGCTCGCAAAACGGTCTGGGAAAAAAATCATTTGTGGAGACACTGGTGCTGGCTATGCAGGCAAGATGTTAAGCATGGCAGCCAAAAAATTTGGCTTAAAATGCAAGATTTTTATGGGTGCAAAAGATATTCAGAGGCAGCAGCCAAATGTAAAGGCTATGAAAAAAAATGGGGCCGAAGTTGTTCCTGTATACTCTGGTAGTCAAACTCTAGTAGATGCAGTTTCTGAGTGCATGCGTTACTGGGTTGCTAATTGTGATAAAGTTGCAATGTGTGTTGGCAGCACTGTTGGCCCAGCTGTCTTCGTTCGCATCTGTGGATGGAGTACAAGTCAAATATCTAGAGAGCTAAAAATTCAATTAATTAATGAGTTTGGTTCAGTTCCAAAAAAACTTAAACTTTATAATTGTGTTGGAGGAGGAAGTTCTAGTTTTGGATTCTGGAATGAGTTTATGGATTACGATAAAAAACAATGTGAATTTATTGGTGTAGAAGCTGGCGGACCTGCAAAAAGTAAAAAACATGCAGCACCACTCACTTATGGATCTAAAATTGGAATTCTACATGGAGCAGCTCAATATGTTAATCAAAATACTGATGGTCAAATAGAGGAAACCGAGTCAATTTCAGCAGGACTGGATTATCCAGGTATTTCTCCACTTCATTGTTTTCTTAAAGACACAAAAAGGGCGAGATATACTGCAGCAAGTGATGAAGAAGCTCTAAGAGCATATAAACTTGTAACAAAGTTTGAAAAATTAAGACCCTCTTTAGAGCCAAGCCATGCTTTCTCAGTTGCAATTGCAGAGTCAAAAAAATTAAGCAAAGATACAATTGTTGTAGTCAATAGTTGTGGAGATGCTTACAAAGATCGAGGAATCTTAAGGCAAAGATTAGGGAAAAAATATGTCTAATCCAATTAGTTACGCTTTTAAAAAAGCTAAAAGTGAAAAAAGGCCTGCTTTATTAACTTATACTGTTGCTGGAGATAGTTCAAAAAAACAATCTTTAGAAATACTCAAATCAATTTCGGAAGAGGTTGATATATTGGAAATTGGCGTTCCTCACAACACTCCAGTCGCTGATGGAAGTCAAATTCAAACAAGCTCTTATAGAGCGATCAAAAATGGGATTAAAGTTAATGATATTTTTAAAATCGTAAAAAATTTTAAAAAATTTGATGAAAATAAACCAGTTATATTGATGGGATATTATAATATGATCTTTCAATATGGTGAAAATAAATTTTTAAGAAAATGCAAAATTTCAGGAGTAAATGGATTAATAGTTGTAGATTTACCTTGGCCAGAAAATAAGAAATTTGCGAATAAGTGTAAAAGAAAATCAATATTTTTCATTCAACTTTTATCACCGACTACAACTAAAAAAAGGTTAAAAAAAATAATTAATGACTCTCATGAAATGATTTATTTCATATCTATGCTCTCTACTACTGGGGGAAAGCTTAAAGTTTCCTCCAAAGAAATATTGTCTAACTATGATAAAATAAAAAAAATCAACTCGAAAAAAAATGTTGTGATTGGTTTCGGTATCACTGAAAAAACTATAAAATCACTTAAAAAAGCTGATGGTTTAGTTGTTGGAAGTGCTATTTGTAAGGAAATAACAAGTTCTATAAAAAAAAGACAAAATCCTGTCACAAATGTTTATAATGTCGTAAATAGACTAAAAAATAAAATTAAATGAATTGGATAACAAAAATAATCAAAGCTGGTGAAAAAATAAAAACAGCTATCCATAAAAGAGCAACAAAGGAAGAAATCGCAAAAAGTGATTGGACTAGTTGCTGTAAAGGACCAATTTTAAAAAAAGACTTAGAGGAAAACCTTTGGGTGTGTCCTGAACTCGGATGTAAAAAACATCATAGAATTAGTCCAAAGCAAAGATTTGATATTCTATTTGGTAAAAATAATTATGAAATATTTAAAACTCCTATTCCAAAGGATGATCCTCTGGGTTTCATTGATAGCAAACCTTATAAAGAAAGATTAAAAAGCGCACGTAAAAAAACAGGCTTGGATTGTAGTATGGTTGTAGCAGAAGGTTCTATCAATCAAATTAAGATTACTGCAGTTGCATCAGACTTTGATTTTATGGGTGCAAGTATTGGTGCAGCAGAAGGTGAAGCTTTTTTATATGCGGCTCAGCATGCAGTAGATAATAAGCAACCTTTACTCATGGTTGCCACTGGCGGGGGTATGAAAATGCAAGAGTCATCAATCTCATTATCTCAAATGACGCGAACTACACTAGCAATTAATGAAGTAAAAGCTGCAGGGTTGCCTTACATAGTTTTAATGGCAGATCCCGTTGCTGGAGGAATTACAGCTAGTTATGCAATGTTGGGTGACATTCATATTGCGGAACCCGGTGCACTAATCGCTTTCGCTGGTGCTAGAGTCATTCAAGGAACTGTAAAAGAAGAATTACCTGAGGGTTTTCAAAGAAGTGAATATGTTCAAAAGACGGGGTTTGTCGATATGATTGTTGAAAGAAAAGATCTTGCTGAAAAAATTGGGATCTTAATTTCAATTCTATTAAATAAGAAACCTGTTATAAGCACTGAAGAAAATGAAACTTCAGAAGATAGTCAGTCACTTACAAAAGCTGCATCCTAAAGAAATAGATTTAAGTTTAGATCGTATAAAAATTCTTTGTGAAAAATTAGGTAATCCTCAAGACAAAATAAAAGCAATATCAGTAGTAGGAACAAATGGTAAGCAATCTACCATTAATGCCATTTTTTCGATTCTAAAAGAAGCAAAAGTAAAATGTAATGTTTATACGAGTCCTCACATTCAAAAAATCAACGAGAGATTTGTTTTTAATAATAATATGCTTAATGATGATGAGTTAATTGATCTTTTTGAGGAAGTTGAAAAAATAAACGATCAAAATCCCCTAACTTTTTTTGAGGCTTTGTCAGCTTGTTATTTCTATAAGGCTGCTCAATATCCAGATAATATTAATTTAATAGAGGCAGGCTTGTTTCATAGGTTTGATGCAACTAATATTCTAAAAAATAATTTAGCGAGTATTGTATGCTCTATTAGTAAAGATCATCTTGACTGGTTACCAAAAGATCAACAAACTATTGAAAAAATCGTATTTGAAAAAACATCCTCTCTATTAAATTCTAATATAATTGTATCTAAACAAAACTCAGTCAAAACAACCGAGAATATTAAAAAATCAATTTCACAAAACTTATCTAATAAATTGTTCTTTAATGAAGATTATAGTTATTCTAATGGAGAGAATGGTTTTTTCTATTATGAGGATAAATTTGGTGGTTTAAAACTTCCGTTGCCAAATATTCTTGGACAATTTCAGTTAGAAAATATTTCAACAGCAATAGCAACAATAAGACAGTTAAATTTAGAAGTTAAAAATGATGATATAAAAAATGCAATTACCAAAATAGAGAGTATTGGCAGATTACAGGAAATAAAGTCTGGGAAAATTAAAGATCTCATCAAAAATAACCGATTATTGTTAGATGGAAGTCATAATGAAGATGGTGCTAGAGTTTTAAATGAATATCTCCAAACCTTAGATTGTAATAAGCATTTTATTATAGGAATGATGTCTAATAAAAATCATGAAGAATATATTACCCACTTTAAAGATGTTTCATCTCTAACCACTGTTGATGTTCCAAATCAACCAAACGCTATCAGTGGTAAAAAATTAAAAGAAAAATTTGGTAATGTTTCAAATGTTAAATATGAGGAAAATATTGAGAAAGCAATAAAGTCCTTAACACTTAAGGAAAATGATATGTTAATAATTACAGGATCTTTATATTTAGCAGGCGAAATATTAAACTTAAATTAAATATTTTTTTCTAAAAATTCTTTCATATGGCTTTCTGGTACGCCACCAACTTTTCTATCAACTTCAACACCTTTTTTATAGATTATCACTGTTGGAACACCTCTTATTCCCGCAGCACTTCCAGTATTAATACCACCATCTTCTATATCAGCGTAATAAAAACCAGCCTTATCTTTATACTCAACTGCAAGCTTATCCATAATTGGTTTTAAGGACTTACAAGGGCCACACCAAGCTGCACTAAATTGAATTACTGAAACATCCTCACTTTTAATTTTGTTCTCAAAATCTTCATCTTTAAAATCTATAAGCATAAATCCTTTCTATTAATTTGTTTATTAAAGTCAACTAGGCAATTTCATATTTCTTTTCAATAGACATAATAAAATCATTTATTTCGTCTAGTTTATTTAATTCATTTTTATCATCTCTTTTATCTGCTTGATCTCTCAAATAGTCGATTTCATTATATGCCATATTTACCGTTTGCCACTTCTCCTTATTCTTACTTAGTATACGTCTAGCAATTTCACTTTTAATATTTTTATATAAATCAGGTGGTAAAATTTGCGGCGCTTCCTGATAAATTATTTTTTGACCAAACCAACTACATCTTTTGTCTTGAAATTTATCTAGTAATCTCAACTTATCTTCCCAAGATGAACTATGCCAGGTTTTAAAAAGAGCAGTATCTTTATTAGGAATAAATTTTTCATACAAAGTTTCTTCAGGTAACAAATCTTCCTGGGTTTTAGTTTGCTCCTTTTCCTCTGCTGCCTCTCTATTTATAATTTGTATATTTTTACAAAAATTTTCATTATTTCTTACCATTTGTGCTCTTTTTTTTATTGTTTCTAAATCTAGGTCTGAATAGGGTTTTTGTTTTAAGGCAAACTCTTTATCCAAAATTACTGGAGCTTTATTGGTTTTTAAAACTCTTAAGGGTTTTGGACTATATTTTTTAAAAATATCTCTTAATTGATTTACTGTTAAGTTTAATAGTGGTTCTGGATCTCTTCTTAAATCCCAAACATATCCCCACGATGCGTAAGATGGATGAAAACAATGATTTGGATGTAGTGTACTAGTGAGATACATCATATTTCTACCCTTCACATTTTCAAAAATAGAATATATGCCTTCATTTTTTAAAAACGTTTCTACGCTAGTTTTAGTTGATGTTTTTAAAAATGTTTCCCAATTTTCTTTATGTTTATCTTTAATAATTCGAAGGACTTTTAATGAATTTTGAGCATCAACGTAGGCAGTATGGCTTGCTGAAGTGTCAAAACCCTGCATTCTTGATAAGGATTCTAATGCTAAGCTTGGGTTTCCCGCCTCAGTTAATTCTGTTTTTAAAGTTTCAGAATTTAAGGTTTGAGCTGCCCTGGCTATGTGTAAACCATCATGCTCACTATTAGGCGATGAGTGAGTAGCGTAAGGATAGCGATTGCCCTTAAAAAAATTAAAGTGAAACATCCTTCGATCAAAATTTAAATTTGACCACCCCATAAACATTGCTGGGGCACATTTAGAGAAAAAATTTTCAACAGCACCTAAAAAGTCATAATGTGAATAATTGCCTTTAGTTAGTAAATCAATACTAGTTGAATTAACAAGTAAAGCCTTCGCACTAGGCACCTCACCTTCCGGCATTCGCCCCCTAATATTTAATTTTCCAATTTCTCTTAAATTTTTATCAACTACAACAGCTCCAACTTCTATTATAGATCCCCATATTGTTGAGTTTGTTGTCTCTGTATCGTAAATTACAATCTTATCCATTTTTTATTAAACTAAATTATTCATCTCATTAAATTTTTTTAATCTACCTAAAAACAAATTTTGATATGTTATTAGTTCGGGCCCTTGAATCTTAAACTCTTGAAACAAATTATCAACTGTGCAAACTAGAATAATACATGCATTAATGTTTGAATTGTAAACAACATTATGCGCTAAAGAGTAAGCCGCAGTTTGTAAATACCAAGAATCTATGTACTCAGCTTTTTTTGGTTTGTTGGACTGCTTGAAATCAATTATTGTTTCTTTTCCCTCATAAACACCTACACAGTCTGCTGTGCCTGCATATCTCTCAGGATAATACATAGTGCACTCCACACCATATATTTCCTCTAATCTATTTGTTAAACCCTTATCAATAATTTCTTTTGCCATTTTTTTATATTGTTCATTGTCTTCAAAGAAACTCAAATTTTCTCTACCTAAAAGAAAAGACTCTAAATAGCTGTGCATTTGAGAACCTCTGCTGCTTGCTGCCTTTGTTATAGCCTCAGCCTCTTTGTGACCGGTTCTCTCTCTCCAGTTTGCTAAAGCTGCTTTATCTTCCTCGGATTTAGTTGCATCAAGTATTGAAGTTACACTCGGTAACTTTGCTTCTCCTAATACGTATCTTCTAATTCCATCTTCTGTTGCTCTTGAACTTGTAGGATAGTCATATTTTTTGTTCCAACGCATGTGATTTCTTATAGTCGGTATTATCTGAAAAAAGAAATTATTTTTTGACTTGTTTATTTCTTTCAACAAAACTCTCGACGTTCTCTGTTAGAACGGCTTTTTCAACTTGCTCGGGATCTTTTATATTTTCTAAAGTTCTAGTAATTGATCTTGCATCTTTTCCAAAACTATCAACAACTGTCATAGCCTCTTCAAGTTTTTTTCTTAATTTGTAAATATTATCAAAATGACTAGAAAATCTCGTGCTTATAGTTTTTAAATGATCATAAATCTCTGTTGCGTGTTTTGAAATTTTAAGAGACTGAAAGCCCATGTGTAAAGACTGTAAATAAGCTGAAAGAGTATTTGGGCCACAAATTACTATTTTGTATTTTTTCATTAATTCTTGAGTTAATAGCTCTTTACTACTTGGGTCTTGATACTCAGTTAATTCTTTATAAAGACTTTCTGTAGGAGCGTATACTATTGCAAAATTTGAAGTTTTAGGTGGAACAATATATTTTTCCATCACACTTTTTGCTTTAGCCTTAAATGCACTTGCTAATTTTGTTCTAGCATCAGCAACTGACTTCTTGTCATCTGCCTCGTGCGCATCTGTAATTGCCCTAAATTTTTCTACTGGAAAATGAGAGTCTACCGGAACCAAAACATCTCCTTGAAGCTTGATTGCAAATTCTACGTTTTCACTTGTATCTTCTTTCATTTTGACATTTGTCATATATTGAGACGCAGGTAATAAATCTTTAATTAGAGCATCCAAAGAATACTCAGCTAGAGTTCCATATTTTTTGACCCCTGCTAAAATTTTAGTAATTCCCTCTTGACTTTGATTTAAAAGCTTTACTTGTTCATTAAAATTACCAACCTTCTCATCAACTTTCGTAAGTGCCTCGGTCATATCCTTTGTAACCCCAGTTGATAAAGAGTTAAATGAGGTAGACATCGAACTTAAAGATGTATTGATTGTAGAGTTTAAGCTATCTTTTAATTTAATAATTTCAGCATTCAAATTTGCTATTTCATTAGTCTCATCAGCTCTGTTCTCTTTCTTGGACTTAATATTTAAATACAAAATAGCCAAGATTGCTCCAAGCATTAAAATTAAAATTATTAATAAAATTGTGTCCATGATTCGTTACTTGTATTATAAGGGATTTTTATGGAATTATATCTTATTTTGAAAATTATTTTTGGAATAGGGGTTCTAATAGCTGCTTATGCAATAATAAGAAATTTAGATATCATCAAAATTATTCTAATATACTTTAAAGATAAATTACTTAGAAAGTAATTTAACAAAGTTTTTTAAACCCTTTTTTTTACTATTTTTTTTTGAAGTAAAAATACAAGCTTGGGATTTTAAGATTTCTCCATCTTTCAATATACGTAGGTTATTAGCTCTAAGAGTCTCACCTGTAGATGTTATGTCTGTAATTAATTCAGCTGAACCAGTAAAAGGGTACGCCTCAGTTGCTCCTAAACTGTCAACCAATTTAAATTGAGTAACACCTTTAGAAAATAAAAAATCCTTAGTTAAATTTGGATACTTGGTTGCAACTCTTAATCTTTTTTTCTTTTTATCTCTAAATTCAAATGCAATTTCCTCAAGGTCAGCTATTGTTTGAACATCGATCCAAGGATCAGGTATAGCTACAACTAGATTAGCATTTCCAAAATCAAGTTTTTTAATAACATTTATTTTGTTTTGGGTATTTATCTCACTTTCTTTTAATAAATCAAAACCAGAAAAGCCAATATCTAAAGAGCCGTCTCCTAATCTTTCAATAATTTCTCTAGCGTGCAAATATAAAATTTTTATGTTTAATTTATTTTTTATTGAACCTATCAAATCTCTTTCCCCTCGCTCAGAAATAAGCTTTAATCTTTTTTTAGTAAAAATTTTTAAAACATCTTTTTTTAACCGTCCCTTACTTGGTATTCCTATATTTATTAAATTTTTCATGATTGATAATTTAAATTAAAAGCTGCTCCAACTGCTGGGGTTTGTTTTTTTGAACCAAGATCAGAAATTAATTTGTCATAACGACCACCATTACAACAATTAATAATTTTCGACTTTAATTTAATGTCTATTTTAAAAACTATGCCAGTGTAATACTCCAATTGTCTACCAAAGGCTGATGAGAAAACCACATTCAATTTAGATATTTTATTTTTTGAGACAGGAAAATATTTCTGATCAACAAAAAGGTTTATTCTATGTTTTTTAAAGAATTTGTTTAATTCCTTTGCAGCTTTATTTATTGGACATTTTATTTTCAGAAACTCTTTAATAATTTTCGATGTATTACTTCCTTTACTTGCTCTTCTCGGATCCTTAATCTTTTTATCAAACCTTTCTAAAATTTCTTTTAATGTTCTACCTGCAACAATTGATGATTGATTATCCTTTAACATTTTTAAATATCGTCTTTTATCAACTTCAACAATAGTTGGGTCTACATCAGAATTTGTCTCTAATCTTTTTAGTAAATCACTGAAATAATCTTCTCGCCAAAAATGTCTCGTAAGTCTTAACTTCCATCTCTTCGGTATATCTAATTTAGATATTAGAAGATTAAAAATTTCTACATTACCAATAGTGAGTGTGCCAGTTGAGTATTTCAAATTTTTTAGTGATTTAAGTGATGTATTTATTATTTCTTTGTCGTCATTTTTTTCATCTTTTGATCCTATAATCTCAAAACCAACTTGACTTCGGATTATAGAGTCCTTTTTATTTTGAGATTTTCTATAAGCCTGTCCACTATAAAATATTTTTTCTTTGCCCCTTAAATTGTTTTCTAAATATCTAAGACAAGAAGCAATAGTAAGGTCAGGTCTTAAACATAATTCATTACCTGTCTGATCTGTAAATGAAAAAATAAATTTTCTAAAACTTTCACCAGATCTTTGAACTATATGATTAGTCTCAATAACTGATGGTAATTCAATATATTTAAATCCTTTAGACTGAACTGATCTAAGGATTTTGTTAGATAAATTTTTTGATTTCATTTATTAAATTTTCTTTTGGAAATGTAATTTGGTTATTCTTCCCTTTAGCCCCAAGTAGATTTTTTAATGTTATTTTATTATCTTTAAACTCATTTTCACCACAGATAACTGCGACTGGACATTCCCTTTTGTTAGCATAAGTAAGTTGTTTACCTAGATTTTTTTTACTATTCAAAAATATTTCAGAATTGATATTATTTTTTCTTAAATTATTTAAAATTTCGTAATAATTTTTTAAATATTTTTCATCCATTACACAAACAATAACTGGATTTTGTATATCAACTTCTATTTGATTTAATTGTATCATTGCAAATAGCAATCTATCAACACCAATACTCACTCCTGTCCCTGGAATATCTACACCCTTAAATCTTGAAATTAATTTATTATACTGTCCGCCTGAGCAAATACTTCCAATATCAACTTCCTTGCCCTTAATATTTTTTGCTTTAAAATTTAGATTTGTTTCAACACAAAACCCATCGTAATAATCTAAACCTCTAACTATCGTAAAATTGGTTTTTACCTGATCGGAGTAATTCCCAAAGATTAAAACTTCAAATAATTCCTCTAATTCTTTAATGCCCTCTTGGGTAACAGGATTTTTAAAATTTTCTTTAAGTTCCTTTAAATCTTTAATCTTTAAAAAATTTAAGATTTTTGAAGCTTGAACATCACTTAGGTTTGCTCCTTTTGTTATGGCTCCACTTTTATCTTTTCTCTCTTTTTTTAATAATTCTTCGACACCCTTTAAACCAAAACCTGGTTTATCGAGTTTATCTATAGCTCTCAATACTTTGATTTGTTTATCTTTTTCAATTTTCAAATCCTCAATCAGACCTTGAATAATTTTTCTGTTACTGACATTAATAGTAAACTGATCTTTTTTTAAACCACAATCTACTAAAGTATTTGAGATCAAATTACACAGTTCGGCATTGGCTTGGGCTGAATTAACGTTTCCAACTATATCACAATCTGCTTGAGTAAATTCCCTATACCTGGCATTTCCAGATTTTTCATTTCTGAATACATTTTGAATTGCATATCTTTTATATATTGAAGGAAGCTCTTGACTATTCTGTGCAACAAATCTAGCAAGTGGGCTTGATAAATCATATCTTAAAGTAATATTCTTTTCACCATCATCGAATGTAAACACATCAGACATAGGATTATTCTCATCCTCTGCAAGAAAGGAGCCTATATTTTCACTAATTTCAAAAGATGGTGTTTCTAATGGATCAAATCCATATTTAATAAAATTTTTCTCAATAACCCTTAATAGTCTTTTTTTGAGAAGTAATTTTTTATTCCATCTATCTTCAAAACCTGAGGGTAATCCAGGAATTAATTTATTTTCTTTATTCATTTTTTGGTACCTTGAGTAGGTTACGCTCCTACGACTTCGGATCCACAAACCGACGTGATACTATTTCACCATCAAGGCATATCCTTTTTCGTTTTATCTTATTTTGTTGTTATTTAAAATTATAATATAAGTGATTATTCGCTAGCTTTAGCCAGCGTGGAAATGAGCGTGCACACCTCTTTTAGTTCCTCTAAGAGCAAGTCTGAGAGTACCTGAGTTTAATCTGTAATTAGTCTCATTTTTATTCATGAGCAGCGTTTTAGACAAAAATTGAAATTATTCAACCCTAAAAAGAAAAGGACGTTTTCTTGTTTATAAGAAAACGCCCTTGTAAAATATTTAAATTAATCTAATTTTTTTAAATTTACTGCTGAAGGGCCTTTTGGACCATCCTCTAAAGTAAATTCCAATTTATCTCCCTCATTTAGAAATCTCATTCCTGCAGCTTTTACTGCACTGGCGTGTACAAAGGCATCTTTTTCTTTATCGTCTCTTTCTATGAAACCATAACCTTTTTTACCATTAAACCATTTTACTTTTCCTTGAATTGTACTCATCTTATTACTCGTCCTTTTGTTATTTATTTAAGATAGAAGTTAATTTCTTTTGAATTTATTTCAAGATATTTTGGTGGTGCCTCGGGAAGGATTCGCACCTCCGACACAAGCCTTTTCAGGGCTCTGCTCTACTCCTGAGCTACCGAGGCAAAATATTATCCCCTAAAGATAATTCTACCTTTAGTAAGGTCATAAGGTGTCATTTCCACAGTCACATTATCACCTTGTAATACTCGAATTCTGTTTTTTCTTAACTTACCTGCAGTGTGTGCAGTCACTACGTGACCGTTTTCCAATTGAACTCTAAACATAGCATTAGGTAACAGATCAGTTACTTTACCCTTAAATTCAAGTAAATCTTGTTTTGACAAATTTTATTTTCTCCTAATTCGTTTTTTCACAGATTGAGCGTGTGCGGCCAACCCTTCATAATTTGCAAGAGTTATAACTGATGGTCCAAGCTTTTCAATACCCTTTTTTGATAAGTTTATATATGAAATTCTTTTGTAAAATTCATTAACACTTATACCACTTGAAAATTTAGCGGAGCCATTAGTTGGTAATATATGGTTTGAACCAGCATTATAGTCAGTCATTGCCATCACGGCATATTTTCCTAAACAAATAGAACCAGCATTTTTAATTTTTGAAATAAAAGATTTGTAATTTTTTACATTTAATTCTAAATGCTCAGGAGCGATTTTATTCACAATATCAATTATTTGTTTATCTGATTTTACTTGAATTAAAATTCCGTTATTTGATAAACTTTTTCTTGCGATAGCTGTCCTTGGAATTTTTTTTAATTGTCTAGAAATTTCACCCTTAGTTTGACTTATTAAGTCTTTACTTTTAGAAATTAAAATACATTGAGCAAGTTCATCATGTTCTGCTTGACCAATAAGATCGCTTGCTATCCAGTCTGGATTTGAAAATCTATCAGCAACAACGGTTACTTCCGATGGTCCAGCTATCATTCCCTCAACACCAACATCACCAAAGACTTCTTTTTTAGCAGCTGCTACATACTTATTACCAGGACCAACAATTTTATTCACTCTATTAATTTTTTTTGTTCCATAAGCGACTGCTGCAATCGCTGATGGACCACCAATAGAATATATTTCTTTAATTTTACATTTTTTTGCTGCATATAGTACTGCAGCATTTTGTTTTCCTTTATATCCTGGATTAATCATAATTATTCTTTTTACTCCCGCAACTATCGCAGGGATAGCATTCATTAAAACACTTGAGGGATAAGACGCTGATGATCCTGGCACGTAAATTGCAACAGATTCTATTGGTAGATATTTGTATTCTAATTTATTTTTTAATTTATCTATATAAGAAATATTTTTAAATTTTTGTAATGAGTGAAACTTGTAAATTCTTGAATAAGCTAGATCGATAGCATTTTTTACTTTAGGATCTAGAGAATTAATAGATTTTTTAATTTGTTTAAAACTAGGTTTAATTACTCTGTTCTGGTTAAATTTCTTCTCATACTTTAACAATGCCTTGTCACCATTTTTTTTAACATCATTAATTATTCTAATAACAGAGATAGAGCTCGTTTGAACTTTTGTTTTTCTTCTTAATAATAAATCTTCTAACTTTTTATTAAAATTTCTTAATTTACTATCTAATATTTTCATATTTATTTAATCTCATTTTGATCCTCTAACCTTACTTCAATCGTTTCTGTAGTCAAAACAATGTGACTATTCTTATCAAAAATTAAATTTATTTCATAATCGTCTTTATTTTTCAAATAATCGATGCCAATTAAGTTTAAAATTTCCTCTTTATTTCCTTGATTGATATTTTTAGATTTAACCTTATCGACAAAATCGAATCTGCAAATACTGTTTATTTTTTTATTCATTTGGTCAGATTCAATTTTAATTCTTTCGATCGATAATAAAAAAACTTTGCTTGATGCTAAATACTTAATATTATCAACTTTTGTTTTTGAGCCTGAAACACATGCTGAGATCATTTGCAATCCCTCTTGATCATTTGCAATAATTTTAGCTAGGTATTTACTCACTATTTTAATCTTTTTATTTTAACGCCAATTTTTTTTAATTTATGCTCGATATTTTCATATCCACGATCCAAATGATAAATCCTGTTAATTATTGATTTACCTTTAGAAACCATTGCTGCTAATACCAATGAAACCGATGCTCTTAAATCGCTAGACATTAATTCAGCACCAATAAATTTAGTATTTCCAAAAATGTAAGCTTTATTATTCTTTACATTTATTTTTGCACCAAGTCTGCGCAGTTCAGCTACATGCATAAATCTATTTTCAAATATATTTTCAGTGATAGAGCTTTTTCCACTTGCTTTACACATCAAAACCATAAGTTGCGACTGTAAATCAGTTGCTACACCTGGATATTCTTTAGTTTTAATATTTTTAATGGATCTAATTTTCTCTGGACCTTTGATAAAAATTTTTTCTTTATGTGCTTTTATTTTTGCACCAAACCTTTTTAATAATTCTAACTCAGTTTTGATAATTTTTGCATCAAAATTCGATATCTTCAAGTTTCCTTTTGCCAATGTTGCTGCTACACAAAAGGTACCGGCCTCTATCCTATCAGCCATTACTGAGTACTCTGTTGGATTTAAAGTTTTTACTCCAACAATCTTACATGTTCTCCCAATCCAGGAAATCTTTGCTCCTGCTGAGTTTAAAAACTTTGTTAAATCTTTTATTTCAGGTTCAATTGCACAATTTTTTAAAATAGTAGTACCCTTTGCTAAACAAGCTGCAATTATAGAATTTTCTGTAGCTCCTACAGTTAGTCTAGGAAACTTTATAGTAGTTCCTTTTAATTTACCATTGGATTTAGCTAAGATATAGCCATCTTTTAAAATATAGCTCATCCCAAGTTTTTTCAAAGAGTCTAAATGATAATTTATTGGTCTTGCTCCAATTAAACATCCACCAGGTAAAGAAATTTTTGATTTGTAATATCTAGCAATTAAAGGACCTAGGACCAAAATTGAACCTCTCATTGTTTTAACAAGAGAATAACTTGCGAATGTTTTAAGATTTTTTTTATTATGTATTCTAGCGACTCTTTTATTTTTAGATAAAATAATCTTCGATCCTAAGGATCTTAATAAACTTATCATTGTATTTATATCATTTACCTTTGGTAAATTTTTTAACACAACTGGCTGATTGAATAATAAAGTCGCTGCTAAAATTGGAAGTGAGGAATTTTTGGATCCAGAAATTTTAACTTCTCCCCTAATCCTACTTGGGCCTTCAATAGAAAACTTATCCATAAATTATTTCTTAATTTTTGCAACCTGAATTGTAGTTTGCCCCTGATATTTACCATTCTTAGACTTATATGTTGTCTCTGGTTGTGTATCTGATTTAAAAAATAAGAATTGAGCAATACCCTCATTTGAATATATTTTTGCTGGATTAGGTGTAGTGTTGCTTAGTTCAATTACTATATTTCCTTCGAATTCATTTTCTATTGGTGTTACATTACAAATAATACCTGTTCGAGCATAAGTGCTTTTTCCAACACAAATGCATAAAACATCTTTTGGTATTCTAAAATACTCAACTGTTTTCGCTAAAACGAATGAATTTGGAGGAATGATGCAGTATGGTCCTTTTCTCTCTATAAAATTATCATCAGAAAAATTTTTAGGGTCCACCAAAGAACTGTTAACATTGGTAAATATTCTATACTCATCGGAGATTCTTACATCATAACCCATACTACTAAGGCCATAAGATATTTTTCCTTCAGAAACTTGATGATCTAAAAATGGTTCAATCATGTTGTGTTCTTTACACATTTTTTTTATCCAAGAGTCAGGCTGGATAGACATTATTTATTTTTCTTCTTATTTTTTTTTTGAAAGAGTTTTCTTTTTTTTAGATTCTTTTTGAGAGCTAAACTTAAACGCTCATTTTTATTTTTTACAATCATTCTTTATTTGGATTTGTGAGAAAATCTAGAGTAATTGGTTTAGATGTATCTAAAACTTTTTCTTTATTATCATCTTTTTTGGCACCTTCTTTTGCTAAACGCTTTGCTTTTTTTTCAGCAAGTTTTTTTTCTCTCTTAGCTTGCTTTTCCATAAGTTTAGCACTTTTGGTTGACTTATAATCGTAATGAATGCCCATAAAAATTTCTTTATTAGATATAAATCATATTGGACAAAAAATTAAGGCAATAATTTGAAAAAATGCTCTATTATTCCTAAAATACAATTTATGATTATTGCTCCTGTAGTTAAATGGCATAACAAGTCCTTGGTAAGGACTAGTTCCCTGGTCAGTACAGGGTGGGAGCACCACTAATTTTTATAAAATAATTTTCTAAGGAAAATTGTAATGAATACTAAAAAAACAAATGCAAAAATAGGTATATATATTTCAGAAGAAAATAGAATATCACTCAATTTGGGAACCTCTGCGTTTTCCTCTATAATTTTTTCTAATCCATCTCCAATGGAAACAGCTAGAAAAATTTGAGGAATAATTCCTATGCATGTCGCAAAGAAAAAATTACGTATTTTTACATTAAAAAGAGTTGGCAAAAGACAACTTAATTGCCATGGGACTCCTCCTATAAATCGATATATTAATAAGAAGATAAATTCTGAGTTTTTAAATTTTATTTCGAGTGATTTGAACCTATTTAAAAACTTTTCCCTAACTATATCTTTTAAAAAATAGTTTCCAAAAATATAAAGAAATGTTGCGCCAATACTTAAACCTAAAACCACAATAATAGTCCCAATCCATTTTCCTAAAATAAAACCGCCTAGAAGAGCGATCGGTGATCCAAATCCTAAAAAAGGAAATACCCATAAGACAGTTAAAAATAAAAATATCAAAGATATTAGAAATAAATTAGAACTTTTCATTTCTAGAAAATACAACCTATTCTCTTTTATAAATTCATATGATGTTATTTCTTGAAGACTAAATTTTGAAAAAAACAATAATAAAAATATTAAGACCAAACTTAAATATGATATTCCAATAAATAATTTAACTTTTTTAGTTTTTTCCATTGTTAATTATCGTATTAGTAAAATCTTATATTTGCTATTTATATATTTAATTACTATAAAGGTCGAAATTTTATTTAATTTAAATCACTTTATGAAAAGAACATACCAACCTTCTAAAATAAAAAGAGCTAGAAAACATGGTTTTAGATCTAAAATGAAGACAAAGGGTGGAAAGAAACTTTTAGCAAGAAGAAGGGCTAGAGGTAGAAAATCATTAACAGTCTCAGGTTAGTCAATGAAAAGCAAAATACTTGCTCTTTCAAAAAATGAGGAGTTTCGAACTTTGCTTAAAAGTAAAAAAACTTCCAACAAATACGTCACTATTTTTTTTGGAAATCTTACTAACAAAAATAAAAATAGTTTAAACATCTCATTTGTAGCAAAAAAAAAAATTGGTAATGCCGTTAAGAGAAATAAAATCAAAAGACGACTAAGGAATATAATGAACGATGCATACAAAAAAATATCAATTAATTCAAATTATTCGTATCTTGTTATTGCTAAGTCAACTATGCTAAACAGTGAATTTAAAAAGATTAAAGAAACGTTATTTTTAGAATTTGAAAGAATAAAATAATGAATTTTGGAACTTACATACTAGTAAAACTAATTACTCTTTATAAATATTTAGTTAGTCCTTTGATTGGTCATTCATGCAGATATCTTCCAACCTGTTCAGAATATAGTATTGAGGCATTAAAAACATATGGTTTTTTTAAAGGTCTTTCTTTAAGTATTAAAAGAATTTTATCATGCCATCCTTGGAGTAATGGAGGCTTTGATCCAGTAAGAAAAGTTAAGGCAAAAAAATAATGGACTCAAAAAATACAATAGCAGCTATAGCGTTATCCTCAGCAGTAATAGTTTTATATTCATTATTTTTTATTCCTGAAAAATCATCAACAAGTCAAGATCTTGTTGAAAAAGAAAAAATTGAACAAAGCACAGATACACCAAGCTTAGAACAAAAAGAAACTCTTATCGAGATTTCAAGAAAAGATGCTTTAATTGAAAGTGAAAGAGTTGAGTTTGAAAACTCTAATATAATCGGAACAATAGCTTTAAAAGGCGCAGCAATAGATGATTTAACTTTTAAAAATTATAATGTTGAACTGGAAGGTAATGAAAAAATAACACTATTAGGGCCTAGAAATATTAAAGAAGGTTATTTAATTGAAAGTGGATTTGTAACTTCTGATAAAAATATAGATATTCCAACATCAGAGACTACCTGGTCTATAAAAGGAAATAAAAAGCTTACTCAGAACTCTCCAATTAAATTATCTTGGACTAATGATCAGGGAATTACCTTTGAAAAAGAAATTTCATTAGATGATAAATATCTATTTTCAATCAAGCAAAGAGTTATTAACAAAACAAATGGAAAATATGATTTTTATTCTTATGGTCAAATTATAAGAAATGAGATCCCAGATATAATAGATTTTTTAATTCTTCATGAAGGGTTAATTGCAACTTTAGATGATGAATTAATTGAGGAAGATTATGACGATATTCAAGAGAAAAAGTTTACAAAAACTGCTCAAAAAGGCTGGTTGGGTATAAGTGATAAATATTGGATTACTTCACTGATACCACCACAAAATAAAGAGTTTAAAACAACTTTCGATTATAAGGATAAATTTAGAGCGAATTTTATTGCAACTGAACCGCTTGAATTGGGTCCAAATAATTCTATTGAGGAAAATTTACAAATAATAGTTGCAGCTAAAAGAGTGGATGTCATTGATGGCTATGCAAATAGCCTTGCTATAGATAAGTTTGACTTAGTAATTGATTGGGGTTTTTTATATTTTATAACAAAACCTCTATTTTTTGGTATTGATTATTTTTTTAAACTACTTGGTAATTATGGATTAGCCATAATAGCTATAACAATTTGCATACGTTTAGTTTTCTTTCCCCTCGCAAATTTTTCTTTTAGAAGTATGGCAAAAATGAAAGCTCTCACTCCAGAAATGGTAAGATTAAAGGAGCTTCATAAAAATGATAAAGTGAAATTACAACAAGAGATGATGGCTCTATATAAAAAAGAAAAAGTCAATCCAATGTCAGGATGTCTTCCTATTCTTGTTCAAATACCAGTATTTTTTGCTTTGTATAAAGTTTTATTCGTTACGATAGAAATGAGACATATGCCTTTTTATGGGTGGATACATGATTTAAGTGAACGTGATCCTACAAGTATATTCAATTTATTTGGGCTACTACCTTATGATGTTCCATCATTTTTAATGATTGGTGCTTGGCCCGTTGCAATGGGAGTTTCTATGTGGGTACAACAGAAATTAAATCCTGCTCCTACTGATCCTATGCAAGCTAAAATATTTATGTTCTTTCCACTCTTTTTGACCGTAATATTAGCACCCTTTCCAAGTGGCTTAGTAATTTATTGGACTGTGAATAATATTTTAACTATGGCCCAACAAATATTCATTATGAAAAGGACTACGGTTAAAACTGTCACTTAAAAAATTAATTATTACACAATAATAAAAATGGATTTAAAAAAAATACTTCCAAAAAATGGACCACCATTAAATGAGGTTTCAAAATACATAGAAAAGTATAAAAATGACCTCATAGTAATAAAATATGGAGGAAATGTTTTTATAGATAGAAATATCTTTGATAATTTTATAACAGATATAAATATACTCAGTAAGTTAGGTATTTCATTCGTAGTCGTTCATGGAGGAGGTCCAAGAATTAAAAGAGAACTAGACAAATCAAATATTCAATCAAAATTTATTAGAGGTTTAAGAGTAACAGATAAAAAGATAATAAACATTGTTGAGTCAGTATTGATTGATTTTAATAATGATATTGTAGATTCTTTAAAAAAATTTGGTACTGATGCAATCTCAATTCATACGAAAAAAAACAATATAATTGAGGTAACACCAGAAGCAAAAGAACTGGGTTTTGTAGGAATACCTAAGAAAATTAATAATGATCTTGTAGAAAAAATTCTTAATCAAAAGCAAGTTCCAATAGTTTCACCACTGGGTTTAGGAAATGATAATCATCCATATAATATTAATGGTGATACAGCTGCTGGTGCAATCGCAAAGTCATTAAAATCCAGAAGATTACTATTAATGACCAATGTTGAAGGAGTTCTAGATAAAGACAAAAAACTAATTAATGAAATTACTTCAACAGAAGTTTTAAAAATGATTGAAAATAATATTATTACAGAAGGAATGATACCTAAAATAAATACTTGTTTAGATGCAGTTAAAAATGGGGTTACAGCAGTTGGAATAATTGATGGAAGAAAGCAACACTCTATATTGTTTGAAATTTTTTCCGACAAAGGTTCTGGGACTTTGATAAGAAAATGAAAAATTTTAAAGAAATGAAATACCTTCTGTTGGATCTTGATGGGGTTTGTTACGGAAAACACAATAACTATTCCCTTGAAAAAGTATTTGGTCAAGTTTCCAAAAGAATGACAATGTTTATATCTGAGAGACTAAAAATAAATATGGAGGAAGCAAAAAAATTACAGACTGATTATTTTTATAAATACAATACTAGTTTAAATGGTTTAATGATACATCATGATATACCTCCAGAGGAATTCTTAAAATATGTTCACACAATAGATCTTTCATTTATGAAAGAGGACAAAATAATGAGGAATGAACTTGAAAAATTAGACATGGAAAAGTTTATTTTTACTAATGGGAGTGCCGAGCATGCTAAAAATATTTTAACTCATTTAGGTGTTTATGATCTTTTTGGAAGAGATAAAGTTTTTGATATTAAAGATGCTGGGTATGTGCCAAAACCTGAGGCTAAAACTTTTGATTTAATGGTTAAAAAATTTGGATTAAATCCAAAAGAAACCATTTATATAGAAGATATCGCGAAAAACCTGAGTATTGGTTATGAGCGAGGCTGTGCAACTGTTTGGTTAATTAATGATGAACATTTTGGCAAGATCGATTCTGATAAAGATTATATTTATCATAAAATTGAAAATCTGTCTTTATTTCTTAAGGAAATAAGGTTATTAAAAAGTCAATAAATTATGTCTGTAGAAAAAATTATTAATGATGCCTGGGAAAACAAAGATCAAGTAAATCCAAATTCGGATCAGTCTTTAAAGAAAGCAATCAATAAGGTAATAAGTGACTTGGATAGTGGTAACTCAAGAGTTGCTGAAAAAATAAATGGTGAATGGGTTACACACCAGCATTTAAAGAAAGCAATTATGTTAAGCTTTAGAATTTATCCAATGGAAAACTTAAATGGTCCTTATAGTAGTTGGTACGATAAATCTCACTTATTAAAAGGTAAAACTGCAGGTTGGTCAAAAGAAGATCATGAGAGAGCTGGCTTTAGAATGGTTCCTAATTCTCCAGTTAGAAAAGGATCATTTGTTGGAAAAAATGCTGTTTTGATGCCATGCTATGTAAATATTGGAGCTTATATCGATGAGGGAACAATGATAGATACATTTGCAAGAGCAGGTAGCTGTTGTCAAATAGGAAAAAATTGTCATATCTCAGCAGGATCAGGAGTTGGTGGAGTTTTAGAACCTGCACAAGCTTTACCTACGATAATCGAAGATAATGTTTTCCTTGGAGCTATGTCAGAAGTTGTTGAGGGGGTGGTTGTTGGGGAAGGTTCAGTTTTAAGTATGGGTATGTATATAGGTCAATCAACCAAAATAGTCGATCGAAAAACCGGTAATATCACTTATGGTAAAATTCCGCCGTACTCAGTTGTTGTCCCAGGTTCATTGCCAGATAAAAATAACTCAGCTGCACCATCGTTGTATTGTGCTGTAATAATTAAGCAGGTTGATGAAAAAACAAGATCAAAAACTTCTATAAACGATCTTTTAAGAGACTAAAATGAAAACTTTAAATGAGCTACAATTAGCTAAAGAGCTAATTAGATTTCCTTCAATTACTCCTGTAGATGCAGGCATAATGAAATTTTTAGAAAAAAAATTGAAAAGACTTGGTTTTAAAACAAGAATACTCGAATTTAAAGAAAGGGGCTTTAAGCCTGTTAAAAATTTATATGCAAGGTTTGGAAGTAAAAGTCCAAACTTTTGTTATGCAGGTCACTTGGATGTTGTACCTCCCGGAGATATAAAGGATTGGACAACAAGTCCATTCAGACCCTCTATTAAGCGAGGTCACTTAATAGGAAGAGGTGCGAATGATATGAAAAGTTCTATTGCAGCTTTTGTTTCTGCTGTAAGCTTGTTTTTGTCAAAAAATAAAAGATTTAATGGATCAATTAGTCTGTTGATAACAGGTGACGAGGAGGGTGATGCAGTTAATGGCACAAAAAAAGTTGTAGAGTTTTTGAGAAAAAAAAGAGAGAAGATTAATTTTTGCTTAGTAGGTGAACCAACTAACCCAAATGTTTTGGGTGAAATGATTAAAATTGGTCGAAGGGGCAGTTTAACTGGTAAATTGATTATATTTGGTTTACAAGGTCATGTTGCATATCCTTCTAGAGCAAATAATCCTTCAACTATTATTGTTAATATTTTAAAAGAATTAAAAGAAATAAAGTTTGATAAAGGAACTAAAGATTTTCAGCCTACAAACTTAGAGGTTACTAAGATTAATATAAATAATACTGCAGATAACGTTATTCCAGCGACAGCTGAAGCAACGTTTAATATAAGATTTAACAATAAACATTCCTCAACTTCTCTTAAAAAAAGACTTGATAAGATTCTCAGAAAAATAACTAAAAAACATAAATCCAAATTTAAAATTGAATACAGAGTTTCTGGTGAAGCTTTTTTGACAAAACCTAATAAAACGACATTTATGATACAAAATGTCATTAAAAAAATAACTAAGTTAATGCCAAAATTATCTACAACAGGAGGAACTTCAGACTTAAGATTTATAAGAACCATATGTCCTGGTCTTGAATTTGGTTTAGTCGGAAAAACTATGCATAAAGTTGATGAGGCAGTATCTCTTAAAGATCTTAAAAATCTAACAAAAATTTATGAAAATATTTTAAAAAATTATTTTAAATGAATACAGCAATTATAAATTCGGATTCTTATGAAAAACATGACACTGGTGACGGCCATCCTGAACAGCCTAAAAGAGTAATTGCCATTAAAGAAAAATTAAAAAAAAGAAGTGATCTGATTTGGGAAAAACCAGGTAATGTACCAGATGATATATTGGCAATGACACATTCAAAAGGATATATTGATAATTTAAATAGTTCATTCCCTCAAAAGGGTTTAAAATTTTTAGATGGAGATACTGTAATATCACCAGACAGTAAAAAAGCAGTATTTGATGCAGCTGGCTCAACAATTAGGGCCATTGATGGAATAGAAAATAAAGAATTTAAGAACGCGTTTTGTTTAGCAAGACCTCCTGGACATCATGCCGAAAAGGATAAGGCAATGGGATTTTGTTGTATATCAAACGCTGGGGTAGCAACTAATTACTTAATTAAAAATTATAAATATAAGAGAGTTGCATGTGTAGATTTTGATGTGCACTGGGGAAATGGAAATTATGATGTTATGCGTAAAAACAAACATTCATTATATATTTCAACACACCAATATCCTTTTTATCCTGGAGGTGGTACAGATAAAGATAAGGGTGATTTTAATAACTCTTTAAATATACCTTTACCAGCAGGCACAAACTCGGAGGAATATTTTAATGCATTCAATAGAGTTTTAGATAGGTTAATTAACTATAAACCTGATTTTCTTATATTCTCAGCAGGTTTTGATGCTCATAAAGATGATCCTTTAGCCCAATTTAAACTTAAATCAAAAGACTTTTACGAAATTACTAAAAGAACTTTACGTGCTACCAACGAGTTCACTCAAGGGAAAGTTATCTCTATTCTTGAGGGTGGTTATGATTTAAACGCATTATCTGAAAGTGCTAATGAACATGTTAACGCACTCGTAGAATTCAACTGATTTAAATTTAGTTAATAATAGTTCACTCAAATGAAACTTTATAGAATTAAAAAATCTAAAATTGATAAGAAAGGAAGAGGTCTTTATGCTACACGTGATATTAAAGAGGGGACAAAAATAATAAATTACGTTGGTAAAATTATTACAAATAAAGAGGTAGATGAGTCAATTAAGTTTGATAATAAAAAACCCATTTACTTATTTACATTAAATAAAAAATATACTCTTGATGGAGATTTTTCATGGAATATTGCAGGTCTAGTTAACCATAGTTGCAATAATAACTGTGATTATAATGGCAAAGGTTTAAAAGTATGGATCACTGCAATTCGTGATATTAAAAAAGGAGAGGAGTTTACGTGTGATTATGGATTTGGTTATGATGAAGACTATAAACAATTTCCTTGTAAATGTGGTTCAAAAAATTGCTGTGGTTATATTGTTAGAGAAGAATCAAGATGGAGAATTAATAAAAAGTTTGCAATGAGTAACAAAAAAAAATTAATAAATAACTCTCGATAGATAAAGTCCCTCAGGTGGTGCCGGTGGTGCACATAAAATCCTTTTTTTTGAGTTCATAATTAAATTGAATTTTTTTAAAGACCATTTTTTTTCACCTACATATTTTAAACAACCAACCATTGAACGAACCTGTTGTTGTAGAAAAGATTGAGATTGAAATTCTATTTCTATTTTATTATTTCTAGATTTTATTTTAACAGATCTCATAGTTTTGATCGGACTTTTGGCTCTACAGCTTGAAGCTCTAAAGGTAGAAAAATCTTTAGTACCAACTAATTTTTTTGCAGCTTTTTTCATTACTTTTAAATCAAGTTTATTAATAATGTGCCACCCTCTATTTTCATCTATTACCGGTCTACTAGGACGATTAATGATTATATACTTATATATTCTCATTCTTGCAGAAAATCTCGCGTGAAAATCATTACCCTTTTTCTTAATTTTAATGATTGAAATCATTTCCTTATTTAAAAAATGATTTAAAGATTTGACAAACTTATTCGAATTTTCAATTTTTTTTTTACACTCAAAATGAGCAGATTGTTCAAGTGCGTGCACTCCTTTGTCTAATCTACCAGCACCAAATAAAATAATTTTTTCTTTTAATAATTTAGAAATTCTTTCTTGGATAAATCCTTGTATAGTTTTGCCCTTTGTTTGAATTTGCCAACCTCTAAAATTAGTGCCTACATACTCTATCAGTATTTGATATCTAAACATTAGATATAAATGAGCCTTTTCTGATTTGAGATCCAAGCATAAACTCTCCAATTTTTTGAACCTTTTTCCCCTCTCTCTGTATCTCGACAACTTTAATAGATTTTTCACCTCCACACGCTATTTCAAGATCGTCTGATATAACCTCACCATTTTTACCAATTCCATTTCCAATTTCTGCTTTTAAAATTTTATATCTTTGTCCGTTAAAATTGAAAAAAGCCCCTGGGGAGGGATATAAGCCATTAATTTTTCCAATTATTTTTAAAGCATCACTTTTCCAGTCTATTAGCCCTTCATTTTTAGTAATTTTTTTTGCATAAGTGGCTTTAGAATTATCTTGATCAACAAAATTTGACTTACCCTCAAAAATTTCATCTACAACATCTAAAATTTTATTCGCTGCAATTAAAGCAAGTTTTTCTGAAACCTCTTTCGCATTGAGACTTTGATCAAGTTTTATTTTATAAGTATTACTTACAGGTCCGCTATCCAATTCTTCATTAATTTTCATTATGCTGATACCTGTTTCTGTGTCTAAATTCATTATAGCTCTCTGAATAGGTGCAGCACCTCTCCATTTTGGAAGTATAGATGCATGAATATTTATAAAACCTTTTTTTGTTAAACTTAAAAATTCTTTGGGAATTATTTGTCCATAGGCTACAACAATTGCAAGATCAGCCTCCATTTTTTTTAAAAACTCATATTCCTCGGTGTTGTTTTTCAAGTTCTGTGGAGATCTGAATTCTACATTTAAAGTTTCCGATATACCTTGGACTGGTGATTTATTTATCCTTTGACCTCGATGAGATTTTTGGGGCGGTTGTGTATAAACCAAATTTATTGGAAAACCATTTTGATAGAGTGATTTCAATATTGGAACTGCAAACATGGGTGTACCCATAAAAATGATTTTTTTAGGCATTTCTAAACTAATATTCTGTCAGGATTTTTTTTTGTTTTTGAAATTTTTTTGATGATGATATCTCTTTTTAACTTTGATAAGTGGTCAATTATCAATTTTCCATCTAAATGATTAATTTCGTGCTGTAAACAAGTTGATAAAAGACCATCACACTTTAAAATTTTTTTTTCTCCATTGATATCAATATATTCCACTTCACAAATTTTTGGCCTTTCAATTTCTATAAATGTATCTGGAATTGATAAACAACCCTCCTCATAAATTGAGGTTTCATCACTAACTTTTTTAATAATAGGATTTATGAAACTTAAAGGCTCCTTCTTTTCATCTTTAGTAGACACATCAATTACTAAAATTCTTTTCAAAACACCTATTTGTACTGCAGCTAATCCAATACCTTTCGAAGCGTACATTGTATCAAATAAATCATTAATAAGTTTTTTTTCGTTAGTGCTGACTTTTTCTAATGGGTCGGAGATTTTTTTTAAAGTTTCATCAGGAACTGTAATTATATCTTTAATACTCATTAGATAAATAGATAAACTAATTTTTAAACTTTTAAAGGAAGAACTTTCAATAGAATTTTATTACGTATAAAGTCTATGTTTAATTGGTTAAGTGCACTTATTATAAAAAATAGAGTATCATCATCTAAAGTACTCAACTCATCTTGACCAATAACTTCTATAATTCTAAGAATTGTTGAAGCAGACTCATTATTATTTACCATAACCTGAATATCTGTTGGCATTTCAGAATCTAGAATTTTATATAAATTATCATATTTCTTGTCAATTTTTATACCATCTGATTTCAATGACTCGATTAAAATGATATCTTTTTTTGAGATAGAATACTTTTTATCCTTTTTTATTTTTTTGAGGAAATTATTGAGGTCTTTTTCTATTTTTATTTGATTATATTCTCCAATAAAATATTTTATAAGTTTTGATTGATGTAAAAGATCATCATTATACTTTATTTTAGTTTGTTTTTTTTCATCAGTATTAATATTTTCTAAATAAAAACTAGTATGCTTAGATGAAATTTGATCTAATTCAATATCTTGTAACAGATCTTTTAGTTTATCCTCAAAAGCATTATCAATTTTATCCTTGATGAATGATTCTTTTAGAAGTTTCATTAACTCTATTTTTTTATTTATGTCAGACTCTAACAATACACTTTGATATAAAAGGGCCCTACTCTCAATTTTAGCTAAAGATTTGAATACTGTTTTGACATTCAAAAATTGATCAATCGTAAACTGAAACCTTTTGTAAATTTGAAATAAATCATCTTCAAGATAATTCTTGTTATGTGTGGCATACTCAATTAATTCTATTTTTTCTAATTCATCCAAGTCGATTTCATTAGTTTGGTATAATAAATTTGAAGCAGCTAAATATTTCCATATCAATGGATTAGTATTTTCTTTTGGTTCAAAAAAAAATTCTGGGTTTGTTTTATGGGCCAAATGAAACTCTAGGATACTTTTTTCAGAAATAGCTTTATCAATTTCATTTGTATATCCAAAAAGATAGTTTAGTTTATTTTCAAAATATGGGTCCTTAAAACCTGATTCTTTTTTTAAGTCAAAAATTAATTGCGCTTCGTCTTTTTTTCCATTCTGTATCAAACAATAAATATTAAATTTTGACAAATAATTATTTTTTATTGGTTCTGAATTATTTAAAAAAATTTCACAAGCTTGATCAAGCTTAGACTCGGATAAATATTTATCAACTAAATATTTACTTAGTTTAGGGTGTAAATTTAAAATATCATTCTTGATTAAATACTCCTCTATTAGCTCTAAGTTATTATGTTTTATCAACCAATCTGATTTAATTTTTAAAAAATCCTTTTCGTTAATATTTTTTTTGGGATAATAAGCATTGGTTAGTAAAACAATATTCATAAGTTCTGAAGCATCTCGTGACAAATTTATTTTAGCTAAATTAGAAAAAAGGTATTTTAATTGATCACCATTAGAATTCGACCACATATCAATCTTTAATCCAAAATCTTCAGGATCATAGAGACCTATTATTTTAATTTCTTTGGAATTTAAAGTTTCATCAACTTTAATTAAATCTGATCTATCTTTAGTTTGCATATTAAAAACATTAATTTTTCCAGTTTCAAGTTCACTCTCAGCAATTGGAATTAATTCCTTATTTTCAGAATTTTCTTGTAATTGCTCTTTATCAATATTCCATATATCTACAGGTTCATTTTCTGAAAAAGAATTCACCATCGAAAAGAAAAGAATAATTAGAATTGATAAATAAGTTTTATTTAACAATTTTAAAATTTTCATTAGGTATTATTTTTTCAATTGTTTTTTTTGGCGCTGGGAAATCTAATTTATTTAAAAGAAAAATTATTCCAATAAATACAATTGCAATTAAAAATAACTTTATTAATAATCCAATTATACTTTTGCTATAACTTGTTTTTCTTGTAAATTGCATATAAGTTTAACTAATTTCAAATTAAGACATATTTGTGTTTTTTCAATAAAGAAACTTATGAAATCAAAGGAAAATTTAGTTTTTATAGGAATGATGGGTTCTGGAAAGAGCTCTATTGGCTCTATCGTGTCGAAAAAATTAAATCTTAACTTTTTTGATGTTGATCAATTAATAGAAAATGATCAAAAAATGAAAATATCAAAAATCTTTGAAATAAAAGGAGAAAACTTCTTTAGAGATATTGAAAAAAAGATAACTCTTAATATTTTAAAAAGTAAAAAAGGTGTCATTGCACTTGGTGGAGGAGCATTCATCAATCGAGCTATTAAAAATGAGGTTTTAGAAAATCATTTATCCTTTTGGCTTAATTGGAATATTGATACGTTAGTTAATAGGATTAAAAACAGCAAAAAAAGACCTTTAGCAGTAAATTCTAACAAAAATGAGCTTATAGGAATCATAAAAAGTCGTTCAATTATTTACTCTAAAGCACTATATAAAATAGATTGTGAGAATTTTACAAAACAAGAAATTGCAAAAAAAATCATAGATATTTATGAAGCCAATTAAACTGATAGTTAAAACCAATTCAGAAAAATATCCTATTATAATTGGGAGAAATTTAATTTCAAATTTACCACGAATATTTGAAAAAAATTCTATCAACTTTAAAAAATGCTTGTTAATTTTAGATAAAAATATTCCAAGTAAATATTTCAAAAAAATTTCAAGTTCCCTAAGTAAATATGAAGTTTACAAACTTATTTACAATGCCAATGAGAAAAATAAAGATCAAAAACATGTTGGTAAAATTTTAGATCTTTTACTTACAAAGAATTTTTCAAGAGACGACTGTTTAATATCTGTAGGAGGGGGAATAACTGGTGATGTGGCAGGTTTTGCCGCAAGTTTATTCAAAAGAGGTCTCAAGTTTGTGAATATTCCAACAACAATGTTATCACAAGTTGATTCATCTGTTGGTGGTAAAACAGGTATTAACACATCTCAAGGTAAGAATTTAATAGGTAGTTTTTATCAACCTAAAATTGTTATTAGTGATGTTGACTTTTTGAAAAGTCTTCCTTTTAGAGAAATAGTTTGTGGTTACGCAGAGATAATAAAACATGCATTAATTGCGAATAAAAAATTTTATAATTTTTTGGATAAGAATATTCATAAAATTTTAAATCTAAAATCTCCTACTCTTGAAAAATCAATTTATGAAAGTTGTAAAATCAAAAAATTAATAGTTGAAAAGGACGAAAAAGAAAAAAATCTTAGAAAGATTCTGAATTTTGGCCATACCTTTGCTCATGCATATGAGGCTAGTTTAAACTTTTCAAAAAAATTAAATCACGGAGAGGCAGTAATTCTGGGAATGAAATCAGCGTTTGAATTTAGTCATAATAAAAAGTTGATTAGCCAAAGAGAATTTGACTCTGCATTTAAACATCTCAACAATTCTCATTTTCCAATTTCAATCAAAAATTATTTTACTATTAAAGAAATTAATCGGATCGTATCCTTTATGATGAGGGATAAAAAAAATAGTTCCAAAAATATTAAACTTATGTTGATTAAAAAAATTGGTGGTCCAATAATTGAAAGAGAGATTACTAGTGGAAATATCAAACTTTTTTTAAAGAAGATATTAATTAATTAAAATTTGTAAAGAATGAATGTTATTTTTTAATTCTTCACTTAATATTTTATAAATTTTTTTATTACTTTCAATCTTATTTAAATTCTTAAGCTCATCAGACTCAATTCTTATTTTCAAGTGAAATTTATTGTTTTCATGTCCAGCATGATTTTTGTGTAAAAAAGTTTTATCTTCTATTAAAATATTTTTGATATTTATATTTTTTTTTAGTTTTTTTTTTACGTTTATGATTAATTCGTCTATATTCATATGATATAATTATATCATGAAAAATATATGCGACTGGAATAATTGCAATGAAATTGGTGAATATAAAGCACCAGTTGAAAAAGATAATAGTAAAAAATTTAGATTATTATGTTTAAATCATGTCAAAGAATTCAATAAAAATTGGAATTATTTTTCAGGTATGAATGATGATCAAGTAATTGATTTTTTGAAATCAGACATGGTTTGGCATAAACCTACTCAGAGTTTTAGTTCTTCAGATAATTTTTTTAAAGTCTTGTGGAATAATACTTTGAGAGACGAACTTGATAAAGAAAAGTTAAAAAGTGATTTTAATCACATGGGACAATTTAGATATAACCATAAAGACATCAAAGCATTTGAAATATTAGGCATTTCAGTGGGATCTAGGTGGGAAAAAATTTATGATAAATTTAAAATACTTGTTAAAAAATTTCACCCTGATATGAATTCTGGTAATAAAAAATTTGAGGAAAAACTTAAATCAATAACTTTGGCTTACACCCAGTTAAAAAATACTTATAGAGAAAAAAGTTGACACCAAATATTAACAACCAACCAGACATAAAACTCTCGATAAAACAGACTTTTGGGATAGACTCAAATATGGAGGTGGATGCATTTTCTAAAAAAAGTGAATATGTGCCAGAAATAGATAAAAATTATAAATTTGATCGCGATACTACTTTAGCTATTATTTCAGGTTTTGCTTTTAATAAAAGAGTTTTGGTTCAAGGTTATCATGGCACAGGAAAATCTACACATATAGAACAAATTGCTGCTAGGTTAAACTGGCCATGCATCAGAGTAAATTTAGACAGTCATATAAGTCGGATAGATTTGATAGGTAAGGATGCAATTGTTTTGAAAGATGGTAAACAAGTTACACAATTTAATGAGGGAATTTTGCCTTGGTCGATACAAAATCCTGTTGCATTAGTATTTGATGAATATGACGCAGGAAGACCAGATGTAATGTTTGTTATCCAGAGAGTACTTGAAGCAGAAGGTAATTTTACTCTTTTAGATAAAAATAAGGTTATCAAACAAAATAAATTTTTTAGATTATTTGCAACCTCTAATACAGTTGGTTTGGGGGATACAACAGGACTTTACCATGGGACTCAACAAATAAATCAAGGACAAATGGATAGATGGAATATTGTTACAACTTTAAACTATCTTAGCCTTGATAAAGAAATGGAGATAATCTTGGCAAAAAATAAAGAGTTAAATAACACAAAAGGTAAAGAAAAAGTTTCTAATATGATAAAGGTCGCAACATTAACGAGAAAGGGATTTATAGCTGGGGATATATCAACAGTGATGAGTCCAAGAACAGTTTTGCACTGGGCTGAAAATGCAGAAATTTTTAAAGATACGGGTTATGCTTTTAGAGTAACGTTTTTAAATAAGTGCGATGAAATTGAAAAAAATATAATTGCAGAATATTACCAAAGGTGTTTTGGTGAAGAATTACCAGAGTCCCTGATAAATATTCAAATTTAATGAATAACAAAACTGAGAGCTTTAAAGAAAAGCTTAGACAAGCTCTATCATCTACAGCAAGGGTGATCTCGGATGATCTGGGTATCACTCCTAAAAATGATATAAAAACCCGGGAAAAACAAGATTTAGTTGAACTAGAAAATCTAAATTCAAAAAACGATTTTATAAAGGCTAGAGCAGCGACAGACTCGAAAGCGCTTAAAAAAAAATTTTCTAACGAGACAATATTTAAAAAAAATTTACCCTCCAGCTCATCATGTAAATCACTCTATACAATTACAGAAAAAATAAGATATGAAAAATTGGGATCAAAAATGTTAAGAGGAATAGATAAAAATTTAAGGGATAATTATATTCAAATGATCAACGACAAAAGAAAAGATCAAATTAAATCCAAAGAGGATGTACCTGTAGTTGAGGCTTTTGAATTATATATGCTGAAAAATTTCCACAATATCAAACTAAATTCTTTAACATCAAAAATGTTAAACTTCTGGGAAAAAGATTTTGACAAATCAATTTTTGAACATATAGAATTTTTTAAACAGAATTTAGAAGATCAGAATATTTATAGTTCGAAGTTCTCTCAGATACTGCAAGAAATGGACATTTTTCAGTCAGAGGAAAATGAGACAAAAAAGGATGAAAACCCTGATGATAATAGAGAAAATCAGTCAAATGAAAATAATGATAGTAAGGATGAGGACAAAAAAGATCCTGATAAGGAAGATGAAACAGAGGCAAGTTTAGATTCAGATTACAATATTGATGAATATAAATTGGATGAACAACTTGTAGATACAGAATCAGACGAACAAAACTCTGAACAGGTCATTCAAAAGAAAAATTTAAAAGATTTAAATATAGATTATAAAATTTTTACAACACAATTCGACGAAATTACTAAAGCTGAGAATCTTGAAAACGCAGATGAAGCAAATAAGCTTCGAAAAACTTTGGATCAACAATTAATTGGGTTTCAAGATGTTATAACTAAACTTGCTAATAAACTTCAAAGACAATTATTAGCAAAACAGAACAGAGCTTGGGAGTTTGATTTGGAGGAAGGGTTGCTTGATAGCTCTAAGCTACCAAGAATTATAATGGATCCATACAATTCATTATCTTTCAAGAAAGAAAAAGATTTAGACTTCAAAGACACTGTGGTATCACTTCTAATTGATAACTCGGGTTCAATGAGAGGCAGACCAATTACAATTGCAGCTATTTGTGCTGATATTCTATCTAGAACTTTGGAACGTTGCTCTGTAAAAGTAGAAATATTAGGGTTCACAACCAAAAATTGGAAAGGTGGCCAGAGTAGGGAGTTATGGAATAGAAATAATAAGCCAAAAACACCTGGAAGATTGAATGATTTGAGACATATTATTTATAAAGGAGCTGACACACATTGGAGACAGGCTAAAGATAACCTTGGATTAATGTTAAAAGAGGGTTTACTTAAAGAAAATATTGATGGGGAAGCTATAACATGGGCTTTCAATAGAATTAAGAAAAGGAAAGAAGAAAGAAAAATTTTAATGGTGATTTCAGATGGTGCGCCTGTAGATGACTCAACTCTATCAGTTAACTCAGGAGATTTTTTAGAGAAACATTTGAAAAAGATGGTTAAATTTATAGAAGATAAATCTGAAATAGAAATTTTAGCTATAGGAATTGGTCATGATGTTTCTAGATATTACAAAAGAGCTATTAAGATTACTGATGTAAATGAACTTGGTGATGTAATGATTTCTCAATTGAGTTCATTGTTTGATAAAAAGTCGAAATTACATTAAATTTTTTTTAAATCTTGATTTTTCCATCTTATATTTACTTCTGCTCCAGTTCTAGTTTTAGAATTTTGACAATTTAAAGAAGCAAAGTTTTTTTCAAGTAAGTTTTTACCTATAAAGATACCCAGACCAAGACCAGATTTACTCTTATCTTTATTTTTAAGTGATCTTAAATAAGGTTCACCTATTTTTGACAATATTTCGCTAGGGTATCCTTCACCGTCATCTTCGATTGTGATTTCAGTGTATTCATTATTGCTTTTAAGAGTTATAAATATTTTTTCTTTAGCAAATTTATTTGCATTTCCAATAAAATTTCTCAATCCATATATAATTTCTATTGATTTTGGAATTTTTCTAGGACTGGAATCTTGATCAAAATTTAAAATGAATTTTTTATCACTTGTTTCCTCAAATGAGTTAACAATTTGATTGATATATTCTTTTAAACTTAAGTCCTCATCTATAAAATCATCTTCCTCAATAGGATTTAAAGACAACTTTTTTAAAATTTGATTACATCTTTCAACTTGACTTGATAATAATTCTATATCGGAAGTCAGTTCTGAGCGTTCCTTTAACTGATCTTTGAGCTCCTGTGTGATAATTTTAATCGTAGATAATGGGGTTCCTAGAGAATGTGCTGCTGCTGCTGCCTGACCTCCTAAAGATAACATCTCGTGTTCTTGGGCCATTATTTCTTCCATTTTACTTAAAGCCTCTTTTCTCTTTCTGGATTCTGAGCCGAATACTATAGCAAAATAATTTAAAAAAATTAAAGCGATTATGAAAGCGATTGGAATTGAATAATAATAATAAGAGCTAACATGAAAATGATTATTTAGTGGTGCAGGTAGATCCTCTGAATAAAATGTCAAGAATATAATCATGATTATTGTTGTGATAACAAGGAATAAATTGGTTCTAATACCTAAGTTTGATGATGCAAAAACACTAGGAATTAACAAAAAAATTACAAAAGGATTTACGATACCTCCTGTTAAAAAGATTAGCGAACCTAATTGAAATATATCAATCATCAAAAAAGTTAGTGCTGATCTGTCAGAAAGTTGAGTTTTATTGTAAATAAAGATTAAATAAAAATTGCTTAAAATTCCAATAAAAATAACTAAATTTGATAAAATAAAATGAAAGTCGAAATTGAAAAAAAAGTAAACAAAATAAACTGAAATTAATTGACCTATGATACCAATCCATCTTAATGAAATATAAGTAGATTTTTTTAAAGTATGAAATTTTGAAGTTTCAAAAAACTCCATGGTCTAAATATCTAAATTTTCAACATTTATTGCGTTAGAGATAATAAAATCTTTTCTTAATGTTACATCATTGCCCATTAAAGTGTGAATCAATTCCTGATCTTTTTTAGAGTTTTTTGAATATTGAACCTGAAGTAAATTTCTTGTCTCTGGATTAAGAGTTGTGCTCCAAAGTTCTTCTGGATTCATTTCTCCTAAACCCTTAAATCTTTGGATGCTCATTTTGGACTTCTCAATTTCTATCAGTTTTAAAAACTCCTTTGAACCTTTCTTAGATTTTTTAATTTCCTTGTTATTAATAGATATATAATTTTCTAATTCTTCTTCATCTTTAATATAAATTCCTTTAGAGCCTTTATTGATTTTAAATAAAGGAGGTTGAGCAAGATAAACATGTCCATGTTCTATCAATTTGTTAAATGGTTTATTATTAAAGAAGGTTAATAATAATGCTCTAATATGTGATCCATCAACATCAGCATCCGTCATTATAATTATTTTTCCATACCTTAAATCTTTTAAATCTATCTCATGAGCCTTTGGATCTAATCCAAGTGCATTAATTAAGGTAACTATTTCATTTGAAGATATCATTTTAGACAGAGCTTTTGTTCTTTGATCTGAACCATTTCCATTTCCATTTTTTTTGATATTTAAATCTTCAACGTAAGTATTAAGTATTTTTCCTCTTAAAGGTAAGACTGCTTGATTTGATCTGTTTCTACCTTGTTTTGCTGAACCACCAGCTGAGTCTCCCTCAACAATAAATAACTCTGTTCCCTCTTGTTTTCCTATTTGACAATCAGCCAATTTTCCTGGAAGCCCACTTAATTCAATGGCTCCTTTCCTTCTAACATTTTCTCTTGCTTTTCTGGCCACATCCCTTGCCATTGCAGCCTGTATTACTTTAGCTAAAACTATTTTGGCTATGGTAGGATTTTGGTCAAACCAAATAGATAATTTTTCATTTATAAATGTTTCAACAATCATTCTTACTTCAGATGAAACCAACTTATCTTTTGTTTGTGAAGAAAACTTAGGATCAGGTATTTTAGTTGAAAGAACACAAGTCAGACCTTCTTTTATATCATCGCCTGAAATTGTTAATTTGTTCTTTTTTAATAAATTATTTTCATTTGCATATTTATTTATTACTCGAGTTAAAGCACTTCTAAAACCTAATAAATGAGTACCACCATCTTTTTGAAATATGTTGTTTGTATAGGGAAAAATATCTTCTGAGTATCCAGCGTTCCATTTAAGAGAACACTCAATTTCAACATTATTTTTTTTTCCCTCAATATAAATTGGTTTTTTAAATAACTCATTTCCATTTTTATTTTGTAATTTATCCCTTTTTTCATCAAGAAAATCGACAAATTCAAGGACTCCACCATTATACTTAAACTCTGATATTTTTTCTTTCTTTTGAGTAGCATCAGTGAATGTAATCTTAATACCTTTATTTAAGAATGCTAGCTCTCTCATCCTTTTTATAAGAATATTTGAACTAAATTTTATTGATGAAAAAATTTCTTTTGAAGGTAAAAAAGTAATTTGCGTTCCAGAATTTTTCGATTTTCCAACAGCTTTTAAAGGTAATTTTGCCTCGCCATTATGAAATTCTATAAAATATTTTTTTCCATCCCTATTAATTTCTAATTTTAGTTTTTCTGATAATGCATTAACAACTGAAACTCCCACACCATGTAGTCCACCTGAAACTTTGTAAGATTCATGATCAAATTTTCCTCCTGCATGAAGTTGGGTCATAATAACTTCGGCTGCAGACTTTTTTTCTCCTTTATGAATATCAACTGGAATACCTCTACCATCATCATTTACAGTTATTGTTCCGTCTGAATTGATTCTAACATTTATGTTTTTACAATATCCAGCAAGAGCTTCATCAATTGAATTATCTACAACTTCATAAACCATATGATGTAAACCAGTCCCATCATCTGTATCTCCGATGTACATTCCTGGTCTTTTTCTAACTGCCTCTAATCCTTTTAAAACTTTGATTGAGTCTGCTTGATATGTATTTTTATTAGTCATTTTTAATATTCAGAAAAATTAAATATAACATTTTTTAAAAAAAAATGCTGATTTATCTACTTGAAAAAATATAAAATTATTAAGTTAGTATTGGAAAATAAAGGTTATTTAATGGCGGAGAGAATGGGATTCGAACCCATGATAGAGTTTCCCCTATACACGCTTTCCAAGCGTGCGCCTTCAACCACTCGGCCACCTCTCCAGTTTTATTTAAAAATTATTGTACTTTAAATTCTGTCGAAAGAACTAAATCATTTTGTCTATTTTTAATAATAATTTTTGAATTTTTAATGAAATATACAAATCAGAATATAAATCTTTTTTTTTTGAAAATCTGTGTAATTTATTCAAAATTGTTTGGATGGGTGTGTTTTTTAAATTGGGTGATTTTATTATTTTTTTTGCTATCAAATAATTATTTTTCTGAGAATATCCATCATAGATAATTTTTCCTTTTTGACCAAAAATTATTAAACTTCGTTTTTTTTTTCTTGAATTATTCGAATATGTAATTTTTCCCTCAATTTCGTTTTTACTTTTAAAAGTTATTATTAATTTTTGAAAATATGATTTTTTTCTTTTTTTAATCATATTTGCATCTATCTTAATAGATTTAATATCATGTACTAATTTAAGTATCAAAGCAAACGGATGCGGTAACCAGTCCTTAAATGGAAGTTCTTTTCTGTTTTTATACTTTGTATCATATTTTCCAAATTCAGCCTCAATATATTTTATTTTTCCAATGAGTTTTTTTTTTGATAGAAGAAAATGAAAATTCTCATTGTATAAATCAGAATGATTTACGAAAACTACTGCTTTATGTTTTGATGAAATTTTAATTAACTTTTTAATTTCGTTTAGCTTATCAGCAGCTGGTTTTTCAAGTATCAGAGGTATCTTGTTTTCAATTAAAAATTTAGAAATCAAGTAGTGTGTTTTAACTGGTGTGCAAATAACAGCAGCCTTCACATCATTTTTTCTAAGATTTTTCTTTGACAATAATTCAAATTTTGGATTTCTAATTTTTCTTTTTCTAAAGATTGTTTTTAATAAAAATTTTTTATCTTTTATAATTGTCTTAAAATAAGTTTTGCCGAATCTGCCAAAACCAATCAAGGCTAAATTTAATCTTTTATCCAATTTCTATACTTGTCTTTATTTTTAATTAAATATTCTGGGAATTTATCTCCAATATTAACTCTTTCAAAATTATAATTTCTATTAAATATATCTTCACCATTATTTATTTTTTTAATTATTTGTTCTTTATCTTTTATATCTTTCTTGTCAAATTCAGTGTGCTGGAATGAACTAATTTTTTTAATAATCCCCTCAACATCATAGAGAAATGAAAAATGCCAACCTCCATTTTTTATAATCTTTACATTCTGAGGCTTATCAAACCTCCACCAAGGATATTGTTTGGTTTTATATTCTCTAAGCCAATTGGGAGATTTTAAATCTTTTTTTTTACATATTTTTGAACCATGCCAAAATTTATTAGTTATATTTAACAAATTTAATTTATAATAAAAAAATAATTGCTCAAATACTCCATACTTAAATTTAGTCTCAACAAATTCTTTTAATTTATTTGGATTAGGAATCTCATCAACATCTGAAATTAATATTAAAGTTTCATCATCAAATTTTTCTATTTCTTTCATTGAATAATTTCTCTGATATTCGAGCATATTCCATGGATCAGAAAGATTAGGAAAATTTTCAACAGGAATATAGATAATTTGATTTTTAAATTCAGAGTATTTATTTATATCAAAATTAAGTTTCCTTTTATTTCCTCTGTGATCGTACACACCCTCAGTTATAATAAACTTAGTAACATGATCTTTTAGAATATTAAATCTCAATTCTAAAATTACATCTTCATCAAAATAAGTTACACAATCTAAAATATTCATATACAAAATATCTTTAATTGATTAGTAAAGTAAAATGAACAAAAAAATAGCAATTATAGGTGGTGGTATCTTTGGAGTTTCAATTTACATATTATTAAAACAAAAAGGTATAGATTGTTGTTTATTTGAAAAAAAAAAAAGTTTACTTAAAGGAGCTACTACAAATAATCTAAATAGAGTTCATTTTGGGTATCATTACCCCAGGGATAACTTAACTGCAAAACAATCATATGAAGGTTATAAAAGTTTTAAAAATTTCTATAAAGATGCAATTTTTCAAAATTTCAAAAATTATTATTTTATTGCAAAAAAAAGCAAAGTTAATTTCAAAAACTATGTCGAATTTTGTAAAAAAAATAAATTAAAATACAAAATAGTTAAAAGTGTCAATCTACCTTTTTTGATAAAGAATATACAAGGTGGTCTAGAGGTAAATGAACCAATTTATGATTGGGACATTTTAAGGAATAAGGTCCAATCATTAATTAAAAGATTCAAGAAAAACAGAGTTCATCTCAATGAAAATGTTTTAGATATTAAGAAGGATAAAAATTATACAATTATAACAAATAAAGACAGCTATTTTTTTGATATAATAATTGATGCATCTTATGATGGATCTAACTCAATAATAAGAAAAATTAAAAAACCTAAAAAAAGAAAATATCAATTAGTTGTCGTATATGAATTTGAGTTGAAAAAAGTAAAAAAGATGGGGCTAGCTTTGATGGATGGAAACTTTTTTTCTTTTTTACCAAAAGGTAAACAAAATAGATATCTCTTATATCACGTGAAATATTCTATTATTAAAGAAAAAGTAACCAGCAAATTTCCCTCTAATTGGTATAAATACAAAAATTTTGAAACATTAATAAAACGATCTAAAAAATTAATAAAAAAAGATTTAAGGTATTATCTTCCAAGTTTAAAGATTAATTTAACCTCAAAAAAACATATTAGTCCAAGAGTTATTTTAGAAAATGTTGAAAAAACTGATAGAAGAGTTTCTAAAATTGAGGAAATTTCAAAAAATTATTTCCAGATTTTTTCAGCTAAAGTAGATCATTCTATTGATATAGCTGATAGAATTTATAAAAAAATCAATAAAAATTAATTTTTATTTATCTTTAGTACACCAATAAAAGCCTCTTGTGGAATTTCTACTTTACCGAATTGCTTTGATCTGGCCTTTCCTTTTTTTTGTTTTTCCAAAAGTTTCCTTTTTCTATCTGTCGCTCCTCCACCATGAATTTTTGTTAAAACATCTTTTTTAAACCCTTTGATTGTCTCTCTTGCAATAATTTTACCACCAATAGCAGCTTGAACAGGAATCATAAAATTATGTCTAGGAATTAAATCTTTTAATTTTTCACATACCTCTTTACCGGTTTTTTGAGCAAAATCTTTGTGAATGATCATTGCTAAAGCATCAACATTCTCAGCATTAACTAAAATTCCTAGCTTAACTAAATTTCCTTCTCGGTGTTCAATAATTTCGTAATCAAAACTTGCATAACCACTTGTCATGGATTTTAATCTATCGTTAAAATCAAATACAACTTCATTTAATGGAAGTTCGTAATTTACTACAGCTCTATTTTCTGAATAACTTAAATTTGTTTGAATTCCTCTTTTGTCCTGACACATTTTGATTATTGATCCAAGATATTGATCTGGCGTAATTATAGTTGCATTAATCCATGGCTCTTCTATAGATTTTATAAAATTTGGATCCGGTAAACTTGAAGGATTTTGTAAATCAATTGTATTTCCATTGTTTAGATAAACTTTATAGATCACACCAGGTGTTGTAGTTAGTAAGTTAACATCAAATTCTCTCTCTAGTCTCTCTGTTACAATTTCAAGGTGAAGTAGACCCAAAAATCCACATCTAAACCCCAAGCCTAACGCTGATGAAGTTTCTTGTTCAAATGAAAAACTTGCGTCATTTAGTTTTAACTTAGCCAAACCATCTTTTAATTTTTGAAATTCGGAACTATCTACTGGAAATAATCCACAGAATACAACAGGTTTACTTGGTTTAAATCCAGGTAATGCCTCAATAACTGGTTTTGAAGCGTCACAAATAGTATCCCCAACTTTTGTTTCTGATAAAACTTTAATTCCTGTAGTAATAAATCCAATTTCTCCAGCATTTAACTCATTTATATCTTTTGGTTTGGGGGTAAATACACCGACTTTTTCAACAAAATAATCTTGATTAGTAGATAGCATTTTTATTTTCATATTTTTAGTAATTTTACCATTGATTACTCTTACTAATATTACAACTCCAAGGTAAGTGTCATACCAACTATCTACTAATAAACATTTTAAGTCTTGATCTAATTTACCCTTAGGTCCAGGCAACTGATTAACTATTTGTTCTAATATGTCCTCTATACCTTCTCCAGTTTTTCCAGAGCAAGGGATAGCATTTTCGGTGTCAATACCAATAACCTCTTCAATTTGTTTACTTGTCCTCTCTATATCTGATGCTGGTAAGTCAATTTTATTTAGGACTGGAATTATTTCATGATTAATATCTAGAGCTTGATAAACATTGGCTAATGTTTGTGCCTCTACGCCTTGAGTACTATCCACAATTAGAATTGAGCCCTCACATGCATAAAGTGATCTGCTTACTTCGTAACTAAAGTCAACATGCCCAGGAGTATCTATAATATTAAAAATATATTCTTTACCGTTTTTTGCTTTATAATTTAATTTAACAGTTTGAGCTTTGATTGTAATTCCTCTTTCTCTTTCAATATCCATAGAGTCCAAAACTTGAGCTTTCATTTCCCTCTCTGTTAATCCACCGCATTTGTGAATTATTCTATCAGCAATTGTTGACTTTCCATGATCTATGTGAGCAATGATAGAAAAATTTCTTATATTATCAATTGTGCTCATTTATTCATTAAGACCGAATTTTAGCGCCAGTTTTATTTTCAACTGTTTTGATTATCAAGTTATTAATTTTTTCTAAATCATGCTCATTTAATGTTCTTTCAGATGACTGTATTGTTACACTGATTGCTATTGATTTATGATTCTTAGGAATATTATCGCCTTCATAAATATCAAAAACTTTAACATTATTAATTAAGCTTTTATCCACGCTTGAGATAGAGTCTACTAAATCTTGGGCATTCACATCTTTGTTAACAATAAATGCAAAATCTCTCTCAGATTTTTGATAATCTGAAAATGAAAATTTTAATTTTAGATCTCTTAGCGATTTTTCTGGCAATTTTAAGTTATCCATAAAGATCTCAAAGCCAACTAAAGACTCAGTTTTCATATCAATCTGTTTTAAAATATTCGGGTGAATTTCTCCAAAATATGCTGCCATACGATTTTTTCCATTGTTTAAAAATAATCTTCCTGATTTACCAGGGTGATAATAATTGGGTGTTTCATTATCGATAAAAAATTTTTCAGAATTATAACCTGCTTCAACTAAAGTTTGAACAACATCTCTTTTCACATCAAATACATCTACGTTTCTATCTTTTTCAATCCAAGATAATCTAGATTTTTTACCTGCTGACAAACCACAAATTACCGTATTTTGTTCACCGGGATTAGAACCATTAAAAATTGGACCTATTTCAAATATTGATAAATCTTTAAAACCTCTGTCGAGATTTTTATTAATATAAAATATCAAATTTGAAAAAATTGAATTCCTTAAAACTCCTAATTCTGAGCTAATAGGATTAATAATTTTTATCTCTTTTTTTATATCTCTAAAATAATCATTATAACGTTTGTCTGTAAACGACCAAGTGATTGCCTCCAAATAACCTTTGGATGCAACTGATCTTTGTAAAAAATGAAATAATTTCTGATATTTATTTAAAGTAGATTTTTTTCTTTGTTTAATTGGCTCTATATACTTTATCTTTTCGTAACCAGTTATTCTAACCAACTCCTCAACGATATCTACTTCCTGTGAAATATCTGGTCTCCATGAAGGAACAGTTAATTCGAGTCTTTTCTTACCTTTTTTTACTTCAAAACCAAGATCCTCTAAAATTTTAGTCATTTCTTTTAAAGGAATTTTAAAACCAGATATTTTTTCAAAAATATTTGGGTCAAATTTAATTTTTTTTGTTTTGTAAGTTTCTATTTTTTGAATATCAATTTTGCTAATTTCACCACCACAAATCTCTTTTATTAATTTTGCAGCTTTATTTAAACCATCTTCGATTGATAACGGATCTATACCTCTTTCGAATCTAAACTTTGCATCGGTATCAAGATTTAATTTTTTTGCTGTATTTCTTATTGATCCCGGTTCAAAATAAGCTGACTCAAGTAATATATTTTTTGTATTAAATTCTGTGCCAGATCTTGTACCACCAATAATTCCTCCAAGTCCTAAAACACCTTTATTATCGCTAATAACACACATGCCACTATCCAATTTATAATTTTTATTATCAAGTGCTGTAAACTCTTCTCCAGACTTAGAATTTCGAACAATTATACCCTTTTCAATTTTATCAGCATCATAAGCATGTAATGGTCGATTAATATCGAGCATAACATAGTTTGTAATGTCAACTATTGCTGAGATTGGTTTTTGACCAATAGAAATTAACTTATCTTTAAGCCATTTAGGACTTTCAGAATTTTTCACATTTGTTATCAAACAGCTTCCAAACGCAGTACATCCTTGGCCTTTTTCCTTATTAATTTTTACTTTTAAGGTGTGTCTATTTTTTGAATGAATTTTTTTTTCTTCTAAATCTACTAGCTTTCCAAAACCTGATGCAGCTAGATCTCTAGCTATTCCCCTGACTCCAAGACAGTCTGGTCTATTAGGTGTTATTGATAGATCAATAAGATTTGATTTTGATTTTGAAAAATAACTTTTACCAATATTTTTTCTAAATTCCTTGGTTAATTCAGTAATCCCATCGCTTTCATCAGACAGATTTAATTCAGACTCTGAACAAAGCATTCCATAAGAAGTAACACCTCTTATTTTAGCGACTACTAATTTTGTCTTGGTTTTAGGGATAATTGCTCCTGGAGGAGCATATATAGTAAGCAATCCCTCTTTTGCATTTTCTGCACCACAAACAACTTTTTTAATTTCATTTTCTCCAATATTTACGTCACAAACTTTTAGTCGATCTGCATTTGGATGTTTTTCAGTTTTTATAATTTCAGCTACTTTGAACAATTCATTATCACCAGAAAGACTTTCTACACTCTCTACTTCTAGACCAATATTGGTAAGTTGCTCTAAAAGGTTTTTTTCTTTTAGATTTGTCTTTAGATGATCTTTTAACCAATCAAGTGTTATTATCATCGACTGAGACCTCTATAATTCGTAGGTACATCCAATGGATCAAATCCAAAATGATTCAACCATCGATAATCACAATCAAAAAAAGCTCTTAAATCATTGATTCCATATTTCAGCATAGCAAGTCTATCTATCCCAATACCAAATGCATATCCCTGAAACTTTGATGGGTCTACTTTAACATTTTTTAAAACATTGGGATGAACCATTCCACACCCTAAAATCTCTAACCATTGATTTCCTTCTCCAATTATAATTTTTCCATCTTTCATCTCGTATCCAATATCAACTTCAGCAGATGGTTCTGTAAAAGGGAAATGACTAGGTCTAAATCTCATCTTAATTTTATCTACTTCAAAAAACTCTTTGATAAAATAATTTAAACATCCCTTTAGATGACCCATATTTATATTCTTGTCTATATGAAGTCCCTCAACTTGATGAAACATTGGTGAATGAGTTTGGTCACTGTCTGATCTGTAAGTTCTTCCAGGAGCAATTATTTTAAATGGTGGCTTATCTTTCAACATAGTTCTAATTTGAACTGGAGAAGTATGTGTTCGCAATAGTTTCTGCTTTTTTTCATCTAGATAGAACGTATCATGCATATCCCTAGCAGGATGATTTTCTGGAGTATTTAGCGCTGTAAAATTATTATATTCATTCTCGACGTCTGGTCCTTCCTCAACGCTAAAACCTATTTCGGAAAAAATTGATGATATTTCATCAATCGTTTGTGAGACTGGATGAATTTTTCCTCGAACAAATGATCTTTCAGGTAATGTAATATCAATTTTTTCTTTTTCTAATTTCTCGTTAATTTCAGCACTTTTAAGTTCATTTGTTTTTGAATTTATTAAATCCTGGAGTTCATCTTTAATTATATTTAAGTCAGAGGCAAATTTTTTTCTCTCTGACTCTGCAATTGTTCCAATCTTTTTAAATTGAGTTGAAATTAATCCACTTTTACCAAATAGATCAGATTTAATTTGGTTTATTTCTGAAATATCTAATTTTCCACTAAGCTTTGAAAGAAATTCATCTTTTATTTTTTTAAGATCTGACATTTTTACAGATTATTTCTTCAGAGAAATAAAACAATAGCGAAGATTAATTTAAAGCTGATTGAGCTTTTTGAACGATAGTTTTAAAGGCTTCTGGACTATCATAGGCTATCTCAGCTAGAATTTTTCTATCAATTTTTATTCCACATTTATTTAATCCATTAATAAACTTAGAATATGTCAAACCTTCTGCTCTTACCCCAGCATTTATTCTTTGTATCCAAAGTGATTTAAAATCTCTTTTCTTATTTCTTCGATCTCTGTATGCATATTGCATAGCTTTTTCCATAGCTTGCTTTGCAACCCTAATAGTATTTTTTCTTCTACCCCATTGACCTTTAACAGCTTTTAATACTTTTTTATGTTTTGCTCTACTAGTTACACCTCTTTTAACCCTTGCCATATTAACCTCTTAAACTGTAAGGCATATACGACTTTACAATTTTACCGTCTTGTTTCGACATAGTTGTAGTGCCTCTTAATTTTCTTATTTGAGAATTTGTTCGTTTTATCATACCATGTCTTTTACCAGCTTGGGCCATTATAACTTTACCTTTTGCAGATATTTTGAACCTTTTTTTTGCAGAGCTTTTTGTTTTTAGTTTTGGCATAATTTTGCGAGTTTATACAAAGAATGTTATTAATTTACAACTACTATTAAAGCTTATAAAGGCTGAATTACCATTATCATTTGCTTTCCATCGAACTTCGGATGTAATTCTACCTTACCAATTTCCTTCATATCCTCTTTGATCTTTGTCATTAACTCATTGCCTAAATGTGAGTGCTGAAGTTCTCTACCTTTAAATCTTATTGTAAATTTTACTTTATCGCCTTTAGCAATAAATTTTTTGGCATTTTTTACTTTGAACTCGTAATCATGTGTTTCAGTTACAGGTCTCATTTTTATTTCTTTTAATGCGATTATTTTTTGTTTTTTTTTGGCAAGATTTGCTTTTTTTTGTGCATCATACTTATATTTCCCCATGTCCATGATTTTGCAAACTGGTGGATTTGCATTTGGAGCTATTTCTATTAAATCTAAACCTTGATTCCTCGCCATCGATATTGCTTCGTTTGTGCTAATGACACCTAAATTTTCTCCGTCACTTCCTATAACTTGAACTTCTGGAGATGAAATTCTATTATTAGATCTTGGACCTCGATCTTTAGTTCTTCTCTGAAAATAATTTTGCTTAAAATCTGCCACTTAAATTTAAGATACTTTATTTAAAGCAGAAAATGTTTTTAAAAATTTATTTAATTCCATATTTTCTTGTTTATTAGAATCCAATCTTCTAATAGTTACGGAGTTACTGTCAACTTCTTTTTTACCACAAATTAATAAAATAGGGACTTTTGCAAGAGAATGTTCTCTTATTTTATAGTTTAAATTATGATTTTTTAAATCAACTATTGAACTCATCCCAGCTTCTTTTATTTTTTTGGAAACTTTACTTGCATATTCCTCAAAATCTTCTGAGATTGGAATTACCACTGTTTGTAACGGAGATATCCAAAATGGAAACTTACCAGCATAATTCTCAATTAAAATTCCAATAAATCTTTCAAGTGATCCAAACAAAGCTCTATGTAACATCACTGGAACCTTTTTTGTTCCATCCTTGTCAACATAAGTAGCATCTAATCTTCCAGGTAAGTTTAAATCTACTTGTACTGTTCCACATTGCCAATCTCTACCAATTGCATCTCTTAAAACAAATTCTATTTTTGGACCATAAAACGCACCTTCTCCCTTATTTATGCTGTATTCTAATTTCGTTGCTTTAACTGCCTCTAATAATGATGCCTCGGCTTTATCCCAAACTTTATCTTCGCCCACTCTTACTTCTGGTCTGTCGGCATATTTTAAAACCACTTTTTCAAAACCTAAATTTTTATAAATATCTAAAATTAAATTTGTTACATTTAAACACTCACTTGTAATTTGATCTTCTGAACAAAAAATATGTGCATCATCTTGTGTAAAAGCTCTTACTCTTAGAAGACCATGTAAAGCTCCCGATGGTTCATATCTATGTACTTTACCAAATTCTGTTATTCTTAAGGGTAAATCTCTATAACTTTTTAAACCTTGATTAAAAACTTGTATATGACCCGGGCAATTCATGGGTTTTATTGCAAAAACTTTTTCGTCAGGAGTTTCAGAAGTATACATGTTTTCACCATATTTTTCCCAATGCCCCGATTTTTCCCATAATAATCTATCTAATACCTCTGGAGTATTCACTTCTTTATATCCTGCTGCATCTTGGCGTGCTCGCATATAATTAATTAATTTTTGAAATAATGCCCAACCCTTCTCATGCCAGAAAACAGATCCTGGACTTTCTTCTCTAAAATGAAATAAATCCATTTCTTTGCCAAGTTTCCTATGATCTCTTTTTTCCGCTTCCTCAATTCTTTTTAAATAATCATCTAAATCTTTTTGAGATGCCCAACCAGTTCCATAAATTCTTTGTAACATCTCGTTTTTTGAGTCTCCACGCCAATAAGCTCCAGCAACTTTTGTAAGCTTAAATGCTTTACCAATTTTTCCAGACGAAACTAAGTGTGGACCTCTACACAAGTCATGCCAAGTATCCCCATGGTGATATACGGTTAGCTCCTCACTCTCTGGAATACTCTCTATTATTTCTGCTTTATATTTTTCACCAATTTTTTTGAAATGACTTATTGCTTTATCTCTTTTCCAAACTTCTCTTTTTGTTTTTACATCTTTATCAATTATTTCTGACATTTTTTTTTCTATTTTTTCTAGATCATCCTCTGTAAAAGGCTCTTTCCGAGCAAAATCATAGTAAAAACCATTTTCAATTACTGGTCCTATAGTCACTTGTGTACCAGGGTATAATTCTTGAACAGCCATTGCCATTATGTGCGCAGTGTCATGTCTTATAACTTCAAGACCTTCTGGATCTTTTGCAGTAAAGATTTTTACTGAACAATCTTTTTTAATTGAAAAATACAAATCTTTTAACTCACCGTCGACACTCATTATCAATGCTTGTTTTGATAATGACTTGCTTATTTTTTCTGCAACATCTAAACCTGTAACTTCTTTGGGAAATTCAATATTTTTTCCATCTGGTAATGTAATTGTAGGCATTTAGTTTAATAGTCTTTTATACTCTGAATATGTAGAAAAACACATTTTTTCAACATTAAATTTTTTTATTATATTGTTTCTTCCTTCTTTACCCATAAGATTTATAGATGTTTCGTCCATTGTTAATCCATGAATTATTTTTTTACTTAAAGACTCTGCATCCCCCGATTTAAATAAAAAGCCTGTTTTTTCATCAATAATTGTCTCATTGGATCCTCCAATATTACTAGCTATAATTAATTTTTCCATAGATTGTGCTTCCACAGCTACTCTTCCAAAAGCTTCTGGTTCAATTGAGGCTGATACAATTATATCAGAAACTTTATAAGCTAATGCCATATCTTCACAATGATCTACAAATTTAATTTGATTTGTTAAATGATATTGCTCAGTAAGACGGATTAATTTTTTTTTATATAAATCTCTACCTTGATCATTTCCAAGTATAACTGCATGAAAAGCTTCGTAACCTAATTCAATTTTAACAAGATTAATTGCTTCAATAAATAATTCTTGTCCTTTCCAAGATGTAAGTCTACCTGGCATTAAAATTATTTTTTTCTCATCATTTATATTCCATTTTTGAAGTAAGTTTTTTTCATCGTTTTCTAATTTTGTAGAAGAGTCGAAATAATCAACATTTATTCCTCTAAAAATAACTAAAAATTTTTTTTGGCTTTTTAAAAATTCAGAATAATTTTCTTTTATATGAGAAAAAATAAAATTTGATCCTGCAATAATCAAATCAGATCTTAACATGACAGAATTATAAAATTTTTTAAGATTACCACTAAAATTATAAGTTCCATGAAATGTGGTAACAAACTTTCTATTAGTTAACTTTGTTGCTAATAAACAGGACCAAGCTGGTGCTCTACTTCTTGCATGAACAATTGAGATTTTAAAAAATAAAATTATACCGATTAATAAAATTGTATTTATTAGAATCAATAATGGGTTTTTACTATGTACTGGAAGTTTAATTAGTTTTACTTTTTTTTTATCAACAAATTTTGTTAATTCCCCTCCGCTAGTTACTATAAAAGACTCACACCCATTTTCTGGTAAATAATGAGCAATATCATAACATCCAGTTTCTGCCCCTCCGTAACCTAGTTTTGGTATTACTTGCAGGACTTTTATATTAGACGACATACGGTTAGATTATATAATAATAGAGATAACTAATAAACTTTTATGAACAAATTCAATTATCTTAAAATAAATAAATATAAAAAAATCAGATATTTAAAATACAGCCAAAAAAATACGACTTACATTGTTTTTTTACACGGGTTTATGTCTGATTTAGAAGGAAAAAAACCTAAAGCATTTTTAAATTTTGCAAAAAAAAATAAACTTGGTTTTCTTGCACTAGAATATTCTGGTCATGGTAAATCATCTGGTAAATTTACCAATGGGAATATCTCAAAATGGACTAAAGAGACAACTTTATTAATTAACAAAATCGTCAAAAAAAATAAAATCATATTAATTGGTTCAAGTATGGGCTCTTGGATTGCTTTAAATCAATTTAAATTTTTTAAGAAACAAATTTTAGGATTTTTGGGAATTGGTTCTGCACCTCAATTTTTAGAAGGTTTAATGTGGAACAAATTTTCCAAAAAAATGAAGAAAGAAATAACAAAAAATGGGATCATCAACTTAAAGCATGGAAATCATGAATATCCAATCTCTTTACAATTGATTAAAGATGGTCGGAAAAATAAAGTATTTCATAAAAAGATTTACGATAAATTAAAGATTACTATGGTTCATGGACAAAAGGATGAGTCTGTCCCTGTCAGTTATTCCAAAAAAATTTTAAAAATTTTCGTAAATTCAAAAAAAAAATTAGTTATTATTAAAAAAGGTGATCACAGCTTATCTTCACCTAAATGGTTAGACATATTAAAAAAAGAGTTAAAAATTATAATTAACTAACTTCTTTAATCTTAGACTTAAATGTAATTGGATTTTTAAGCTTATCAATCATCTCCTTTGGACAAACCTGAACAAAATTTTTAATTTCAACTTCAAAATTTTCATAAATATTTTTTGATATCAACGATCCTGTCTCCTTTGAATGTTCTAAAATTAATTCTTTTAGATAACTTATCCAATAATCTGTTTCAACATTTTGCCAAACAACTGAATCTGGATTTACTTTTTTTTCAAACTCATTAGATTTATCATAGATAAATGCCATACCTCCGGTCATGCCAGCTGCAAAGTTATCACCGACATTTCCCAAAATGACTACTGTTCCTCCAGTCATATACTCACAACCATTTGAGTCACAACCTTCAATAACTGTAGTTGCACCTGAATTTCTTACAGCAAATCTATCACCTGCTTGACCCGCAGCAAAAAGTTTACCTGAGGTAGCCCCATACAGAACTGTATTTCCGATGATTGTATTTTCATTAGAGATTAAATTACTTTCATCCGAAAGTTTTATCGAGATTGTAGCACCTGACAATCCCTTGCCGACATAGTCATTTGCATCACCTTTAAGATTTAATTTTAGTCCTTTTGATGAAAAAGCACCAAACGACTGACCCGCAGAGCCTTTGAAATTTAATGTTAGAAAATTTTCATCAAGTTTTTCGTAACCATACTTTTTATAAAGATGATGTGAAATTCTTGTACCAACCGCCCTGTTTGTATTTTTAATAATAAATTCTTTCTCAACTTTTTCTGAATTATCTAAAGATTTTTCTATTTCTGGCCAAATTTCATGGTCTAATGTTTCAGGTACTTTATTGATCTCCAATGACTCGCAATATCTTTTATTGTTTCCTGGATCTGCCTGAACAAATAATGGATTCAAATCCAAATCATCTAAATTTGGCGAAGCTTTATTAACTTGCATTAATAAATCAGTTCTTCCAATAATATCATTTAATGATTTAAAACCTAATTTAGCTAAAATTTCTCTTACTTCAGATGCAATAAAAGTGAACAAATTTACAACCTTGTCTGGAGTACCGGTAAATTTTTCTCTTAATTTTTCATCTTGTGTACAAACACCTACTGGACAAGTATTTGAGTGGCACTGTCTTACCATTATACATCCCATTGCCACTAGAGCTGTTGTAGCAACTCCATATTCTTCTGCTCCCATCATTGCAGCAATAACAACATCCCTTCCGGTTTTAATACCACCATCAGTTCTCAATGTAACTTTGTGTCTTAAATTGTTTAATGTTAAAACCTGATTTGCCTCAGTGAGACCCATCTCCCAAGGTATTCCAACATATTTGACACTTGTTTGAGGAGTTGCGCCTGTTCCTCCATTATGACCCGAAATTAAAATAATATCTGCTTTCGCTTTAGCTACACCTGCAGCGATGGTTCCGATTCCTGATGATGCGACTAACTTAACACCAACTCGTGCTTTTGGATTTGTTTGCTTCAAATCATAAATCAGTTGTGCCAAATCTTCTATCGAGTAAATATCGTGGTGTGGAGGTGGAGAAATTAGTGTTACTCCTGGTGTGGAATGTCTTAGTCTTGCAATTTCCTTTGTTACTTTAAAGCCAGGTAACTGACCGCCTTCCCCTGGTTTAGCGCCTTGTGCCATTTTGATTTCTATTTCATTACAATTATTCAAGTAATTTACAGTCACACCAAATCTAGCAGATGCAATTTGTTTAACTCTAGAATTTGCACTATCACCACTATCCATCACTTTAAATCTTTCTGCATCTTCTCCACCTTCACCACTACAAGAAGCTCCTTTAATTCTATTCATTCCAATAGCGAGTGTTTCATGCGCTTCTTTAGATAAAGCACCGTGGGACATGCTTCCACTACCAAATCTTTTTAATATTTTTTCTATTGGTTCAACTTCTGATAAGTTAATTGATGGGCCCAATTTTTTTTTTCTAAAATCAACTAGATCCCTTAAATTTATTGGTGGTAAATTATATATACCATCAGCATATTTTTTATATGCTTCATATGAATTTGAGCCTACAGCACTTTGTAATAAATGAATTAGCTTTCCTTGATATTGATGTATTTCTCCGTTTTTCCTATATCTATAAATACCTCCAATTGGCAATATAGTTTCTGTACTTTCAAATGCTTCTTTATGAATTTCTCTTATTTTTTTTTCAATTCCAACTAAACCAATACCTGAAATTTTCGAGGTAACTCCAGGAAAGTATTCATTTACAACTGTTCTGCTCAATCCTACTGTTTCAAAATTACATCCACCTCTGTAAGAACTTAAAACTGAAATCCCCATTTTTGACATTATCTTCAATAAACCCGCATTAACTGAATTAATGTAGCGTTGTACACACTCATCAAAACTAAATTGGCCAAAAAGTTTTTTTTCATATCTTTGATATAAACTATCAAAAGCCAGATATGGATTTACTGTAGTTGCTCCAACTCCAATTAATGTTGCAAACGAATGAGTGTCTATAGCCTCTCCAGACTGAACATTTATAGAAACATAACCTCTTAATTTTTTTTGTATCAAAAATGTGTTTATGGCTCCGACACATAATAAAATAGGCATTGGCAATCTTTCAGATGAGAGATTTTTGTCACTTAAAATAAGTTGGGTAATGCCTTGTCTTACTGCAATTTCAGATTCTTTTTGGATCCTGTTAATAGAATTTTCTAAATTGTCATCTTGTGAAAATGAACAATCAATAGTTACTGAATTTTTACCAAAAAAATTAGTGAACTTATTAAATTGTGAATTTGATAGAATAGGGCTATTTAAAACATAAATATTCTCTTTAGTTAAAGTATCAAAATCAAGAATATTACCTAAATTTCCAAATCTAGTTTTTAAACTCATCACTTTATTTTCTCTTAAAGAGTCAATTGGCGGATTAGTTACTTGGCTAAAATTTTGTCTAAAAAAATGGTAAAGTGGTCTATACTTGTCAGATAACACTGCTAAAGGGGTATCATCACCCATGGAACCTGTTGCTTCTTTTGCATCTTCTGCCATTGGATGTAAGATAAGTTCTAGATCTTCTAAACTTATTCCGAAAGTATATTGTCTTCTCCTTAAGCTTTCGCCATCAAAATTATGTTTTTCATTGGAAATTGATAATTTTTCATCTAGATCAATTATTTGGGAATTGAAGTGTTTAAACTCTTTAGCCAAATAATCTTTTATTTGACTATTAGAAAAAACTTTACCTTTTTCAATTCTAACCCCGATAATTTCACCAGGACCAAGTCTTCCCTTGGTTAAAATTTTTTTTTCATTTAAATCAATCATTCCTGTTTCTGAACCTGCAAAGATCATTTTGTCTTTTGTAATGGCATATCTCAAAGGCCTAAGACCATTCCTATCATTTGCAGCTATAACCCATTCATTGTCTGTAGCAGCAATAGCAGCAGGTCCATCCCATGGTTCCATTGTGCTATTTAAAAAATTAAATAATTGCTGATGACTTTTTGATAATGTCTTATTTTTTTTTGACCATGCATCCGGTACTAGCATTAATTTAGCTAATGGTGCAGATTGGCCTGATTTATTTAATAATTCAAATACATTATCTAAAGCTGCAGAGTCAGAGACACCTTTTTGAATTACTGGTTTTAAATTTTCTATGTCCTCGAAAAGTGGGCTACTCATTTCTTGCTCGTGAACTTTCATCCAGTTTTTATTACCTTTATAAGTATTTATCTCACCATTGTGCGCTATGGCCCTAAATGGTTGAGCTAAGCTCCAGCTCGGTGCGGTGTTTGTTGAAAATCTTTGATGAAAAATTGCATATCTTGAAATAAATCTTGAATCTTTAAGATCTAAATAAAAGTCAGATATAGACTCTGCTAAATATAGCCCTTTATAAATTATAGATTTTGAACTAATTGAACAAATATAAAAATCATTCAATGAGGCATCAAAAGCTTTATTTTCAATTCTCTTTCTTATTTCATAAATTTTTCTCTCTAAGTTTTTATCTAATAAATTTGGATCATTAGGTTTAAAAAGAACTTGAATGATTTCTGGCATGGTTTGAAGAGCTTTTTCGCCTAAAACTTTTGAATTTACTGGTACTTGTCGCCAACCATATATACTAAAATTATTTTTAGTTAGTTCACTCTCAACTATTGTTTTGCAACTTTCTTGCGCTGAATAGTCATTTCTAGGTAAAAAAATCATACCTACACAGATTTCAGAATTATCATAATCGTGTCCAGTAACTTGTATTTTTTCTATAAAAAAATCTTTCGGAATTTCAACATGTATTCCGGCTCCATCACCCGTTTTACCATCTGCATCAACGGCACCTCTGTGCCAAACTGCTTTTAAAGCTTCAATTCCATACTCAACTATAGCCCTAGATTTTTTTCCTTCTGTAGATGCGATTAAACCAACTCCACAAGCATCATGTTCCATCTCTTTTGAATAAACATGATTTTTTGTGAGTAACTCTAAATTTTTTTTATAATTTTCCATTAAGCTACTTTTGTTTTTTTTAATTGCATATTTTCTAAATATGTTTTCATAGAAGAAGCTGCATCTCTCCCATCTTTGATTGCCCATACTACTAACGACGCTCCTCTTACAATGTCTCCTGCAGCAAAAACACCTTTTAGATTTGTTTCCATCGTATTGAAATCAGTTTTAATTGTTCCCCATTTTGTTACTTGTAACTCTTGTGAATCAAATAATAATGGTAAATTTTCTGGATCAAATCCAAGAGCTTTGATTACCATGTCAGCCTTCACCATAAATTCTGAACCTTCTTTAATTTCTGGTTTTCGTCTTCCTGACTCATCTGGTTCACCTAATTCAATTTGATTAACAACTAAATTTTCAATTTTATTTTTTCCTTTAAATTCTTTAGGACTAGAAAGCCAAACAAATTCTACACCCTCCTCCTCAGCATTTGCAACTTCTCTAGCAGATCCAGGCATATTTTCTTTATCTCTTCTATATAAACATTTTACCGACTTTGCTTTTTGTCTTACTGAAGTTCTTACACAATCCATTGCTGTGTCACCGCCACCTATCACGACAACATCTTTTCCCTCAGCGTTTAAAATTCCTTTATCAAATAACTCTACTTTATCTCCTAGGCCTTTTTTATTTGATGCTGTCAAAAACTCCATTGCAGGAAAAATATTACCTAAATCATTACCAGGTAATTCTACTTCTCTTGGTTTATATACACCCGTCGCTATTAAAATTGCATCATGTTTTTTTCGCAACTGTTCTAGAGTTGCATCTTTACCAACTTCAAAATTTTGAATAAATTTTATCCCACCATCCTTTAACAACTTTGTTCTTCGCTCAACTACATGTTTTTCAAGTTTAAAATTTGGAATTCCATAAATTAATAATCCACCTGCACGATCATATCGATCATAAACAGTAATTTTATATCCATTTTTCCTTAGCTGCTCAGCGGCTGCCAATCCTGCGGGACCGGCACCAATTATTCCAACGCTTTGGTCTTTTTCATGCTTTAGGGAAATTGGTTTAACCCAGCCTTGTTCCCATGCTTTGTCATTAATATATTTCTCAACTGAACCAATAGTAACTGTTCCATGTCCTGATTGCTCAATAACGCAGTTACCCTCACACAATCTGTCCTGAGGACAAATTCTTCCACACACCTCTGGCATATTGTTAGTGCTTTGAGATAATTCGTAGGCCTCTTTTAATCTTCCCTCAGCTGTAAGTTTTAACCAATCTGGAATATTGTTGCTTAAGGGACAATGTACTTGGCAAAATGGAACTCCACATTGAGAACATCTGCTTGATTGTTCTTCAGCTTTTTTAGTTACAAACTCGTCATAGATCTCATTAAAATCCTCTTTTCTTGTGCCAATCTTTCTTTTAGGTGGAGTTTGTTGACCTATTTTTACAAATTTTAACATTTTATCAGTCATAGAATCTTTAAATTTTCGGCAAATTATACATTGTTTTTTGTAATAAAAGTATTATTTAGGTCAATAATTATGACCTATAATTAACGCTATTTAGCATAAAATGTAAGAAATTTATTTTTTGCATACCTATTATGACTAAATCGAATTGTTTAAAATGAATATTTTTTAAGTTACGACATCTTTATGCTTCAAGATTTTATAGAAATATTAATTCTTTCTGCGGTCCAAGGAATTTCTGAATTTTTACCTATTAGCTCTTCGGCCCATCTGATCTTAATATCAAATTTTTATGATTTTAGCTCAAGCTCTTTATTCATTGATATTGGTCTGCACTTGGGTTCTTTATTTGCAATAATCTATTACTTTAAAAAAGATTTACTAAATTTGAGAAACAATCAAAAACTATTGGTTTTGATTTTAGTTGGATCAATACCTCTTATAATTTTTGGATATATAATATATTCGATCGAAATAATTAATCTTTTAAGAAATATTGAAATTATTGCATGGACAACTCTATTTTTTGGTGTAGTCCTATTTTTGTCAGATAAAAGAGATACTGATCAAAATATATCAACCAATTTAAATATAAAATCAATATTATTCATAGGTTTGTTTCAAATTTTAGCACTCATACCTGGTGTGAGTAGAGCAGGAATAACTTTAACAGCAGCTCGATTTCTGAAATTTAATAGAGTTGACTCAAGCAAAATCGCCTTTTTATTATCTATACCTGCATTAGCAGGGGCAAGTTTTTTAGGTCTTCAAGATGCTGTACAACAGTCTACTGAATTTAATTATTTATTATTAATTGCAGTTACTCTTTCTTTTATCTTCTCATTTATCACAGTCAAATATTTTATAAGATATGTAAAGAATTTTTCTTTAACCGTATTCGTAATTTATAGAATTATTATTGCTTCGATTTTATTATTGATAATTTATTTTCCTCATCAAGGGTAATAATTGAGAAATTAAAACACCACACAATATGAACAAGCACCCTAATATATTATTAAAATCTAAAATTTGACTTAATATAACCCATGCTGCGATAGTTGCAAATACACCTTCTAATGAAAAAATTATGGCTGCTGGTGCAGGTGTTATGTTTTTTTGAGCGTAAATTTGTAAAACGAATGCAAAACCACCTGATAAAATTCCTGCATAGAGTATAGAGTCTATCTCGTTAAAAATATTTTCAATTACAAATTCTTCATAAATCAAACCAATAATAAAAGAAAATAAAGCCACTAATAACGTTTGGATTGCACCTAATGTTAAGGGTAAGTTATATGTTTTAACAATCATTCCAGTAAATATGATGTGAGTACTCCAAAATAATGCTCCAAGAATGACCAATGTGTCTCCAAGTCTAACTGTAGCATCATAAAAATTGGTTAAAAGATATCCGCCAATTAAACATAAAATAACTGAAGGCCATACACTCCAATGCAATGAGTCTCTCTTAAATATAAAAATAATAATTGGTACCATTGGAACATAAAAAATTGTAAAGAAAGCAGCATTAGCTACATCTGTGTAAAGCAGAGCTACTTGCTGCAATGCCGACCCTAAAAATAATGATAATCCAATTAAAAAAGATAGAATAGCAAAATATCTAAAACTAGTTTTAAATTCTAATTTAAATTTTTTAGTCTCTAATAACAATGCTAAAGGAAGGATTGCCAAAAAACCCACAAAAAATCTTACAGCGTTAAATGTAAATGGACCAATATCATCCATGCCAGTGTCTTGAGCAATAAATGTAGTTCCCCAAATAAATGTACACAGTAAAGCACTTAATAATGAAACGCTTTTAGACATAATTTTTATTAAACGGCTAACTTATAAGCAAAATTTTTACCAAGATTTTCTTTTAAATCATTATTAAATCGAGCTGCCTCCGCGCCATCAATAATTCTATGATCATAAGATAGTGAAAGTGGCAACATAGTACGCGTTACAAATTTTCCATCCATAAATACTTGTTTTTTTTCTGCTCTTCCTACTCCTAAAATAGCAACTTCAGGATAATTTATAATTGGGGTAAAAAAAGATCCCCCAATTCCCCCTAGGCTAGTTATCGTCATAGAACCTCCAAATAACTCTTTTTTATCAATTTTAAGATCTCTACATTGCTGACTGATTTTTTTTAATTCTGTGCTTATTAAAGAAATATTTTTATTATCTGCATTTCTTAATTTAGGAACCATTAAGCCATGTGGAGTATCTACTGCTATGCCAACATGATAATACTTTTTAACAGTCATTTTACCTTTTTCAATTTGATCGATTGAGGTATTAAAATTTGGAAATTTTTTTAATGATGTTGTTAACGCTTTTACAATGAAAGCTAATGGTGTAATTTTTTTTTTTTCACCAGTATATACGTCCGTAAGAGAAATTCTAAATTCCTCTAATTCAGTTATATCAGCTTCATCATGATTGGTTACATGGGGAATTTTCGTCCAAGAGTTCATTAAATATTTAGACGACAACTTTTTCACTCTGGGAATGTCTTTAATATCTACTTCTCCAAAATCTGAATGAGAATATTCTAGTTCAATTTTTTGTTCAGTAGTATTTTGATCTTTGAAACTATTATCAGATTTAGTTGCAACAAATAACTTCACATCACTCTCGGTAACCCTACCTTGTCTTTCACTACCTGGGACTTTGTTGATATTAACTCCAAGTTCTCTAGCAAATTTTCTAACTTTTGGTGAAGCAGAAGCTTTTGTAGAAAAATCTTTAACTATTATATTTTCAGTCTCATTAGTTTTTTTTACATCATTTTTTTTTATTTCTTTTGGTAATTGACTTTTTGGTAATTCTTGAGCGCTTGTTTCTTTTATTTCTTTCTCACTTTCAATTTCAACAATCTTATCGCCTTCCGATACCTTGTCTCCAATTTTAACATTCAAAGAAATTATGGTTCCATCATCAGAAGATGGTATTTCTACACTTGATTTATCACTTTCTATAGTTATCAGTGGATCATTCTTTTTTATTTTTTGACCTTTTTTAATTAAAACTTCGATGACTTCTACATCTTTAAATTCACCAATATTTGGAACTTTTATATCTTTCTTTGACATTATAATTTTGTCGGCATTGGTTTATCTTTATCAATTTGATACTTCTTTATTGCCTCTTGAGCATATTTAGATGCAATTAATTGTTCTTTAGCTAAAACACTTAGTCCATATGCAACAACATGTTCTTTATCAACCTCAAAGAACTTCCTCAAATTTTTTCTGGTATCACTTCGACCAAATCCATCTGTTCCTAACGAGTAAAAGCTCTTGTTAATATAAGGTCTAATTTGGTCTGAATTCATTCTCATATAATCTGATGCAGCCAAAATTGGACCTTCAGTTTTGCCTAAACAGCTTTCAACATATGATTTTTTCGGTTCTTTTTCAGGATTTAATAAATTATATCTTTCTACCTCTAAGCCATTTCTTCTTAATTCATTGAAACTAGTTACGCTCCAAACTTCACTATCAATTTGATATTCCTTTTGTAGAATCTCCGCACCAGCTATCATTTCTCTTAAAATTGTGCCTGATCCTAGAAATTGAATTTTAGTTTTTTTATATTTGTTAAATTCTTTAATTTTATACATTCCTTTTAAAATGCCCTCTTCACAAGATTTTTCAGCTGGCATAGCAGGATGAGGATAATTTTCATTCATTGTTGTAATATAATAAAAAATATTTTCTTTCTTCTCATGCATTCTTTTCAATCCTTCTCTAAAAATTGTTGCTAATTCATAATGAAATGTTGGATCATAGGACTTACAATTAGGAATAGTTGATGCCATTAAATGACTGTGTCCGTCTTGATGTTGTAAACCTTCTCCTGCCAATGTTGTTCTCCCAGCAGTAGCACCAATTAAAAATCCTCTTGATTGGCTGTCTGCTCCTGCCCAAGCAAAATCACCTATTCTCTGGAAACCAAACATTGAGTAAAAAAGATAGATAGGGATCATTTCTATATCATGATTTGTGTAAGAAGTACCTGCAGCAATCCATGAAGACATCGCCCCTGCCTCGTTAATTCCTTCCTCCAAAACTTGTCCACTTTTTTCCTCTCTATATGAACTTAATTGTGCAGAGTCCTCAGGTTCATATTTTTGTCCTTCGTGAGCATAAATACCAATTTTTTGAAAAAAACCCTCCATACCAAATGTTCTCGCCTCATCAGGTATAATTGGTACTAATCTTGGAGCAACATTTTTATCTCTCAGAAGATTAGTTAGCATTCTTACCAATGCCATCGTAGTAGACATTTCTTTTTTACCTGTTGATTCCTTCATGTTGTCAAAAATGTTTTTTGGTGGAGCTTTAATAGATTTTGCATACGTAGTTCTTTCTGGGATAAATCCTCCCAATTGAAGTCTTCTTTCTTTGATATATCTTATTTCAGGTGAGTTTTGGTCTGGCTTATAATACTCAATATTTTGCACCTGTTTATCAGTTAGAGGAACATCAAACCTGTCTCTGTAATACATCAAATCTTCTATATCTAATTTTTTAGTTTGATGTGTTGTATTTACGCTCTCACCACTTTTGCCCATTCCATAACCCTTTATAGTTTTGGCAATTACAACTGTTGGGCTTCCAATATTTTTTGAGGCTTTATCATAAGCTGCAAAAACTTTGTGAGGATCGTGTCCACCTCTATTTAGTCTCCATATATCTTTGTCTGAAAGGCTTGAGATTAACTCTTTAGTTTCAGGATACTTACCAAAAAACTTTTCTCGCACATAAGCTCCATCTCTTGCTTTCATTGCTTGATATTCACCATCGACAGTTTCATTCATAACTTTAATTAAATGACCAGTTTTATCGTTAGCCAATAGCGGATCCCAATAAGAACCCCAAATTACTTTGATAACATTCCATCCAGCTCCTCTAAAAATACCCTCTAATTCTTGTATGATTTTTCCATTACCCCTCACAGGTCCGTCCAATCTTTGAAGATTACAATTGATCACGAATATTAGATTATCCAATTTCTCTCTTGCCGCTAAACCAATAGCCCCTAAAGACTCTGGCTCGTCCATTTCCCCATCTCCTAAGAAAGCCCAAACTTTTCGTCCTTCATCTTTGATGAGACCCCTGTTAATCAAATATTTCATATATCTTGCTTGATAGATAGCTAACATAGGTCCTAAACCCATTGAGACTGTGGGAAATTGCCAAAAGTTTGGCATCAACCAAGGATGTGGATAAGATGATAAACCCCCTGGATTAACTTCTTGTCTAAAACTATCTAATTGTTTTTCATTAAGTCTTCCCTCAAGAAATGCTCTTGCGTACATACCTGGAGCGCTATGTCCTTGGAAATAAATTAAGTCTCCTCCAAATTTATTGTTTTTTGCTCTCCAAAAATGATTCATTCCTACATCATAAAGCGTAGCTGCAGATGCAAATGTTCCAATATGTCCTCCAAGTTCAGGAAATTTTTTATTTGCACGAACTACCATTGCTGCAGAATTCCATCTTATCAATGACCGAATTCTTCTTTCAATATTTTGATCACCGGTTGATTTTTTCTCTTCATTTACTGGAATTGTATTTATATAGGGTGTGTTTTGTGTGTAGGGAATATTTGCACCCTCCATATAAGCTTTATTAATTAATTCCTTTATTAAATAATGGGCTCTGTGATTTCCATCTTTTTCAATTACTGCAGTAAGTGATTCTAACCATTCATTAGTTTCTAATGGATCAATATCGCTGTCATTAACTACTTGAATCATTTCTGGTTTTTTTCTCTCAATATTATTTGTATGGATGATTTGCTCTTGTTTTTTTTCTAATGATTTTTCTGCTTCTTTTATCAAATTTTCAGTGTCTTTTGGAATAGTTTTTGTTTTAGAACGTTCTTCATTTGACCCTAAAATATTCAGAATTAAATCACCTTTTGAAACTTTATCACCTACTTTAACTTTTATTGTCTCAATTATGCCTGATAACGTTGAAGGTATTTCAACACTCGATTTATCACTTTCTATAGTAACTACTGGATCGTTCTTGGAAATTTTTTGGCCTTCTTTGACAAGCAATTCAATGACCTCTACATTTTCAAAGTCACCTATGTCAGGAACTAGTAGTTTTTCACTCATTTAATATTCAGATCTTATACACTATATAATTTTACTTAATTGCTAATTTTAACACATTCTGCTCAATTTTTTGACACTCTTCTGAAGTATCCTTTAAAAAATGATTAAAAAGTTATTAAATACACTCTTGTATCCAAAAGAAAGCACTTACATTGATGCTAAAATTTGGATTCAAAAAATTCTACTTGAAGAGAAATTTAAAAAAATTAATTCTTAAATTCTCTCAACACATATGGCTATGCCCATTCCACCACCTATGCATAGTGTAGCGCAGCCTTTGTTCTTTTTCTGCTTTATCATTTCGTGAATTAGAGTGACTAATATTCTGGCACCTGATGCTCCTATAGGATGACCTAAAGCTATAGCTCCTCCATTAACATTAACTTTATTCTCATCAATATTTAATTCACGTATTACAGCAATACTTTGAGCGGCAAAAGCCTCATTAATTTCAAAAAGATCTATATCATTTAGATTCCATTTTGCTTTTTTAACTGCTTCACGCACGGCCTCAATTGGTCCAAGACCCATCAGAGTTGGATCAACTCCAACTGAGGCCCATGAGATTATCTTTACTAAAGGTTGAATTGATCTTTTTTCTGCCTCTTCAAAGGTTGTTAATAATAAAGCAGCAGCACCATCATTAATTCCTGATGAGTTTCCAGGTGTCACGGTCCCATCTTTTAGAAATACTGCTTTTAGCCTGCCTAAATCTGATTTATTAAGATCTTTTCTTGGATGTTCATCTTTCTCAAGATTGATACCAGATTGATTTATTTTAATTATTTCTTCCTTAAATCTATTTGCATTAATTGCGATTTCTGTTTTTTTTTGAGAATTTAATGCAAAGTCATCTTGTTCAACTCGTGAAATATTGAATTTCTTTGCAACATTTTCAGCTGTTACACCCATATGATAATTATTAAATGCATCTATCAATCCGTCATTTATCATTGTATCTATCAAATGTTCTTCTAAAATTTTTTTACTATCCCGGTAAAAAATTGAATGTGGGGCTAATGACATGTTTTCTTGTCCGCCAGAAATTACATTTTTTACCTCTCCTAATTTTATTGATTGATAACCTGAGATTACAGCTCTAAGTCCAGAGCCACAAACTTGATTTACTATGTGGGCTGGTTTAGAAATATTTATACCTGCATTTATCGCAGCCTGTCTTGCAGGATTTTGGCCTCCACCAGCTGTGAGTACTTGGCCCATAATTACCTCATCAATATCATTTTTACCCAATTTACTTTTTCTTAAAATTTCCCTAATAACTATTGATCCCAACTTATCAGCACTTAATTCTTTAAGAGACCCTTTATAAGATCCAATCGGAGTTCTGATAGCTTCTACAATTACAACTTCATTCATTGAATTATTCATAATAATTTAAATTTGTCTTAGCATTAAAATACACTAAAAAATGATATACAATAATAAATAAAATTTAAAATGCGCCTGTAGCTCAACTGGATAGAGCGCTTGGCTACGGACCAGGAGGTTCTGGGTTCGACTCCTAGCAGGCGCACCATTAATAAGATAAATTATGTTAAAATGGCTAATAAAATCTTCTCTACAAATGTCTGTTATTTATTTTTTCATAATTATTATTATAATTTTAATTATTTTAACTTTTATACTTTAACGAATTATGTCTAATTCATTTGAACAAATAAGTTTAAAGCATGGGTTTATGAAACATAATGGTGGTGTTATGTTTAGAAATATCTCTGAAAGCGAATATGAATTCAAATCAGTTATTAATGAAAACCATTTGAATGCAGCAGGTATAACTCACGGAGGATATCTGGCTGCTTTAATAGATGCTGGAGCTGGAACAGCAGCACACCGTAGTGCTCAAAATGCACCATGTGTAACAATTTCATTAGATCTTAAATATATTGGTGCTTCAAAAATTGGTGATGAGATTATAGGGTATGTAAAAATTTTAAAAAAAACAAAAACTTTAGTATTTTTATTTTGTGAATTAAAATGTAATAACAAAATAATCACATCTGCTTCTGGGGTTTGGAAAATTCTTAAGATAAAATCTTAAGACTTTGTGTTTGATAGTAATTTGGACAATGAATCATATTATGTTAAGCTAAATTTTTTTAAAAATTTAAAATGAGAACTTTCAATATAACGATTCGGTCATGTTTTAGTCTATTTTTGTTCTTTACGAGTTACTACATCTTGTAGGTAAAATATTAAACATACCAAAGATAGAAATGAATAAAAATAAAATCACTGCAGTGCTTGGTCCAACAAATACTGGCAAAACCCATTTGGCAATAGAAACAATGCTCTCTTTTGATACTGGGATGATCGGTTTTCCATTAAGACTTTTAGCTAGAGAAGTCTATGACAAAGTTATTAAAAAAACTAGATATGATGAAGTTGCTTTAATTACTGGTGAAGAAAAAATTATTCCTTCGAATGCAAAATATTTTTTGTGCACAGTAGAGTCAATGCCAATAGATAAAGATTTAGAATTTGTAGGTGTTGATGAAATTCAAATGTGTGCAGACCATGAACGAGGTCATATTTTTACAGACAGATTACTTAATATGAGAGGAAGTAAACTTACAATGTTTATGGGTTCAAACACAATTAAGGGAATAGTTTCAAAATTAAATGACGATATAGAATTCATAGACAGAAAAAGATTATCAAAACTCACTTACTCGGGTCACAAAAAAATTTCACGTATAAATAGAAAAACAGCGATAATAGCTTTTTCAACAGAGGAAGTTTATGCGATAGCAGAATTAATACGAAGACAAAAAGGTGGAGCTGCAATTGTTATGGGATCTTTAAGTCCAAAAACAAGGAATGCACAAGTAGACTTATACCAATCGGGTGATGTTGATTTTTTAGTGGCCACTGATGCGATCGGAATGGGTATAAATATGGATTTAGATCAAGTGTATTTTTCAAATCTAAAAAAGTTTGATGGAAAAAAATTAAGGAGACTAAATCTATCCGAAATAGGCCAAATTGCTGGAAGAGCAGGCAGGTATCTCAATGATGGTAATTTTGGTATTACGGGTGATTGTAAAGAAATTACAGCTGAGGAAGTTGAACTTTTAGAAAATCATAAATTTGAAAATATTACAACGTTATTTTGGAGAAATTCAGATTTAAATTTTAACAATCCTGTCTCTTTATTGAAATCACTTGAGGAAAAGCCAAGTAAAGACTGGCTTAGAAAAATTCATGAGTGTGAGGATGAGAAGGTTTTAAAGTATTTTTTAAAGAAGTTAGAATTACATAATTTTTCAAATGTGAAAGAGACACTGACGCTGCTCTGGGAATGCTGTCAAATTCCTGACTTTGTAAAGAAGACTTACGGAAATCACATCGATGTAGTTGAAAAAGTATTTAATTTCTTAAATAGTGAAAAAGGCAAAATATCAGATAATTTTATGCATTTACAGCTTATGAAACTAGATAAATTAGACGGAAATGTAGATTCTTTAGCGAATAGAATTGCAAATGTGAGAACTTGGTCATATGTTTCAAATAAAAATAATTGGGTTGAAAATCAAAATTATTGGATTGAAAAAACTAAATTCTTAGAGGATAAACTTTCAGATAGACTTCATGAAGAGCTTACAAAAACATTTATTGATAAAAGGGCAAGCGTACTTGCTAGAGGTTTAAAACAAGATATGAAATTTGATACCAAAATTTTAGAAAATAATAATGTCATAATTGACGATCAATTTATTGGTAAGATAAATGGACTTAAATTAGAACTTGATTTCAAAAAAGGAGCCTTAGAGACTGATATTAAATCTCTAAAAAAAGCTGCAAGAAAGACCATAGGACCAGAACTTGAAAAGAGAATCCAAATTGTAATTGACACAGGTTTAATTGAATTGAAAAATGACTCAAAAATATATTGGAATAATTCATCTATTGGTAAGTTAACTCCTGGTAAAGATTATTTGAGCCCTAACATAGAATTATTAGTGGATGACATGTTAGAACAAAATCAAAAAAATAAATTAATTGCTTTTTTAGAAAAATGGTTGAAAAATAAGATTTCAACAGTTTTGAAAAGTCTCTATGATTTGAAAGATCTAAAGGATAAGAACTCATCTATTAAAGCCTTAGCTTATCAACTTTATGAAAATAATGGTGTTATTAAGAGAGATAAAGTATCTGATTATTTAAAAAAATTAGATCAAAATGATAGAAAAATTCTAAGAGATCTTGGAGTAAAATTTGGCAGATACCATATCTTTTTATTTAAATTGATAAAACCAGAGCCAGTTTCATTAAGAACACTCTTATGGAAAAATCATAATCAAAAATACTTTAATTTAAAACCTCCAACTTTTGGTTTAAATTTTTTAAATGATAACAAAATTCGAAATAAAAACTTTATGTTACTTTGTGGATTTGAAAAATTTTCTAATTTCTATATTAGGATAGACATTTTAGAGAGATTATTTGTACAAATAATAAATTCAGATACAAAAAATTTGAAGGAAATAAAGATGATACCAGAAATGTTAAATTTATTAGGATGTAATAAAGACAATTTTAAAATACTACTTAAGGCTATGAGTTATAAGATTACTGAGAAAAATAATGAAGTTTTCTTTAAATATATGCCAAAAAAGAAGGTAAAATTTCAAAATAATAAAGAGAGCATTAAAGAAAATCCTTTCGGTATTCTAAAAAATTTAAATTTTAATTAAAAGAAAGTATGTTTTTTAAAAAAGACAAAAATGAAAATAATGACCTGTCTAAAGTAGCCGCTCTTTTAATTCACGCAGCTAAAATTGATGAAAACTTTTCAAAAAGTGAAGAAGTTATTATAAAACAAGCTCTCTTACAAATAGGTGCAAATAATGAAAATTTAGAAAAAATATTTTCAGATGGAAAAAAAATTGAGGAAAACTCTAATCAAATTTTAGAATTTACAAAAGAAGTTAAAAACATGGAAGAAAATAACAAAATAAAAATAGTTGAGACACTTTGGAGAATAATTTACTCAAATAATGAAGCAGACATTTATGAGACAAGTTTAATGAGAAAACTTGGTGGACTGTTGTATATTGACAGTAAATTAATGGGCGATATTAAAGAGAGAATAAAAAGTAAAATCTGAAAATGACTTACATAGTAAACGATAAATGTATTAAATGTAAATTGATGGACTGTGTTGAAGTTTGTCCTGTTGATTGTTTTTATGAGGGAAAAAATATGCTTGTAATTAAACCCGATGAGTGTATAGATTGTGGCGTTTGCGAGCCAGAGTGTCCTGTGGATGCTATTAAAGCAGATACAGAACCAGGTAGTGAAATATGGTTAGAAATCAATAAAAAATATTCTGAAATCTGGCCAAATATTAATGAAAAAAAAGATCCACCTTCGGGTCATGAAAAATATAAAGATGAGCAAAATAAGTTTGAAAAGTATTTTAAAGAAAACCTTTAAAAAAAAATCTAAGTCAAAAATTAAAAAAAAACCACTTAAGAAAACTAAAAATACAAAAAAAACTAAAATAATTAAATCAAATAAAATAAAAGATATTTCGAAATCTCTTAAGAAAATTGGAAAAAAGAAAAAACAAAAAACCGAGACTCAAAATGAAAATCTGAGAATTCCTAAAAGTAATGAAATAAAACCTGAAATCAAAAAAGTAAAAAAACAGAATACTGAAAAAAGAGAATATAAAATTAAAGATTATGTTGTGTATCCAAAACATGGAGTAGGTCAAATTACGGAATTTAAAAAAATTAATATTGGAGGAATAGATGTTGAAACTTATATTATTAAGTTTGAGAAAGATAAAGCAAATGGCATGGTCCCTGTTAATAAACAATCTCATTTACGTCCACTTTCAACTATTAATCAAGTGAATAAAAGTATTTCTATTTTAAAAAGTAAACCAAAAATAAAAAGATCAATGTGGAGCAGAAGAGCCCAAGAATATGAATCCAAAATTTCGTCAGGAAAAATTTATGAGCTTGCAGAGGTAGTGAGAGATTTAAATAAAGGAGATGATTTAATGATTGATCAATCATATAGTGAAAGACAGCTTTTTGAAAAAGCTTATGATAGAATTCTTTCCGAGTTTCAAATTGTTTTAAATGTATCCAAAGAAGACACTCAAAAAAAATTAGATAAGGCCCTTAAAAGAAATATTAATAAAGAATTAAAAGAAGAGGTTAAAACTACTAAATCATCAAGTGCTAATGAATTGCCTGTTGATGAGCCAATTTCAGAGGTAGAGGAACAAATTGAGGAATAAAAAAACGCCTCTCACACAAAAAGTTATGAGAAGCGTTTTTTATAAAGAATACTAAGCTATTATCTTCTTCTTCTTTTCTTAGCTTTTTTCTTAGCTTTTTTCTTAGCCTTCTTTGCTTTTTTTCTTCTCTTAGGCATCTTTAGCTCCCTTTTTTAGTTAAACGAATCAAATTGATTCGCTGTTAAGTTATTTTTATTTTTTTATATACGTTATGTCAATTCTTTAATTAAAGTAAAAAATTTTGAAAAAAAATTTTATCAAAATTTTATTTTTATATTTTTGAAAGTGTAAAAAAGTTAATGTTTATGCGCTTTATAATCAAATATTTTAAGTAATTCAATAAAGTTTATCTAATTCATCTTTATACTTATACAAAATTTTTTTTCTTTTTAGTTTTAGTGTTGGTGTTAACATTCCATTCTTAATTGTAAATTCTTCTTCAATTAATTTAAATTTTTTAACTTTTTCTACTAAAGATAAAGTTTTATTTAAATTTTCTAAAAAAATTTCAATTTCTTTTCTATTTTCAACACTTTCAGTAACAATTAATGCAACTAAATAAGTTTTTTTATCTCCATAAACAAAACTTTGTTTAATTTTTTCATTTAAACATAATAAATTTTCAATTTTAGATGGTGAAATGTTATCTCCACCAAGAGAAACAATTATTTCTTTTTTCCTATCAGTAATTTTTAAATTTCCTTCTTCTGTGATTTTTCCAATATCACCAGTATGCAACCAGCCTTTTCTTATTACATCAGCTGTCTCTTTTTTCATGTTCCAATAACCAAGCATGACATTTTCACCTTTTACTAAAATTTCCCCATCCACAGCTATATTAACCTGGTTTGTTTTAAAAGGAGGCCCTACTGTGTCAATTTTGATTTTTCCAGGAATGTTGCAACTTACAACAGGTGAAGCTTCTGTAAGACCGTAACCTTGAAGAGTGGGTAATCCAATAGCGTTTAAAAATTCTCCAATTTTTTGGTCTAAAGCACCACCCCCAGATACAAAAGCCTTTAGTTTTCCACCAAACTGATTTTTAATCTTTTTTCTTACTAGTTTTTCACAAAAAAAATTAATTAATTTTTCTCTTAATGTTAAATTCTCATTATTTAATTTTTTGGTTCCAAGTGTGATAGTGGATAATATCAGTTTTTTCTTAAACCCTTTTTGTTTTGAAAAATTCATTGAAATTTTACTGTACAAATTTTGATAAAATCTTGGGACAGCTGTCATAATCGTTGGTTTTGCAATTAACATATTGGATAATAACTTTTCTAGACTTTCAGCATAATAAATTTTTGCACCAAGCAAAATTTGAACAAATTGAACTGTATGCTCATATGAATGAGATAATGGTAACCATGTTAAAAAAGTAGGTTCAGCATCCTGGACTAATTGATTTAATATTTCTTGAGCTCCCTCACAATTAGATAAAATTCCTCCGTGACTAAGCATTACTCCTTTAGGATTACCGGTCGTTCCGGATGTATAAATTATACAAGCAAGATTTTTCCTTTCAAGATTTTGATTAAAACCTATATGAAGATCTAATTTCTTTTTTTCTGAATATACATCGAATATATTTTCTATATGCTCAACTCTTTCATTTATGTTTTCAATAGATAAAACTTTTATCTCATCTGAGATAAATTTTTCAATTTTTTTTAATTGGATTTCATTAGAGACGATACAAATTTTTGGTTTACAATCATTAATGATATATTCATAATCTTTCTCTGAATAAGTTGTAAATAATGGCACCGTTACTCCACCTGCATTCATAATTGATATGTCAGAGATAAGCCACTCAGGTCTATTTTCGGATAATAGAATGCATCTGTCTCCATCAGCTAAGTTTGATCTCAAGTATTCAGATAAAATCTGAATTTTTAAAGCAACCTGTTCCCAAGTTAAAAAATCTTTTTTATTTTCTTTTAACCATTTTAAAAATGGTTTTTCAGCAACTGAATTAATTTCTTTATACTTTGTAAAAAAAAGTTCTACTAAACTATTTATTCTACTTAATTTCATAATTTGGTGGGCGAAGAGAGAATCGAACTCTCACTTCTTGCGAAACACGATTTTGAGTCGTGCGCGTCTACCAGTTCCGCCATTCGCCCCGATTGTTTAATAATTTATTAAATAGTATAAGAACTAAAATTATATTAAAACCAAAAAATGTTTAAAAATCTTTACAAAAAATGTTTAGATTTAGCGGGTCACAAAAGTTCTAAATATTATTTAGCAATTGTGTCATTTGTTGAAAGTTCATTTTTTCCTATCCCTCCTGACGTAATGGTTATTCCAATGGTAATATCCAAAAAAAATGATTTTAAAAAAATTTTTCTTATAGCAACAATATTTTCAGTTTTAGGTGGTGTGTTTGGTTATATAATTGGAGCATTCTTTTTCGAGTTAGGAGCACATATCATGAATTTTTATGGTTATGAGGATAAACTGTATAATTTAAAAGAAAGCTTGATAAAAAATGATGGTTTTTATGCTTGGCTAGGGATTCTTTTTTTAGCAGGTTTTACCCCTCTTCCTTATAAAGTTTTTACGATTGCAAGTGGTCTCATAGGATTTAATTTTTTAATATTTGTTTTAATAAGTTTAATTTCTAGAGGGTTAAGATTTTTTTTAGTGTCATATCTCTCTTATAAGTTTGGAGATTTGTTTAATGAATTTATGGATAAACATGGGTCAAAATGGTTTACGATAATTGGAATATTAATTGTTATTGTTGGATTAGTGGTTTATCTAATTTTTAAATCTAATGTTTAATTTAAAAGCTGAATTTTATTTAAAGATAATTTTTTTATTTAGCTTTATTGCTTTAATTTCTGCTTTTTTTATAGAATATATTCTTGGACATCAGCCTTGTAATTTATGTTTAATAGAGAGAATTCCCTATGGATTAAGCATTATGATAATAATGGCGATCTTTTTAATTAGAAAAAATCAGAAATTCTTAGTTATGTTATTAATCCTTACTTTTATCTTCTCTTTTGCAATTTCATTTTATCATTTTGGAATTGAACAAGGTTTTTTTCAGGAATCATCTGTTTGTGGAGTAAAGAGTTCGACAGAAATTGTCACTAAAGAGGATTTGCTTAAACAATTAAGTGAAAAAACAATAAGTTGTAAAGATGTGACATTTAGGATTTTTGGATTATCGCTCACAAGCATTAATATTATGATTAGTTTATTGTTTATTACAACACTTTTAAAAATTTTTAAAAAATATGAAAAAAACAAATAAAAGAGTGCAGGAATTTATTAGAGTTGATCATGCTGGTGAGAGAGGTGCTGTCAAAATCTATGAAGGCCAATTGTTAGCTTTAAACACTATTGTAAAAAATGAAAGTTTAAAAAAAACAATTGAAGAGATGAAAGAACACGAAATAGAACATTGTCAATTTTTTGAAAAAGAAATAAAAAAAAGAAATATAGAACCAACAAAATTTTTACCCTTATGGGATTTATTAGGTGTTGGTTTGGGTTTTGGCTCTACATTACTAGGCAAAAAAGCTGCAATGCTATGTACAGCATCCGTTGAAGAAGTTATTGATAAACATTATTTAGATCAAATTAATCAGCTTGGTCCTGAGGAAGAAGAATTAAAAAAGAAAATTACAAAATTTAGACAAGATGAACTAGATCATAAGGATATTGCTTATGAAGAGGGTGCAACAAAAAAAGGCTTTTATGCTATAATGGACAGAATTATCAAAACTGGATCTAAATTAGCAATAAATATTTCTGAGAAAATTTAATTTTAAGCTTCTAGCTCGACATCCCAATATAAATAGTCCATCCAACTTTTATGTAAATAATTAGGAGGAAAATTCTTTCCATTTCTATGTAAATCTTCAGTTGATGGTTGATAAGGATATTGATTAAGTTTCATTCCTGAAGATTTTAATAATTTTCCACCTTTTTTAACATTACATGCTGAACATGCTGTTACAACATTATCCCAGTGTGTTTCTCCACCTTTTGATCTTGGTAACAAATGATCAAAAGTTAATTCCTCTCCACTTCCACAATATTGACAAGAAAATTTATCCCTTAAAAAAACATTAAATCTTGTAAAACTTGGTTTAGATTGTGGAACAATGTAATCTTTAAGAGCAATAACGCTTGGAAGCTGCATTTTGAATGATGGACTTCGTACAATTCTATCATAACTACTTACTATAATTACTCTATCTAAAAAAACTGACTTTACTGTATCTTGCCAAGACCATAATGATAAAGGATAATAGCTTAAAGGTCTATAATCAGCATTTAAAACTAATGCAGGACATTTTTCTAATGATACATCTTGTTCAATAAAGTTGTTCATAAATTAATTTTAACTTAAATAAAAAATGATTTCAATATTAAGAACTCATTTTATTTTTTTTAAAATATAATTTAATGCTATACTGGAGGCTTCGATAGGAATATGATGGTCGCAATTCTTAATTAAATAGGTCTCTATTTCAATATTAGATCTGATAAAAAAATCTTTTGCCTCTAACATATAATTGGGTGAGACAACTTGGTCAGAGTCACCATGAATTAAAAGAATATTTGTTGATGTCCTCTTTCTTTGTTTGAGATCATCCTGATTAATAATCTTACCTGAGAAACCTACAACACAACTAAATTTATTTTTAGATGTAAGCCCTAAATTAATTGACATCATACATCCTTGACTAAAACCAGACAAACAAATTTTATCGTTTTCAAGATTATATTTAATTTTTACCTCATCTATGAATTGATTGAGTTTTTTTTCAGCCTTGATTGTCTCATTTAAAATGTATTTTGGATCATCTTTTGTAAGATCAAACCATTGATACCCAGATGGATTTATTGGACAAGGTTCATGACCATTAGGGCAGAGAAAAATTGTATTTGTAAGGTGTCTTTTCCAATTTAATGAAAGCATACTTATATCTTTACCATCACCTCCGTACCCATGTAGTAAAATTACTGCGTTTTCAATTTTCACATCTTTTTCAGGTTTTATAATGGTTGTATCAAGGCAAAATGTCATAGTAATTGATTTATGTTTTTTTATCTATAAAACAGCCTACTATAATTTTATGATTTCTGGAATATTAGTAAAAATTTTATCTATAATCTTACTTGCGGCTGTTGGTTTAGTTCTAATTCTTGGTATTGGAACTTTATTTAAAGGTGGAGAAACAAGTAAGAAATACTCTAATAAATTAATGCAGTTAAGAGTCTTGCTACAATTTATAGCAATTATAGCCTTAGTTGCTTTTGCATATTTTTTTAAAAATTAATTAAAATTACTTAACCACTTAATAAATTTTTCATCAACAAAGTCGATTGATCCAATTATTCTTGCAAACTCAAGTCCATCTTTGTTAAAAAGTATAGTTGTAGGAAGACCTCTTAATTTAAATTTCTTTGCCAATGTATTGGGCGAGTCAAAATATATTTCTAAATTTTTTATCTTCAAATCTTCAAAGAAAGTTAAAGATTTTTGACTAGTATCCTTGCCAATATTTATAGGAAATATCTTTAGATTATCTAAATTTGGATTTTCAGCTAACAAATCTAAAGATGGCATTTCATCTTTACATGGAGCACACCAAGTTGCCCAAAAATTCAATAAAACTAGATTTCCTTTATAATCATTTAAGTATAATTCTTTATTTTTAATGTCTAAAAACGTTATATCACTGTAATTTTTTAACTCTTTATTAATGACTAAATTTTTTATATCGGATGCGTCACTAGCAAAAGAATTTGATAGCATTAAAACAAATATTATTAATAATCTCATGTTAAATAGGTATAATTAATTATCATGGTAAAAAATAAAAACAACCAGACAATATGGAATACAAGAATTAAAAATAATTCTTCTAATCTCTCACAAAAAATAGGTAGCTCTATTGATGTAGATAAAAGACTGTATAAAGAAGATATAAATGGTTCTATTGCTCATGTAGAAATGTTATTTAAACAAAAAATAATTTCTTTTAGAACAAAAAATAAAATTATTTATGGACTAAATAAAATTGAAAAAGAAATATCCAGTAAAAAATTTGAATTTAATAAAAAATACGAGGACATTCATATTAATATTGAAAAACGACTGTTTCAAATAATTGGTGAAGAAGCGGGTTATGTTCACACAGCAAGATCAAGAAACGACCAAGTAATAACCGACTTTAAGATCTGGATTAAATCTGCAAATCAAAAAATTAGTGTGATGTTAAATAACGTAATTAAAAATTCAATTAATTTAGCTCAAAAAAACGTAGATACTATTATGCCAGGTTTTACTCATTTAAAAAATGCACAAGCAGTTTCATTTGCACACTATCTAATGGCATACGTAGAGATGTTTAAAAGAGACAAAGACAGATTTAAGAATAATTTAGACAGTCTAAATGAAAACCCATTAGGTGTTGCTGCATTAACTGGCACTTCATTTAACATTGACAGGAACTATACGACAAAAAAACTTGGTTTTGAAAAGCCTACAAATAATTCAATCGACACTGTAGCGGATAGAGATTTCGTTTTAGATTTTCTTTATAGTGTTTCTGTTTGTTCGTTGCATTTATCAAGAATTTCTGAAGAATTAATTATCTGGAATTCTGATGGTTTTAATCTAATTAACCTCTCAGATAAAATAGTAACTGGTTCATCAATAATGCCACAAAAAAAAAATCCTGATCTTTTAGAGTACCTAAGAGGTAAATCTGGAATTACTTTTGGTAATTTATTTTCAATGTTTACTATATTAAAAGGATTACCTCTTTCATACTTCAAAGATCTTCAAGATGATAAAGAAATTATTTTTAAATCATATGATGTTCTTTTTCAAAGTTTAAAAGTATTTAATGAAATTCTTAAGAATGTAAGTCCTAATAAAAAAAGAATGCTTGAATTGGCATACTCAGGTTACATTACTGCAACAGATTTAGCAGATTACCTTGTTAAGAATAATTCAATGTCTTTTAGAAAAGCTTATCAAAAAACAGCTTTGCTAGTGAATTTAGCTGAAAAGAAAAAGAAAAAACTAAACCAATTATCATTGGAAGACTTAAAAAAGATAGAACCTACATTAACAAATGACGTACTAAAAGTGTTTGATTTAAAGAATTCTGTCAATTCCAAAAAATCTTATGGTGGAACATCTTTTGATAATATCAAAAAGATGATAAGGAAATATAAAAAATTAAGATGATTAAAAAAATTACATTTGTTATTTTAGTTTGTTGTTCTTTAGTTTCTTGTGGAAAGAAAGGTGATCCTGAATATAAAGCCTTAAATCAAGAAATTAAAATACCAACAATTATAATTAACAAAACTTCATGAAATACATTAACAAAAGACTAACATTGGAAAAAGTCAACTTCCAGAAGATAGCTAAAAAATTTGGAACACCTTTTTATTGTTATTCATATTCAAAATTAAAAGAAAATGTAAACAAATTTAAAGAAAATTTTAAATCTTTTTCACCTTTAATTTGTTTTGCAGTTAAAGCGAATACTAATGTTAATTTAATTAGAGAAATTAAAAAATTTGGTTTAGGGGCTGATGTAGTTTCTTTAGGTGAACTTATGATAGCCATAAAAGCAGGAATAAAACCAAATAAAATAGTATTTTCTGGAGTTGGAAAAACTTCTAGTGAATTGAATTTTGCAATAAATAAAAAAATACTACTCATTAATGCTGAGTCATTAAGTGAAATAATGGAAATAAATAGACTTGCAAAATTAAGGAACAAAAAAGTGAGGGTTGGAGTTAGACTTAATCCTAATACAGATGCAAAAACACTAAATCAAATTTCTACAGGAAAAAAAGAGAATAAATTTGGAGTAAATAAAAATACATTTTATAAAATTGTGGATTTTTGTAAAAGTTCAAAAAATATAGACTTAAAATGTTTGAGTGTTCACATAGGTAGTCAAATTTTAGATCATAATCCCTATAGGAAAATGCTTAAAGCTGTCAGTCATATCTTAGATAAGACTAATCATCAATTTGAATTTATTGATTTAGGTGGAGGCATGGGAATTAATTATTCTAATAAAGACAAAACACTTAATTATAAAAAGTATAACACTGCAATAAATAATTTTCTCAAAAAACATAAAGTAAAAATTATTTTTGAACCTGGAAGATCTATAATTGGCAATACTGGTATGTTAATTAGTAAAGTTATTTATATTAAAGACAGTGGCAGTAAAAAATTTATAATTTTAGATGCTGCTATGAATGATCTTATGAGACCCGCATTATATGGGGCATTACATAGGACATTGCCAGTAATAAAATCGAGTAAAATATCAAATAAACCTTATGAATTCGTTGGTCCAATTTGCGAAAGCACTGATAAATTTATAACATTAAAAAAATTTCAAAAATTAGAGGAAAAAGATTTAATAGCTATATGCGATGTTGGCGCGTACGGTATGTCTTTAAGCTCAAATTATAATTTAAGACCTAAACCAATAGAATTATTAATTAAAGGTTCAAAAATTAATGTAATTAGAAAAAGACAAAAGCACACGGAAATAATCTAGCTTTTGACACAATGTTAAGAAACTTTATATTTTCATTATTTTTTTTTACTGGAATTATTATTATTTCAATAATTTTTTTGCCCTCGTTTTTCTTACCTAAACAAGTAGTATTATTCGGTGGTAAGCTAATGGGTCACTGGACGAGTTTTTGCTTAAAATTCTTTCTTTCAACAAAAATAATAATTAAAGGGACTGAAAATATTATTAGAGACGAAAAATTTTTTATAGCAGCATCACATCAATCGATGTTTGAAACTTTCTTTCTTCAAACTTTATTTAACTCACCTGTATTTATTCTTAAGAAGGAGTTGTTATTAATACCTATATTCGGATGGTATTTAAAAAAGATTGGATCTATATCAGTTAAAAGAGGTCAAATTACAAAAGATAATCTCAGTTTTTATGACGAAATCTCAAGTGTAGTTACTAATTCAGATAGACCTTTAATAATTTTTCCTCAAGGAACTAGAGTTTTACCTGATGAAAGACCACCTTTTAAAAAAGGAGCCTCTAGAATTTATGAAAAACTTAAAATTGCTTGCCAACCAGTTGCAATTAATTCTGGATATGTCTGGCCTAAATCAGGAAGAAAAATTAGCAATAGAACTATTACTATATCTATAATGCAAAGAATAAATAATGATTTGGAAAAAGAAGTATTTCTTAAAACTTTAGAGAATAAAATTTATTCCGAATTAAATCTTATAGATTAGCCTTTCATGGGCATCACCACATAGATACTATCAAAATCACTCGGGTCTTTTATTAAAGCTGGAGATCCTGTATCGTTTAAAAATAACTCTATTTTTTCCCCATCAAGCTGTGAAGCAACATCTATTAAATATCTTGAATTGAAACTAATTTCTAAATCATGATCAAATTGAACACCTAGGGTTTCATTTCCATCACCACTGGTAGTATTATTAACAGAAAGATTTAGTGTATCCTTTGACAATTTAAACTTAACCCCATCTTTTTTATCTAGAGATACTGATGCGACTCTATCGATAGATCCTAAAAATGATTTAAGATTTGTCTCTAATTTTTTTTGATTATTTTTAGGAATTACCTGTACATAATTTGGAAATTTTCCATCAATCAATTTAGAGATCAAAATACTATTAGTTAATTCAAACTTAATTTTTGATTTTAAGTTAGATATTTTAAGGTCGCCATCATAATTATCTAGTAAAGAGCAAAGCTGGAAGATAGTTTTTTTTGGAAGAATAATTGGTTCAAAATTTATTTTTTCGTTTAATCTTATTTTTGAAATTGACATCCTATGACTATCAGTTGCAACAGCAGTCAAATAGATCTTATCCTCAACTTCAGTTTGATGAAAATATATACCACTTAAGTAATGACGTGTTTCATCATTCGATATTGAAAACTTACACTTATTAAGTAACTTTAAAAAAAGTTTCGAATTAATTGCAAAAGTGTTATCATTAAAATTTTCGTCGGTAAGCGGAAACTCTGAGGAATTTATACAATTTAGATTAAATATTGATTTTTCAGACTCTAGTTGAAGTTTGTTTTGGCTATTCATTGATAAGTTTAATTTTTTGTCTGAAGAAAATTTTCTAACAATATCAAACATAATTGATGAAGTTGTAGTTGTATTTCCCTCCTCTAAAATTTCAACATTTTCAATTTGATGAATAAAAATCAAATCAAGATCTGTGGCTGTGATTGTTAATTTTGAGTCACTTGCATTTAGTAAAACATTAGAAAGTATCTGTAACGTACTTCTTTTTTCAATAACACCTTGACAGTAACTTAACGCTTCCTGAAGTTCTTTTTGATTAACGTTAAATTTCATACTTCTTTATTATATAAAATAATATTTTTTAATTTATTTATATTATTGTTCATATCTGGATTTTTTTCTTTTAATTTTTCAATTGTTTTTACAGAATGAATTATAGTCGTATGATCCCGATTTGAAAATTCTCGTCCTATTTCTGGTAATGATTTTGTGGTTAAAATTTTAGTTAGGTAAATAGCTGTCTGTCTTGGTCTAACTAAATATCTTGATCTTCTTGAGGATAACATCTCATTTTTACTAATTTTAAAAAATTTACAGACAATTGTTTGTATTGAGTCTATTGTTACGTTATTTTCTGTTAAATTTAATAAATCTTTCAAAATAATCTTTGTCTCGGATAAACTTGGTAGTTTGTTATAAATCCTCGAAAATGAAATTATACGATTTATTGCTCCAACTAATTCCCTTACATTAGTGGTAATTTTATTACTTATAAAATCTTGAATTTCATCTGTAACATTTACTTTGTCAGCATATAGGGTGGTTAATTCATTTATCTTGTGATCGATGATCTTTCTTCTTAAATCATACTCAGGTTTTTGAATATCTACAACTAGACCTCCAGAGAATCTTGATTTAATTCTTTCTTGAATTCGAGATAATTTATTTGGTGGTCTATCAGCTGAAACAATTATTTGTGACTCTTTATCCAAAAGTGCATTAAAAGTATGAAAAAACTCTTCCTGCATGGCTTCTTTGCCATTCATGAACTGAATATCGTCTATTAATAAAACATCTGTATTTCTAAAATACTCTTTAAATTTTACCATATCGTTAGATTTAATTGATTTTACAAATTGATACATAAAACGTTCAGCTGAAATAAACATCACTTTTTTGTTTTTGTTCATTTCGTAGCCTATAGAATTTAGAAGATGAGTTTTACCTAAACCTACGCCTCCATATATATAAAGTGGATTATAATGAGAAATATTCTCAGATACCTTTAAAGAAGCTTCAAAAGCTATTTTATTACTTGAGCCGGTTAAAAAGTTTTCAAATCTTTTATTGGGATCTATTCGACTATACTGGAGATGAGAGTTTTTGATAAATGTGACTTTTTGAGTTTCTTTTATTTGATTAAAATCATCAAATTTTTCACTTTTATTATCTTTTTTTTCTATAATTTTAAATTCTATCCTTATAATTTGCTTTTTATGTTTTCTGATAGTTTGTAAAATCTGATCTAAGTATCTTGAAGTGATCCAGTCACGAATAAACCTGGTAGGGACAGTTAATAAGATATAATTATTAAACTCTTCGTGTAAATCAATTTTTTTTATCCAGCTTTCATAAACTTCTTTTCCTAATTTAAGTTTTAATTCAGACTGAATAAGTTTCCAATCAAGAATAATCTTATCAAAACTTTTATTTGTATGCGTATTGTTCATATTTTCGGAGAGACTCCAGTTACATCAAGAATGAGGGTTATTGCAACAAATTATTTTGTTAAACTGAAAATAAATAAAATCTGGGATTGTGTAAAAAATTTTTTTTAAAAATTTCTTTGACAAATTTTTTTTTTATGTATCGAAAAAATAAATAAAATTTGTAATTGAATTAAATATAATATTTTTTTACTAATTCTAAATATTGTAATTTAAGATTAACGCGTCATATATGAAGCGTATTCTTTAAGTTGAATCAACTTGAGGTATAGAAATTATAAGGAACTTATTTTTTTTGTTATTCTTGATACATTCCTAGATGCATTTTGTTTTTTTATAATTCCAGTTTTAGCAATCTTCATTAACTCAGAATTCAACTTGGGTAAGAACTTTAAAGCTTCTGATTTTTTTTTATTTTCAATCAGAACGTTCATCTTTTTTAATGCAATTTTGTATCTACTTTTTCTAGCTTTGTTAACTGCGGTTTGTTTAGATATTCGTCTAATTCTTTTAATTGCTGATTTTGTATTAGCCATAATTTTGCAAGGGTATAATCGCTTAAATAGGCCCGGTCAATAATATATTTATTATTTTTGACATATTTCACAAAAAAATGTTGACCTATTTGATTGAGTTATTTTACTAATTGTCCCCGTACAACTAAATCTTTTACATTTTTGTTTATCTCTACCATAAACCTTGAACTCTTTTTGAAAATTACCTTGATCACCTTTTGTATTTTTAAAGTCTCTTATGGTTGATCCACCTTTTCTTATAGCATTTTGTAAAATTTTTCTTGAATTTATAACTATTTCTTTACATTGATTTTTTTTCAAATATTTAGCTGATAACGAAGGATTAATTTTTGATGAATATAAAATTTCACTTGCGTAAATATTTCCAATTCCAGATACAAAATTTTGATCTAATAAAAAATTTTTTATATTCTTGTCTTTTTTTTTGAAATAATTAACCAAATACTTTGAATTAAATTTTTTATCAAAAGGTTCTGGCCCAAAATTTTGAAACTTTTTTTTTAGACTATTAAAATCATCTAAAAATTGAAAGTATCCAAATCTTCTTGGATCATTATAAATTACCTTCATATACTTAAAAAAAAATTCTACATGATTGTGATTCTTGGGCAAATTTGGTGAATTATAAAAACTAGCGTTGGTGGGGAGATTGTTTTTCTTATTTTTAATAATATGAATTGTTCCTGACATTCCTAGGTGGATTATACAAAAACTTTTATTTTCCAGCTCAATAATCAAATATTTTGAGAATCTTTTGATATTTAAAATAAATTTATTTTTCAGCTTTTTTTCAAAGGAGGTTTCCAACTTAAATCTTAAGTTTCTATTTCTAACCAAAACTTTATTGATTTTTTTACCCTTTATATTTTTTAATAAAGATTGTCGGACTATTTCTACTTCTGGTAATTCTGGCATTTACTATTATATTAAATGAATAATTAATTAAAAATGCAACAACATCTTCAAAATAAAAAAGGATTAGTTCAGGGTGTATTTGATCAAGTTTTTGATAGATATGATTTAATGAATGATTTTATGTCATTTGGAATACATAGACTGTGGAAAAAAAACTTAATCAATATGATGGGACCATCGAAAAACAAAAGCTTGATTGATGTTGCTTGTGGTACTGGGGATATAGGGAAACTTTATTTAGATAACACAGATGTTAACAATCACATTACTTGTATAGATCCAAATAAAGGAATGGTGGCTAAAGGAAAAGAGAAGCTTAAAAATTATAAAAATGTAAAATGGCTAATATCCAATGCAGAAAAACTTCCTCTTAAAAGTAATTCGTTTGATTTTTATACTATTAGTTTTGGATTGAGAAACACAAAGGATTTGGATAAATCTCTATCAGAGGCATATAGAGTTTTAAAAAAAGGTGGAAGATTTTTTTGTTTAGAATTTTCCAAAATACAGAATGATAACTTAGAATTTATCTACAAAAAATATTCTAAATTAATTCCTTTAATTGGTAAATACGTTGTTGGACAAAGAGAACCCTATGATTATCTAATCGAAAGTATTGATAATTTTGTCAATCAAGAAGAGCTTTTAGAATATATGAAAACAAATAAATTTCAAAAATGCAATTACAGGAACTTCTCCAATGGAATAATATCTATACATAGTGGTTGGAAAGTTTAATGATAAAAAAATTTATTACTTTATTTAAACTTGGACGAAAAATAGCTAGTTCAGATATATTAGAGATAATCTCAAAATTTCAAAAGCCACCACTAGCAATCACATTACTATTCAAATTTTTAGCAATATCTTTTTCACCCAAAAAAGAGGGTTCAATTAAAAGTGAGGGTCAACGCTTATCAGATTCCTTAGAGTCTATGGGTACAACCTTTATAAAACTTGGACAATTCTTAGCTACGCGGCCAGATATAATTGGAGAGAGTCTCTCAAAACAACTAGAAAATCTTCAAGATAGATTGCCACCATTTTCACTTATACAAGCTCAAGAAATCATAAAAAATGATTTAGGACAGGAAACATATAACTCAATTATAAATTTAAGTGAGCCAGTTGCAGCAGCTTCAATAGCTCAAGTCCATAAAGCTCAAATCAACGACAATGGAACTATCAAGGATGTTGCTATAAAAATTTTACGTCCAAACATAAAGAAAATTTTTAATGATGAGATTGATGCAATTATGCTTTTTGCTTTTTTAGTGGAGTCGTTTATTAAAAAGACAAAAAGATTAAAATTGGTTGAAGTAGTTTTTTTACTTAAAGAAATAACAAATTTAGAAATGGATTTAAGATTTGAAGCAGCTGCAGCTAATGAATACGCAGAAAATACTAAAAATGATGTTGGGTTTAGAGTTCCAGAAATTTATTGGAATTTTACAAGTGAAAATGTAATGACATTAGATTGGGTGGATGGAATTTCTATTAGGGAAACTGAGGAGCTAAAAAAAAGAAATTTAAATACTGAAAAAATCTCAAATGACATTATTCAAAATTTTCTAAGACATGCAGTGAGAGATGGATTTTTTCACGCTGATATGCATCAAGGAAATATATTTATAGATAATAATGGTCATATAGTTCCAATTGATTTTGGAATAATGGGTAGACTTGATAAAATGAGTAAAAGATTTTTGGCAGAAATATTATTTGGTTTTATTCAAAGAGATTATCGTAAAGTAGCAGAAGTGCATTTAGTTGCTGGACTAGTTCCTAAGGAGGTTCCAATTGATGACCTTGCTCAAGCCCTAAGATCAATTGGTGAACCAATTTTTGGCCAAACAGTGAAAGATATTTCTGGTGGAAAATTATTAAAACAATTATTTGATGTTACAGAAAAATTTAATATGCAAACACAACCTCAGCTTCTAATGCTCCAAAAAACAATGGTTGTTGTAGAGGGGGTAGCCAGAAAATTAAATCCAAATACAAACATTTGGACTACATCTAAACCTGTTCTAGAGAATTGGTTAAGAGAAACAAAAGATCCTATGACCACAATTAATGAAACAATTAAAAGTACATCTGAGGTGATTAAAAGATTACCGGAATTCCCAGAAATAATGGATAAAGCTAATCAAGCTCTAACATATTTAGCTAGTGGTCAAATTCCACAAAATTCAAACTCTTATACCGCTTTAAATACAAAAAAGTCAGAAATGACTGCTTTTAGAAATCAATCTATTATTGGCTTTTTAGTCCTTGTAATTTTTGGTCTATTGGTATTTTAATTCACTCCATGGGTAACTTGAATAATAAAAAAATCTTATTAATAATTTGTGGAGGTATAGCTGCATATAAAAGTCTTGAATTAATAAGACTTTTAAAAAAGGATGGTGTAATTATAAAAACAATTCTTACTAAAAGTGGTGCTGAATTTGTGACACCTCTTTCAATTACTTCATTATCTCAATCTAAAGTTTATCAGGATCTTTTTAGTATAGAAAATGAGGTAGAAATGGATCATATTAGCCTTTCAAGATGGGCAGATCTCATTTTAATTGCCCCTGCAACAGCAAACACAATATCTAAACTTGCTAGTGGAAGTTCAGATGATTTAGCTTCAACTGTTGCTCTTGCGTCAAACAAAAAAATTTTTATTGCTCCTGCAATGAATGTAAGAATGTGGGAACATCAATCTACTAGACAAAATATAACAAAACTAAAAACCTATAACTATGAATTAATTGGTCCTGAAATTGGAGATATGGCATGTGGAGAGTACGGTGAAGGTAAAATGTCGGAACCAAAAGAGATAATAGATAAGCTTAAAATTTATTTCAAAAATTTAAAACAAAAAAATAAATTAAAGGCAATCGTGACTGCGGGACCAACCAGAGAGTACATTGATCCAGTAAGATATATATCCAATAAATCCAGTGGTAAGCAAGGCTATGAAATTGCGAAATCATTATCAAAAAAGGGTTTTGAAACAACTTTAATTTCAGGACCAACAAACTTAGAAATAAATAATGATATCAATTTGATCAAAGTTGAAACTGCTGAAGAAATGTTTCAATCAACACTTAAAAATTTGCCAGCTGATGTTACAATATTTTCAGCAGCAGTGTGTGATTATAAAGTGAAAGAAATTTCTAAAACAAAAATAAAAAAACAGGATGAAATTAGTTTAGATTTGGAAAAAAATGTCGATATTCTTGATTATGTCTCTAATCATAACTCCTTAAGACCAAAACTTGTGGTAGGCTTCGCAGCTGAAACGAATGATTTAGAAAACTATGCTAATAAAAAACTAAGTGAAAAAAATTGTGACTGGATAGTTGCAAATGATGTATCAAATAAATCAATTGGTTTTGAATCAGATTTTAATGAAGTATCAATTCTTTATAAAAATAAAAAGATAGAAAGACTTAAATATAAATCTAAATCAGAAATTTCAGATGAATTAGTTGAAAAAATCATTGATCATTTAAACTAATGATTAAAGTTTTAGTAAAAAAATTAAAACCTTCTGTAAAATTACCATCATATAAAACTGATGGTGCGTCTGGCATGGACCTGATGGCATATATAGATAAATCAATTGAATTAAAGCCAGGAGAATCATGTCTGGTACCAACTGGATTATCAGTTGCATTTCCTGAAGAATATGAAATTCAAATTAGACCAAGGTCAGGATTAGCAGCAAAAAGTAATATTAGTGTTTTAAATACACCTGGCACAATTGATAGCGATTATAGAGGAGAAATAAAAGTTATTTTATTTAACCATAGTAACAAAAGCTTTAAAATCAATAACAATGATAGAGTTGCTCAAATGATTTTAACTCCAGTTATAAAAATGGATTTAGAAGAAACGAATGAACTTCCAGAGTCAATAAGAGGAACAGGAGGTTTTGGTTCAACTGGTAAATGAGAGAAAGTCTAAACAAATCTCAAATTGAAAGATTCTCGAGGCAATTAGTTTTAAAAAACATTGGTGCGAAAGGTCAAAAAAAAATTTTATCCTCTAAAATTTTGATAGTCGGTGTTGGGGGTTTAGGCTGTCCTGCTGCAGAAAATCTAGTGAGAGCTGGTATTGGAAATATCGGTCTTATCGATAACGATATTATTAATCTTTCTAACATACACAGACAAAGCTTATTTACTTCTAAAGATATAAAAAAATCAAAGGTTAGTGTAGCTGCAAAAAAACTTAGAGAAATAAATCCAAATACTAAAATTAAAACTTACAAGTTACGTCTCGACGAAAATAATATAAAAAAAATAATTAAGAATTATGAAATAATAATTGACGGTTCAGATAATTTTAAAACTAAATTTTTAATTAATGATTATTGTAAAAAATTAAAAAAAAAATTGGTGACAGGAGCAATCAGCAAATTTGATGGTCATGTATTTACATTTGACTTTAATGATAAAAAAACAGCTTCTTTAAAAAATTTCTACCAAGAAAATGAAATTTCTGATAATGATCTTAATTGTGAATTTGAGGGAGTTCTTGGCACAACTGCATCTATTGTGGGGACAACCCAGGCAAATGAAGCCTTAAAAATGATTATGAAAATTGGGCAAACTTTAAAAAATCAAATATTAATTATTGATCTTTTAAATCTTAATTTTAGGAAAGTTAAATTTAATAGAAAATAAGGTGTAGCTCAATAATGAAAAAATTATATTTTTTAATTTTACTCTGGATTTTTTTTCCATTTAATGTTTTTGCAAATGACAATTTTCTCTCATTAAAAAAAAATAAAGTAAATGTAAGATATGGTCCAGGTTTTGAGTATCCTATTAAATATATCTATAAAAAAATCAATTTACCCATAAAACAAATTGATAAAAAAGAAAATTTTAGGAGGATTATTGATCTTAAAAATAATAGTGGATGGATACATGTCTCTCAGCTTAAAAAAGTAAATTCCATTATACCTAAAACAGATAAAATCTTGTTCAGTAAACCAACGAATTTTTCAAAGCCTTTAGCAAAAATAGAAATGGGTAGAGTTTTGTTAGTTCAGAATTGTAGGAATAATTGGTGCAAAATAACAACTGGTAATTTTAAAGGCTGGATTAAAGCAGAAAACTCTTGGGGGCTAAACTAATCTTTATTACCCAATGTTTAATTTTATCGTAAACTATTTTTGTTGTTCACAAACATCCTTGATCACAGGGGCATTTGCACAGTCTAAACATTTAGTTTTCTGAACAATGCAACCATCATCAAGAACCTCAACATCAACAACTTTATCACACTTAGAACAAGTAGAAGATATTGTTAGTCCACATTTTTTACAATTATAATTTTCTATATGCATGCTAAAAAATTAATCATAAATAAATTTATTTCAATTATTATTTATGCGAATGATTATTATTATCGAAATTTTTTTGCGAATGATTACTAATTACTTTTTTTAGTGGTATTCAATCAAATTATTTTTTAGATTTGCTTGTCCACCATTTATCTAAAATAAAATACCAAATTGAATTTGCAATTGGTTCAACAATGGCATCAGTTAGAGCTATTTTAAAAGAAACATCTGCTACTATCATTAAAACTGTAATTGCAATTGCAAAGTGTCCAATTGTATAAATTACAGTTCTAAGTAAAGAACCTTTATTATTTTGGTAAATATTTTGAGATGCTTGAAATATGCCTTTAGTTATTTCCATCAATTTTTGAAAGGACTCTCAAGAACACAAGCCACAAGGTGTATTCTTGCCTGTTCACCTCCATTAAAAAAATTATGATATTTTGTGTTATTTGTAATCCAAACTTTCCCATCCGCGGGTAAATGTTTAGCTACATTTTCTATAACCATTGAACACCCTTTGTTTGTGATTATAGGAACATGTAGTCTACATTCTGGGTCTTTGTGCCAACTCAAAGTTGATCTTGGCTCTTTTAATAAAAGTCTGACCCTTCCTAATTTAAATTTATTACTTAGAACTTTGTAAACTTCTGCAAAGTATGTATTTTCAAATTCAGGAATTAATTGTGTATATTTAGACTCATCTATATCAACATCTCTTGAAACCTCTCTTCCAGTTTCGTCTGCAATCGTCCAATATTTTCCTCTAATATTGCTTCCTTCAATGGAGCTTTTATCATTTGGAATTTGGTTTAATGGAATTGCACCAAAATGTGTAACACCTGGTGAATTAAATTTTTTTAATTTCAAAATTTTATCTAATTCATCTTTTAACTTTGAAATATCAAAATTTAAATCTGGAACTTCGTAAAAATCCTCAAAATTTACTGTTGCCATATTACTTTGTCTATTTTTCCAAATTTAATTTAATTTCAAATCAAATCGATCAGAATTCATAACTTTTACCCACGCAGCTATAAAATCTTTAACAAATTTTTCACTTGAGTCCTCACAGGCATAAACTTCTGCAAGAGCTCTTAGTTGAGAATTTGAACCAAAAATTAAATCAACTCTTGTTGCTTTCCACTTAGTTTTTTGAGTTTTTCTATCTTTTCCAACAAAAGTTTGTTCTGATTTATCTTCTTCTTTCCATGTGGTATTCATGTCTAATAGATTTATGAAGTAATCGTTAGTAAGAGATCCAGGTTTATTTGTAAAAACGCCATAATTTGAACCATCATAGTTAGTATTTAAAACTCTCATACCGCCTATAAGTGCTGTCATTTCCGGTGCAGTCAGACCCATTAGTTGTGCTTTATCAACTAATTTCTCTTCTGCTGAGACATTTGAAGCTCCGCCATTTAGATAGTTTCTAAAACCATCTGCCTGAGGCTCAAGAAGACCAAAAGAATGAATATCCGTCTGATCTTGTCTAGCATCTCCTCTACCTGCTGAAAATGGAACATTAACTTTATGCCCTGCCTTTTTAGCAGCCATCTCAATACCAACACCACCTGCTAAGACAATCAAGTCTGCCATTGATACACTTTTCTTTTTATTATCAAATTGATCTTTAATTTTATTTAAAGCTTTAATCACAGTTGATAATTTCTTAGGATTATTCACAGTCCAGCTTTTTTGTGGTTCTAGCATTATTCTTGCGCCATTAGCACCACCTCTTTTATCTGATCCTCTAAAAGTTGAAGCGGATGCCCATGCAGTAGAAACTAAATCTGAAATTGATATTTTTGATTTAGAAATTTTGTTTTTTAAATCTTTTATATCTTTTGATTTAAGTTTGTACTTTGATTTATCAATTGGATCTTGCCAAATTAATTGTTCTTTTGGAACTTCATTACCTAAGTAACAAACTCTTGGACCCATATCTCTATGAGTTAATTTAAACCATGCCCGAGCAAATGCATCATGAAACTCTTCAGGGTTTTGGTGAAAATGCTTTGTAATTGGTCCATAACTTGGGTCAACTTTCATTGATATATCCGTTGTTTGCATCATTGGTGGATGAAGCACACCTTTTTGATGCGCATCAGGAACCATTTTAATTTTTTGACCATTTTTCTTTGGAGTCCATTGATGAGCCCCGGCTGGACTTTTTGTTAATTCCCAATCATGACCGTATAAACAGTCTAAATAACCCATATCCCACTTAGTAGGATTTTGAGTCCAAGCACCTTCAATACCACTGCTTATTGTATCAACACCTTTTCCAGATTTATATCCACTATTCCATCCAGTAGACTGATCTTGAAGTTTTGAAGCTTCTGGATCTGGACCTTTATGAGACTCTGATGCTGCTCCATGAGATTTTCCAAATGTATGTCCTCCAGCAACTAAGGCCGCAGTCTCATAATCGTTCATCGCCATTCTTCCAAATGTCTCTCTAATGTCATGTGCTGCCAGTAATGGATCTGGATTAGCGTCTGGACCTTGTGGATTCACATAAATCAAGCCCATGTGTGAAGCACCCAACGGCTGCTCTAAATCTCTTTTTCCACTGTATCTCTCAACACCTAGCATTTCTTTTTCTGAACCCCAATAAATGTCATCCTCTGGTTCCCAGATATCTGTTCTACCTGCACCAAAACCAAAAGTTTTAAAACCCATGGAGTCTAATGCAACGTTTCCAACTAATATAAATAGATCTGCCCATGAAATTTTTCTTCCATATTTTTTTTTGATTGGCCATAAAAGTAACCTTGCTTTATCTAAATTCACGTTATCTGGCCAAGAGTTGAGTGGAGCAAATCTTTGATTACCAGTACCGGCACCGCCTCTACCATCACCAGTTCTATAAGTTCCTGCAGCGTGCCAAGCTAATCGAATAAATAGAGGTCCATAATGACCATAGTCTGCAGGCCACCATTCTTGTGAATCTGTCATTAATTTTTTTAAATCTTTTTTTAACGCTTTGTAATTAAGTTTTTTAAATTCTTTTGCATAATTAAATTTTTTATCCATAGGGTTTGATAAATTAGAATGCTGACTAAGAATTTTTAAATTTAAACTATTTGGCCAGAAGTCTCTTACCGTTTGACCTCGTCCTGCAGAAAACTTTGCAGGTGTGCCTGCTCCTGTAAAAGGACATTTACTTAACTCATTTGCTTTAAAAGATTTATTTTTAAAATTTTCAGTACTCATTTACTCCCCATGATTAAATTTGTTAAAAATTGTAGTTTATAATGGTTCTAAACAGCTGTCAATTGGTTAATAATGACGCTTAATAAATTGACAAACTAATCCTCAAGTTTAACTAGAATTTCAATAGACTTGATTTTCTTTCCATTAATTTTTTTTTTGATGTTTATAGGTCCTACATCAGAATTTTCTAGGTCAATCAATTTTCCATCCTCTAAATTATAAAAGTGATGGTGATCTGTAACGTTTGTATCAAAATAAGTCTGATTTGAGTTTATTGGGATTTGCTTTAAATATCCCTTTTTTTCAAAAGCATGAACTGTATTATAAATTGTCGCTAAGGAAATTTTATTGTGTATCTTGTTTTTAATTTTTTGATCTAATTCATTTATTGTAAAATGAAATGTTTTTTCTCTATCAAATAGTATTTCACATATTTGAAGTCTTTGTTTGGTGGGTCTTAATCCAGAATTTCTTAATTTTTCTATATATTTCACTTTTTAACCAAATTGTTAGTTAAAATTGTTCTAAACTAGCATTATAATTATATTATATAGTCTCAAAATCAAGTAAATAAGAGTACTCAATTTTATGAAAAAAAACTCTTACTCGTATGATGAGCTTATAAATTGCGGTGAAGGCAAATTATTTGGTCCTGGTAATGCTAAATTACCCCTTCCACCAATGCTCATGTTTGATAGAATTACAGAGATTAATGATGATAAAGGAGCTTTTAAAAAAGGTTTATTAAAAGCAGAGTTAGATATTAAAAATGATCTTTGGTTTTTTAATTGTCATTTTAAGGAAGATCCTGTGATGCCAGGTTGTCTAGGACTTGACGCTATGTGGCAACTAGTTGGGTTTTATTTGGGCTGGATAGGAAACCCTGGAAAAGGAAGGGCGTTAGGAGTTGGAACAGTAAAATTCACAGGTGAAGTTTTACAAAACATCAAATTAGTAACATATGTAATTGATATGAAAAAAATTATGTCTCCAGGTGGAACAACTGTTGGCCTAGCTAATGGAGTAGTTTTAGCTGATGGAAAAAAAATTTATTCGGCTGAAAATTTAAAAGTAGGATTATTCAAGTAATGAGAAGAGTGGTAATTACAGGGCTTGGAATAGTATCTTGTTTGGGAAATAACCAAGAAGAAGTTCATCAATCACTTTTAAACTCAAAATCAGGAATTACTTTTTCAAAGGAGTATAAAGAACATAATCTTAAAAGCCATGTTCACGGAAAACCTAATATTAAACTCGAGGATCATGTGGATAGAAAAACTATAAGATTTATGGGTTCAGGCTCTGCTTATAATTATATTGCAATGAAAGAGGCAATTAAGGATTCTGGATTAGAGAATGATGAAATTAGTAATTTTAAAACTGGAATTGTAATGGGTTCTGGAGGTCCTTCTATCGAAAATGTAATTTTGGCTGCAGACAAAACTAGAGCCAAAACTCCAAAATTAATGGGCCCATTTATTGTTCCAAGAACAATGGCGAGTACTGCTTCAGCAACTCTTGCTGTTCCCTTTAAAATCAAAGGAACAAACTACACAATGAGTTCTGCTTGTGCAACTAGTGGGCACTGTATCGGAAACTCTATGGAGTTAATTCAAATGGGTAAACAAGATGTTGTATTTGCTGGTGGTAGTGAAGAAATTCATTGGGCAATGACTGCTATGTTTGATGCTATGACCGCTTTATCATCAAAATATAATGATACACCAGAAACGGCTTCAAGAGCCTATGATAAAACTAGAGATGGATTTGTGATAGCTGGGGGTGGTGGAGTTTTGGTACTAGAAGAATACGAACATGCTAAGGCTAGAGGAGCTAAAATTTATGCAGAATTAACTGGTTATGGCGCCACTTCAGATGGATATGATATGGTAGCACCATCAGGTGAAGGAGCTGTGAGGTGTATGCAAATGGCAATGGCTACAGCAAAAAATAAAATTGATTATATAAATACTCATGGAACATCTACACCGGTTGGAGATATTACAGAACTAAATGCAGTTAAAAATACTTTTGGAGACAATATTCCAAAAATTAGTTCAACAAAATCTCTTTCGGGACATCCTTTAGGTGCTGCCTCTGTACATGAAGCTATCTATTGTTTAATTATGATGAAAAATAATTTTATTGCAGGTTCAGCAAACATAAAAGAGATGGATGAGGAAGCTAAAAAATTCCCAATAGTTGCAAAAACGGAAACTGGTGCAAATTTAAACACAGTTATGTCAAATAGTTTTGGTTTTGGGGGGACTAATGCTGCTTTAATTTTTGAAAAGGTTTAATTATGAGTTTAATGAAAGGTAAAAAGGGATTAATAATGGGTGTTGCCAATGAGAGATCTATTGCCTGGGGCATCTCACAAAAATTAGCTGGGGCAGGAGCTGAATTAGCATTTACATATTTAGGTGACGCTCTTAAAAAAAGGGTGATACCTTTAGCAGAAAAATTAAATTCAAAAGTGACATTTAGTTGTGATGTTGAAAAAAAAGAAGAAATTGTAAAATTATTTGAAGATGTCAAATCTCAATGGGGAGAAATTGATTTTGTTGTTCACGCAGTCGCTTTTTCTGATAAGTCAGAATTGTCAGGTGAATATTTAAATACTACTAGAGAAAACTTTCTAAGAAGTATGTTAATTTCTTGCTTTTCATTTACTGAAGTCGCTAGGGAAGCGTCAAAAGCGATGAAAAGCGGTGGCAGTATGTTAACTTTGACTTATGAGTCCACTAAAGCTATTCCAAATTACAATGTGATGGGCGTTTGTAAATCTGCTCTTGAAGCGAGTGTTAAATACCTTGCAAGAGATTTGGGTACAAAAGGAATAAGGGTAAATGCAATAAGTGCTGGGCCTATCAAAACACTAGCAGCATCAGCAATAGGAGATGCAAAATTTTTGTATAAGTGGAACGAAGATCACTCTTTTTTAAAAAGAAATGTAGATATTCATGATGTTGGTAATTCAGCATTATATTTGCTTAGTGAACTTGCGAATGGTGTAACAGGTGAAATACACTATGTGGATGCTGGATATAATAAAGTTGGAATGCCAGATCCTAAAAATATAAGTTAAATTACAAATTTAAAACCCGCCTCGCCAATTACTTTTATCGTTAAATTGATCCTTTTCTTTTTTAGAAGTAGGCCTAAATAAATAATAAATCACAAATACTAAACAAAATAAAAATATAAATATCTCCATAATTTTTTAAATCTATTCAGCTGCTTGTCTCATAGATAACTTGACTTTACCTCTATCGAAGCCAATCACTTTAACTTTTACCTCGTCACCTTCTTTGACAATGTCAGTTACTTTAGCTACTCTTTTATCTGCAAGCTCTGAAATATGAACAAGTCCATCTTGTTTTCCCAAGAAATTAACAAATGCACCAAATTCCATAATTTTCATAACTTTTCCTGAATAAATTTTATTTAGTTCAGCTTTTGCAGTGATGTCTTTGATCATTTGCAACGCAATATTTCTCGATTCTTCATCTGGAGCAGAAACTGTAACTACACCTTCATCATTTACATCTACTTTTGCACCTGATTTCTCAACTATCTCTCTTATCGTTGCTCCACCTTTTCCAATAACAGCAGCTATGTCTTTTTTATCAACATTTATTTTTTCCATTTTTGGAGTGTGTTTTCCAACATCTGCTCTTGAAGATGATAATGCTTTATTCATTTCTCCTAAGATATGAATTCGTCCATCTTTAGCTTGGCTTAATGCTTGCTCCATAATTTCAAATGTAATACCAGTAATTTTAATATCCATTTGAAGTGAAGTAATTCCATCTTTAGTTCCTGCAACTTTAAAGTCCATATCTCCTAAGTGATCTTCATCACCTAAAATGTCTGATAAGACACTAAAATCATCTCCCTCTTTAATTAAACCCATCGCTATTCCTGCAACTGGTTCTTTAATCGGAACTCCAGCATCCATTAATGCTAATGATGTTCCACAAACGGTAGCCATTGAAGATGAACCATTTGACTCTGTGATTTCAGACACTACTCTAAAAGTATAAGGAAATGCATCTTTTGATGGTAACGAAGAATGAATAGCTCTCCACGCTAATTTACCATGTCCAATTTCTCTTCTTCCAGTTCCAATCCTTCCTGTTTCTCCAACTGAGAATGGTGGAAAATTATAGTGAAGCATAAATCTTTCTCTTTGTAATCCATCTAGGCTTTCAATTTTTTGTTCGTCATCAGACGTACCTAAAGTTGCTGTAACTATTGCTTGTGTTTCTCCTCTAGTAAATAAAGCTGAACCATGAGTTCTTGGTAAAATTCCTACTTCACAAGAAATAGGTCTAACATCAGACAATCCCCTACCATCAATTCTATTTTTATTTTTTAAAATATCTGTTCTAACTATGGATTTTTCAATTTTTTTAAGCTCAGAATTTACATCTAGATCAGTATAATTTTCATCCTCCTCATAAAGTTTTTTGGCTTTATCAGTTATCTCAGAGATTTGGTTTGATCTATCTTGTTTATCTCTTGTTGCAAAAGCTTTTTGGAGATCATCAGTAAATGTTTCTTCAAGTTTTTTCTTAACTTCAGATAAATCTTTCTTTTCAACAGTCCAATCAGGTTTTCTACATTCTTTTGCGAGATCATCAATCATTTCGATCACAGGAACAAAACCTTTATGACCAAATTTAACAGCGTTTAACATTTCTTCCTCTGTTAAACCACTTGCTTCAGACTCAACCATAAGCACAGCTTCTTTTGTACCTGCTACAACTAAATCTAATTTTGATTTTTCTAACTCATTCTTCGATGGGTTTAAAACATACTTGCCATCAATATAACCAACTCTAGAAGCACCAACAGGACCCATGAATGGCATTCCTGATATTGCCAGTGCTGCTGATGAGGCTATAATTGATAAAATATCAGCTTCATTTTCTTTATCGTAAGAAATTACAGTCGGCAATAACTGAACTTCATTTTTAAATTCATCAGGAAACAAAGGTCTAATAGGTCTATCAATTAATCTAGAGATTAATGTTTCACTTTCAGTTGGTCTTGCCTCTCTTTTGAAATATCCACCTGGAATTTTTCCAGCTGCATAATACTTTTCCTGATAATTTACAGATAGTGGAAAATAATCCATATCTGGATTAACTTTTTTTGCACCAACCACTGTTGCTAGAACAACTGTCTCACCACATCTCGCTATTATTGCTCCATCTGCCTGTCTTGCTACCTTACCAGTTTCTAAACTTATATTCTTCCCTGCTACTTCAATTTCCTTCTTATACACTTTAAACATTTCACTTCCATTTCTTTTCGTTCGTTTCTTTCCATATCGTTCTATCTAATTTGATTTTTACTTTCTTAAATTCAATTTTGACAGGACATTTTTGTAAGAATCTATCTTATTTTTCTTAAGATAATCTAACAATTTTTTTCTTCTATTTACTGCTCTCAACAATCCAATAGAAGAATGCTTGTCTTTCTTAAATTGTTTAATATGTTTAGAGAGAGTTTCAATTTTGTCTGTAAGCAAAGCAATCTGGACTTCGGAAGATCCAGTGTCTTTATCGTGCATTGCTAATTCTTGTGCTTTTTTGTTCATTTTTTCATTTTTCCTATTTATTTGTTTGTTTTATCAAGTTTTCTATTTTTTCTGCATACTCAAATGACTCGTCTTTCCTAAAAAGTAACTTAGGTAAAAATTTCATTACCACCTTTTGTGATAAGATTTTTCTTATCAAGAAAGAGTATTCTTTTAAAACATTTACTGTTTCCTCTGCATCTTTGCCTCCTAATGGGAGAACATATGCCTTAGCAATTTTTAAATCCGGGCTCATTCTTACCTCAGTAACTGTTATAGTATTCGTTTCTAAATTCGGCACTTTAGCCTCATTTCTAATAAAAATCATGCTTAAAGACTGCTTAATCATTTCTCCAACTCTTAGCTGTCTTTGGGATACTGGTTTTCCTATTCGATCTGCCATTAAATTGACCTCTCAGTAGATGTAACACTAAAAGCTTCTATTGTATCATTTTTTCGAAAATCCATATAATCTTTAACTATAATACCACATTCTTGACCGCCACTAACCTGCTTTACTTGATTTTTTTCTCTAAATATTGAGGAAACTTTTCCTGTATAAATTATCGCACCATCTCTTATAATTCTTACATCTGAAGTGCTATTAATTTCCCCCTCTGTTACTTTTGATCCTGCAACTTTACCTGCTCCTGAAACTTTGAAAATTTCTAAAATTTGAGCTGTACCGATAATTTTTTCCTGTAAATCCGGTGATAATAATCCAGACATCTTTTTTTTAATATAATCTAAGACTTCGTAAATTATGTTGTAAGAAGAAATCTTTATCTTTTCATTTTCAGCAAGTTTTTTTGCTTCTTTACTTGGTTTGACATTAAATGCGATAAGAATGGCACTTGATGCTTTTGCTAAGGTTACATCTGTTTCTGTTACCATGCCTATATCAGCTAGAATTATTTTTGGTTTAACTTCATCATGTGTAATTTGACTAATTGCATTTTTTATTGCTTCTGAGGATCCATGGACATCAGATTTAATTATCAAATTAAGTTCTTTTGATGTGTTGTTGGAAAAAGCAGATTCTTGTGTTGCAAAAGATAATGGATTTTTACCTTCTTTACTTTCTTTAGCTCTATTTTCACTGAGCGTTTTAGCCTCTTTTTCTGTCTCTAAAACTATGAAGTCATCTCCAGCTTTTGATGCACCATTTATTCCTAAAACTTCTACCGGTGTGGAAGGTAGTGCTTCATCAATATTTTGACCCTTATCATTTATTATCGCTCTTACCTTGCCCCATTTTAAACCACTTACAAAAAAATCTCCTTTTTTAAGCATTCCAGTTGTTACAATTATATTGGCAACTGGTCCTCTACCGACATCTATTTTTGATTCTAAAACAATACCAGTTGCCTTAGACTGAAAGTCTGTTTTGAGATCTAATAACTCTGACTGTAAAATTATTGATTCAACTAATTTATCTAAATTTTTTTTGGTTTTAGTAGATATTTCAACCATTAAAGTATCTCCAGATAGATCTTCAGCAATTAACTCGTGCTCTAGTAATTGATTCTTTATCTTTTGTGGATCAGCTTCAGGTAGATCACATTTATTAATCGCTACTACTATTGGAACATTCGCAGCCTTGGCATGTTTGATTGACTCTATAGTTTGAGGTTTTACACCATCATCTGCAGCAACAACTAAAACAACTAAGTCTGTCAATTTTGATCCTCTTGCCCTCATCTCTGTAAAAGCAGCGTGACCTGGCGTGTCTATAAAAGTTAATTTATTTCCTTCGCTATCTATTTGATATGCCCCTATATGTTGCGTAATCCCACCAAATTCCCCTGAAACCACATTTGCACTCCTTAAAACGTCAAGCACAGAGGTTTTACCATGGTCTACATGACCCATAACAGTCACAATTGGAGGTCTATTCTTTAAATTTTCGGCCCTTGAAGCTTTAATCTTTTGGATTATTTCCTCTGCTTTTTCCTCTCGAATTGGATTATGCCCGAACTCTTTAACTAAATACTCAGCAGTATCAGCAGCGAGTGTTTGGTTTATTGTAACTGTTACACCCATTCCAAATAAGTGTTTAATTACATTGCTTGATTGTTCTGCCATTCTATTTGCTAGCTCTCTTACTGTGATAGCTTCAGGGATATTAATATCTCTTTTGATAAGTTTGAGATTATCTTTATTCTGTTCTTTATTTTGGTTTTTATTTTCCTTTTCTCTTGCTCTCTTAACAGATGCCAAACTTCTTTCCCTCGCCTCTATTTCATCACTTAACGCCCTAGAAACTGTTAACTTGACTTCTCTTTTTTTTGTACTGGATTTTAGTTTTTTGTCCTTTGCACTTACATCATCTTTAAGCCTTTTGGTAGCTCTCTGCTCTGCAAGTTTTCTTTTTTCAAAATCATTATGGTTAATTTGAGATTTTGTTGAAAAATTTGTTTTATTTGGTCTAAAAGAACTTCCTTTTTTAACAAACTTATTTTGTGATTTTTCAATTACAACAGAATGTTTACCTTGTGATTTTGTTGTCTCAAAATTCTTAAAAGATTTTTTTGGTTTTCCCGTAATAGTTAATTTTAATTTTTTTTTTTCCATAAATCATTACTTAATCTTTATAAACTATATCTCTTGCAGACATTATTAAACCATCTGCTTCTTCTTTTGATAATGCAAAATCCTCAAGGTATCCCTCAATTTTTACTTTCGATCCTCTTATAATATCATATCCACCTGTTAATTCATCAGAGGCTAGATCAGCAAAGTTCTCAAGGGTTAATATCTTTTTCTCACCTAATGTAACTAACATTCCAGGTGTCAAACCCTTTAAGTTAATTAAAGACTCATCAAGACCAAGTTCTTTAATTTTTTTTGAAATATCCTCTTGATCTCTCTCATAAAATTCTTTTGCTCTATCAATTAATGCTTTTGCAGTATCCTCTTCAATACCCTCTATTTTCGCTAAGTTATCAGCTGAACTATCTTTAATATCGTCTATAGTAGAAAATCCTTCGGCTACTAACAATTGTCCAAGAGTTTCATCTAATTCTAAATTTTTTACAAAATTTTCTGTTTTTTCTTTAAACTCAATTTGTCTTCTTTCAGAGTCTTCTTGGTCTGTCATTATATTAATTTCAAAGTTCAAAAGTTTTGTTGCTAGTCTAACATTTTGACCTCTTCTTCCGATAGCTTTACTTAAATTTTCTTCGGTCAAGATAACATCCAATTTTTTTCTCTCAGTATCTACGTTAACTCTAAGCACATCAGCAGGAGATAGTGCATTTGAAACCAAAATTGCTGGATCTTCTGACCAGTTAACAATATCAATTTTTTCACCTTGAAGTTCATTCACCACAGCTTGTACTCTTGAACCTCTCATTCCTACACATGCTCCGACAGGATCTAATGAAGTATCAACTGCTTTAACACAAATTTTCGCTCTACTTCCTGGATCCCTTGAGGAAGACTTAATTTCTATGAGACCATCATAAATTTCTGGGACTTCTTGTACAAACAATTTTTCCATGAACTTTGGATGAGCTCTTGATAAAAATATTTGTTGTCCGCGTTGTTCTCTTCTAACATCAAAACAATATGCTTTTATCCTGTCTCCAGCCTTTATAATTTCTCTAGGTATAAGTTCATTTTTTTGAATAATTGCCTCAGTTCTTCCTAAATCAACTATAACATTGCCAAATTCTAATCTTTTAACTATCCCGCTTAATATACTATCTTTTTTATCTATAAATTCATTAAACTGCCTATCTCGCTCTGCATCTCTTACATTCGAACTAATTACTTGTTTAGCTATTTGAGCAGCAATACGACCAAAGTCAAATGAAGGTAATGGCTGCAAAACTTCATCACCAATTGATTTGCCTTTATTATTTTCATTTAAATTTATCGCATCCTCAAGCTTAATTTCTGTATTAGAGTTTTCTGGATCTTCTGAAACAACTAGCTTTCTGAAAATTTCAATGTTACCATTATCTCTATTAATCAAAACTTTTATCTCGTTTTCTTGTCCAAATTTAGATTTTGCAGCTTTAGCAATTCCTATTTCCATTGAATTTATTATAAGCTCTTTATCAATAGACTTTTCTAATGCCACAGCTTCGGCAATCCTTAACAATTCAAGTTTATCTGCTCTTTTGTTCAACATATTTTTCGTTAGCTCCAAAAAAAAATGGGCAAAAGCCCATTTTGTAATGTTCAATAATTTAATCGAAATATAGTAAAGTTTTTTTTTAATTCAATAGAAACTATCTTGAAAAAACGCTTATTTTATCTGTTTTTTCCCACGAAAATGAGCCATCGCTTTCTGCCTCCCTACCAAAATGACCATAGGCAGCAGTTTTTTCATAGATGGGTTTGTTTAGTTCTAACATTTCTCTTATTCCTCTAGGACTTAAATCAAAATTTTCTTTGATTTTTTTTACAACAAATCTATTTTTGTCAAGGTCATTATCAAATAAGTTTACATAAATAGATAAAGGTTTCGATACACCTATTGCATAAGCTAATTGGATTAAACATTTATCAGCAATTTTTGAACCAACAATGTTTTTTGCGATGTACCTTGCTGCGTAAGCTGCTGATCTATCGACTTTTGTTGGATCTTTACCCGAAAAAGCACCACCACCATGTGGTGCTGCACCACCATATGTATCAACTATAATTTTTCTACCTGTCAAACCACAATCACCATCGGGACCACCAATAACAAAATTACCTGTTGGATTAACATAAAACTCGTCTTCATTAAAATCTTTGAGAAATTTTTCAGGTATAGATTTTAAAAGATAAGGTCTTAACAAATCTCTGACTTGTGATTGATTTATATCAGCTGAGTGTTGGGAAGAAATTACAACCGATCTAACCTTTGAAGGTTTACCTTCAACATATTCTAATGTCACTTGGCTCTTAGAATCTGGTTCAATATTTTTCAGTTTTCCTGATTTTCTATCTTCAGCCATTAATCTTAAAATTTTGTGAGAATAATGTATAGGTGCTGGCATTAATTCTTCAGTTTCACTACATGCATAACCGAACATGATACCCTGATCTCCAGCTCCTTCATCTTTATTACCTGAAGAGTCAACTCCCACAGCAATATCAACAGATTGAGAATGTAAATGACTTTCAATTTTAGTTGCTTCTTTCCAAGTAAATCCCTCTTGGTCGTAACCAATATCTTTAATACAGCCTCTAACTTTCTCAATTAATTCATCTTTTTTAATTTCAGGTCCTCTTACTTCACCTGCTAAAACAACTTTATTGGTCGTGGTTAATGTTTCACAAGCTACTCTGGAATATGGATCTCCAGAAATATAAGTATCAACAACCATATCAGATATTCTATCAGAAACTTTATCTGGGTGTCCTTCAGATACGGACTCGCTAGTGAAAAGATAATTTTTTAAACTACTCATTTTTATTTCTATTAAATGAAAATATTAAAAAAATATACAATAAAATTATTAATGCAAAAATTTTATTACCATATTTTGAAAATATTGTTGGCTCTATTTTTTTTATTTTAAATAAATCAATAAAACCAGATTGATTTAAATCAACTTGTTTTTCAACAACTCCTAAGGGATTAACAATTGCAGTAATTCCATTGTTTGCAGATCTTAAAACATATTTACCACTTTCTATAGCTCTATAGATACTGTGCACAAAATGTTGATGGGGACCTATAGACTGACCAAACCAACCATCTTCGGAAATATTTATAATAAAATCAAAATCTCTGTTATTAAAAATATTTCCACTATAAATTATTTCATAACAAATAAGTGGTAGTAGTCTTACTGAAAAATTAATTTTATTCACCTCTATGATATTTCTTTTTTCTCCTCTTGAATAAGACTGATAATTATTAGTGATTGTCTTTAATCCTATACTGCTCAGCATTTTTTCAAAGGGTAAGAACTCACCAAAGGGAACTAGATTGACTTTGTTGTATGAATTTAATATTTCAAGATTGTGATTATAAATTGTTAATGAATTGTAATATCTAATAATTTGACCTTCTTTTTTGATATCATTAATCCCAATTGATAATATGTGATTTTCATTAAATTCATTCTCAAATAAAAATTTATATTCCTTTAGTTGGTTTTTTGAGATGTCAGGCAATATACCCTCAGGCCAAATAAAAATCGTTTTTTCATTTTTTTGTGGAGAACTGATTTTGATGAGATCATTGATTACTGAAATAGGATCAGTATCGTTATAAAATCTATCAATACTAACATTTGAACTTATAACTCTTAGTTTATAATCTAATTTATTAGCCTTAATATTGTTGAATTTTTCTAATCGTTGAGATCCAAAGAAATAAAAAGATAAAGTTATTATGAAAAATAAAATACAAACAATAATTTCTTTTTTGTTATCTCTTAAAATTAAAAATGAAGTACTAGTAAAAAGAGAAATACAAAAAAGGTTAAAACTATAAGTGCCAATAATCGAAGTAATACTTAAAATTTCAATATAATTAGAAAAACTATAAGCAATTAAATTCCATGGAAACCCAGTCATTATTGTTCCTCTTATGAATTCAATTGTCCCAAATATTAGAGAAAAAAGAAAAAAAGAGCTTAAATTTTTCTTTGGCTTCAGGATTAAAAATAAAAATGAGGCTAAACCATAAAATAAAGCTAAAAAAGCTGGGACTAGGACTATACTTAGAGGAATCAAAAACTTAAAGCTTTCATCAAAAGTTAATGATATCGAAATCCAATAAAGATTACTTGTAAAATATCCGAGTCCAAATAACCAACCATAGAGGAAAAATAACTTTTTATTTATACTTACCTCAAAAATTTTTATCAAAAGAATATAGAGTAAACCAAAAGTTAAAAAATTAATTAGGATATAATTAAATGGAGGTAAGCTTAATGACGAAAAGGAACCTAGTAAAATTAAAATGATTGATTCAATATAAATTTTTTTTTTCAAATTAATTTATTTTAGATTTTACATGCTTATATATAAAATTTTCTTCTCTTAACATTTTAAAATAATCTTTATTCTTTATGTGGTCAAAACCTAAAAGGTGAAGAAAACCATGAATAAAAATTTTAATAGTTTTTTGTTTAAATAACTCTAAATCCTGAGATTTAGGCTTATTTAAATAATTATAACTAATAATAATGTCTCCCAAATACATTTTTTTTGAAAATTTAATTTTTTTATTGAATGGAAAAGATAAAATATCAGTAGATTTATTTTTATTTCTGAAATTTTTATTTAATTTTTTAATATTTTTATTATTAGAAAGTAGTAAACTAAATAATACTTTTTTATTTGAAAATTGATATTTCTTTGGAAAAGCCCTACATATTTTTTTAAAAAAAATATCTGTATTTTTCAGTCTTTTTGACCAAGCCTTCTCTTCGGAGAAGACACTAACTTTAATCATTATTTGAGTATGCTTTTACTATTTTGGATACAAGTGGATGTCTAACAACATCTGAATGATCAAAATCAACAATTGATATCTCTTTTAAATGACCAAGAAGTTCTTTTGATCGAACTAATCCCGACATATTTTTGTTAGGTAGATCAATTTGGGTTGGATCTCCGTTAACTACAATTTTTGAATTTTCACCAATACGAGTAAGAAACATTTTGATCTGGGTGTCTGTCGCATTTTGTGCTTCATCTAAAATTGCAAAAGAATTTTTAAGAGTTCGACCTCTCATAAAAGCCAACGGGGCTATTTCTATATCTCCAATTTCAATCATTCTTTGGATTTTCTCAAAATCAAAAAGGTCGTATAGAGAATCATATAGCGGTCTCAAATAGGGGTCTACTTTCTCTTTCATATCACCAGGTAAGAACCCTAAACGTTCACCGGCTTCAACTGCTGGTCTTGACAAAATTATTCTTTCAATCTTTTTCTCTAAAAGCATTGTAAGACCTACCGCAACGGCCAAAAAGGTCTTGCCTGTTCCTGCTGGTCCCGCAGAAATTACAATATCACTTTGTCTTAAAGCTCTAACATAATTCTTTTGTTTCTCTGATCTAGGAATTATAGATTTTTTAGGAGTTTTAATTATATCGGTTACATTATTGTTTTTTAATTTTTCATTAATCATAAATTTGTCTACCGAAGAAAGTATATCTTTATTTTCGATATTACCATTATTAATAAATTGATTAACTAAAAATTGGATCGCATTCTTTACTTTTTCATTTGTTTCAGGGTCCGATTTTATAAGAATAGAATTTCCTCTTGAGTACAAACTACATTTTGTGATTTTCTCAAGTTCCTGTAAATTTTTATTAAATTCACCAGCAATACCCATTAACAAATCATTATCATGAAATATTACACTTAAAGAGTTATTGTCCGAGTAAACAAACTTTATTGCCTGATCAATATTTTTTTTTGTTATTCCGCTCAAATTTATGCAACTTTCTGATTAGAATTAACTACAATTTCACCAAATAAAGTACTTCTATTACTTTTACTAATTTTTACTTGCACAATTTTTCCAATATCACTTTTTTTACCATCAAAGATTACTGATGTCATGTGCTTAGATCTTCCAAATGTTTTAGTTTTATCCTCTGTGAAATTTTCAACTAACACTTCCACAATACTGTTTTCTAAAGACTTGTTCTTTTGGATCTGATTTTCAAACAACTCATTTTGAATTATTTCTAACCTTGCAAATGAAGTTTTTTTATCAATTAAATTTAAATTTTCTGAAACAGTTCCAGGTCTAGGGCTAAAAATATAAGAGTAAGAATTTATAAACTTTACTTTTTTTATTAGATTTAAAGTATCTTCAAAGTCCTGATTTTCTTCCCCAGGGTAAGCAATTATAAAATCACTTGAAAATTCTATTTTTGAATTAATTTCTTTTAGTTTGTTAAATGTTTCGATGTAATTCTCAATAGAATGATTTCTATTCATCAATTTTAATATTCTATTCGATCCGCTTTGTACCGGTAAATGTACAAGTGGCATAAGTTTATTTGAACTTTTGTAAACTTCAATCAGGTCATTAGTCATATCCTTTGGATGAGATGTTGTGTATCTTACTCTTTTAATTTCATTTAATTTTTCAATACTTAATATTAAATCTGATAAACGAAACCCATTACTTTCATAAGCATTAACATTTTGGCCTAACAAAGTTATTTCTTTTACACCGTTGTCTGCTAAATATTTTGCTTCGTCCAAAATTTGACTGGATGGTCTCGAGTACTCCGGCCCTCTTGTGTAAGGAACTACACAAAAATGACAAAACTTATCACAGCCTTCTTGAATTGTTAAAAAAGATGAAACTTTTTCTACTTTAGTTTTTATTTTACTCAAATATTCAAATTTTGTAACCGCATCAAACTCTGTTTCCTCAAGTTTCCTTTTTTTTTCAACATAATTTAAAATTGTATCATTAATTTTATGGTAAGCTTGAGGACCTATTACCAAATCAATGAAAGGCTCTCTTTTTAACATTTCTTGATTTTCTGCTTGAGCGACACAACCTGCAATAATAACTAATGGTTTTTCTTTAAATCTAAAAATTTTTTTTACTCTACCTATTTCAGAATAAACTTTTTCTTTAGCTTTGTCCCTTATGTGACATGTATTTAGTAGATAACAATTAGCATCCTCATATTTTTCTGTCTTCTCATAACCAATTTTTCTTACAGTATCTAATATTCTATTAGAATCATACTCATTCATTTGGCAGCCAAAAGTTTTAATGAAAATTTTTTGTTTCATTTATTGAGGCTTTTTTTTAACCCCATATAATTCCAATTTATGATCTACTAGTTTATAACCATATTTTTCAGCAACTTTTTTTTGAAGTTTTTCTATCTCATCATCAACGAATTCTATGATCTCACCTGTTTTGATATCTATCAGATGATCATGATGGCTTTCAATCATTGCTTCATATCTTGCCTTTCCTCCTTTGAAATCATGTTTTGTTAAGATGCCAGCCTCTTCGAATAATTTTACTGTTCTATAAACTGTGGCTATACTTATTTTTGGATCAACTTTCGAAACACGGTTATAAAGCTCATCTACATCTGGGTGATCTGACTTTCCATACTCAGACTTTGATTCCGAAATTATTTTTGCAATAATTTTCCTTTGTTCTGTAAGTTTAACGCCTTTAGCTAAACACTTTTGTTCAATTGTATCTACTGTATCTGCCATACTCAATTTTAACTTATATAATAAGGTTTAATCAAATTTTTTTTGAGGTTAAATTTACTGCAAAGATGCGGTATATTCTCGTATTTAATATCAATTTCATTCTTAAAGTCCTTAAAACTAAAGCAATAATAATCAATTTTTTTAATCATATGAATGGCTTTAATTGTCGATAAAGAATTTCTGATACCTGCAAAACTACCAGGACCTCTATTTATATAAATTGATCCAATATCACTAATCCCTAAATTATTATTTTTTAAAAAATTAATAAGTAAAATAATTAGTTTTTCATAATTATTTTTGCTATTTTCATGAGTAACACTATAAGTATTATTGTCATTAATGATCATAAAAAAAATATTATCTTTAACAGCATCTATAATTAATTTATTCATTTTTTTAATTATATTTACTTTTAACTCAAACGCACAAGAAAATAATGATAGAAATTTTTCCAATGATGATGGTGTACTATCTATTATGTACCATCGTTTTAATGAATTTAAATATCCATCAACAAATATATCAATGGATATTTTCAAGGAACATATTGATCTTATTTTAGATGCTAACTTAACCTTTTATCATCCAAAAAATTTTGTAAATGAGTTTGATATTCCAAAAAAAGAAAAAAAGATTCTTCTTACCGTTGATGATGCATTTCAGTCCTTTTACGATAATGCATGGCCCTACCTGAAAAAAAATCAAATTCCATTTGTATTATTTGTCTCCACTGAACCTGTTGGTAACAATGGATACATGAATTGGGATCAGATTAAAGAAATTGAACAAAGTGAATTTGGGGTTATAGGGCATCATTCTCACTCTCATGACTATTTAATTGATAAATCAGAGGAAGTTTTTTTAAATGACATAAAAACATCAAATAGAATTTTCAAAGATAGGTTAGGATATGTACCAACTTTATTTTCATACCCATTTGGAGAATACTCAGGATTTATGAGAGATTATATATCTCAAAATTTCAAAATTGCATTTGGACAACATTCTGGAATTATTGATGTAAATAAAAATAGATTCGAACTTCCACGATTTCCTATAAATGAAAAATATGGAGAAATTAAAAGATTTAAATCAATAATAAACTATTTCCCCCTTGAATATAAAAACTTAGAACCACAAGAAAAAAAATTATCGAAAAAAGATAATCCACCAAGATTTAAGGTAGAATTTTTTGAAAATCAGAAAAATATTGAAAATATTAATTGCTATTCCAATGAAGGAGGTAAATGGATGGAGTCAAATATTAAACTTGTTGAGAAAGAACTTACAATAGAATTTAGAGAACCATTTTTACCAAGAAGAGGCAGAATTAATTGTTCTGTAAATGACAACGGTAAATGGAGATGGTTTGGAACACAATTTATTATTAGATAATAATTTTTAAATTAAACTTTCTAACTCAATACTTGAGGGTAATAACTTTGCATCATCAAAATCTTTTAAATTATTTTGTTGAATAATCTTTTGTAAAACTTTCACATATTCATTTCCAGTTTCAGCGTATTTATCTAAATACTCTGATAAGATCATACTGTCTAATGGTTCGCCTAAATCTCTTAACTTTGCTCTCGCCAATCTAAAATCTTTATAACTTGAGTGAGTATTTATATTTCTTTGGTAAGCTCTTACAGACGCTTGCAAAACATTAAATTTCATTACTTTGTGGCCTTCATTTTTTTCAGCATCTTTTGGTTTCAAGCCCTCACCTGACCAAGTCCACTGTCCAAACAATGCGTTTCCTTGTTGTGCAAATCTTGAAGTTCCCCATCCTGTCTCTTTAGCAGCTTGAGCAAGTGCTAATGAAACTGGAACTATATCCATTCTTATTTTTAATATCGATAAATCTCTCGAGGGTATACCATATTGTTTATATTTTTTTTCTAACCATAATTTCTCGGATTTTGAGTTATTGCTCTTATTAATTATACTGAATAATCTTTTTCTATCTAATTTAATGTTTTTATTTTCCTCTAAAATTAATGGCAATACAATTTGTATAAAGAATTCTTTTCTTTTTTTAACGCTCTCTATCATTTTTATTTCTGCAGGAAGTAAGGTTAGAGCTATCGGCTTAACTAATTTTTTTTTTCTAACATCATCAAGCTTATAATCTGTATCTTCAAAAAGCTGTTTAATTGTTGAAGCATCTAATCTTACTGTATCTGTTTCTTGATCGTTTAAACTATAAATATCGATTAACAAATCATCTTCATTAAGTGTTTGAGAATTTGATAAATTTGAAGATTTTTTATTAAGAGTATATGCAAGTATTGCTTTTGAATTATTTTGAATTCCAGCCGAACTTTCGATCTTATCACTGGTAAAATTAACAATAATCGGCAAAGAATAAAAAAATAAGATAACAAGTATACTGCTAAGAATAATTCTTGGAAGTGAACTTAGGTTATTTTCATCGAAAACTTTAAATGGTTTTATTTTATTTTTTTTAAAGATTCTTTTCATTTATTAAATAGCCTCAACTTTTTTTACTTCTGGCAAATAATGACATAAAAGATTTTGAACACCTTGTTTTAGAGTCATTGTAGAACTAGGACAGCCAGAACAGCTCCCCTGTAGTTGAACTTTTACTACTCCATCCTTAAACTCTTTAAATTTAATATCACCTCCATCTCTAGCTATTGCTGGACGAATCTTCTCCTCAAGTAATTGTACTATTCGTTTTTCAATTTCATCAGAGCCTTCATTTTGTTCAGTTAAATCTTTATTAATGACGAATTCTTTTCCTGATGCATAAAATTCATTAATATGAGAAATCACAATATGCTTGATGTCATCCCAAGAATTTTCATTATATTTATTAACTGAAATGAAATCTTTACTTAAAAAAATTCCTTCAACACCATTCACTGAAAGGATATTTTTAATTAGCTCATTATTTACTTTGTCATTTTTAGTTACTTCAAATGATCCTGCACTGGAAACAACCTTGCCTGGTATGAATTTTAACGAATTAGGATTTGGTGTTATCTCAGTTTGAACGAACATAAATTATATATAAGCAATATTTAAAAAAATGGAACTGCTTTATGAAATATCCTCAAAAACCTACAATTTCATGAATTTTTTTAATTTTTTTTGTGGCAATTTCATTCGCTTTCTCATATCCGTCTTTAAGTATTTCTTCCAAAAAGACTTTGTCATCTAATAACTCTTTAATTTTTAATGAAATTGGATTGATTTCTTTAACAACTACATCTGACAATTTTTCTTTAAATTCTGAAAAATTTTTTCCAGCAAATTCATTAATTGATTTTTGAAGTGTGTTATTCATCAAACTTGAATAAATACCAATTAGATTTTTAGCCTCGGGTCTTTTTTCTAATTCTTCAATTGTAGATGGTAAAGGTAGAGTGTCGGTTTTTGCTTTTTTAATTTTATTTATTATTTGATCTTTATCATCATTTAAATTTATTCTGCTTAGGTCTGATACCTCAGATTTACTCATCTTTTTGAGACCGTCTTTTAAACTCATAATTCTAGAAAATTCTTTTTTAATTAAAGGTTCGGGAACTACAAAAAAATTTTGGATTTTATAATCGTTGTTAAATTTTTGAGCTATATCACGACATAACTCCAAATGTTGTTTTTGATCATCTCCAACAGGTACATGAGTCGAGTCGTATAATAAAATGTCAGCTGCCATTAAAACAGGATATGAATAAAGACCGATACTCGCTTTCTCTTTGTCTTTCCCGGCTTTTTCCTTAAATTGGGTCATCCTATTTAACCATCCCATTCTCGCAACACAGCTTAAAATCCACGCTGCCTCTGCGTGAGCACTCACCCGAGACTGATTAAAAATTATACTTTTTCTAGGATCTATTCCACTTGCAACAAATGTGGCGACTGTCTCATGTATATTTGATTTTAGATCTTTTGGATTTTGGCTTACAGTCATTGCATGAAGATCAACAACACAAAAGATACATTCATTTTGACTATCATTGTTTAAATCAACAAAATTTTTTATCGCTCCTAAATAATTTCCTAAATGAAGATTTCCTGTAGGTTGAACACCGGAGAAAATTTTTTTTTTCATATTCTAATACTTTAATTTAATATCTTGATAATTAAAAGCTTTGATAAAATATGACAGTGCTAAATAAAAAATTATTGTAAATAAAACACATAAGAATAAATAAGCAGACTTAAAGAAATAGGTATAACTCAATTGATTTTCAAATAACAAGATCAAGTATTGAAAAAAAATACCCATCATAATTGACGCAAAAATTATCTTAACAAATTGCTTAAAAAAAGTTTCGTCAAATTCAAACAAGTTATTATTTTTTAAATAAATAAATAACACCAAGGAGTTAAACCATGAGGATATCGTCGTTGCTATAGGAATAATTATAAAACCAATATCTTTAAAAAAGTAAACACTTATCAAAATATTTAGCAAAACAGAAACTAACGAAATATAAAATGGAGTTTTAGTATCATGATTTGCAAAAAAAAATGTCGAAAAAACTTTTATTAATACAAATGCTGGAAGTCCTAAGCCAAAATAATAAAGAGCATTCGAGGAATTTAAAACTGAGTCTTCTGTAAAAGAACCATATCCAAACAAAGCTGAAATAATTTCTTCAGATCCTATAATTATTGCTACTGAGGCAGGTATACTTAAAAACATACTTAGCTCTAATGCTTTATTTTGAATTAATGATATTTTCTTCTTTTTTTTTTGGTGAACATGTTTTGATAGTTGAGGCAGAACAACAACACCAATAGCTATACCGGCTATTGCTAAATTAATCTGGTATATTCTATCAGCATAGTAAAGGTATGATACAGCACTTGCCTGGAATGACGCTATAATTGTTCCAACCAAAATATTTATTTGAGTAACTCCTGAGGAAAAAATACTTGGTAATAATTTTTTAAAAAAAAATTTTACTTTATTGGTGATTTTTAATCTTAAATCAAAATCTAAGGCATAATATTTTTTTACAAATCTATATAAAAAAATTAATTGTAGTAATCCTGCGATAGATACCCCGTATGAAAGATAGTAAATTAATTCATCACCTAAATATCTTCCAAAAAATAAAATAGTAATTAAGACTATATTTAAAATAATAGGCGCTGATGAAGCGGCAGCAAATTTATTATGTGAGTTTAAAATTGCACCAAAAAAGGAAGATAGACTTACAAACATTAAAAAGGGGAAAGTAATTCTTGTTAAAGTAGTTGCTAATTCAAATTTTTTAGTATCTTCAATAAAGCCTGGTGCTATCAATCCCACAAAAATTGGCATAAAAATTTCAATTATGAGAACTAAAAAAAATAAAGCTAAGAATAATAAATTAAAAATATCATTAGCAAATTTATTTGATCTAGATTTATTTTTAACTAATTCAGAGGTGTAGCTTGGTACAAAAGCTGAGTTAAAAGTTCCCTCAGCAAAAAGTCTTCTAAAAGTGTTGGGTATTCTAAATGCTACAAAAAAAGCATCAGCCAAAAAACTTGTTCCAAGAAAAATTGCTATCAAAACATCTCTCAAATATCCAAGTAATCTGCTGATAATAGTAAAGAAACCAAAAGTCCCTGTTGACTTAACTAAATTCATAAATCATATTAGTCTTAAATTTACCTCATTTGTACACCTAATTAAGCTAAATGAAAAAAACAAAAATTGATCATTATACAGATAAAGAAGCTTTAGATTATCATCGTAATAATAAACCAGGTAAGATCGAAATCTCATCCTCAAAGAATATGACTACAAAAAGAGATCTCGCATTAGCTTATTCGCCAGGTGTGGCAGCACCAGTAAAAGCGATAAGTGAAAATCCAGAAACTGCATTTGACTATACAAGTAAGGGAAATCTTGTGGCAGTAATTAGTAACGGTTCTGCTATTTTAGGTATGGGTAACTTAGGAGCTTTAGCCTCAAAACCTGTTATGGAAGGAAAGGCAGTATTATTTAAAAGGTTTGCTGATATTGACTCGATTGATCTTGAAATTGACTCACAAGATCACAATGAAATAATTAATAGTATTAAAAATTTTGCTCCAAGTTTTGGAGGAATTAATCTGGAGGATATTGCTGCTCCAGATTGTTTTATTATCGAGGAAAAACTTAAAGAAATTTTAGATATTCCTGTCTTTCATGATGATCAACATGGTACAGCAATCATAACTACAGCTGCATTAATCAACGCAATGGATATTACCAAAAAAAAAATTGATGAAGTAAAAATTGTTGTCAACGGCGCAGGTGCATCGGCAATGGCTTGTGCTAATTTATTTAAGAAAAGTGGTGTTCCACAAAAAAACATTACAATGGTTGACAGAACAGGAGTGATCTATAATGGAAGAGAAAATTTAAACCAGTGGAAATCAGCTCATGCTATTGAGACTGAGCATCGAACTTTATTAGATGCGATCAGTAATGCTGACGTATTTTTAGGTTTATCAGCAAAAGGGGCTTTAACTAAAGATATGGTAAAAAAAATGGCTAAGAATCCCATCATATTTGCATGCGCAAATCCTGATCCAGAAATTAAACCTGAAGAAGTTGCTGAAGTAAGAAGTGATGCAATTATGGCCACTGGAAGATCAGATTATCCAAACCAGGTAAATAATCTAATTGGTTTTCCATATATATTTAGAGGCGCATTAGATGTAAGATCTAAAACCATAAATGAGGAGATGAAAATAGCTGCCGCTCACGCAATTGCTAACCTAGCTAAAGAGGAAGTTCCTGATGAAGTTGTTGCTGCAATGGGAGGCGACAGACCACATTATGGTAAAGATTATATAATTCCCTCAACATTTGATCCAAGACTTATAAGTGTAATTCCTGCTGCAGTAGCTAAAGCAGCAATAGATTCTGGTGTTGCGAGAATAGATATAAAAGATTTTGATAATTACAAAGATCAGTTAAGACAAAGATTAGATCCAACAGTTACGATCATGCAGGGTATAAATAACTATATAAAGAAAAAACCAAAAAAAATAATTTTTGCAGATGGTGAGGATGAAAACATGCTTAAAGCAGCAATAGCATTTAAAAACTCTAACTTAGGTATACCAATCTTAGTTGGAAAAGAGGATCTAATTAAAAATCAATTAAAGAAAATAGGTTACAGTGAAAATTTTGATATAGAAATTACCAATTCAAAAGATGCCAAAAAAAGAGAAAAGTATGTAAAATATCTTTTTGGCAAACTTCAAAGAAATAAAGGCATGCTGGAACGAGATTGTGATCGTTTAATCAGAAATGATAGGGTTATTTGGGCTTCTTGTATGGTAGCATGTAAGGATGCTGATGCGATGGTCACTGGAAATACCAGAAGATATTCCTCATCACTAGAAAAAATAACTCAGGTTGTAGATCCCAGAGCTGGAGAAATAATGTTTGGCTTAAATTTAATAGTGAATAGGGGAAAAACAATTTTCATATGCGATACCTCTGTCATTGAATATCCTGATGCAAATCAGTTAGCAGAAATGGCTAAATCAGCAGCTAGAGTAGTTAGATTATTTGGGTTTGATCCTAAAGTCGCTTTCTTATCTCATTCCACTTTTGGGGAACCAGCTACTGATAGAACTAAAAGATTAAGCGATGCAGTTGAAATTCTAAAAAAAGATAAAGTTGATTTTAAATTTGATGGAGAAATGCAGCCAGATGTTGCTTTAGAGGAATTATATAAAGAGCTTTATCCTTTTTCAGAGATTGTAGGAAATTCTAATGTATTGATAATGCCTAGCCAGCACAGTGCAGCTATTTCATATAAAATGATAAAATCAATGAGTAGAGCAAAAGTTATTGGACCATTATTAATTGGGTTGGGTCTTCCAATAGAGATAGCTCCTCTAAGAACTTCGACTTCAGAAATTATTAATCTAGCATCGATTGCAGCGTATTCCTCTGATGTAATTGATTATAAGAAAGATTAATTTTTTTGAATTCTTAAATCATCGACAATTAAAATGCTAGCTATCACATCCTCAACATCTAATATTTCTTTAGCCTCTTTAACTACTAATTCTTTTTCATCAGGTGTTAAAGCTATACCGTAAACATAAACTTTCTTTTTGTAAGTATCTATCTGGTAGTTGGTTGCTTTTATTTCTTTATTCAAAATTAAAGCTGTCCTTAATTGTGAAGTGATTAAAATATCTTTCGCAGATTGTGTGAAGTTAAATTTCTCTTTAATTTTAACATCATTTCTTACAGATCTGGCGCCCTCAGTTTCCCAAGCCATTTTAGTAATTTGAAGTTTTTCTTCTGGGTTATCGACTTTACCAGTTAAAAAGATTCTTCCATCTAATACCTTTGATTTAATTGATAAAAAATATTTTTTATCCATCAACACTAATCTTGCTGATAAATTTTTCTGCATTATCGAGTCATCAATCTGAGTTCCTAAAGATCTAGGATCTAAAGCAACTGATACTCCTGTTCCAAAAATTCCTTTTGAGGAAACACCAACACATCCTGTTAAAAACAAAGTAATTAATAATAATATTAAAATTCTAAACTTCATTCTTTATTTTAAGACAAAAATTATAAATTTTTTTTTTTGGTATCGCATTATTTTGGGAAATTAAATTCACAATTTCTTTAATACTTAATTTTTTAATCATTTTCCTTATGTTATTCTTATCTGATTCACTTAATAAAAGAGAACTTTTTTTTGTTCTTTTTTTTTCAGATATTACAATAGTTAATTCACCTTTTAAATTTTCATTATGAGTTTTTAAATCAACAACTTTATATCTTAAATATTCCTCATAAATTTTTGTCATTTCTCTACAAATTAAAATTTCTCTATCAGAAAAACTTTCCTTAAGAAATGAAATGGTTTTGTTCATTTTTTTTGCTGAAATGAAAAAAACAATACTAGAATCTAACTGGGAAAGTAATTTTAAATCATTTTTTATATCCTTCAATTTTGATGGAAAAAAACCATAAAAAAAATATTTTTCAGAAAAGCCACTAATTGATACAGCAGTACTAACTGCGGAGGGTCCTGGTAATGGAAAAATATTTATTTTTTCTTTAACACACTCTCTAACTAAGATGGCTCCAGGATCTGATATTCCAGGAGTGCCAGCATCTGAAACAAGAGATATAATCTTATCATTTCTTAAATGATTTATGACTAAAGATAAATTTTTCTTCTCATTAAATTTGTGATTAGATAATAATTTTGATTTAACCTCAAATTTTTCCATCAATTTTCTAGAAATTCGGGTATCCTCACATAAAATTAAATCCGACTTTTTTAAAATTTCTATTGCACGGTAAGTAATATCTCCTAAATTTCCTATCGGAGTGGGTATTATATATAGCCCTTTTTTAATTTCTTTATTTTGAAATTTAGTGTTTACAGTCATAATTATACAATACTAAAATTATATAAATCATTAAATGAATAAATTTTTTAAAATTCTTTTTTCTATATTTTTTGTTTTATTATTTGAAACATCATTTTCCTATTCTGAAGAAACAAAAATTAAAATAGGGGTACTAGCTCCACTATCTGGAGAAGACGCATCTTTAGGAAAACAAATACTTGATTCCATTAGAATGGCCTTAATTGACATAAAAAATAATAATATAGAAATATATCCTAAAGACACCAGGTCAGATCCTGATGTGACCTTGCGTTCAGCTCTTGAATTTGAAAAAATGGGAATATCATTGGTTATCGGTCCTGTTTTTCACAAAAATTTATTATTTTTAGATAAGGTAAAAAGTATTACTTTTTTGTCTTTAACAAACAAAACTTTGGATCTTCATAAAAATATCATTAGCAGTGGCATTAACTCCTCTTCACAATTTAATACAATTAAAAAATTTTTGGAAACGAGCGAGATAAAAAAAACAATTTTTTTAATACCAAATTTAAATTATGACTTAGAGATTAAAAAAGGAATTAAAGAGTCAAAGATAAAATTTTTTAAACAATACAACTATGATATTGACCCTACTAAATTAACTAAACAAATAGAAAAAATCACAAATTACGGAATAAGAAAACAAAATCTATTAGATGAAATATCACGAGTTGAAAATTCTGATGATCCAAATAAGGAAAAAATTATAGAAAATCTTGAAAAAAAATACACTCTTGGAAATGTAAAATTTGATTCTGTTATTATTACAGATTTTGATGAAAGTTTAAAAAGTGTTATTACTTCATTACTTTATACTGATGTATCACCAAAAGATAAATATATAATTACTCTAAACCAATGGTTTGATGAAAGTTTGTTAAAAGAACAAAATTTACAACCAATTTATTATCCTTCAATAAACAAACAAAATTTAGATGAGTTTACTAATAAATTTTTTAAAAGATTTAATTATAAACCAAATTATCTATCATTACTGAGTTATGATCTAGTTGGATTAATATATTATCTATCACTTAAAAATGAAACTTTAGAAATAAATAAATCCTTTAAAACTCAAAATACATTTAAAGGAAAAATAGGAGTTTTTGAAATTAAAGATAATAAGATAAATCACCAGTTAAATTTTTATGAAATTTATAACGGTAAACTTAAAGAAATTTTTTAATTTTTTTAAACGCAATTGATCTATGGTCGATTTTACATTTACTAGAAAACTTCATTTCACCAAAAGTTTGTCTCTTTTTTTTTGGAATAAAAATTGGATCATATCCAAAACCATTTTTTCCCCTAATTTTGTTTGAAATAGACCCTTCAATTTTTCCTATAACACTTGCGATTATTTTATCTAAATAACAAATTGACAGCGCACATACGAATCTTGCTTTAATCTTTTTAGCTCTCCAGTTCTTATCTTTTTTATCTAACTCTTTATATACTTTTTTAATTGCTTTATTAAAATCACCCTTGGATCCTGCCCATCTGGCTGAAAAGATTCCAGGCTTTTTATCCAAACAATCTATTTCAAGGCCAGAGTCATCAGCAATACAAACTAAATTAGATTTTTTTGAAAAGTACTTAGATTTGATTATTGAATTTTCCTTAAATGTAAGTCCATTTTCTGTTGGGCTTTTAAGATTAAAATCTGATGTAGAGAAAATCTTAATTGATTTTGGCAATAAACCCTTAATTTCTCTAAGTTTTCCCTTGTTGTTTGTGCCGATTAATATTTTTGATATTTTTTTTTTTAACATCTAGAAATTCTTAAATTTCTTACCATATAAGCTCTTATGGAAAAAGAGCAAAAAGAAAATATCAAAAACGAAAATTTAGCTAAGGAAGAAAATAATCAATCCACTAAGCCTCAGGATCAAACAGACGATCATAATAAAAAAGAGAAAGAAGAAAAAAAAGGATTAACACCAGAAGAAAAGATTTTAGAACTTGAGGATAAACTAGCAAGAGCATTTGCTGAAATGGAAAATCAACGAAGAAGGTTTGAGAAGGAGAAGGAAGATGCTTTTGAATACGGTGGTTTTTCATTTGCTAAGGAAGCGCTTAGCCTTATAGATAATTTTGAAAGATCAAAAAGTATTTTAGAGAGTGATGAAAAATTGAAGGACTCTGAAGCACTTAAAAAAACTTTAGAACATTTTGATATAATTCATAAAGATTTAATATCCATATTTAACAAAAATGATATTAAACAGATTGATAGTTTAAATAAAAAATTAGATCCAAACTTTCATCAAGCAATGATGGAAATTGAGGATGATACAAAAGAGCCAGGAACTATAATTCAAGAAATTCAAAAAGGCTTCACTATTAAAGACCGATTACTAAGGCCCTCATTAGTTGGCGTAGCTAAAAAAACTCAAGAAAAAGCAGCCAAAACAGAGGAAACTAAAGAAAATTCGGAGGCTAAATAGTGATTGGAACAGCTTGTAGAATTAAAAATAACACTTATATGACGAGGAGAATTAAAGTTTATGAGTAAAATTATTGGAATAGATTTAGGAACAACCAACTCTTGTGTGGCTATAATGGAAGGAAGCCAGGCAAAAGTTTTAGAAAATGCAGAAGGCGCTAGAACAACACCATCTGTTGTTGCCTTTACTGATGAAAAAGAAAAATTAATAGGACAGCCAGCTAAAAGACAAGCTGTAACCAATCCTGAAAATACAATTTTTGCAGTTAAAAGACTAATTGGAAGAAATTTTGATGACCCGACTGTTAAAAAAGATATAGAAGCGGCTCCATTTAAGATTGTTAATTCAGAAAAAGGAGATGCGTGGATAGAGTCTAAAGGTGAAAAATACTCTCCTTCTCAAATTTCAGCTTTTATTTTACAAAAAATGAAAGAAACAGCAGAAAAATATTTAGGCCAAGCTGTTACAAAAGCTGTAATTACTGTTCCTGCATACTTTAATGATGCTCAAAGACAGGCAACAAAAGATGCTGGAAAAATTGCAGGTTTAGAAGTTTTAAGAATTATAAATGAACCTACTGCTGCATCATTAGCTTATGGTTTAGATAAAAAACAAAATAAGAAAATTGCAGTTTATGACTTAGGTGGCGGAACATTTGATGTTTCAATACTTGAACTTGGTGACGGAGTTTTTGAAGTTAAATCAACTAACGGAGATACATTTTTAGGTGGTGAAGATTTTGATAATTCTGTCGTTGAATATTTAATTTCGGAATTTAAAAAAGATAATGGGATAGATTTAAAATCAGATAAACTTGCTCTTCAGAGGTTAAAAGAAGCAGCAGAAAAAGCTAAGATTGAATTATCTTCAGCTGAACAAACTGATATTAATTTACCGTTTATCACCGCTGACAAGACTGGTCCAAAACATATTAATCTAAAACTTACAAGAGCAAAACTTGAGGCGCTAGTTGAGGATCTTATAGCCAAAACAATGCCACCTTGTAAAACTGCATTAAAAGATGCTGGTATTACAGCTAATGAAATTGATGAAGTTGTTATGGTTGGTGGTATGACTAGAATGCCTAAAGTAATCGAAGAAGTTAAAAATTTCTTTGGCAAAGAACCTAATAAAAGTGTTAACCCTGACGAAGTTGTGGCTATGGGTGCTGCTATTCAAGCAGGTGTTCTTCAAGGTGATGTTAAGGATGTATTGTTATTAGATGTAACGCCTCTTTCTTTGGGTATTGAGACTTTAGGTGGAGTTTCTACAAAATTAATTGAAAAAAATACAACAATACCTACTAAAAAAAGCCAAGTATTCTCAACTGCTGAAGATAATCAACCAGCTGTTTCTATTAGAGTGTTACAGGGTGAAAGAGAGATGGCAGCTGATAATAAAATTTTAGGAAATTTCGAACTTGTTGGAATTGCACCTGCGCCTAGAGGTGTTCCTCAAATTGAAGTTACATTTGATATTGATGCTAATGGAATTGTTAATGTTTCAGCGAAGGACAAGGGCACTGGAAAAGAACAAAAAATTCAAATTCAAGCTTCAGGTGGATTGAGTGATGAAGAAATTGAAAAAATGGTAAAAGATGCTGAAGCTAATAAAGAAGCTGATAAAAAGAAAAGAGAGTCTGTAGACGTAAGAAATCAAGCAGATACCTTAATTCATTCTACAGATAAAAATCTTAAAGAGCACGGTTCTAAAGTGTCTGAAGCTGACAAAAAAGCTATTGAAGATGCTTCAAGTCAATTAAAAGAGGCTCTTAAAGGTGAAAACACAGATGATATAAAGAAAAAAACTGAGGCACTAGTTCAAGCTTCAATGAAACTTGGAGAAGCAATATATAAATCACAACAAAACACAAAACCAGATTCTAATAAAGATGATGGTAAAGATGATAAAGGAAAAAAAGAGGATAATGTTGTTGATGCTGATTTTGAGGAAGTTAAAGACGAGAATAAAGAAAAGAGCGCTTAACATACATTTATCTGTCCGGGGTATTAAATGGCAAAAAGAGATTATTATGACGTCCTCGGCGTAAATAAAAGCGCATCCCCTGAAGAATTAAAATCTGCATATAGAAAGTTAGCTGTAAAATATCATCCAGATAAAAATCCAGGTGATAAGGGAGCTGAAGAAAAGTTTAAAGAAGCAAGTGAAGCTTACGGCATTCTTTCTGATAAATCTAAAAAAGAAAATTATGATAATTTTGGTCATGCTGCGTTTGAAAATGGAGGTGGCGGACAAGGTGGATTTGGAGGTTTTGGGGGTTTTAGTGGTGCAGATTTTTCAGACATATTTGAGGATTTTTTTGGTGATTTTGGCGGTGGAAGAAGAAGCTCTAGAGGAAGAAATTCAAATAATAGAGGCTCAGATCTAAGATATGATTTATCGATTACATTAGAAGAGGCTTACGCGGGAAAGAAACAAAATATACAATTTTCAACATCAGAAAAATGCAACACATGTAAGGGAAATGGATCTAAGCCTGGGTCTAGCCCTGACAGATGTACTTACTGTGGAGGAAACGGTAGAGTTAGATCTAATCAAGGTTTTTTTACAGTTCAACAAACATGTCCTCAATGTGCTGGAAGTGGAGAAGAAATAATCAATCCTTGTTCAGACTGTAGTGGACAAGGAAACACTCAAACTTCAAAAAAAGTATCTGTCACAATACCAAAGGGAGTTGATGACGGGACAAGAATTAGACTTGCTGGCAAAGGTGAAGCGGGGACAAGGGGTGGTGCTAGTGGTGATTTATATTTATTTATAAATGTAAAATCTCATGAGTTATTCAAAAGATCTGATGTAAACTTATTTTTTGAGTTTCCAATTTCCATAGCAGATGCAGCGCTTGGTACAACAATAGAGATACCAACAATTGATGGTAAAAAAGCAAAAATAAAGATCCCTGATGGGACTCAAGATGGTAAACAATTTAGGCTAAAAGGCAAAGGCATGCCTTTTATGCGTAGAGGAGATTTCGGAGACTTGTATGTGCAAATAAAAACAGAAGTTCCAGTGTACCTAAATAAAGAGCAAAGAAGTCTTTTAGAAAAATTTAGAGAAATAGAAAATGAAAAATCTAATCCAAGTATAAAAAAGTTTTTCCAAAAAGCTAAAGATTTTTGGAAAAGTTAAGATAAAGCCTTTCTAATCAAAAAAAAATTTAAGTTGAAATAATTAGCACCTAGTTTAATAGATAATTATGATAATTTGGATAGCATCATATCCTAAAAGTGGGAATACATGGGTAAGATCATTTTTAACTGCGTATTATTTTTGTGAAAATGGATTTTTTGATATAGATAAATTGAATTTAATAGAAGATTATCCAAATAAACAATTTTTTCGTGAAACAGTTAAAAAGGGTGAAATCCATAAACATTGGGAATCTTCTCAGAAAAATATATGCGATCAAAAAAAAGCAAAATTTCTTAAAACTCATAATTCTCTAATTACAGCTTTTGGTAATGATTTTACTAAACCGCAGTATTCATTAGGAGTTATATATGTCATAAGAGATCCAAGAAATGTGATTACCTCAGTAAAGAATCATAATGATTTAGAGTCATATGAAAAGGCACTCAAATTTATGCAAGATGAAAATAAAGTGTTAGAAGATTATCCACATTTGAAAAATTATGCTAAGACAAATATCGTTAATTCCTGGAGAATTAATTATCAATCTTGGATGAGTAACAAGTCTTTTCGGAGACTTACGATCAGATATGAAGATATGGTCAAAAAACCTCAAGAGACATTTGAAAAATTAGTGGTATTTGTAAACACTATAGTAAGGTCAAAAGATAAGATCGATCCAAACAAGCTAAATAAAGCTATAGAAACAACCAATTTTAAAAGCCTTCAAGACATTGAAAATCAAGGAAAATTTGGTGAAAATGTTTATTCTTTAAAGGATAAAAGAAAAATAAAATTCTTTTATCAAGGGCCAGAAAATGATTGGAAAAAAAATTTAGATAAAAGAATGATAAAAAAAATGAATGAATATTATCAGAAAGACCTAAAATTTTTTAAATATGAAATCTAAAAAAATAAAATTAACAATTACAGGGTGTCTGGGAAGAATGGGGCAACAATTAATAAAATCTACTAACAAAGATAACCGATTTAAAATTATTAGCCTTACAGAAAATAAAATACCAAAAAAAAAAATTTTAGGATTATTACCAGAATTAAATAGTGAGAAGGCTTTTAAGAAAAGTGATATTATAATAGACTTTACAATTCCAAAATGTACGCTGGAAGTTCTTAAATTTGCTGTCAAACAAAAAAAAAAAGTAATAATTGGTACTACAGGTTTCACTCTAAAAGAAGAAAATATAATAAAAAGAATTTCAAAAGAAATTCCGATTCTTAAAGCTGGAAATATGAGTCTTGGGATTAATCTTTTGATGTATTTGACTGAAATTGCGTCTAAATCTTTGACTAATAATTTTCTTAGTAAAGTTTTTGAAGCTCATCATAAATTTAAAAAAGATCACCCATCTGGTACAGCATTAATGTTAGGTCAGGGCATCGCGATAGGAAAAAACAAAAGTTTTTATGGAATTATGGGTAAGAAATATCTTAATAAAAAAAAATTTCCTTACGGAAAAAGAATAAATTTTAACTCAATTAGAAAAGGTAAGATTATTGGTGAACATGAGGTTTTATTTTCCAGTGGGAAAGAGATAATAAGACTTAATCATGAGGCATTTGATAGAGCACTTTATTCTGAGGGTGCACTAACAGCCGCTAGTTGGTTAATGAAAAAAAAACCTGGTTTGTATTCCATGAGAGACTTAATGAATTTCAAATAATGAATGAAATTCAAAGAGCAAAAATAATACTCAAAATACTAAACAAAACATATCCTAGCATCAAAGTCCCTCTTAAAAGTCGAAATGTATTTACTCTGTTAATATCTGTTCTTCTTTCTGCTCAATGTACAGATGTGAATGTAAATAATGTAACTAAAAATATTTACCCAAAATATCACAAACCAGAACACTTTGTTAAATTAGGAAGAAAAAAAATAGAAACTTTGATTAAAAAAATTGGCATTTTCAGAATAAAAGCAAAGAGTATTTATAATTTGTCAAGAATACTGGTAAAAGACTATAATGGTAAAGTACCCAAAACCTTTGAAGAACTTGAAAAGCTACCAGGCGTAGGTCATAAAACAGCTAGTGTAGTTATGTCCCAAGGTTTTGGTCATCCTGCTTTTCCTATTGATACCCATATCCATAGGTTAGCCCAGAGATGGGGTTTAACAAATGGAAAAAACGTTGTCCAAACAGAAAATGATTTAAAAAGATTATTTCCTAAAAAATATTGGAACAAATTACATTTACAAATAATTTATTATGGTAGGGAGTATTGTAAGGCAAGAGACTGTTATGGATTGAGTTGTAAAATTTGTACTTCTTGCTATCCTAATCGAAAAAAACCTTTTTTTGCAAAAAAACCTTAATGAAAATATTAGGTATTGGGAACGCTATTGTTGATGTGCTCTGCAGAGTATCAGATGAATTTTTGACAAAACATTCATTAACAAAAAGCACTATGAAATTAATAGATGAAGTAGAATTTAAAAATTTGCTTACATCTCTTGAAATTGAGGAAACTATTTCGGGCGGATCTGTTGCTAATTCAATAGTTGGCTTATCTCAATTAGGAAACCAAGTGGGATTTATCGGAAAAGTTAGTGAAGACGAACTTGGTCAAAAATATGAAGATGGTTTAAAAAAAGAAAAAGTAAAATACTTATATAAAAAAAAACAAGAAGAAATACCTACTGGATCTTGTTTAATTTTAATAACACCCGACTCTGAAAGAACAATGTGCACATTTCTTGGCACAGCTGGAAAAATTAGTGATAACGACATCAAACAGGAACATATAAAAAATGCTGAAATGGTTTTTTTAGAGGGTTATTTGTGGGATGAGGGTGATCCAAAGAAAGCTTTTGATAAAGCTATTGCTCACTCAAAAAAAGTTGCTATGTCACTTTCGGATCTTTTTTGTGTAGAAAGACATAAACCACATTTTTTGGAACTAGTTAAGAATAAAATAGATATTATTTTTGCAAATGAACAAGAAATATTATCCTTGATTGAGTCAAAAACATTTGAAGAAGCTGTTTCATTCTCAAAAGAAATTAAAAAGAGTGTTATAATTACTAGGGGTCAAAAGGGTGCTGTTTCAATAAGCGATAATCAGGTTGTAGAGGTCAATGCCCAATCTAATTTAAAAATAAAAGATTTAACTGGAGCTGGTGATTTATTTGCTGCAGGATATCTCCATGGTGTTATTAACCAATTAAATGTTCAAGAATGTTTGATTAAAGGGACAGAATTATCTTCAAAAATTATTCAAAAGTTAGGTGCAAGGATTTAATCACTAATCTATAGAATAACCATTACTGGTGTTTGATATAAAACTTTCATTTCCAAAAGTCTCTTTCATTTTCTTTCTCAATCTGTAGATATGTGTTTCAACGGTGTGTGTGTCTAAATCTGGTGAATAGTCCCAGACCATTTTTTGTAATTCCTTGATTGTCACATTTTTTTTGTTTTTAATAAAGATTATTAAATTCGTTTCTCTTTCTGTCAAATTTAAATTTTTATCTCCAAGTGAAATTTTTCTGGCATTCAGATCTAAATTATATTTGCCTATTGTTATATTTGATTGATCTATAAATTTATTTTTCAAAAATTTTATATTGATCATTTCAATAAGTTTTTCAAATTTAATTGGTATATTATTAATAATCAAATTATTCTTTATTCCTTCGATTTCTTTTTTTGAAATAATCAAATAATTACCTTTTGGATCATACTTAAATTCTTTTAAATCTTTATTATTAGAATGAATAATCTCAAAATTTAAACTTCCACTTACTTCATTTAACACTTGGTATAAAATTTGATATTCATATATTATTAATATTTGAGAACTCATTTATTTAAAATATGACAATTATTATTAAAAATAAAGATACACTTTTAATTGATGATTTTAAATTTAAGTGTTCTGTTGGGAAAAAAGGGTTTACCGAAAAAAAAATTGAGGGGGATCTTGCAACACCAAAAGGTAAGTACAGTTTGGGTAATATTTATTATAGAGCTGATAGAGTTAAAAAGCCTCTTTCTAGACTTAAATCAATATCTATTAAAAAAAATATGGGCTGGTGTGATGACCCAAACAGCAAATTCTACAATAAATTAATAAAAATAAAAAAAAAACTTAAAATTAAATACGAAAAATTATACCGTAAAGACAATAAGTATGATTTTTTTATCTTAATAAAATATAATTATAAAAATCCAATAAAGTTTAAAGGTAGCGCTATTTTTTTACATTTAACAAAAAACTATTTACCCACAAAGGGATGTATTGCTTTAAGTAAAAAAGATTTTTTAATCCTAACTAAACTTATTAATAAACAAACAAAAATTAAAATTAATTAGCTCTTTTTCCAAATATTCCTGTTCCAATTCTTAAATATGTTGACCTAAATTCTAGAGCATCCAAGTAATCATTGGTCATACCCATACTTAACTCGGAAAGTTTGATTTTATTATTTAAATTAACTAGATCTTTAAAAAATAATTTTGGATCTTGGTTATCTGGAGGAATACACATTGTTCCTACGATATCTAGTTTTAATGATAAGCAATTTTTATAAAATGCCTCTAAATCATTAGGTTCTATTCCAGATTTTTGTTTTTCTCCTCCTAAGTTAATTTGAATAAAAATTTTTACTCTTTTATCTTTTTTATGCATTTCCTTTGCTAATTTATTAGCAAGTTTTAAGTTATCCAAAGAATGTATATAATCAAATATTTCAACAGCAAATTTTACTTTATTGGTTTGCAATTTTCCTAACATATGTAATTTTATATTTTTGTATTTTTCTTTTAGTTTTGGCCATTTTAATGAAGCTTCTTGAACTTTATTTTCACCAAAATCATTATGACCAAAATTTAATAATGGTAATATATCTTTTTCATCAAATGTTTTTGATACGGCAATAACTTTTGGATCATATTGATTTAGGGATAATAATTTTATTTTATTCTTAATTTTATCCTTAATTTCTATTAAATTACTTTCTGTATGGTGCATATCAAAAACTTTAAAAAATACTACTTCATAAATGAGTTTAAATATTCTCATTTAATTAATTTAGATAAAAATATATCTTTTATTTGGAGAAATAAAGATAAAGAAACTCCATTAAAAACTTTAATAAAACTAAGCAATTTTTGTAAAAAAAATAGAAGAAACTTTTATATTTATAATGATATCAAATTAGCTAGACAAATAAATGCTAATGGAGTTTATATATCTGCAAGTAATAAAAATTTAAACTCCATATCAGGTACTTTAAAAAAGCAGTTTAAAATTTTGGGGTCTGCACATAATATTAAGGAAATAAGAATAAAAGAACTTCAAAATATTGAGGAGATTTTTTTATCTCCTTTATTCAAAGAAAAAAAAAATAAACAATTAGATATTCACAAATATTTAAAACTTAGAGGATTAACTCAAATAAAAGATATTTCTTTAGGTGGGATAAACTGTAAGAATTTAAAAAAACTTAAAATGATAAATCCTTATGGTTTTGCAGGTATTTCTTATTTCGAAAAAAAAAGGCCCCTAAATAATTAGGGGCCTTTATAAAATTAACTAATCTAATGATTAGAATGCAAACGAGATATTGAAGATTGAAGCTTCAACTTCTTTTGCAGTGTTACTTCCACCAACATTGTCAAGTTTATTGAAACCACCACCAATTGAGATAGAGCCCATAGTGTATGAAGCCATCACTCCTGTGTTAGTCTCATCATCTGATTGACCATCAAACTCGATTACTTGTCTACCAGCTGATACAGTTAACTCATCGTTAACCGCTACAGATACACCGTAGTGTACCGCATCTTGGTCTGTTGAAGTCGTAGCTTCGTAGTCTACATTAGTGACTTGGTAAGCAGCTACAACGTTACCCATAGTATATTTGATACCAAAAGTTTCGTTTTCTGCTTCATCACCATCATCAAACACACCTGCACTCAACTGTAAACCATCCATTAAGCCTGTGTAAACAGCTGCATATCCAGTTTCAGCTTCGCTAGCTGCTGCTGGTTTTGGATTGTAAGAAGCTGATAAGTCTAAAGATCCAACGGTAACGTCGTATCCCCACTGACCTGCTTGATTGTTACCTGAGGCATCAATTAAACCACTGTCAGTAGAATCTGTTGCTTCGTATACTGGTGTATAAGCATTTGGTACGATATCTTTAAGTTTATCAACACCGCTTCCGCTGCTTGAATTACCTGAGAAAGATATTGTTCCTGAATCACCCATACCTACTTTTAGATTGTAGTCATCATAAGTACCACCATCTAATTCGTAGTAAACTGATACAGTCATACCATTGTCTAGATCTCCACCGCCATTAAACTTTACACTGTCACCCATTGCCCACGGGTTAGTGCCTGAAGCGCTTGAAAGACCTGTGTAAGATAAAGCTGCTCCACCTGATACACTTAGTTCACCAGCAACTGATGCTGAAGTAACTAGAGTAGTAGCTAAAGCAGTTAATCCTACTTTTTTCAAATTGTTCATAAATTTACTCCTTTTTATAATTAATTATAAACAGAGCTTTTCTAACAAAAATTGCTTAATTACAGACAAAATATTGTTAATTCTGACAATAATTTATTATAGTGTTGCATTTTTGCATCAATTAAAAGCCTTGAAAATGCTTGTTTTTATAAATTATATTCTAATTCTAAACGATGAATAATGTGTTAATAACTAATCTGCTATTTTAATATGAAAATCACTAAGCATATCCTAATTCTGTTATCAATTTTATTATTATTGACACAAGCAGCTTGCGGACCTCTTAAACCAAAAAAAACAAGCGCTAAAGATTTTCCACCAGACCCTAGAGAGCGAGTGAAAAAAAACATTGAAGAAGGTAGGGGCTTTAGACTTTTGGGTGGAGATAAAGGTGGTACTAATTATGAATTTGCAAGTGCTAATCCTTTATGGAGAGCTACACTTGACACTTTAGATTTTATGCCTTTGGTCTCTGCAAACTATAGTGGAGGCATTGTTGTTACTGACTGGTATAGTGAAAATAACACTCCAAATGAGTCTGTTAAAATTTCCATCAGATTTTTGACAAATGAAATTAGATCAGATGCATTAGATATTAATGTCTTTTTAAAAAAATGTTCACAAAATCTTACTAATTGCTCAATCAGTAAAAATAATAATGATTTAGTAGCAGACCTTAATTTAAATATTCTTAAAAAGGCTACAAAATATCAAAAAAAAATGCTTGAAAAACGTAGGAAAAATAATCCATATATAATGGGTGATATGGAGCATGGTAGTAGTAGAAAAAAACCAAAAAAGGCCGATTAGATAAATTCAATCGATTGTGGAAAGATATAATTTTAAGTTAGTAGAAAAAAAATGGCAAGAGCACTGGCTTAAAAATAAAACTTTCAAATCAGAGATAAACAAAGACAAAAGAAAATTCTATTGTTTAGAAATGTTTCCATATCCATCTGGAAGAATTCACATGGGACATGTAAGGAACTATACAATTGGGGATGTTCTCTCAAGATATAAAACTTTAAAGGGTTTTAATGTGCTACATCCAATGGGTTGGGACTCATTTGGAATGCCAGCAGAAAATGCAGCAAAACAAAATAATTTAAATCCTAAAAATTGGACTGAAAAAAATATTGAAATAATGAAATCTCAATTAAAAATGTTGGGTCTTTCTGTAGACTGGGATAGAGAAATCTCAACATGTTCACCCGAATATTTTAAACATCAACAGAAAATCTTTCTAGATCTTTATGATAAGGGTCTTGTTTATAGAAAAGAAAGTTATGTTAATTGGGATCCTGTAGATAAGACTGTGTTAGCTAATGAACAAGTTATTGACGGTAAAGGCTGGAGATCTGGTGCAGTAGTAGAGAGAAAAAAATTAAACCAATGGTTTTTTAAAATTTCACATTTTTCAGAGGAGCTTTTGAATGATCTTAATAAATTGAATAATTGGCCAGAAAAAGTCAAAATTATGCAAAAAAATTGGATTGGTAAATCGTTTGGTTGTGAAATTGATTTTCAAATTGAAGGTTCAAAAGATATAAAATCAATTAAATGTTACACCACTAGACCTGATACTTTATTTGGATTTTCATTTTTAGCATTATCAGTAGATCATCCCCTGTCCAAATATTATGAAAATAATAGTCAATTCGCAGAATTCAAAAAAGAATGTTCTAAGACAGGAACTACAGAAGAGTCTATCGCTCAAGCAACCAAAATAGGATTTAAAACAGAGTTGACAGCTATAAATCCTTTGGACAAAGAATCAAAAGTTCCAGTTTATTTTGCTAATTTTGTTTTAATGGATTATGGATTTGGAGCAGTCTTTGGATGTCCAGCACATGATCAAAGAGATTTTGATTTTGCCAAAAAATACAATCTTAAAATAAAAACAGTAGTAAAGCCTGCTAGTGAAAATGATAATTATCAAGTTACCGACCAGGCTTATACAGGAGCTGGAATAATGATAAATTCTGAATTTTTAAATGGGATAACTGCACCAGAAAAATCAATTTATGAAACAATTAAATTCTTAGAGAATAAAAAATTAGGAAAAAAAAAAATTAATTACAGATTAAAAGATTGGGGTATATCAAGACAAAGATATTGGGGATGTCCAATACCAATAGCCTATGACAATGATAATAATGTAATTAAAATACCTGAAAAAGATTTGCCAGTTAAACTCCCAGAAAACATTAATCTTAACACTAATGGGAATCCACTAGATAGGCAAAAAAATTGGAAAGAAATTGTTATTAATGGAAAGAAATATAAAAGAGAAACAGATACTTTAGATACATTTGTTGACTCCTCTTGGTACTATCTTAGATTTTGTTCAGCTAATAATGAAAAAAAACCTTTTGATTTTGATGAATTAGATTATTGGATGCCTGTTGACCAATATATTGGTGGCGTTGAACATGCAATATTACATCTCCTTTACTCACGTTTTTTTATGAGAGCGATAAGCTTAAATAATGATGAAACAAAATTGAAAGAACCATTTGAGGGATTATTTACTCAAGGAATGGTTTGCCATCAAACTTATAGAGATGAAGATAATAATTGGATTTATCCAGAAGAAGTTTCAAGTGATGACGGGAAAAATTTCTATCAAAATAAGGACCCCTCAAAAAGAATTATTGTGGGACCTTCTGAGTCTATGTCAAAATCAAAAAAAAATACTATAGATCCCGAAAAAATTATTCAAATTTATGGTGCAGACGCAGTAAGATTATTTATTTTATCTGATAGCCCACCAGAAAAGGATGTTCAGTGGTCAGACACAGGAATAAGCGCATCTTTTAAATTTTTACAAAAATTGTGGTCTTTAAATGAAAAAATATGCAAAAATGAAAAAAAATTTCTTAAATTTGATGAAAAATTAGAAAAATTTAACAATCAAATCATTAACAAATTTAACAACGATTTAAACAGATTTGGATTTAATGTGGTCATAGCCTCTATTTACAAAATTTACTCTTTTTACAACCAGCAAACTAATAAAGATGACTGGGGTAGCAATTTTAATAAAAACTATGCTAACATTTTAAAAATCATTAATCCTATCATCCCTCACTTCTCCAACGAGTGTCTTGAGAGGCTAAAACAATCGGTAGAAAATATAGAATGGCCAGAAGTTGAACAAAAATATTTAGAAAATGAAGTTGTAAATATTGTTACTCAAATTAATGGAAAAAAAAGAAAAGTATTTTCTATCAATAAATCAGTTGATAAAGAAACACTGATTAAAAGTATTAAAAATGATGAACAAATTAAGAAATATGTTGATAACAAAGAAATTATTAAAACAATATATATAGAAAATAAATTAATAAACTTTATTATCAAAAAATAATGAAAAGTTTTAAGTATTTAATTATTTTATTTTTTTTAGTAGAATGCGGATACACGCCAGTCTACCAATCTGTTAAAACATCAAAATTAAAACTAGATAACATAAATTATTCTGGTGATACAAAAATAAGCAGATTAATACTTAATAATTTACAAGGATTTAAAGACGGAAACTCCAATAATATTTTTGATGCTTATTATATAAGTGAAAAAAAAGAAGAAATAGTTTCTAAAGATAAAAAAGGAAATCCATCGAGTTACAAAATTCAAATAGAAGTGAATTTAGAATTAATTAGTAAAAATAATGATAAAAAATTCTCAAAAAAATTTGCAAAAGAAACAACTTATAATTCCATAGATAACAATTTTGAGCTTAATAAATATAAAAAGAAACTTGAAAAAAATTTGACGTCACAAATTTTACGAGATATGAATAATTTCTTTGATATCGTTGGAAATGATCGCTAAATTTTATGAATTAATAAAATATAAGAATAAGATTAATTACTACTTATTTTACGGTGAAAATGATGGACTTAAATTAGATACCATAGAAAACAACTTTGCAAATTTTACCAAAGAAAATACATACAAATACTTAGAGAAAGAAATTAATTCTGATAAACAGATTTTTTTAGAAAATTTATATTCAAAGTCTTTCTTTGAAAAAGAAAAATTAATAATAGTTTCTGAGGTAACAGACAAAATACTTGGTTTAATTCAAGAAATTTTAAATAATAAAATTGAGGATATAACCATAATTTTTTTAACAAAAAAATTAGACAAAAAATCTAAAATTAGGAATTTTTTTGAAAAAGAAAAAAAAGTAATAATTGTTCCCTTTTATGAAGATACGCCCCAAACACTAATCACTATCGCAAAAAAGATTTTAAATGAAAATAAGATAAGTTTATCACAAGAACATTTAAATTTGATAATTGAAAAATCTCAAGGCAACAGAATTTCTCTTAAAAATGAACTACAAAAAATAGTTTTATTGTCTCAGAATAAAAAAGTTGATTTAAGTGATATATCTAAATTAACAAACTTAAGTGAAAATTATAGTGCGGCAGAATTAGTTGATAATTGTCTAAGCAAAAATAAAAAAAGAACTTTAAACATTCTTAATGAAAATATTCCATCAAGTGAGGACAATGTTTTGATTTTAAGAACTTTTTTAAGTAAATTGAAAAGACTAAGAAAATTAAGATTAAATTTAGACCAAAATAGTAACCTTGATCAGATAATTAATTCATTTAAGCCTCCAATATTCTGGAAGGATAAAAATATAATTAAGCAACAGATCAAAATATGGAAATTAAATGAGATTGAGAGTTTTATTGAAGATCTAAACAATACTGAGAGTTTAATTAAAAAAAATCCTCAGATTTCTAATCAGATTATAAACAATATGATTTTGGATAAATTTAAAGAAACTAATATCCAGACTTAATTATATCAATTATCTTGTTTAATTGATCAAGTTCTTTGTAATAAAATGATATTGTGCCTTTATTGTTTTTATTATTTTTAATAGAGACGCTTAATCCAATTTTTTCAGATATAGAGTTTTCTAAATCACGAATATTTGAATCCACTTTAATAGAGGTGTTTCTTTTAGATTTTCTAAATATTTTGACTAAATTTTCTGCTTGTCTAACAGATAATTTTTTTTCAATAAATTTATTTGCTAGAAATACAGCATTATCTAGCCCTACTAATATCTTCGCATGACCAGCTGTAATTTTTTTTTGTTCTACGAAATCAAGAACTTCTTTGGGTAAATTAAGTAATCTTAATGAGTTAGAAATATAGCTTCTGCTCTTACCAATAAATTTTGATACTTTATCTTGATCATATGCGAACTCATCTATCAATCTTTTATAACCTTGTGCTTCCTCTAAAGGATTTAGATCGTGTCTTTGAACGTTTTCAACGATTGCAAATTCTAAAGATTTTAGATCATCAACGTCTGTAACAACTACAGGAATTTCATGAAGTCCTGCTTTTTGTGCTGCTAACCATCTTCTTTCTCCAGCTATGATCTCATATTTAGAGTCGTTCGTATTAGATTTTCTAACTATAATTGGCTGAATAACACCCCGTTCTTTTATCGAATTTATCAAATCATTTAAGTTATCTTCATCAAAATTTTTTCTTGGTTGATATTTGTTTGGGACTATCTCAGCTAAACTTAGATTGTTTGTATTATTCTCAACCTTAGTTTCACCAATTAAGGAAGATAATCCTCTACCGAGCCCTTTTTTTATTTTGTTCATTATGCTGCACTCCCAACTTTATTTTCTTGTGCAATAAACTCATCGGTAAAATTATAATATGACTGACTTCCTGGGCAATTCTTGTCATATATTAATACGGGAATTCCGTGCGAGGGTGCTTCGGATAATCTTACATTTCGAGGTATTACCGTTTGATAAACTTTATCTTTGAAATAATCTCTCGCTTCTTGTTCAACCTGCGACGAAAGTTTGTTTCTTCGATCATACATAGTTAAAAGTATGCCTTGAATTTCTAATTCAGGATTCAAATTAGTTTTGATCCTCTCAATAGTCTTCATAAGTTGTGTAAGTCCCTCTAAGGCAAAAAATTCCGTTTGGAGTGGCACAAGCAGTGAGTTAGATGATACCAAAGCCATTACAGTTAGAAGACTCAAAGAAGGTGGGCAATCTATGAAAATATAATCATATAATCCTCTAGAATCATTTAAATACGTGGTTAATTTGGCTTTTAAGATAAAGGCTCTATCGCTGTCACCAGCTGTCTCAACCTCTAATCCGGATAAATCTACATTGGATGATATTAAATCAAGATTTTGAAAGTCTGTTTTTTTAATTACGTTTGAAATCGACATTGTACCATTGAGAATCCCATAAATTGTCTTATCAGATTGAGAGGTGTTGGATAATCCCAGTCCTGTAGTAGCATTCCCTTGAGGATCTAGATCGATTACTAAAATTTTTTTACCAAGTTGAGATAACGCCGAGGCTAAATTAATTACAGTTGTTGTTTTTCCAACCCCACCCTTTTGATTTATAATTGAAATTATTTTCATGAAACTTTTTTTTTAATTTTTTTGATATTCAATATAAACGAGTCGTTGCT
>CACGUZ010000003.1 GCA_902576375.1 uncultured Pelagibacteraceae bacterium
ACTATAGAGAAACAGCTCAACAGGCAGTTGAGTTAGTTAAAAAAGGTTTTAATCCTGTTCCTCATTTTCCTGCAAGGTCAATGCTGGATGAAAAACAACTAAAAGATTATGTTTCTAGGTGTAAAGATGGTGGGGTTAAACAAGTTTTAGTAATTGGTGGCGGGAGAGAACCAATGGGAAAATTTGATAGCTCGTTTCAACTTTTAGAGACTGGTTATTTTGAGAAGATGACAATAGGAATTGCTGGACACCCAGAGGGGAGTCCTGATATATCCGACTCAGATTTAGAAAAAGCTATGATAGATAAAAAGCCTTATGCTGATTACATCGTAACCCAATGGTTATTAGATCCCCAGCCTATTATAGATTTTGTTTCTAAACAAAGTGTACCAGTGCATGTGGGAATTACTGGGCCTCTAAAAATATCTAGCTTAATAAAATTTGCTAATATCGTTGGTGCAAAAAATTCTCTTAATTTTCTTAAATCTAATTTTAGTAAGGCGTTAGATTTATTAAAACCTAAAGACCCTAATGATTTAATTGGGAAAGTTAAATCGCATACTGATTTCTTCCACATTTATACATTCGGCGGCTTGAAGGAAACAAACAAGTGGTTGAAGGAGAATGGTTATGTCTAAAGAATTTGACTATACTAAACTAAAGCATGTTACTTCTGTTGATCAGTCAGATCGAAAAGTACCATACAATTTAAGACAAAGTGGGCCTACAAAAGTTGAAATGTTAATTTCAACAAGAGTAAGAAAATCACCATATTGGCATTTATCAATGCAAGCAGGTTGTTGGAGAGCAACTGTTTATAATCGAATTTATCATCCTAGGGGATATGTGAAACCTGAAGATGGTGGTGCAATGGTTGAGTATGATGCAATTGTAAATCATGTAACTATGTGGAATGTTGCTGTTGAAAGACAGATCCAAGTAAAGGGTCCTGATGCAGAAAAATTTGTTGATTACGTGATAACTCGAGATGCAACAAAAATCTCTCCAATGCGAGCAAGATATGTAATTTTATGTAACGCTTACGGAGGAGTTTTAAATGATCCAATACTTTTAAGAATTGCAAAAGATGAATTTTGGTTTTCTTTATCAGACTCGGACATAGGAATGTATTTACAAGGCGTTAATGCAGACGGTAAATTTAATTGCACCATTGAAGAAATTGATGCATGTCCAGTTCAAATTCAAGGGCCTAAATCAAAAGCGCTTATGAAAGATTTGCTAGGTGATCAGGTTGATTTAGAAAATATGCCTTTCTATGGTTTAGCTGAAGTTAAGGTTGCCGGAAGAAGTTGTGTTATCTCTCAATCAGGTTTTTCAGGTGAAGCTGGATATGAAATATATCTAAGGGACGCAACTTTATATGCTGATGAGATGTGGAATGCTGTTCTTGAAGCTGGAAAAAAACACCAGCTAATGGTTATTGCCCCTGCACACCACAGAAGAATTCAAGCTGGGATTCTTTCTTGGGGTCAAGATATGGATCAACAACACAATCCTTTTCAATGTAATTTAGGTTATCAAGTTTCTTTATCAGGTAAAGGTGAATGGAAAAAAACTTCTGATTACGTAGGAAAACAAGCACTAGAGAAAATGAAAGCTGAAATCAAAGCTGGAAAAAAACCATATAAGCTACAATTAGTAGGTCTTGAGTTAGGAGGAAAACCAATTGATGATTATGCACCAGATTTTTGGTTGATATCTAATGCAGATGGCGGTGATCCAGTCGGTTTTATAACATCACCGTGGTGGCATCCTGAAAAGAAAACTAATATTGCTATGGGATATGTTCCATTTGATGGAACATTGAATGCCAATGGTTTTCCAAAAGGAAAGGTTGGAAAGAAATTTAAAGTTCATTTACCAGAGAAATATTCAGATAAACCAGGAACACCTGTTGATGCTGTTATAGCTGATATTCCATTTAAGGAATCTTATAACGCTAACACAAGAGAAGTGGTATCAGGTTAATTTTTTTTTGGGGAGCTTGCGCTCCCCTTAAAATCATAAATGACAAAGAGTTTCATTATTGCAGTTTGCATTATCATCGCTATTGCATTATTACTATTTCCGTTAATTGTATCTTACAAAGAACAAAAAAATAAAAAAAAATAAATGTTTGCTGAATTTTTAAATATAATTTTTAAATCCATAAAATTAGATAAAACACTTTATAGTGATAATAAAAATTTTGGTGAAGCTGCGATATATTTTGCGGGTTTAATAATGATATTAGATGGTGTAGCTGGAGCTGTGGCTGCAAATACTGTGGTAAAAACAGCTATAGGTATGTCTGGTCTTACGGCAATTTTAACATGGTTCATTTGGGCAATTTTTATTTATGTGATTGGTGTAAAATTATTTCCAGATAAACAAACAAAAATACCTTTTAAAAAAGTTCTGGTAGCGGTTGGTTTTGCTCATTCGCCAGGTTTACTAAGATTTTTTGCATTAACCCCCGAATTAATGATACCAATCATTTTTCTTACTCAATTCTGGATTTTTGCAAGTTTAATTATTTCAACAAAACAAATTTTAAATTTAAAATCTAATTTTAAAGCGTTTGGCATAATATTTTTATCATTTTTAATTATTGCTTTTTTATCAATATCTTTTGTTATGAGTAGAATGAATGCTTTACCAATAAATAGTATCTAAATTGGAAAGATTGTTTTTGAAACCCTGCATGATTTACAAATTTTAAATCCAGTCAAAATTAAATTTTGGGTAACACTTTCATCAGTTTTTTTACATTCATCACAGATATCATTTAATTCATCAGCTTTTTTATTATGCTGATTTTTTATATTATCATCTTCAATCATTATCAGTTAAACCCGCCCCTGCAGCACCTTTTTTTAAACTTTCTGTTTCCTCAACAAAAGTTTTTTCTGATAATTGATATAAACTTTTCCAATCTTGCTCATTAAAGTTGTCATTATTTTCTAAAATTTTTACCTCTACGTTGTTTGCAATATTTGGACAATTTTTATTTAACAAGTTTGTGGAAATATTAACATTCATATTTAATAGAAATTCATTTTTTTCAAACTTAAAAAAAATTTTTTTACCGATAACCTCTGAGCTTCTACTAACAAAGGGTAAAAAAAGTAATGGGTATGCAATTTTAGAAAAATTAATAGTTTTTATTTTTTCAATTTTTTCAATTTGATCTAAAAAACTTACACCTAAAATAATTGGGCAGTAAGAAAATTCAGCACATTCATTATTTTGATTAATTAAATTAAGATTCTCAAACTTTTTTTCTTTTTTTTCATTTAAATATTGATTTAAATTTTTAATTCCCTCAAAGTTAAACATTTCTAGTAATCTTACACTTTTTCCAACTTCTTCGCTTATTCCCCAAGAATAGCCCAATGCTCTACTCGCACGTTTAGAGGTTGTTTCAATTTCACTCAAAGATTTCATAAAATTTAATCAACGATAGACCCAATGCTGATTATAATCTTTTAATTCATGTGGAAGTGGTGCTCCTTGAAACATGCAAATTCTTAACCACTTATCTGATCTAGGATCAAATTTGAGTGCACCAAAAAAAGATAATTTTAATCGAAGCATATCGATTGGAACAACGTTTTCACTAATTGTATTATCTTGAATTTCAGCATAAGGAAATTTTTCAATGATAAATGCGCGTCTTACAACATGTCTTAAATCTGCATTATTTATTAAAAATCTATCAATAGTTAAATCATCTTGACATGAAATTAACTGATCATTGAGTTTTTTAATATCTCTAGCAATTGCAAGAGGTTGTTCTAATTCTGCACCTCCTTCCTCAAAACGATCTGCATACCTAGGCTCTTCTTTATTTTTAGAAATAAACCAAAAATTTCTTAAATTTGATTTATCTTTAAAATCCATTTTTAGAATATCTGGATATCTTTGCTTTAAAATATTTTTAAGATCTAAAACTGTTCGTTCTGTGGGAATTCTAAAATACTTTTCCTCATCTGAACTCATTTTTTTTATTAATGGCTGAACAATTTTATCAAAAGGTTCCATCATCATAGACACGATATACTCAATAGTTTCTTCACAAGTTTCTTTCTCTAACCATAAATATATTTGATTGAAAGGATATGGAGTTGAAAAATCTAATTGATCTTCGATAAATTCTAAAAATTTTTTTACATTAAAAAGTAGTGAATTTATTTTTTTTATTTGAAATTCACTTTCAGAATTCCAGCTAGTAATATTTTTTAAGGAATCTTTGACACATTTTTTGAATAAATCTGCATCTTTTGAATTAACATTTTTAATTTCTCTAATTTCTTTTAATGCGATTTCTCTTGATAAAATCCAATTATTTAACAGGGTAGGATGATTTACAATAAAAGGTGCCATTCCTAGTCCAGTTGAATTTCCAATGCCAAGGTTTCTACAAATTTTTTTGTCTAAATTAACTGCTTTCTCTGGATTTTTATGTTTTGCAACATGATTAACTTGGTCAAAAGTGAATTGCCTTACTAAATAGACTAACATCATCTCTAATCTAAAAGGTCCATTAATTTCCGCCCTATTTTTGATTCTAAATCGATCTGCTAAACCAAACTTTCCAGAACCATAAACAGCAGTAGTTCTATATAAGTATCCAACTTTTTCTAATAAATCTAAATCTGGCTGATTACCTTCGCTTAATTTTTCAACTACGTGATTAAAAACTCTAACCGATTTATTTGCTCTAGATAAAGTTAATTCTTTATATGAAAGTCTACCAACCTCTTGTCTTGGAACTTCATTCTTCAATCTTTCAATATCTTTTTTTGAGGGAACCCCATCATGCAAAGTAAAAGCAGCGTCCCATTTTGTTGCAATAACTCTATCTGATCTATCATTATCATCTATCTTGTTAGCAAAACAAACTAATGAGTAAACTCTTTTATCTTTTTTGAAAGAATATATCGCTACGCCATATCCACCAGGATCTAAGTTGAATAAATCTCTATTGTATTCCCAATCTTTAAATTCATCTAAAAAACTTCTTAGAAATGATAATTTAGATTGATGAAAAGATCCTAGTCTAGACAATTTCATTATTATATTTGGATCTCTTAATTCGACTTTCATACTCTAAATATTTCTATAAAAATTATACCAATTGTTACCTAATATCCCATTAGTTTCTTCCTCAGAAAATCCAACTTTTCTTAATCCCTTCTCTATATTAAAAAAACCTCTAGCATCCTCAAACCAACTTGGTTGTTTAGGGAAACCGGGTTTGTTCTTAGAGCCTTCTCCATAATTTTTATTTTTAGACCAGGTACCGTTCCTCATCCATTCTACAATTTCATCAGGCTGATTCAAACATAAGTCAGATCCAATACCAATATTTTTGATATTCATTATATCTGAGGTTCTCGCAATCATTTCACAAAAGCTATCTAAAGTACAATTAGTATTATTCTTTAAATGATGAGGATATAAAGAAAAACCCAAAATTCCTCCACTATCACTTAAAACTTTTAATAACTCGTTAGATTTATTTCTTTTAGCAGCATGCCAAAAGCTTGGGTTAGCATGTGTGATTGCAATTGGTTTCTCACTTATTTCAATTGCATCTAATGTGCTTTTTTCAGCAGAATGGGACATATCTATAACTATTCCAACTCTGTTCATTTCTTTAATGACTTCACGTCCAAAATTAGTTACTCCACTATCAATTTTTTCATAACAGCCAGTTGCTAGAAGAGATTGGTTATTATAAGTTAATTGCATAAAACGACATCCAAGTTGATGTACTTTTTCTACTAAAGATATGTCATCCTCAATTGGTGAGCAGTTTTGGAATCCAAAAAAAATTGCAGTTTTTTTTTCCAATTTAGCTTTTTCAATGTCTTTAAAATTTGTACCTTGAAAAATTAAATCTGAATTTTTCTCAAAAAGTTTTTGCCACTTTTTAATTTCATTTAAAAATTCATTATAATCCTCATGATAAACAATTGTTACATGAACAGCATCTAGCTCAGCTTGTCTATTAATTTCAAAAACTTCTCTTGTCCAATTACAATACTGCAAATTATCAATTTTATATTTCATGAGTTTAATTTTATTAAACCATATCAATATGTATTTGAAATTCTATTAATTTATTGAAATTTCAACAATTTTTTGAAATAAAGTTTCAATAAATATATTCATGAATAAAAAAAATCTGAAAGTTTCAATAGTGATGGGTAGTCAATCTGACTTTAAAACAATGAAATTAGCAAAACAAATTTTAAAAAAACTTAAGGTTCCCATGGAAACAAAGATTATTTCTGCACACAGAACTCCAATGAGAATGTATAAGTACGCATCTGATGCAGAAAAAAATAATATTGGAGTAATTATTGCAGGTGCAGGAGGCTCAGCACATTTGCCTGGAATGATAGCAGCACTTACTCAAATACCTGTATTAGGTGTTCCAATTGAGAGTAAAAAACTCAAAGGCTTAGACAGCCTGTTATCTATTGCTCAAATGCCAAAAGGAATTCCTGTGGGGACTTTAGCGATAGGAGAAGATGGAGCAATTAATGCAGCTATACTTGCTGCTTCAATTATTTCTAATAGTAATCCTAGCGTTAAATCTAAACTTAGAAGTTGGAGATTTTCTCAAACAAAATCAGTTAAAAAAAATCCAAAATAATTCAATGTCTGAAATTAGATTAGGAATTCTTGGTGGTGGTCAATTAGGTAGCATGTTGTCAGTTGCGGCAAAAAAATTAAATATCAAAACTTTGATTTACTCAGATGATCAAGATGCACCTGCACAAAATTTCTGTGATGAATTCATGTTTGGTGATTACAAAGATAAAAATAAAATTAACGATTTTACAAATAAGGTAAGTATAGTTACTTATGAATTTGAAAATATTCCTTATGAAACTTTAAATGAAATAAATAAATTCAAAACAGTAAATCCAAAGCCATCAATAAATAGATTAATACAACATCGTTTAGCTGAAAAAGATTTTGTGAATAAATTAAATATCAGAACTACAAGATATGTAAGTATAGAAAAAAAATCAGATCTAGAGACCCTTGGTGATTTTTTGCCAGGAATTTTAAAAACAGCAACTATGGGTTATGATGGAAAAGGTCAATATCCTATTAAATCACCAAATGAGTTAAATGGATTAAATATAGATTTTTCAAAAGAATATATTCTTGAAAAACTAGTTAAATTAAAAAAAGAAATCTCGGTTATAATTACAAGATTTGGTAATAACAGATACGAAATTTATGAGGCAATCGAAAATATTCATGAAAACCAAATTTTAAAGAAATCTAAAATCCCTGCTGATATTAGCAATAAACTTGTTGATCAATCTAGAGAGTGGAGCAAGCAAATTTCCGAGGAATTAAAATACATTGGTACACTTTGTGTAGAATTTTTTATTGATAGAAATGATAATCTATATGTGAATGAAATTGCACCCAGAGTTCATAATTCTGGGCATTTAACTATTAATGCTTTCAATATTAGTCAGTTTGAAAATCATATAAGAGCAGTTTGTTCTTTAGAGCAAATCCCCTTAAAGAAATTACATAATGCAGAGATGATAAATCTTATAGGTAATCAAATTACCCCATATAGACAAAATATAAATTTAAACGATAATGAATTTTTTTTCGATTACCAAAAAAAAGAAATAAAAGATAAAAGAAAAATGGGTCATTTAACAAAAATTTTATAATGTTTAAAACTGTTGAGGGAAACTTCGAAAATTCAGATGTTAATGAACTTTTAAAAAAACATTTTATAGAACTAAGGGCTGCTTCTCCCGAGGGGAGTGCTCATGTTTTGGATATCGAAGGTTTAAAAGTACCATCTATTAAGTTTTGGAGCTTGTGGGATGATGATAAATTAATAGGTTGTGGTGCTCTTAAAATTTTAGAAAAAGATCATGGTGAATTTAAATCAATAAGATTACATGATGATTTTAGGAATAAAGGGAATGGAATAAAACTTATTGATCATTTGTTTTATGAAGCTAAAAAATTAAATATTAAACGAATTAGTATAGAAACCGGAGCAGGAATATTCTTTAAACCAGCAAGAAAATTATTTGATTTATGTGGATTTAAGCCTTGTAAACCGTTTGCTCACTATAAAGAGGATAAAAATTCTATTTATTTATCAAAGTTAATAAACAACACTTAAAAATTAAATTTTAAGTATTGATCTATTTTGTTGACAAAACTAATTAAATTATAAAGAAAGTCATTATTGCTTAAATATAAGTAATAAATTAACAAACAAAAAAATAAGAAGAAAAATATGAGTCTACAAGGAAAAGTAAAGTGGTTCAATCCAACCAAAGGTTTTGGTTTTATTGAAAGAGATGATAAAGAAAAAGATGTGTTTGTACATGTTTCAGCTGTAAGAGATGCTGGTATGAACGGTTTAGATGAGGGTCAAGCTTTGACTTTCGATGTTGAAGATGGTCCCAAAGGTCCTTCAGCAGTTAACTTAAAAACTGCATAATTTTCATTACATAGATTATTGGCTATAAGATTTACAATTTGATAATATTTGTATATTTGTAGCCAATAAGAAAAATTTTAAATCAATAAAATAAAAATAGAATGATTGGAATTTTAGGTGGCATGGGCACACAAGCTGGCCTAGACTTTTGTAACAAACTCGCAATCCTTTATCGGGGAAAAATTGATCAAGAGTATCCATTATTTCTCCTTTTCAACAAATCAAATATTCCTGGAAGACCAGAGTCAATAGGTGTTCAAACTAAGAATTTATCAAATCGAAAAAAAAATAAAAAAATTGAAAAAAAATACTCATTAGTATTAAAAAGTCTATTAAATGGATGTAATATACTTAAAAAAAGTAAATGTAAGTTTATTGTTATTCCGTGTAATACAGCACACTATTGGTATGATGATTTAAGAAAAAGAACAAAATTACCAATTATAAACATGCCAAAAGAGGTATTTATTCACACTAAAAAAACATGTAAAAAAAATTCATCAATTGGACTACTGGCAACTGAGGGTACTTTAAACACTGGTGTTTACAATAAATTTTTTGATAAAAATTATAATCTCATTTTTCCAAATATTTCTTTACAGAAAAATTCTGTAAATAAAGCAATAAAATTTGTCAAAATGGGAAATGTAAAAGCTGCCAGCAAAATTATTAAGCCAGCTATAAATTATTTGATTAAAAAAAAATGTAAAAAAATAATTTTAGGGTGTACCGAATTACCGATAGCCATATTCGCATTTAAATCTTTTAAAAAAGTAAAAACTTCAAAAATTTTTTTAGATCCAAATTTGATATTAGCCAACGCGGCAATGAAAAAATATCGTAAATAATGAAATCTAAAGATAAACCATATACTTTATATGTAGCCGAAAAAATATATTTAGAGGTTTCAGAAATTAAAAAAAAAAATAATGGTTTTTCTAATATAGATGCCATAGATGGTTTTATTGGATCTGAAACTTACAAAGAGGTAAGTAGTGGCAAATTTCATGACAATTGGTTTGAGGAATTAAAGAAAAAAAATGAAAAAATTCCTGAGGAGACAATGAGATTACTTAAAATACAAAGAGAAATGATGATCAAACAATTAATTCAATACCCGGAACTTTATTACACTAAAAGTCATTTTCCTTTAGAGATTTCACAACGTGCGTTTGATCATTTATGGAGAATGTGTGAAAGTTACGAATTATGGTGTAAAGAAACTAACCAAAAAAAATTGATTCTTTTAAATCTTACCGATTAATTTTTTGTTGCATTAATTTATTGTGAGTCAATTTCACTCTTTTTTCAACTAACAGTTTAAAATCTTTTATTATTTTTGTCTCGTTATCTTGATCAACTAATTTTTGGTGAACTATTTTTACTCTCTTTTCTATTAAGTCCTTAAAATCTTTATTTAGGCGGTTTTCTTTATTATTTTTAGATACTTCTTCAGTAATGTAGTTAAGAGAGCTTTTGCCAGTTTTTCTTTTTAATTCATTATCAAATACCAATTGAGCAGTTGCTTTAACCAAGTTTCCTGAAGTGGCTACTGTGATTGCAGGACCCAGCACTGCTGGTAGAGGGACGAAACCCGTCAAAAATAAAAACGACGTTAGAAAAAAACTAATTTTAATAAACCTTAAAATCACAAGACTAAGTTATTTGATTTAATCAAAGGCTACAATAAATAAATTGTCCAAAATAAGTTTTAATATTGATAAAATATTGTGGTAATTCAACATATTTTAAGTCATTTTTTAACATGATTAAAATTTTTCCTTTTATCTTTATTATCCTTTGGTCATCTGCATTTATAACTACTAAACCAATCATCGATAATAGTGATCCATTTGCCGCCTTGGCTTTTCGATTTTTTTTTGTTGCAGTTGGGTTTTTGTTATTCTCACTTTATTCTAAATATTCAATTATAATAAAAAGAAAAAACTTAATTGAGTCGGTTCTAAGTGGTATTCTTTTTCATGGTTTGTATCTAGGAGGGGTTTTTTATTCAATTTCTATCGGCATGCCCACAAGCATTGCGGCATTAATTGTAACTCTTCAACCAATTTTAACAAATATTCTTAGTGGACCAATATTAAATGAAAAGGTGACTTTAAAACAATGGATTGGTGTTTTACTTGGATTTCTTGGAGCAACACTAGTTTTGGGTTTAGATTTAGGATCGAAGATTCCATTACTGGGATTAGTTGCAACATTAATAGCACTAATTTCAATAACAGCATCAACAATTTGGCAAAAAAAATTAAGTAATAATCTACCTTTGTCAGTTAGTAATTTTTATCAAGCTGTAGGAGGATGTTTTTTTCATATTCTTTTGGTTATATTTTTTGCAAAACCATACATAGCCTTCACAAAAACATTTCTTCTTTCAATGGGTCATCAAATATTTCTTGTGTCTTTTGGTGCTTTTACAATTTTAATGTTTTTGATAAAAAAAAATTCTGCAAGCAAGACTGTTTCAATTTTTTTTCTTATTCCAGCAACATCAGCTTTAATGGCTTGGTTCTTTCTAGAAGAAAGCTTAACAACAATTGATCTTGTAGGTTTTTTGATAACGTCAATAGGAGTTTATATAGCTACTAGAGATTAATATAAGCTATTTATTTTCATAACCAAACTCTAATGCTGCATCAGTAATAGAATGGTACAACGACTCTCCAAAACTTCTTAACGTGAATAACCTTACTTTAAATGGTTTATCATTTAGTAAATCTACTGTGAACGAAATATTATTATAAAGAGAATTTATTGAATTATTTTTCTTTAATTCGTCAAAATTAAATGGTGATCCTTTTTTTAAAACTTCTATCACATGATTGCCCTCTATATCAATTACAGCTCTTGAGTGAGACAAATCAGTAACTGCAAAATCTGTTTCTTTACATGTTGAAGAAATATCGTTGATTAAATCTTTTTTGGAAGAGACCAGTAACCAATTTTTTGGACCATTCCATAAAATTCTTGTGTTATCATTAAAACTAACATTTAAAGGAGAGTCTTTAAGTTTTAAACCGTCAATATCTATACTTTCAATTGGTATCTTAGAATTTTTGAACTGTACAATTTGCACAATTAATAAATTTTTTTTCTCTGAGATTTTTAAAAGGTCATCCCCTTTTTTGTCCTCAAAGTCTCCAAATTGTCCTTGATGATGAACATTGTCTAGTGCAGAAATTAAACTCATGATCTAACTCGTTCACCTTTTGGGTCAACATAATGTGAAGACACTATCTCGACTGGGATTACTTTATTTTTTAGCGGGGACATAACGAATAACTTTTCTCCGATCATATTCTTACCATCCTTTAAAATTGCTAAAGAAAATGGATTATCATATTCAACACTCCAGCATGAGGCTGAAATATAACCTAATTTTGGGTTTGGAAGTGGTGCATTTGAATCTTTAACTAAATGAGATCCTTCGGGTATGCTTGTTTTTTTATCTAATGGGACAACACCAACAATTTTTTGTCTATCTTCAGCTGCAAAAGCTTTTCTTGATAAAGATCTTTTTCCAATAAAATCTTTCTTTTTGCTAAGAAGTCCCTCAAGAGAATTGTCATAAGGAATAGTTCTTCCATCAAGCTCTGAGCCTGCAACATGCCCCATCTCAATTCTTAAATTTGATAGTGCTTCTGTTCCATATGGTTGAATTCCAAACTCTTCTCCAGCTTCTATTATTTTTTCCCACATAAAATATCCATAATCTGACTCAACATTTACTTCGTATGCAAGTTCACCAGAGAATGAAATTCTAAAAATTTTAGCTTTTACTCCAAACAAATCACCTTCCATATAACCCATAAAAGGAAGTCCCTCATTCGTAACATCAGACTTTGGAAAAAGTTTTTTTAATACTTCTCTTGATTTTGGTCCAGCAATCGCAGCTCCTGCCCACTGTTCTGTCGTTGAAACTACATTTACATTTAATTCTGGCCAAACTAGTTGTAGATAATATTCTAAATGTGATAAAACATTGGCAGCTTGAGCAGTTGTTGTAGTCATATGGTAATGATTTTCTGATATTCTTGTTGTTGTTCCATCATCCATAACAATTCCATCTTCTCTCAACATCACACCATATCGTGCTTTGCCGACCGGTAATTTTAACCATGCATTTGTGTAAACTCTATTTAGAAGCTCTGCTGCATCTGGTCCTTTAATATCAATTTTACCTAAAGTGGTAACGTCACAAACACCAACATTAGTTCTTACATTTTTAGCCTCTCTTTTTGATGCCTCAAATAAATTTTCATCACCACATTTGTAATACCTTGGTCTTAACCATACACCAGCATCAACAAAGACTGCGTTATTTTTTTCATGCCATGAATGCATTGGAGATTTTCTTGTTGGTTTTGAGTGTTTTCCTACTTCCCTTCCAACGATTGCTCCAATAGAAACTGGTGAATAAGGCGGTCTAAAAGTTGTATGCCCAACTGCTGGAACAACTTTATTCTCAATTTTCGATACTAATTGTAAACCGTTAAGATTACTTGTCTTACCTTGGTCAGTAGCCATACCAAGTGTAGTGTATCTTTTTACATGTTCAATAGACCTATACCCTTCTTTAAGAGCTATCTCTATGTCGGAAACTGCAACATCATTTTGGAAATCTAAAAATCTTTTATAGTTTTTTCCCTTTGGTAAGGGTACACACCAGAATTTATCATGTACTGTAGATTTCTTTTCAACAACATTAGGAAAAGAAACCTTGTTCTCATTATTTGTTATTTTTTTTGATAATAGGTTTCCTTTTTCAAATGAGTCTTTTAATGTCTCCTCTAAAGTGTAAATTCCATTTGCAGCCCCTAAGGTTTTTTCATTTTGTTTAGATATATCAGGAACAAATGCATCAATTTCCTCATTAAATTTTGTTTTATTTCCTGATTGTGATGCCAAATGAATTGTAGGAGTCCAAAAACCAGAAACACAAATGCAATCACATTTTATATTTTCAACTGATCCAAGTTCTTCTTTATCATCTGAAATTTTAGCTATGTCAGCTGATTTTACCTTTTTATATCCTTGAGCAGCTACAACTACATATGAATTTTTTATATTAATATTCATATTTTTTGCTTCTTCAATAATCTCTGATTGAGGTTCTTTTCTTGTATCTAAAATTATTGGATCAACACCATTCTTTTTGAATTCAATGGCTGTTTCATAACCACTATCATTGTTTGTAAAGATAAGCGGTTTTTTTCCAACTAATACACCATAGACTTTCATGTATTCTTTGGCGGCTGAAGATAACATTACACCTGGGGTATCATTATTGCCAAATACAATTGGTCTTTCAATTGATCCAGATGAGATTAATACTTCTTTTGCCCTAATATACCAAAGTCTTTGTTTTGGATGATATTTTTTTGTTTTTGGTAAATGGTCACTAATTCTTTCAGACATAACCAACATGTTATGATCATAATAACCAAAAACTTGAGATCTGTTTTTTACAGTAACATTAGGCATTTCTTTAAGCTCTGAAATGATACTATCTGCCCACTCTTTTCCTGATTGATTACCAATATTTACTTCACTAGTTAATAAAGTTCCTCCAAATCGTGATTTGTCCTCAGCCAAAATAACTTTTGCACCATTTTTTGCAGCTGAGTAAGCGCTTGCTAATCCCGAAGGACCTGATCCTGTTATTAGCACATCACAATATTCATATTTATGCTCATATCTCTCTTTGTCATGTTTTATAGATGCTGTGCCTAAACCAGCAGCTCTTCTAATAAATGGCTCATAAATTTTATACCAAAAACTTTTTGGCCACATAAAAGTCTTGTAATAAAAACCAGCTGGAAGAAATATCTTTAAAAAATTATTTATAGCTCCCACATCAAAATTCACACTCGGCCAACAATTTACACTTTTCGCTTCTAAACCCTCAAAAAGTTCTTGTTCAGTAGCTTTTATATTTGGTTCTGTTTCACCATTTCTATATAATTGAACTATCGCATACGGCTCATCAACTCCGGCACCAAAGAAACCTCTGGGTCTATGATATTTAAAGCTTCTTCCTATAAGATGAACTCCATTAGCAATTAATGCAGAAGCTAGGGTATCGCCCTCATAACCATAATAATTTTTACCGTTGAATTTAAAAGAAATTTTTTTATCTCTATTTATTAATCCACCACTTTCTAATCTAAAACTTTGTGTCATTATGAAATTTCTTCGTTTGCTTTGAGAGTTTTAAAAATTTCATGAGTAGCTGTATCTCTCTGAACTTTTATCCATTGTCTGCAACCTGATAAATGTTGCCATAGCTCCCAATGCTTCCCTCTTAAACTTTTTCTATTATAAACAAAATTATCCCAATCTTGATCGGATATTTCTTTTCCTAATTCTGGTCGTTTGACAGTTGCATCGCCACCATATGAAAATTCATTCTGTGATCTCATTCCACAATGTGGACATTTTATATGGAGCATTTACGAAATCCAGGTTTTGGTACCAAGTCCCTTTTCGTCAAGTAAGTGACCAGTATTAAATCTATTTAAACTATAGCCAGCATTTAATTCATGAACTCTATCTTGTGCAATTGTGTGTGCAAATGTCCAACCAGATGCAGGTGTTGCTTTAAATCCACCATAGCACCAACCACAATTTAAATACAAACCTTCAATATGGGTTTTGTCTATTATTGGTGAGCCGTCCATAGACATATCCATTATTCCCCCCCAAGTTCTAAGCATTTTCAATTTACTTAGGAAAGGCATCATTGCAATTCCTTCGGTTAGAACATGTTGAAGAGTTGGAAGATTACCTCTTTGTGCATAACTATTGTAGCCATCAAGATCACCACCCATAACCATTTCACCTTTGTCAGACTGGCTTATATAAAAATGTCCAGCACCAAAAGTAACTACTTTATCTAAAACTGGTTTTACTGGCTCAGATACACATGCTTGTAGTAAATGAGTCTCAATTGGTAATGTCATATTTAGTTTTTCAGCTAAAATATTTGTACTACCTGCAACACATAATCCAATTTTTTTTGCTTTAATGTCTCCACGAGAAGTTCTCACTCCATTAATTTTTCCTGCAGACACATCAAATCCAATTACTTCACAATTTTGAATTATGTCTACACCCATATCGTCTGCCTGACGTGCATAACCCCAAGCTACAGCGTCGTGTCTAGCTGTTCCCGCGCTAGGTTGCATTAATCCCCCAAAGATTGGAAATCGTACATTCTCAGAAAAATCAGCCATAGGAATAATTTCTCTTACTTCTTCCCTATTTAAGAGAACTGCATCGATACCGTTTAATCTCATTGAATTTCCTCTTCGAGCATAAGTATTCATTTGTGCATCTGAGTGAGCAAGATTTATTATTCCTCTTGGAGAAAACATCACATTGTAATTCAAATCTTGACTCATTCTTCTCCAAAGATCCATTCCAAATTCGCTGAATAATGCATTGTCATCATGCATATAATTTGATCTAATTATTGTAGTGTTTCGACCAACATTACCTCCACCAATCCAACCTTTTTCGATTATAGCAACATTGGTAATATTGTGTTCTTTAGCTAGATAATATGCTGTTGCTAAACCATGTCCGCCGCCACCGATGATAACAACATCATACTCTTTCTTAGGAGTTGGGTCTTTCCAAGCTAAGTCCCAATTTTCGTGATTTGAAAGGGCATTTTTAACAAGACTAAAAACTGAATATTTTTGCATGAATAAATTTTATAATAATGAGTATAAATAGTTCATATTTTTTTTATATATAATTTTTAGATATTTCCAAAGGCTTTAAAAAGAGATACTAATCGACCAGTTTTTTATTATTTTTTATAAAATTCAATGAGCGACATAAAATCAGATATTCAAATTGCTCGTGAAGCAAAAATGCTTCCAATAAAGGAAATTTTAGCGAAAGTAAATGTTCCAGACGAAAGTTCAGCTTTCAGCCCGATGGGCAGACATATTGCAAAAATAAACTTGGAATACTTAGATACATTAAAAGATAAGCCAGACGGTAAATTGATTTTAGTTACAGCAATAACTCCAACTCCTGCTGGGGAAGGTAAAACAACCACTTCAGTAGGATTAAATGATGGACTAAATAAAATTGGAAAAAAATCTATTGTATGCTTAAGAGAACCAAGTCTAGGTCCATCCTTTGGTATGAAAGGTGGTGCTGCAGGAGGAGGATATGCTCAAGTAGTCCCAATGGAACAAATTAATCTTCACTTTACTGGAGATTTTCACGCAATAACATCAGCACATAATCTTTTGTCTGCTTTAATTGATAATCATATCTATTGGGGGAATACATTAAACATAGATGTCAGAAGAATTGCTTGGAAAAGAGTTATGGATATGAACGACAGAGCTTTAAGATCAATTAATGTTAATCTTGGCGGTATTGCTAATGGTTTTCCAAGAGAAGATGGTTTTGATATCACGGTTGCTTCTGAGATAATGGCTATCTTTTGTCTTGCTAATAATCTTGAAGATTTAGAAAAAAGGATCGGAAATATTACAGTAGCATACACTCGAGAAAAAAAACCAATCTACGCTAAAGATTTAAATGCACATGGACCAATGACTGTTTTACTTAAAGAGGCAATCAGACCTAATATTACACAAACACTAGAAAATAATCCTGCGATAATTCATGGTGGACCATTTGCAAATATTGCTCATGGATGTAATTCTGTAATTGCAACTAAAGCTGGATTAAAACTAGCTGATTATGTTGTAACTGAAGCAGGTTTTGGAGCAGATTTAGGAGCTGAAAAATTTTTAGATATCAAATGTAGGAAATCAAATTTAAAACCAAGTTGCGTTGTTATAGTAGCAACTGTTAGAGCCTTGAAGATGCATGGTGGTGTTGCAAAAGATGATTTAAAAAATGAGAATGTAGATGCACTAAAAAAAGGATTAATAAATCTTGAAAGACATATTGAAAATGTGAAAAAGTTTGGTTTACCTGTAGCGGTAGCTATAAATCATTTTATAAAAGACACTGATAAAGAAGTTAATGCTTTAGTAGAATTTTGTAAAAAGCTAGGAGTTAAAGCAAGTATTTGTAAGCATTGGGCTGACGGTGGTGAAGGAACAAAGGATTTAGCTAAACATGTAACAGAATTATGTGAAAAGAATGAAGCTAAATTTAAATTTTTATATGAGAGTAAAACTCCACTTTTCAAAAAAATAGAAACTATAGCAAAAGAGATTTATAGAGCTAATGAAGTTATTGCAGATACTAAAATCAGAGATCAACTAAAAAACTTTGAAGAAGCTGGTTATAGTGAATTACCTATATGTGTTGCAAAAACTCAATACAGTTTCTCAACAGATCCAAATCTGAAAGGTGCTCCGACTGGTCATTCGCTACCAATTAGAGAGATTAGGTTATCATCTGGCGCGGAGTTTATTGTTGTTGTTTGTGGAGCAATCATGACAATGCCCGGACTTCCAAGGGTACCAGCAGCTGACTCTATTAAGCTAAATAAAGACGGTGATATAGAAGGTCTATTTTAAACTTTTATCTTAAGTTTTTTATTTTCTTTAATTGTCTTGAGTAAATTGATCATTAGTGGAATTTTCTTCTTGTCAATTTTTTTTAAAATAAATGGTGTGATCTCTCTTGCGAGTTCCTCACCTTCAACAGTTTCTCTAGGCATAAATCTTTTTTTTGCAGTTTTAAACGTAAATCCTTTGCCTAAAAAACTACCCATTTTACTGTTTCTTCCACCAGCAGCACTAACGTAAAGGTCACCTACTCCAGCAAGCCCAAGGATTGTTTCATCCTTACCTTTAAAATATCTATTTAAATATCTCATTTCAAGAACTGCCTTTTGAAATAGATTAGATGAAGAGTTAAGGCTTTGACCAGCTCCAATGATCATTGAATATATATTTTTTATTGCTGAACAGACCTCTACTCCCACTACATCCCGGGAGTATTCTGTTAAGTAATATTTTGTAGAAATTTTTCTTCCTATAGATTTTGCAATATTAATATTCTTATTTGCTATGACTACACTAGTTTGATTTTTTCTGGCTAATTCCTTTGCCAAACAAGGTCCTTTTAGTACTGAAATATTTTTTAGATTGTAGTTTTTCTGAAGCTGTTCTGAAATTGTTAAAATCTTATTCTTTTTTTTTTCAAATTTTAATCCTTTAGTCAAAACCAAAATTGGTGATTTAACTCTTAAATCTTTTAATTCTTTGCCAATAAAGTCTATACCTGGAAGACTTAAGGCTATTACTATTAGATCAAAATTTTCTTTTAATAAATTTTTAGAAAATTTTCTAAACTTTAATTGTTTTGGTAATTTTATCTTAAGAGCAGAATGAAACTTTTTTTTAGAAGATAAATCTTTAATAAATCTTTTGCTATAGGGCTCAGTAATTGTAACATTATTTTTGTTTTCTAAACTTGGGATTGTAAATGCAGAGCCCATTGCACCTCCACCAATAATTAAGATATTTTTCATAACAAATAATTATTTTATTGTAATTGTCATCATTTTGTTAGTAAAATACAGAATTAATTATTTAATTTTGTAGATTAATGACAAAAGTAGCAATTATTGGTGCAGGACCTTGTGGACTATCAATGTTAAGGTCTTTTGAACTAGCAGAAAAAAATGGTGAAAAAATCCCTGAAGTTGTTTGTTTTGAAAAACAACAAGATTGGGGTGGCTTATGGAATTATAGTTGGCGAACAGGATCTGATCAATACGGGGACCCTGTACCTAACAGTATGTATAGATATCTTTGGTCAAATGGACCAAAAGAATGTTTGGAATTTGCTGATTATTCTTTTGATGAACATTTTGGAAAGCCAATACCATCTTTTCCACCTAGAGAAGTTTTATATAACTATATTGTTGGAAGAGTAAGTAAAGGAAATTTAAAAAAAAAGATTAAATTTAACACGAGAGTTATAAATACTATTTTTAAAAACGACAAATTTGAACTTAGTTATCAAGATAAAGTTAACAATAAAGTATTAAAAGATAATTTTGATTTTGTTGTTGTTTCAACTGGTCATTTTTCTGTTCCATTTATTCCAGAATACAAAGGGATGGATACATTTCCTGGAAGAATAATGCATTCTCATGATTTTAGAGATGCAGAAGAGTTTAGAAATAAAAATGTCATAGTACTAGGTAGTAGTTATTCAGCAGAAGATATCGCACTTCAGTGTAATAAATATGGAGCTAAAAGTGTTACAATTGGTTATAGACATAACCCAATGGGATTCAAATGGCCTGATGGAATGAAAGAGGTTCATTATCTTGACAAATTAGTAGGAAAAAAAGCAATCTTTAAAGATGGCACTGAACAAGAGGCTGATGTTATAATTCTTTGCACTGGTTATCTTCATCATTTTCCCTTTCTAGAGGAAAATTTACAATTAAAAACTAGAAACAGACTTTATCCACCAAAATTATATAAAGGAGTGGTTTGGCAAGATAATCACAAACTTTTATATCTTGGCATGCAAGATCAATTCCATACATTTAATATGTTTGATTGCCAAGCTTGGTACGCAAGAGATGTTATTATGAATAAAATCAAAATACCTAGTAATGATGAAGTTGAAAAAGATATTAATAAATGGGTTGCAATGGAAGAAAAGCTAGAGAACCCTGATCAAATGATTGATTTTCAAACTGAATATACAAAAGAGCTTCATGAAATGTCTGATTATCCAAAAATTGATTTTGAGTTAATAAGAAAACATTTTAAAGAATGGGAACATCATAAAGTAGAAGATATTTCAACATATAGAAATAAATCTTTTTCATCTCCTGTAACTGGCTCAGTTGCTCCTATTCATCATACGCCGTGGGCAACTGCTATGGACGACTCTTCAAAAACTTTTTTAGACAAATAATCTAAGATTAATCAATACCTAAATGTTTTTTTCTTTTTTGGACATAGGCTCTAATTAAATTATCAAAAATTAAAGCTATGAAAGCTACACAGATACCAAGTGTTAATCCAATTCCAGCACCTTTTTTATCCGATAATGCTTTTAATATATATTGACCTAAATCTTCTGTTCCAATAAATGCCCCTATAATCACCATAAATAAAGCAAAGACAATTGTTTGATTTATACCAAGCATCATATGTGGGAACGCCAAAGGAAATTCAATTTTAGTCAATCTTTGAAATTTATTTACCCCCGACATAGTTGCTGCATCATGTAGACCAGCTGGAACACTTCTTAGTCCCTCAATTGTATATCTTGTAGCAGGTATCGTTGCATAAACTATAACTGCAATAAGTACAGATGTATCTGTAATACCAAATAACATCATTACTGGTATTAAATATACAAAAGATGGGAATGTTTGAAAAATATCACATACTCCGAGCATAAAGTTTGCTGAATGTTTATTTTGGAAACACAAAGTTCCTACTGTAAATCCAATGATACAAGAAACAACAACTCCAAAAGTTGCCATATATGCTGTAACTAAAGCTCTATCCCACCAAGGGCTGAATGCAATAAAAAGTGTCAAAGCACAAACTACCAATGCTGAACGTAAGCCACCAATTAAATATCCTGCACCAACAACTAAAACTATCGTAGCGATTGCAGGCATTCTTAAATACAATGCTCTCATTGGCTGAAGTACATCTTGTATCAACCACGTATTGAACGCTTTAATATAAACAAAGAAAGTCTCAAAAATCCAATCTACTCCTTTGTTCCAAAAATCAGCAGTTGATATTCCTTTGTTATGTGGAATTTCAAATAAATAATTGAAAGTATCTTTGAATAAAAAAGTTCCAATGTAAGCTAATATTATTCCAACAACAAATATAACCCCAAAAAATAAAAGATTTTTATTTCTTTGATAGAAAGTAAGATTACCAAAATAATCTGTTTGTTTATTTGCCCAAGCTAAAGACATTTTATCTAAAAGAATTGCAATTAAACTAATACATAACCCCGCTTCTAAAGCTAGTCCAATGTTTAATTGGTTTAGAGCTAACAATAAATTAAACCCTAAACCTTTTGCTCCAATAAAAGCTGAAATAACTGCCATTGAAAAACACACCATGATGACTTGGTTAACCCCGATTAAAATATCTCTCCTAGCAGTTGGAATTAATACTTTAAACATTAATTGAAAATTATTACATCCGCTCATCCTTCCAGCTTCAATAACTTCTGAAGGCACTGCTCTTAAACCTAAAAGAGTTAATAATATCATCGGTGGTATTGCTACAACCATAGTAATAATCACAGCAGCATGGTCACCTACTCCAAAAAGAACTAATGCTGGAACCAATACAGCATATTGTGGCATCGTTTGCATCACTAGCAATATTGGATATAAAGCTTTTTCTACACGTTTACTTTTAAAAGCTGCTATTCCTAATCCAAGTCCAAAAATAAAAGATAATGGAGCAGCAACTAATATAAATGAGAGAGTTTGCATGGAAGGTTTCCATTGACCAAACACAGAAATGTAAACCATAGTTAAACCTGCAAACAAAGCTAGACCTTTACCGCTTAATTTATAAGACAGTAATGCTGCACCTGCTGCAACGATAGTCCATGGTAATCCTGGTAATTCAGCCCATGGGTTTTTATCTATCCAATCCCAACTGGTGAAGGCAACAATAGTTTCGAGACCTCCCAATAAAATCTCTCTTATTAATTCTATTAAAAAAGTCATAAAGGCAGTCAAATTTCGACTAATTTGTAAAACTATAGGCCGACTTTTAAATTCTTGGGTATCTTCATTCCAAACTTCAATTGGCATCCATTCGTTCATTAAGAAAAATAATGAGTCATTAATCCAGATGGGTAACCATCCAAGCAATGGAGGCAATCTCCAAAAGACATCGAAAGCGTAATATCTTACCTCTTTACCTAAAAAGACATAACTACTTTGATTTGGATCTTTAACAAATTCTGCTTGACCCCTAATAAATTTATATGTTTCAGGAACATCAATCGCAAAGCATAAAGCAAAAAATACGATTAATAAAAATAACCACTGAAAAGTTTTCGGATATTTTTTTAAAAATTCCATAATTTAATTATTATTTTTTCTTCCCCCAAAAACTGTATTGATTATTTTTGTTGGATTGATAGAGCCTATAATTTCATTATTGTTATCAACTACGGCAACTATTTTTTCCTGTGTAAGAATTTTTTCTGCAACATTCTCTATGATTTCATTTTGAGAGACTTTTAAATCACCTAAATTATCTTTTGATGTATCCATAACATCCTTAATCAATAAGACTTTTTCTCTCGGTACTTCTTCAGTGAATTTTCTGACATATTCAGTGGCTGGATTTAAAACAATATTAGCTGGTGTATCTAACTGCTCAATTATTCCATCTTTCATAATCGCAATTCTATCAGCAAGTTTTAAAGCCTCGTCAAAATCGTGTGTAATAAACATAATTGTTTTTTGTAATTTATCTTGAAGTCTTAAAAACTCATCTTGCATCTCTTTTCTAATTAATGGATCCAAAGCTGAAAAAGGCTCATCTAAAAACCAAATATCCGGCTCAACTGCTAAAGATCTTGCTATACCTACTCTTTGTTGTTGACCTCCTGAAAGTTCTCTAGGAAAATAATTTTCTCTACCTTCAAGTCCAACTAATTTAATCATATCCATTGCTTTATTTATGCTGTCCTCAGTTTTGATACCTTTAATCTGAAGGGGAAAAGCAATGTTCTCAACAACAGTTTTGTGTGGAAGTAAAGCAAAGCTTTGAAAAACCATTCCCATTTTATTTCTTCTAAGATCTATTAAATCTTTATTATTTAATTGTAATAAGTCCTGGCCCTCTATGAAAATTTTACCACCTGTTGCATCAGTCAATCTTGAAATACATCTTAATAAAGTTGATTTACCTGAGCCAGATAAACCCATAACAACTAACATTTCTCCTTTTGCAACTTCAAAAGAAGCGTTGTTCACTCCAACAATGCAACCATTTTCTTGAAAAACTTTAGCATCAACATTTCCATTTGAGGCTTGAAGCATCTTCTGAGCATTTGCTCCAAAAATTTTATATACGTTTTCACATTTAATTACTGGCTCTGACATAAATTTCAATTAAGTTATATGAAATTAGGACAAAATAAAATCCATAATATTGTTACTTCCCCCTTAAAAATTTTTAATATAATAAACCCTTGTATCTATTCCGGTACTTAGAAAACTTAATGCTTCACCACTGACAGTAATTGACTCGTCAACTCCAACATTATTTCCACTCACTGTAAAGCCTGCAAAACACTTATTTTTCTCCTCATCCCACTTAACAAAAGTTTCATCTATTTTGTTACCATTAATTGTGTAAATTTCATGCGCTCTAAAATTTAAAAAGTTTGCCCCCATAATCGCACGTTGTGGAATTAATTTTGTTGCTTTACAAACTTGCTCATAAACTTCGTCTGTTAACCTGAAGTGATCTGTGCCATCAAAAGTTACCAGTATTCCTGAGGGTAATTTTGAAATTAATTCACTTAATTTCTTTTCTTGAGCAATCCTCTCCTCTTCTAATTTCATTTTTCTAACAAGTTCATCGCCACCACCAAACATTATGTTAAGAACAAAAAATGAAAATGATATTATTAGAATTATTAGCACCAAGCCACCAAACTGTTTTGTAGTCTCGGGTAAATATTTTATTTTATTTAAAAAATTTTCTTTTGACATTTATTCTTGTAGCTTTCCATTTTTCCATATCCCTGTTTTTTGAGTGCCATCAGACCAAGTAAAAGTTCCCTTGCCATTCATGAAACCTTTTGCCCATTCACCTTCATAGGTTGAACCATCAGGAAATGTTAAAACTCCCACCCCACTCCATTCGCTATTTTTAAACTCACCTTTGTAGATATATCCATTAGGCCATGTTTCAACTCCTTGTCCGTTTTTCTTAGTACCTACCCACTCACCTTCATAGGTAGTTTTATCTGTGTAAACCCATTTCCCAAAACCGTTTTCACAATTTCCTTCTTTACATCCTGTGCTTCGCGCTATTGCAATTGTGCTGATAAATAAACTTAAAATTATTGTTAAAAGATATCTTTTCATAATAATATTTTACACAAAACTATTTAAAAAAAAATTATACTTTTTTGTCATCTTTATTACATGAATAAATAGAAATATATTTTTCAGAGTTTTCACTTTTCATATTTTTCGTTATTTCATGAATTAATTCACCTGTTTTCCTTGTAATAATTCCTGACTCAGAATAATTTTTTTCTTGATCAATTGATTTAAATAAAACCACATCTTTATTAACTACTTTGACATTAAGTTGTGATGAAACTGAGAGAAATGATGATAATCCTTTGATTAAAAGTGTTTCTGGTTTTTTTGATAAAATTTTAAAACTATCTAAACCCTTTTCATTTAAATCTTTAGCTAAAAAAGTTTTATAATTAAATTCTGAATTTTTAATTATTTTTTTCTCTAAATCACAAACAAACTCGAGCTCAATATTTTCATTTATACTTACATCTTTTGCAAACGTTTGATTAAAAAATAATAAACTTATTAGTATAGTAAAAAAATATTTGATCATTTTACTCATTTAAAAAAAATCTCCCCCAACATAGTTGGGAGAGATTTAAAGATTTAATTGCTATTTACCTTATTTAGTAAAAGCTTTCCAAACTTTCTCGTTATCTTTCAGCCATTTTTTAGCTGCATCCTCATGAGTCATTTTATCAATGTCAACTAAAGCTGCCATTGCTCCAATTTGACTTGTTGAGAAAGAAAGTTTTTTGAACATTGCTGCTGCATCTGGATGAGTTTTTGGAAAATCAGCGTTAACTGCTTTTTTCAAATAACCATCTGGCGAACCACATTTTCCATCTCCACCATCTTCAGGTCTGCAACCTGCAGTGTACGGAGGAAAGTCGATAAATGTAAAACCAGCACCATCAGTAAAGTTTGGTGTCCAGTTAAAGATAATTGTTCCTCTTCCTTCTTTTTCAGCTGCTGCTAACTCTGCCCAAAGTGCGTCCGCACTTCCAGCAAATTTAACCCACCAAAGATCTCCTAGACCTAAAGCGTCAACTCTTTGAGGGATTAAGTCACCGTGCCAAGTTTGTGGACCTTCTAACATTCTTCCTTTTCCATTCGGAGAGTCAGGTGTTGTAAAGTTTTTAGCACAGTCTGGGTTTTTCAAAGCAGTCCAGTCTGGTAGTCCTGGGCATAAACCTTTTTCAGCAACCCAATTAGGATATCCCATATCCTCTAGAGTTCTAGCTTCATGATCACCCCAGTCAAGTAAACCACCTTTATCTAAAGCTGTTGTAAATGATTTACCAAAAGCAGATTCCCATACCTCGTGAGAGATAGTTACGTCACCAATTCTAATTGACTCGTATACTGCTTGTGAGTCAGCATTTACGTATTTAACGTTATTACCCATGCTTTCCATTATTCCACCAATAACGTAAGCCATTACAATTTGACTTGACCAGTTATGAGTTGGGATAACGATGGGTTTTTTGCTATCTGCATTTGATAAACCAGCAAAACTTACCGCTGAAATTATAACTGCAGAAATTAAAGATATTATTTTTCGCATTTATTCCCCTTTCTTAATATTAAGTGCATTCAGTATGTGCCTAAGTAAAATGATAGTCAACTACAAGATTTATATATATTATGTAGAGAGATTTATAAAAATGTCGCAAACTACTTTAGATATCAAAGAGCCTGGTCTTAATGTTTTACCACCTGGAGTTGAAAGACATGTCGTTAACGCTGGTGGTCTTACAGGTTTGCAAATATTTCCAGATGATGAAATAGAAATAATTAATGAGGAAGGAAATCAAATTTGTGAAATCATTTGTTTTGATAAAGATGGAAAATCTGAGCTTGGAATTTTAAATCAAAAAGAAAATTGTAAAAAAAGTTTTATTAAAGATTTGCTTAAAGGTAAAGATGAAAGCTCTTTAATAACAAACCTACAATTAAAAAAAAGAAATTTAGATATCAATAAATCAAAATCATCAATTTTGTTTGATGAACAAACTCCAAGTGGTGAAAAAATTAAGATAAAATCTAAAGATAAATGCTACGTTATTTTTGCAGCACCACAAAACAATATGCTGGTATCTGAGCAAAATCCCTCTAGCGATTTAACATTATATATCAAAAGATATAAAATAATTAATGATAAAGAATTATCAATAATTCCTGATCCTATTTATGAGCCAAATTATGAGGAAAATATTGAGAGACAAACTGCAATTTCATTCGAAGTTAAAGAGGGAGATTTTATTCAAGTAATAAGTCCAGCCGGTAGACAATGCTCTGACTTTGTGGCGTTCGATACAAAAAAACTTGATAAAAAAGTTGAAAAAGGTCTTGATTGGCAAACAACGAGGACTTTTATGGGAAATACTTTTCCAGGTCCTGGTTTATTTTCAAAATTTTACGACACCGATCATGAACCATTAGTTGAAGTCATAAGAGACACTGTTGGAAAACATGACACATTTAATCTTGCTTGTACTTCAAAATATTATGAAGACGCTGGCTATTTTGGTCATGCTAATTGCTCTGAAAACTTAAATAATGCAATGGCAAAATATGGTGTTCAAAAACAAAAGGGATGGCAGGCTATCAATTTATTCTTTAATACTTCAGCAACAGGTTTAAATTCAGTAATTTCTGATGAGTCATATGCAAGACCTGGAGATTATGTAATGTTCAGAGCTTTAAAAGATTTAACAATTGGGACAACCGCTTGTCCTAGTGACATCGATGCATGTAATTCATGGAATCCAACAGATATTTTTGTTAGAACCTATGACAAAAAAAAAGAATTTTCAAAATCTTTTGCATTTAGAATGAAAACAGACTCTGAAAAAAAACTTACTAGAAACTCTGGCTTTCACAAAAAAACCTCTAAGCTTACTAGAAATTTTATTGATGCTAGAGGTTTTTGGCTACCAAATGATTATACCAAGCATGGAGTTGTTGAGGAGTACAACGCATGTAGAGAAAAAGCAGTCTTAATTGATTTATCTGCTTTAAGAAAATTTGAAATTATAGGTCCTGATGCTGAGGAATTGATGAATTATACATTAACTAGAAATATTAAAAAGCTTGCTGTTGGTCAAGTTGTTTACTCTGCGATGTGTTATGAAAACGGAATGATGTTTGATGATGGTACATTATTGAGATTAAGTGAAACTGGTTTTAGATGGATTTGTGGAGACGAATATGGCGGTGAGTGGCTTAAAGAAATAGCTAAAAAGAAAAACTTTAAAGTCAATGTAAAAAATTCAACAGATCAAATTAGTAACGTATCAATACAAGGTCCAAAAAGTAGAGAGATATTAAAAAAAATAATTTTTACTCCACCAACACAACCATCTATAGATGAACTGGAATGGTTCAGATTTACTATTTGTAGAATTGAAAACCTTCAAGGTATTCCATTGATTGTTTCAAGAACAGGATATACTGGCGAACTTGGTTACGAAGTCTGGTGTCATCCGAGTAATGCCTCTGACGTTTGGGATAAACTTATGGAAGCTGGAAAAAATGAGGGCTTAATTCCTGCGGGTTTTGCAGCTTTAGACAAGCTTAGAATTGAAGCTGGTTTAATTTTATTTGGTAATGAATTTGATGGACAACAAGATCCTTTTGAGGCTGGAATAGGTTTTGCTGTTCCATTAAAAACTAAAGAAGAAGATTTTATTGGTAAAGAGGTTTTAAAAGAAAGAAAAGCAAATCCTCAAAAAAAACTTGTGGGTCTAGAACTCATTGGAAAAGAGGCGGCTGGACATGGTGATTGCGTGCACGTTGGAAGATCTCAAGTAGGTGTAATAACTAGTGGTTGTTTATCCACGACTTTAAATAAAAATATAGCTCTATGCAGAATCGATACTCAATATTCAAGTGAAGGGACTGAAGTTGAGGTTGGTAAAATTGATGGACATCAAAAAAGAATTGCTGCTAAAGTAGTTGGGTTTCCTCATTTCGATCCGAAGAAAACAAGAGTCAGATCCTAATGCCTAAATCAGCGAAGGATTTATTGGAATTTTGGGAAGATCAGATGAAACTTTCTCATACTTCTAGTAATTACTTTTTTAGAAAATCGCCTTCACATTATCATATGATGCTTTTAGTGATGCATGCGTATAAATATAAAGAAAATCTTACTGTTGAAGAACTTAAGACTAAACTATTTAAAACTTCACGTCCAAAGTCAGCTTTGATGATAAATGAGGCTTGTGAAAAAGGTTTTTTCTTTTTAGAAAAAACCTCAAATGATCAAAGAAAAAAGCACATTAAACCAAGTGAAAGTTTTATTAATGAGTTCAATAATTATATAGAAACACTAAAACATCTGAGTTTTTAATATTTATACAAGTTTTACTTATATTTTTTATATATATAAAAAACTATATATTTCAGTCGCACGAAAAATAAAGTTTTCATATGTCATTACCGACAAAAGCAAAAGTAGTAATAATCGGTGGGGGTATCCACGGTTTAAGTACTGCTTGGAAATTATCTGAAACTTATAAAAATCCTGGTGACATTGTAGTTCTCGAAAAAAAAGATACTGCTGCTGGAGCAAGTGGAATTGCATGTGGAGTAGTTAGAAATAATTATTTTCAACCAGCAATGAGAGAATTGATGGCCCACTCAGTCTCTGTTTGGGAAAGTGATCCAAAAGCATTTAAATATAATCCAGTTGGTTATTTACAAATATCACCTGAAGTTATGCATGAAGACGTAGCAAGTATTTATGAACAACAAAAAGCAATTGGGTATGAATCTGATTTTATAGAAGGTGAGAAAGATTGCATGAAATACATGAAGGGAATGTTTGATGACTGGCAAGCTCAAGGTATCACTTCAATTCTTCATGAAAAAAAGGGTGGATACGCATTTAATAAAGACTCTATTAAAGCTTTAGAAAATAAATCTACTTCTAATGGTGTTCAAGTGATGAAAGGCGTAAGAGTTACAGGATTTAAAAGAGGAAGTAACAGTAAGGCGGTTACAGGAGTTGAAACAGATAAGGGCACAATCGATTGTGAGCAAGTAGTAATCGGAGCAGGACCGTGGGCTAGAGACTTTTGGAATATGCTTGAACTTCCTAAAACAGCAAACATCAAAGGTAAAGATGGTAAAATGCATGTAACTGACATGTGGACTTACTGGATGCTCCAAGAAGGGGTTATTGGTGTTGAACCAGATTACTTAAAAACAAATGATGGAAAACAGCCACCTGTGGTTCACGTAGACTCAACTGCACCACTATATTCTGACAAAACAAAAAAATTAATTACAGATAAAATTTGGGGGATTTATTATAAACCTGATATTGAGGGTTTAGGAGTTCAAGGTGGAACATCTCCTTACATTGTTAAAAAACATTTTGATCAGGTAAATGTTGATCCTTATGGAATTGAGTCTCCAGAGTATCAAACTACTGATGCATTTAGTGATATGTGGTGCTCTGCTTTGGCTCATTGCCAAAAAAGATTTGAGGGAAAATCTGATTTATATAGAAAAGGTCCATCAGGTGGTCTTGGATGCATGACACCGGACTCATTTCCAATCTTTGATAGATTTTTTGAAAACGTATACATGATTGCTGATGCTAACCACGGATATAAAATGATTGGTGTTGGTGAACTTGTAGCCAAAGAAATTCTTGGTACCGAAAGTGATTTATTAAAACCGTTTAGATTCAACCGTTACGAGAAGGGCGAACTTCACCCTACTTCGAACAGTCCGTTTCCTTGGAGTTAAACTCTTAGCCTAGACACTAATAAATTTTTCAGTTACGCTTGAATAAAATTATAATTCATTGAGGGGAAAAATGACGGATCTAGAAAAGCACGTAAACCGACCTGGTAGAGACAAACAAGTTAAAAAAGTTAGAGAAAAAATTAACGAACTAGGAATTACATATATCTATTATCAATTTATTTCTGTAACAGGAAGAGTTGTAGGTAAGGGAATACCTGCAGATCATTGGGAAAGAACAGCAGAAAAAGGTTTTCAATTAGTATACGGAGCTACAGCAAACTTATTTTTAGATCGTCATAATAATTATATAGGTTATGGACCTGAAGCAATGGAATTAGTTGGTATCCCTGATCCAGAAACTTTCTGTCAACTACCATGGGACAAAAGAGTGGGAAGAGTTTTTGTAACATGTTTTAGAAACAGAGAAGAGAGAAATAATCCTGGTGGACATTTAACTTCTGACTGCAGAGGAAATTTAAGAATTTTTATGGATGAATTCCAGAAAAAGCATGGTTTAGAGCTAAGAGTTGGAACTGAGCCTGAAATGATGTGGCTGACAAAAAATGATGACGGTACTCCTACAGGAAAAGGGTTTTCAAAACCATTCTGTTACCACATAGATCAATTTGAATCATTGAGACCAGTATTCATGAAAGTTATTGAATACGCAAAAGCTATGGGTTTAGACATGATTCAAGGAGACCATGAAGATGCTCCAGGTCAATTAGAATTAAATTGGACTTACGACAACGTACTTCGAAATGCAGACAGACTTTCAACTTATAGACAAATATGTGCTCAAGTTGCTAGAGAACATAATCTAATTGCATGTTTTATGACCAAACCATTTATGGGAGTTTCTGCAAGTGGTTGTCATACAAATATGTCTTTGTGGAAAGGTGGAAAAATTAAAACAAACAAACTTGGACACAAATCTTTACCAGGAGTTGAAGAAGTTTTTGGTTATGTTGAAGGTGGAACTAATACATTTATGCCTGATACGAAAGATATGCAATTGCCAGGTAAAATTGGATTACAATCAATAGCGGGTATTATGGAACACCTTCCTGCTTTAACAGCCTTAGGATCTTCAACAGTAAATTCTTATAGAAGATTATGGGATCAAGGTTTTTGGGCGCCTGTTTATGCTGATTGGGGTTATCAAAATAGAACTTGTGGATTAAGAGTATCAGCGCCTGGAAGATTTGAATACAGGTCTGTTGACTCAATGCATAATCCTTACTTGCTGGGTGCTGCATTATTAAAAGCTTGTGATCATGGAATAAGTAATAAAATGAAACCAGCTGATCCTGAATCTAGAAATATTTATGAAGCTCAAAAAGCTGGAAAGGATGTAAAAAAACTTCCTTTAAGTTTAGGTGAAGCTTTGGAAAGATTATCAGAAGATGAGGTAATTAAATCAGCTATGCCTGATGAAATGTATAAAGTTTTTCATTGGTATAAAAATGATGAATGGGAAAGATTTTTAGGAGCAACAACTCAATGGGATCTAGATACTTATCTAGATTGCTTACCATAAAAAATACGGAAAGAGGAAAAGTATATGTGCGGAATTGCGGGATTAATTCATAGAGGGAAATCTTCGAAAGTTGGTCATGAGCTTCAAGGTATGTTGCAAGCTCTGAAACATAGAGGAGAAGACTCTACAGGTTATGCTTTATACGGAGATACCGATGGAAAAAATTTTATCATGCGTTTTAAAGTTGGAGAAAACGTTGGTGAAGGTAGCACATCAGTTGCTGAAGATGTATCTGTTTATGATGAAAGAAAAAAAATTGTTGATAGTTATCTTAATGAAATGGGTGCAAAAATTATCAAGGAGGAAAGAATACTTCCCTACTCATTAAGATATGAAATAGAATATAATAAAAAAGATTTATTAGAATTTTCACAAAAGATTGAGAGTATTCCTGGAGTGGAAATACTTTCAATGGGTAAATCATTAGAGGTAATTAAAGATCTTGGAAATGCTAAGATGGTTTGTGATAGATATAATTTAGATAAACTTGTTGGCACTCACGCAATAGGGCATGCACGAATGGCCACTGAGTCCGGTGTAGATATTAAATCTGCTCACCCATTTTGGGGTTATCCGTTTAGTGATGTATCAGTTGTTCATAATGGTCAACTTACAAATTATTGGAATAATAGAAGAGCTTTAGAAAATAAAGGAATGAGATTTATGTCTGAGTGTGACTCAGAACTTATTGCTGTTTATTTAGCAGAAAAAATGAGAGATGGGGCATCTTTAGAAGAAGGTATGAAAGAGTCTCTAACTGGATTAGATGGTGTCTTTACTTATTTTGTAGCTACAAAAGATTCTTTAGGTATGGCAAAAGACACTATGGCTGCTAAACCTCTAGTTTTGTATGAGTCTGATGATTTAGTAGCAATGGGTTCAGAGGAAATAGCAATTCGATCAATTTTACCTCAAGAAATTGATACTTATGACCCGTTCGATGGAGAGGTAAAAGTATGGCAAATATAAAAAGTGTCTCAAAAAAAACTAAAGCCCAAGCTATGGGTATGCACACTGAAGTTTTAACAGGACGAACACAACAAAAATTCTTTAATCCTGATGAAGCAGAAAATTTCTATTATTTTGGGACTCATGACGTTGACTTTAACAAGAGAACTGACCTTGATGTGAAAGATATGACTGCTGCAGAAGCAAATAAAGAAATAGATAATTTAATGGGACAAGGTTATGGAACAATTGTAATTAAGAACCCTCAAGGAAAACATAGTTTAGGTGTTGGTATTTTAAATAAATTAAATTTAATTTTTGAAGGAAGTTTAGGATATTTTGGAATGGGTTCATGTGATGGTCCAATAGTTCGAATCAATGGAAGAGTTGGATGGTCTTGTGCAGAAAATTTGATGGCAGGTAAAGTTGTAATCGAGAAAAATGCTGGATCCTGTTTTGGAGCTGCTATCAGAGGTGGTGATTTAATCTGCAAAGGTAGTGTTGGTGCAAGAACAGGTATTGATATGAAAGGTGGCACAATAATTATAGGTGGTGATGCGGGTGCATTTACTGGATTTATGATGCAAAGAGGAAGGATCATCATCTTAGGTGACGTCGGTATTAATTTAGGTGATTCGATGTATGATGGGACAATTTTCGTAGGTGGAGAAATTGGCTCTTATGGTAGTGATGCTGTAGACGCCGAATTGACTAAAAGTGATCAAGATTGGTTAAAGAGAAAATTAAAGGTTGCTGAGATCGGTGAAAATTTTGACGTAAGTAAAATGAAAAAAATTGTAGCGGGTAAAAAACTTTGGAATTACGATAACTTAGAACCTACTGAGAAAAAAGGAGCAATTTAATGGCTAAGAAAAAAAAGAAAAAAAATGGTAAATTAAAAACTAATGGTAACGTAGGCGGAAAAGCTGACGTTCATTTGAGTTCTAACGGTGGCAGAAATAAAAGTTTATTAGGTCACAATGCTATTTTCACACCAGAAGTAATTGATGATATTCATATTAAATCTCAGTTAGGAAGATACAGAATGCGTGGAATGGCATTAATGAAAAAGATTCCAACATTTGATGATTTAGTTTTCTTACCAGGAACACTTACAAGGTTTGTAATCGAAGGTTACAGAGAAAAATGTGAAACTAAAACTGTTATTGGACCAAGATGTGAAAATCCAATTGAATTAGATATTCCAGTTTATATTACTGGTATGAGTTTTGGTGCTTTATCTTATGAAGCTAAAACTGCATTAGCAAGAGGTGCTACAATGGCAGGTAGCGCAACATGTTCAGGTGAAGGTGGAATGATACCTGATGAAAGAAGATACTCTGAAAAATGGTTTTATCAATGTATTCAATCAAGATATGGATTTAATCCACATCATGCTCAACTAGCTGATGGAATAGAGGTTTTTATTGGACAAGGACAAAAAGTTGGTATGGGTGGTCACTTAATGGGTCAAAAAGTAACTGACCAAGTTGCTGAAATGAGATCACTACCATCAGGTATTGACCAAAGATCTCCTGCTAGACATCCTGATTGGTTAGGTCCAGATGATTTAGCATTAAAAGTAGAAGAACTTAGACAGCTAACAAAAAATAAAGTTCCAATTCAATTAAAATTAGGAGCATCAAAAGTTTATGACGATGTTCGTATGGCTGCAAAATGTGATCCTGACTCTATTTATTTAGATGGAATGGAAGGATCTACAGGAGCAGGTCCACACATCGCTGCTGCAAATACTGGTATTCCCGGTATCGCAGCTATTAGAGAAGCAAGAAGAGCTTTGGACGATGTTGGAAAAACTGGAAAAGTTACTTTAATTTATGCTGGTGGCGTCAGAGATGGTGCTGACATGGCAAAAGCACTAGCTTTAGGTGCAGATGCAATAGCTATTGGTACAGGTTCTATGATTGCGCTTAACTGTAACAAAGATATTCCAGAGGCAAATTTTGAAAAAGAAATGGGAGTAAAAGCTGGTGAGTGTTATCACTGTCATACTGGAAGATGTCCAGTAGGAGTTGCTACACAAGATCCAAAACTAAGAGCAAGATTAAATCCTGATGATGCTGCATTGAGAGTTTATAATTATTTACACTCAATGACACTTGAAGCTCAGTTATTAGCTAGAGCTTGTGGAAAAACAAATATACATTCTTTAGAACCTGAGGATTTAGCGGCACTTACTTCCGAAGCATCAGCTTTAGCAAAAGTTCCACTAGCAGGTACTAATTATACTGTTGGAGTAGATAACTTTCATAAAATTTAAAGGTATTATGGCTAAAAAGAAAAAAACAAAATCTAAAGCAGTTTCTATGCAGTTAGGTAAGAAGAAAGAAACGGCAAGAGAAAAAATGATTGGTCAGTCAATTGGATATAGATATGACGTTAATCTTCTTCCAGATTATAAAAAAATGACACCATTTCTAAAAAAATATGTAGAAGCGATGGGTTGGGATGATCTTAATTGGTTAGAAGATGTCCATATGGGTTATGAAGAAGGAAGACCAGCTGTATTTTGTAGAAATGCAAATGGTTGGGTTACAATTCCATCATCAATTAAATTACCTGATAACCAACAAGACAGAGATATGATAGCAAGAGAACTGTTGGTAAAATTTCAGATGTCACCAAAACATCCTCTTGTTGATTTGAAAAAAGCTTACCTTAAATTTTAATTACACAATCTAAAGTTGATAATTTTTTAAAACCTACTGTCAATATTAGGTTTTATTAGATTGTTTCGTTTGTAACAACTTTCGAAATTTTATAGGGTTAAAAAAACTAATATGGAGAGAGAATATGACTGATCAGTTAGGTGCTCTTACTACTATATTTACGGAATTTTACTACTGGATAACAGTGGTGCTGATGTTTTTAATTCACGTCGGTTTCTGTATGTATGAAGTTGGAGCTTCTCGATACAAACACCATCAACATACTCTTATGAAAAACACGATGCTGATACCTTTGGTGACAGTAACGTGGTTTTTATTTGGTTGGTGGATTTACTGGGCTTTCCCAACAGGACCTGGGATAGCACCTTCAATAATGAACGAAAGTACAGCTTTAATCACCGATGATAGTTTGTTTAGTGCAAAATTTCAGGTGGCAACAAGTAGTATAATGGCAGTTAACCTTGGAGATCACATTAATGGTGTTTTCTGGGCTGCTTTTTTATTATTTTCTTGGACTGCTGCATCTATCGTTTCTGGAGCAATAATTGAAAGAATAACTACTTTTGCTTTTGGAATTTTAGCAATAGCAATCGGCTCGGTTTTCTGGACAATTGATGCTGCTTGGGGATGGCATTTCGATGGTTGGATGCTTAAAATTTTAGGATACCATGATGCTTATGCATCAGGAGTAATTCACGCGATTGCTGGTGGATTTGCTTTAGGGGTACTAATGGTTTTAGGTCCAAGAATTGGAAAATTCTCATCAAGTGGTGAACCAAGAAATATTGGACCAAGAAATCCTTGGCTAGTAACAATTGGATTATTTCTAATTTATACTGGTTTCTGGGGATTCTATGCGGCATGTAACATTCCAATATTTGATCTTGGCCCGGAGTACGGCATGGAAGGTATATCTTATTGGACGGCTACAAACATTTATGTAACGCCTACTACACTTAGCGGTATTACTTTTAACTTCTTGATGTCACTATCAGGAGGATTATTAGCTGGATACTGGATTGCAAAAGGTGATCCATTCTGGACTTACTCTAGTGGACTAGCGGGTATTATATGTGCTTCAGCCGGAAATGATTTATATCATCCGATTCAATCAATGATCATAGGTATGATCGGAGTTGTGCTATCGTACAAATTACATTATTGGGTTGAACGTAAGTTCAAGATTGATGATGCAGTTGGTGCTGTAGCAGTACACGGTTATGCAGGATTTATAGGTCTTGTAATTTGTGGTTTTGTTTTAAATGGTTATCCATCATCTGGTTACAGTGTTGGAGCTATGTGGGACGGAACTACTTATGCATCAATAAATCCATTAGGTATGTTCTTAGGAGCAATAATTATGTTCTTTGTTCTGGGATTAATACCAGGCTATATCATCGCAAAAGTATTACACGGAATGGGTAAATTAAGAATTCCGCGTGAAGCTGAAATAGCTGGACTAGACTATGAAATGATGGAAACTGCTAAATCTGACGAAAAAGCAGTCGCATCAGCAACCAGGTAAAGGAGGAAAATATGGCGACAGTTACAAATTGGATTGATCACCTGAATAAACCAGCAGAGGAAGTTGCTGGTGCTATTTATCCTGGTGCTGGATCTAGTGAAGGCTTGTTAGTAATACTTGCTATTATCATATGGGTTGGCTGGCATGTTTTGACTGCTAAATCTGAGAGTGATGAGCTCGAAAGATTAGCAAGGAAAAGACATGGTCCAAATGACCATAAAAGCAATATTACTGATTGGTAATTAAATTAAAAAATTTGGGCGCTACAACTTTTGTGGCGCCCTTTTTTTGTCATATGTCAGAAAAGAACAAAAATAACGAGGAACTTAGACCAAGTAAGATGAGAGGCGTTGCTTTTCCAAAAGCAAAGTATGGAGCAATATTAGCCGTAATTATAATTATTGTTGTAAATTTAATTTTTTATAAAGAAACAATTTTATCTTTTTTAAAATAATTGTGTTAACTTAAGTTATGCCAAAAAATTTATTCAAAATTGCTAAAGAAAAAAAAATTAAATATTTTTTGATAAGCTTTGTTGATTTATTTGGAGTGCTTAGATCAAAACTAGTACCAGCACATGCAATAAAAGATATGCAAGAAACCGGTGCAGGATTTGCAGGATTTGCTGCTTGGTTAGATATGACACCTGCAGACTCAGACATGTTTGGAATTCCAGATCCAGATAGTTTAATCCAATTACCTTGGAACAAAGAAGTTGGTTGGCTTGCATCAGATCTTTGGATGAATGGAAAACCTGTAGATGCCTCTCCAAGAATAATGTTGAAGAAACAAATTAAAAAACTCTCAAAACAAGGATTGACTATGAAATCTGGCGTGGAGTGTGAGTATTTTTTAATATCTCCTGATGGAGATTCCATCGCTGACCCAAGGGATACTCAATCAAAACCTTGCTATGATCAATCTGCTCTAATGAGAAGGTACGATTTAATTAAAGAAATTTGTGACTGTATGATTGAAATGGGATGGGGTCCTTATCAAAATGATCACGAGGACGCTAATGGTCAATTTGAAATGAATTGGGATTACTCAGATTGTTTAAAGACAGCAGACAGACATACGTTTTTTAAGTATATGGTAAAAACTATTGCTGAAAAACATGGTTTAAGAGCTACGTTTATGCCCAAACCATTTGAGAATTTAACTGGAAATGGTTGTCATGCCCACATTTCAGTTTGGGATGGAAAGAAAAATAAATTTTTGGACAAGTCTAATAACTTAGGTCTTAGTAAGATGGCATATAATTTTTTAGGCGGAGTAATAAAACACGCTTCATCTTTATCTGCTTTTTTTAATCCTACAATAAATAGTTACAGACGAATTAATGCACCTCCAACAAAATCAGGTGCATCATGGTCACCGAGTAGTATTTCTTACACTGGTAATAACAGAACTCATATGATTAGAATTCCCGATCCAGGAAGATTTGAATTGAGATTAATGGATGGATCGGCCAACCCTTATTTACTTCAAGCAAGTGTTCTCGCAGCTGGAATAAATGGTATTAAAAATAAAATAGATCCTGGAAAGCCTCTTAATTGTAATATGTATGAAGATTTTGCAAAATATCCAAATCTTCCAAAACTTCCTGATGAGTTAGATCAATCATTGAAACAATTAAAACAAAATAAAGAAATGAATGATGCTTTTGATGCTGATGTAATCAATAGCTATATAAAACTTAGAAGTACAGAAATAAAAGAATTTAACAATATAGAAAGATTTGATAAATCAAAACCTATAACCAAATGGGAAAGACAAAATACTCTAGATTGTTAAAGTGAAGAGTTTAAAAAATCTTAAAAGCTGGAAATATAAAAAATTATTAAAAAATAATCGTTATAATTTTAAAAGAAGTTATGTTTTAAAACATCTTCCCTCTTCATTAATCACTAATGCTTATAAATCAATTTCCAGTTGGAAAAATTATAAAGCAACTCCCTTACTATCACTTGATAAATTAAAGAAAAATTTGAAATTAAATAATATATTTTATAAGGATGAGTCTAAAAGATTTCATTTAAAGTCGTTTAAAGCATTGGGGGGAGCATACGCAGTAGAGAGAATATCTAAAGGAAAAAAAAATATTGTTATTTCATCAGCAACAGCCGGTAATCATGGTAGGTCTGTTGCTTGGGGAGCAAAAAGATTAAATTTAAAATGTAAAATTTTTGTAAGTCAGTACGTAAGCCAAACAAGAGTTCGTGAAATTGAGAAATTTGGCGCTGAGGTAATACGGGTTAAAGGAAATTATGAAAATTCTTTGGAGGAATGTAAAAGACTTTCAAAAAAGAATAATTGGCAAATTGTTCAAGATGTCTCTACCAAAAATTATAAATATGTTCCTCAACTTACAATGGCTGGATATTCTATTATGATAAAAGAAATATCTAAACAAACAAACCATTATATAACTCACATATTTGTTCAAGCAGGTGTTGGAGGATTAGCAGCAGGTGTAGTTGCTGGGGTCGCAAAATATTTTAAAAGAATTCCAATAATAATTGTTGTTGAACCTGATAGAGCTGATTGTGTTCTTCAGAGTGTTAAAGCAAATAAAATGAAAAAAATAAGAATAAAAAAAGAAAGTATTATGGGTGGGATGTCATGTAATGAGATGTCACTCGTCCCATGGCAAATATTAAAAAAAACTTCTAATTATTGTGTATCTGTTACTGATAATAATGTTGCTAAAACGACAGCGATGTTAAAAGATAGAAAACTGAGTAGAGTTTCAATCATAGGGGGTGAATGTGCAACCCCTGGAGTTATTGCTCTTATTGGTTTAGCAAACAATTTAAAAGCACGAAAATCACTAAATTTGAACGAAGACTCTAACATTCTTGTTATAGGATGCGAAGGAAATGCAGATGTTAAACTTTACAAACAGCTGCTATCTAAAGGTAGAAAATAATATTTATATGACAAAAAACGCAATAGCTTGGATAAGAGAAGACTTTAGAATCGAACATAATCCTGCTCTCTCATATGCCACACAAAATCATGAGAATGTTATTGCTTTATTTATCTATAACAAAGTCGATTTTGATCACAAAAGAGAAGCACAAAAGTGGTGGTTGTTTAAATCTTTAGAAATATTTAAATCTGAATTATCTAAATACAAAATAAATCTCCAAGTATTAGCAGGTGATGAACTAGATATATTTTCTAAAATTAAAAAAAAAGATGACGTTTCAATATATTGGAATAAAATTTACGAACCTGATGTAATTGCAAAAGGAAAAAAGATTAGAGATGTTTTCTTAAAAAATGAAGTTGAATTTAAATATTTTAAAGGAAATATTTTAAATGAGTTTCAAGAAGTTACTAAAAATGATGGAACACCCTTTAAAGTATTCACCCCTTTCTGGAGAAATGCTGAACAAAAATATTTAGGTTTACCGCCAAGTAAAGATTATATTGTAAAGAAAAAAACTAAAGTAATATCTTTCTTCAAAAATTGTGTTGAGCCAAAAAGTATTTTACCAAAAAAAAATTGGTATAAGAAATTTGAGAATTATTGGAAAGTATCAGAAAATGATTCAAAAAAAGTTCTGAGCAGTTTGATTAATGATAAAATTAAAGAATACGGTTCGACCAGAGATTTTCCTTCTATAGAGGGCACATCAAAGTTATCTCCTTATATAAAGCATGGACAAATACATGTAAGCACGATTTGGAAAAAATGTAACGAAATTAAATCTAAAGGTATTGGTTATAGAAAATATATCAATGAACTAGGTTGGCGTGAGTTCTCTCATAGTTTGATTAATTATTTTCCTGAGTTTTTAAAAGGAAATTACAGAAAAGAATTTGATAAATTTCCTTGGGTAAAAAACGAAAAATTTTTGAAAGCATGGAAATCAGGAATGACTGGTTATCCGATTGTTGATGCTGGTATGAGAGAATTATATGAAACAGGTTGGATGCATAACAGAATAAGAATGGTAGTTGGTTCTTTTCTAGTAAAACATTTAAGAATTAATTGGACTGAAGGTGAAAAACATTTTAGAAATTGTTTACTTGATTTTAATAAAGCCAATAATGTAGCTCAGTGGCAATGGGTTGCAGGTTGTGGAGCAGATGCAGCTCCATACTTCAGGATTTTTAATCCTATTCTTCAAGGTGAAAAATTTGATAAAGAGGGAAAATATGTAAAAAAATGGATACCAGAATTAAGCAAAGTTCCTCAAAAATTTATTCACAAACCTTGGGAAATGGAGATGAAATATCAACAAGCAATAAATACTATTATAGGAAAAGATTATCCAAAACCGATAGTGATACATGAAGAGGCAAGAGCTTCTGCATTAAAAGCTTTTCAAAGTTTAAAAAAAAATTAAACTTCTCCTAAAAAATGATGAATGATGGTTCTTGTTTGTGGGTTTAATCTGTGCTCAAATAAATAAATACCCTGCCAAGTTCCAAGTAATAGTTCTCCATTTTCGACACTAAGAGAAATTTGATTATTAGTTAAGCTGGATTTTATGTGCGCAGGCATATCGTCTTCACCCTCAGTTGTATGAATATATAACTTGTTGTCCATTGGAGCGATTTTATTAAAATAGTTGATTAAGTCAGTTTGGACATCAGGGTCTGCATTTTCTTGGATTATTAAAGAGGCACTAGTGTGCTGAATACTTAAATTAATTATACCATTTTTAAATTTATTTTTTTTGATCCAATTAATTGTTTCATCAGTGAATTCGTATAATTTTTGTCCATTGGTATTCATTTTAAAATTATTGAATTTTTGTATCATAAATTAAAGTTTGAGGATGTTAGTTCATAAAGACGGCTAATTGTACGATTAAATGGTTCTTTCAATGATTTAGATGACGTCATTTCATCTAGATTTTGTTCAGCGGTGACAGCAATTGGTATTTTCTTGTCATAAACTATATCAATTAAGGTTATGAAACGCTGTTGTTGATTAGAGTTTATGTCATCGAACTTTGGTATTTTATCAATAACCATAAATTTAGATACTTTAGCTATTTCAAGGTAATCTTCGGCTCCCAAGTTTTTGTCACATAACTCATCAAATCTTAATCTTACAACTCCCTCATAGAATTCTTTAATTAGAAATTCTCTCCCTTTAATATTAATACTTCGATTAGTTTTTTTTTTATCCTTTGAAATAATTCTAAAGAATTTATTCATTTTAAAATTACTTTCTTGGTTTAGTGGGAAGAAATATCTATTATTTTGGTTCTCTTTTGATTTTCTATAATCATCTTCAATTATAAGCTCATGTTCGACAGTTTTTTTTTTCATGATCTCAATAAAAGGTTTGAACTGATCTCGTTGGAGACCATCCTTATATAAATCAGAAATTTTAATATTGGAGGTGACAATTATTTTTATATTCTCACTAAATATTTTATCAAATAATTTACCTAGTATCATAGCATCTACTATGTTAGTAACTTGAAACTCATCAAAATAAATTAACAAAGCTTTTGATTTTAAGTCTTTAACGAATAAATTAATAACATTTTCGTCTCCCTTATTCTTATTTTCATGGACAAAATCATGAAAATTTAACATAAACTCATTAAAGTGAAGTCTTAGTTTTTTTTTAGAAATAAGATCATAAAAAAAATCTAATATCATTGTTTTTCCGACACCAACACCACCTTGAAGATAAAAACCTTTTTTATAATTTTCTTTTTTAAAAATATTGAAAATCGAAGAATGAAAATTTTTATTATAAAAATCTTGTAGTAATTTAATTGTCGTAATTTGGTTTTGATTAATTTCTAAATTTTTTGAATTACAAAAAGATCTAAATTTTCCCTCTAGATTTTTGAACATCAATTTTTTTTTGATTTAAAATCAATACCATATTCTGATCTTGGACCTTTCCTTAAACCAAATGGACCGGAAATAAAAATTGTCATAGGTTTAGTTCCGGGCTCCAAATCAACTCTGTGATGTGCATTAGCAGATCTAAATCCAATATAGCCAGGTTTTCTCCAAAATTTTCCTTCTTTAGTTGTTTCCCAATAACCGCCTCTTATCACAATCGTAATATATGGGAAAAGATGATTGTGTACTCCTTCACCGTGATCATCAGCTAACATTTCATGAATAAGTATATTAAACGGAAACCATTTTGGTCTATGTCTAAAAATTAAATAATATCTATTCATCCAAGGTTTTGCTAAATCAAATCTTGGGTGTGAGGGTCCTCTATCTAAAACAACTTTTTTTCTACCTAACTTATCTAATAACTTTAAAAACATTAATTCAGTTTAATTATAGCATTATCTTTTGCTAAATATAGATTTTGGTTAGAAACAAAAGGGCGTGAAATTTTATCATTATCAATTTTTAATGTTGAAATAGTTTTGCCGGATTTGATATCAATCACTAATAATCTTCCTATATTTGTAGATAAATAAATATTTTTAAGGCCAACGATAAAGCCAGTCGGTTGAATATCTTTTCTTTTTTTAGGTTTAAAATTATTAAATACGTCAGTAACTTTAATGATATTTCCTGTAATTTTATCTATCACAATTAAATAACCTTCAAGAGAAACTGAAATTATAAAATTTTCCACTTCGGTAGGTCTTAAGTTTGAATTTACACTATTCTCCCAATTGAAGCTGCCAGATTTGATATCAATGGAAAAAAATTGATTTTTATTGTTTGAGAAAAATAAATCTTTATTGTCAGTTATTATATCTGATGTTTCCAATGAAAAAGCAGATTCATATAATACATCACTTTGAGTAGGAAGTTGCCAGATTAGTTCGCCATCATTTATTCCCACCGCACTTATATCTCCTAAAGAATTATTAAAGTAAATGACATCTTTTACAATAACCATTGATAATCTTTTTTGAGATCTTATTAATGCTGACTCTGTCTGAAAATTCCAAATTTCTTTTCCATTTTTCATAGAGTAACATCTAAGGGTATTAGTAAAATCAATTATAAAAAAACGATCCTTATAAATTTTTATTTGTGAATTAAATGGAGCTGAATTATTTTTAGACCAAACCAGATCTCCGTCTTTTAAATTTAACATGTAATATTTTGATAAATTATCAGCAATTATCAAAAAATTATCATCATTTGCAAACTGTAATATCGGATTAGATTTTTTTTCTGATTTTGTATAATAATTTTTTTTCCATATCAATTTTGATCGCCCATCAAATTGCAAAACTGTTCCTTTATCATCGAAAAAAATTATATTGCCTCTATTAAATGAAACTTCAGGTTCAAATTGATAAAAATTTTTAATTTTAGAAAATTTATATTTCAAAGATTTCTTTAAAGACCCATCGAAATTTACCCTTCCATCATTGTTGGTAAATTTTTTTGATAAACTGTTTTTTTTGGAATTTTTACTCAAATTTAAACTTATGTTAGTATTTAATTCCTGACTTAACGCTGTCGGGTCATCAAAAATTTTTTCAAATTTTTGTTCCTCTATTTTTTTTATTGTTTCCACAGTCCAAAATTTTGAGTTTTTGTTTAAGGAACAACCAGAAAAAAAAATAATTATCAATAATAATTGAAAAATTTTATTCACTTAAATCTCTATTAAGTCTTTTTCGAGCCTCTAATTGAATTTCTTGATTAGCGTTTTCTAAGTTAATGATTTGATTAAAAAATTCTTTTGATTTTTGCATTTCATTTTTTGAGTAAAAAAATTCTGCCATCAGATATAATGCGTGAGATTTCCAAACACTTTCTGATTTTATTACTGGATTTAAAATATTCAATAAATCATTCTCGTTGCTGTCATCTGCATTATAAAGCGCTTTTTTATAAATATTTAAATTTTTTATCTCTTTATCCAATGAGGTTTTGTCAATAATAACATCAAATAATTCGTTAATTGTGTTTTTTTCGCTAATTAATTCATTATCTATTATAAAATATAAAGATAATGGTGAATAAGTTGAATTTTTTTCATTAACTATTTGTATTAAATCTTTAGCTGTTTTTTCCTTATTACTTTCAGAATAATTTATAGTTATTTTATTAAAAGAGTCTGAAATCTTAATTTTTTTTCTATCCTGATATTCGCCAAAGGCAAAATAACATATTAAAAGTATAACGATAAAACTTAAGCCTGAAATTATTTTTTTTTTATTGTGGATAAAAAAATTTTTTATTTTTTCATTTCTCGTGTTTGTATTTATTATTGATATATCCTCGTCCATATCTAAATCATATTTCTTAAAACATATTGGAGTATTCCACCATTTTTATAGTATTCCAATTCATTTTTGGTATCAATTCTGCATAGGGTATCTATTATTTTTACATCTCCTGATGCGTACTTAATCTCAACTTTTACCTTATCAGATGGATTAATTCCCTTTTCAATATCTACCACGCTAATTAATTCAGAACCTAATAAATTCAGATTTTTTCTGTTCATATTTTCTGTAAATTGTAATGGTAATATTCCCATCCCAATTAAATTTGATCTGTGTATTCTTTCAAAACTCTCTGCAATTACTACCTTAACACCTAATAATTTAGTCCCTTTTGCAGCCCAATCACGAGAGGAGCCTGTGCCGTATTCTTTACCACCAATCACAACTAAATCGGTTCCTCTTTTTTTATACTCCACTACTGCATCATAAACTGACATAACTTTTTCCTCAGGATATAATTTTGTAAAACCACCTTCAGTTCCGGGAGCCATTTCATTTTTGATTCTTATATTCGCAAATGTACCTCTCATCATTACTTCATGATTTCCACGTCTTGAACCGTATGAATTATAATCCTTTGGAAGAATTTGATAATTCATAAAATATTCACCTGTTGGGCTATCTTTTTGAATATTACCAGCAGGAGAAATATGATCTGTAGTAACCATATCTCCTAATATCAATAATGGTCTAGCATTTTTAATCTCTTTAAAACCTTCTGGGTCGTCACTAAGATTTTCAAAAAAAGGAGGTTTTTTTACGTAAGTAGAATTTTCATCCCAATTATAAATACTACTTTTCTCTGTTTTGATTTCTTGCCATTGTTTTGGTCCCTCAGAAACATTTGAATATCTTTTAACAAACATATCTGCATTAAGTGAAATCTTCAATGTATCCTCTATTTCTTTATTTGAAGGCCAAATATCTTTTAAAAAGACATCTTTGCCATTTTTGTCTTTTCCAAATGAGTCTTTGATTAAATCAAATTCCATATGACCCGCAAGAGCATAAGCTACAACAAGTGGTGGAGAGGCTAGATAATTTGCTTTAATGTGAGGTGAAATTCTACCCTCAAAGTTTCTATTACCTGATAAAACAGAGACCGCATATAAATTTTCTTGTTGAATAGCATCAACTATATTTTCTGCTAAAGGTCCTGAATTCCCGATACAAGTTGTACATCCATAACCAACCAAATTGAATCCTAATTGATCTAAATATGTATTTAGACCTGCCTTTTCTAAATAATCAGTCACAACTTGAGACCCAGGAGCTAAAGATGTTTTAACCCATGGTTTAACATCCAATCCTAATTCAACAGCCTTTTTTGCAAGTAGTCCAGCTCCAATAAGAACGTTTGGATTAGAAGTGTTTGTACATGATGTAATTGCTGCAATTAATATTGAACCATCTTTAATTTCATAATCCGTATCTTTTACCTTAGAAATTTTATAATCATTTTTATCTGTAGCTTCTTTAAAAACTTTTTTAAAATTGCTTGATGCATCAGTTAAAAGAACTTTATCTTGTGGTCTTTTAGGGCCTGAAATTGTTGGAACTACAGTGGACATATCTAAAGAGATTTTATCAGTGAATTCGATTTCATCACTTGCCCACAAACCTTGTTCCTTCGCATACTTTTCAACAATCGCGACTGTTTCTTTATCTCTTCCAGAAAATTCTAAATATTTTAAAGTTTCTTCATCTATTGGAAAGAATCCGCATGTAGCTCCATACTCTGGTGCCATATTAGCAATTGTTGCTCTGTCTGCTAAAGTTAAATTTTTTAATCCCTCACCGTAGAATTCAACAAATTTCCCAACTACTCCTTTGTCTCTAAGCATTTTAACAACTGTTAAGACTAAGTCTGTAGCAGTTGTACCCTCTGGCATTTTTTTTGTAACTTCAAATCCAATGACTTCAGGGATTAACATTGAAATAGGCTGCCCTAACATACCTGCTTCAGCTTCAATTCCACCAACACCCCATCCTAAAACTGATAAGCCATTGACCATGGTTGTATGACTGTCTGTTCCAACAAGAGTATCAGGGAATAAATATTTTTCTCCTTTGTATTCTTCTGACCAAACTACTTTTGATAAATACTCTAAATTAACCTGATGACAGATACCAGTTCCTGGAGGAACAATTCTAAAATTGTTAAAAGCGCTTTGACCCCATTTTAAAAAGGAATATCTTTCGCCATTTCTTTTAAATTCGATATCTACATTCTTTTCAAATGAATCTTTTTTGGCTGATTGATCAACTTGAACAGAGTGATCAATAACTAAATCGACTGCAGATAGTGGGTTAATTGTATTTGGATCTTTATTTTTTTCTTTTACCGCTTCTCTCATAGCAGCTAAATCAGCCACTGCTGGTATCCCTGTATAATCTTGGAGTAAAACCCTAGCTGGTCTGTAAGCTATTTCAGTTTTTGATTTTTTTGTATCAAGCCAGTTTTTTACTGCTTCTATTTGTTTTTTATTAACTGATATTTCGTCCTCATACCTAAGTAAATTTTCTAATAAAACTTTTAATGACTTTGGTAATTTTGAAATACCTTCTAAACCATTTAATTCAGCTTTTTTTAATGAATAATATTTATAATTTTTACCATTAACCTCTAGGTCAGATAAAGATTTGTAAGAATTTTTATTTCCTGGTTTCATATCTTATATATAAAATGTAATTATGCTCAAAAGAAGAAACACTGACATAACATAATTAAAGTATTTAATAAATTTCTCATTTGTCGCAAATTTTCTAAGATATTTGCCAACAAATGTCCAAAAGGTAATGCTTGATAGAGATACTGCAAAGGCAAATAAAACAACTTGAGTCGCATAATTAAGATAGTTTTCTCCATATTCAACATAAGTAGAAACTATGATAATTCCAATCAAAACGCCTTTTGGATTTAAAAATTGAAAAATAAAAGTATCTAAAAAAGAAATTGGATTTTCATTTTTTTTCTCATCAGAAGGTTTTGAGAAACTAATTTTATAGGCTAAGTATACTAAGAATAAACTTCCCAGATATTTCAAAATAGTTTGAATAATCGGAAATATTTTAAAAACATTAACCAAGCCAATTGTCAAAGCAAATACCACTGAAGTAAATCCAAAAGTAACTCCAAAAATATGTGGAATTGTTTTTCTTATTCCAAAATTAAAACCTGAATAAGATGCGACTACGTTATTTGGTCCTGGTGTATAAGCAGCTACAATCCAAAATAGTGCCATAGATAAAAATTCTGGATGCATATTTATGCTATAGGTAAACCATTCTCTGCTTTTTGTGAGGGATGTACTAATGTTACCTTTCCTTCAGAGTCTATTGAGCCTAAAAGTAGAAATTGAGATTTTACACCTGCAATATTTTTTTCTGGAAAATTACAAACACCAATCACCTGTTTACCAACTAAATTTTCCTCATTATAAAAATGAGTAATTTGGGCAGAAGATGTTTTAACACCTATTTCTTTTCCAAAATCGACTTCAACAACTAAAGATGGTTTTCTAGCTTTTTCATTTTTTTTGACTGAGAGTACTGTCCCAAGTCTAATGTCTATTTTTTCAAATATGTCGTATGTAATTTGTTCTTTCATAAATGAGGTATTTATATTAATTATTACTAATGAGTACAGAAGTAAATTTAGATAAATTATACGAAAATTCTATTAAAATTTTATCTGATTTAATTGGATTTAAAACTATTTCAGGAGAAGATAACAATGATTTAATTAATTATTGTGAGAAATATCTAAATGATTTAGGTGCAACTTCATTCAAAACGTTTGATGATGAAAAAAAAAGAGTAAATCTTTTTGCAACAATTAAAGCAAAAAAATCAAATGGAGTTAAACCAATAATTTTATCTGGTCATACTGATACAGTCCCTGTTTCAAAGAGCTGGAGTACAGATCCTTTCAAAGCAACAATTAAAGAAGATAAACTTTATGGAAGAGGTTCCTGTGACATGAAAGGCTTTATTGCATGTACTTTAGCGTTTGCTCCAGTTTTTTCTAAAGTTGATCTAAATAGAGATATTCATTTTTCTTTTACTTTTGATGAGGAAACAGCATGCTTGGGTGCTCCAATATTAATTAAAGAACTTAAAAAAAGAAATATCCAAGATGGAATTTGTATTGTTGGTGAACCTACAAAAATGAAAATCATAGATGCACATAAAGGTTGTTATGAATATACTACTTATTTTGAAGGATTAGCAGGACATAGCTCAATGCCCCACAAAGGTGTTAGTGCCGTTGAATTTGCATCAAAATATGCAAATAAATTAATCGAGCTTAGGGAAGAATTAAAAAAAAGAGCTCCGAAGGACTCCATATTTGATCCTCCTTTTTCAACATTGCAAGTTGGAGGAATATTTGGAGGTATAGCTCACAATGTAATAGCTGACAAATGTCGGGTCGAATGGGAGACAAGACCAGTAGTTAAAGAAGATGGTGTTTTTCTAAATCAAAAAATAGATGAATATGCAAATGAAGTTTTATTACCAGAGATGAGAAAAGTTTTTCCTAATTCAAAGATAACCAAGGAAATAATAGGTGAAGTCACAGGTTTTGATCGTATAGATAATTCAGAGGCATGTGAATTAGTCTCAAGTTTGACAGGTGATAATTCTAGAGAAGTTGTATCCTTTGGAACTGAAGCTGGATTGTTTCAAGAAATTGGTATCAGCACAGTTGTTTGCGGACCAGGCTCTATTGAGCAAGCTCACAAAGTTGATGAGTTCATTGAACTTAATGAACTTAAAAAATGTTTAAAATTTCTTGAAGGAATTAAGAAAAAATCTACTCTTAATTAACTCCACCCACCTACAGATTTAACCTCTAGAAACTCTTCTAGACCATGTTCACCAGCTTCTCTACCAATCCCCGAATGTTTAAATCCACCAAAAGGCGCATCAACAGCAATACCAGCACCATTAACATCAACCATCCCTGATCTAAGTTTTCTAGCAACTCTCTTTACTTTTTCTTTATCTTTGGTTTGAATGTAGTTTGTTAATCCGTAGGGAGTATCGTTTGCAATTTTAATAGCTTCTTCCTCCGTTTCAAAAGGCATTACAGATAAAACTGGACCAAATATTTCTGTTCTTGCTATTTCCATTTTGTTATTAACATCAGCAAATACAGTAGGCTTTACAAAATAACCTTTTTCTAATCCATCTGGTTTGCCAGGGCCTCCAGCTATTAATTTAGCCCCCTCATCAATACCCTTCTTGATTAAAGTTTGTATCTTGTTGTATTGAGTTTCAGAAATAACTGGGCCAATATGCTCTCCCTCTTTTTTTGGATCACCAACCTCGAAATTTTCTGTATACTTCTTTAATCTTTCCACAGCTTCATTATACATTGATTTTTCAACTAGCATTCTTGTGGGTGCATTACATGACTGGCCTGAGTTTCTGAAACATCTCAAAGCACCTCTTTCTATTGCATCTGGATCAGCATCTTTAAATATTATATTTGCACCTTTACCACCAAGTTCTAAACTTACTCTTTTAAAATCTTTCGCAGCATTTTGGGAAATTAATGCTCCTGCTCTAGTTGATCCGGTAAATGAAATCATATTAACGTCAGGATGACTTGTTAATGCATCGCCAGTTGTTGCTCCATCACCATTAACTAGATTAAACACACCTGCTGGAATTTTAGACTCATCAATAAGCTCAGCTAATATCATTGAAGATAACGGAGCTAGTTCAGATGGTTTTAAAACCATAGTGCAGCCAGATGCTATTGCAGGCATTACTTTTAAACAAACCTGATTCATTGGCCAATTCCACGGTGTGATTAATGCACATACGCCTTTTGGTTCGTAAATAAGTCTTTGGTTAGGCGCATGTTCTCCTAATGGTTTTTCAAATTCAAAATTTTTTAAATATCTTATAAATGATTTTAAATGTGCAGCACCTGTGCCAGCTTGAAGTTTTGTTGCAAAATCTTTTGGTGCTCCCATCTCTATCGTAATTGCATTTGCGATGTCAGCCCATCTTTTCTTATAATTTTCGTAAAGTTTTTCTAATAATTTTATTCTCTCCTCTTTTGATGAAAACGCCCACGAATTGTAAGCTTTTTTGGCAGCATTCACGGCATCGTTTACATCATCTTTGTTGCCTAGTGTTATAACTGCACAATTTTCTTCTGTTGCAGGATCAATTACCTTGATTTCTTCTTTACTTTTTGGTGTTACCCATTTGCCGTTGATATAAAAATTTTTTTTATTTTCCATTGAATATTCCTAACCTTTCTTTACTTTTTTGCAAATAGATTTGTTAACTCATAAACTATAGTAGCAGCTGCAAGTGATGTTACCTCAGCATGATCATAAGCAGGTGATACCTCAACAACATCTGCAGAGATTAAATTCATACCAGACAAGCCTCTAATAACATTAACCATTTCTCTAGTGGTCATGCCAGCTATTTCTGGTGTACCAGTGCCAGGTGCAAAAGCAGGATCTAAAACATCAATATCAATTGATAAATACAATGGATTATCTCCTACTCTTTTTTTTATTCTTTCAGCAATTTTATCAGTGCCTTCAGTTTGAAACTCATCACAATGAATTATCTTAAATCCAAAGCTTTCATCATTTTTTAGATCTTCTCTACTATACAACGGACCTCTGATACCAACATGCATTGAAGCATCATCCATAAATAGATTTTCTTCACGTGCTCTTCTAAAAGGTGTTCCATGAGTATAAGGCGCACCAAAATAAGTGTCCCAAGTATCAAGATGAGCATCAAAATGAACTAAAGCAACAGGACCATTGTTAATCTTATTTACTGCTTTTAATAAAGGAAACGCAATTGTATGATCTCCACCTAAACTAATTATACCACCAGTTTTTTTAAGAAGATCCAAGGCTCCCTCCTCAATTTGCTTAATTGCTTCATCTATATTAAATGGATTGCAAGTAATATCACCAGCATCAGCAACTTGTTGAACTTTAAAGGGTTCCACATCATAATTTGGATGATAATTTGTTCTTAAATGTCTTGAAGCTTGTCTAATACTTTGTGGACCAAATCTTGCTCCAGGTCTGTAACTAGTGCCTGCATCGAATGGTATTCCGACTATTGCAACATCGCAATACTCAACATCTCTTAATTCTGGTAGTCTAGCAAAAGTTGATGGGCCAGCAAATCTTGGAACCTTGGTGCCACTTACTGGTTGAATGGGTTCTTTGCTTCTTTTTTTTTTCATTACAAAAACTCTATCACATTCTAACAAATTGGAATATCTTCAATAATACTAATTATGAAATTATTAAAGCTCATTTTATTGTATTTATTTTTAATTACACCAACCCAAGCAGATACAATTTACGAATTAATAAAAATTCCAAACCTCGAGATTTATAATCTTAAAACTGAAAACAAATTAAGATACTTGAATGCTAAACAAGCATTTACAATAGGTGTTGATAATAATATCAATTGTTTCAAGTCATCAAAACAAGATCTAGATAAAAAATATAAGATTATTGAAAAAAATCTTAATAGATATTCTCAAAACTTTTTAAAAAAAATAAATTTAAAATACATTGTTATGTGTGAAGACTTATCGATCTCAGGTATCAATACTGCTGGGATACCTGATAATGTAATGAAAACTTTAATTGTAGATATTAAATTTAATGATAGATATTTTGAAAGAGTGTTACATCATGAAGTGTTCCACATAATTAATGATAGTTTCAAAGATATATTTAACCAACAAATTTGGTCTAGTTTCAATCCTAAGGAGTTCAATTATGCAGAATGTTCGACATGTACTAAAAAAATAGGATTAGAAACATATTCTAAAACAGCTGGGTTTATTACTGAATACTCTCGATCCACCGCATCTGAGGATATGGCTGAGGTATTTTCTCATTTAATGCATGGGAATTTACCTGCAACGGTTGATCCTATTCTTCAAAAAAAGATTGAATTCATCAAAAAAGGACTCCTAAAAATAGATGAAAATTTTATTTTATGATTGAAAAAATAAAAGCTTCAAAATCTGAAAAAATAATATTTATATTTGTTATAATTTTAGGTTTATTTTCAATTACTTCTTTTGTTTTGCTTAAAGATAAATGTTTGTTTGTTAAGAATTATGACCCAAATAAGATTAATTTTGAAAATCCAAATAACATTGCAATTCTAAACGTTGAGTGTGGAAATGTAATTATAGAATTATATCCAGAAATATCTCCAAATGGAGTAGAAAGATTTAAAACGTTAATTAAATCTTATGCCTATGATGATGTAGCATTTCATAGGGTCATTAAAGATAAACTTGTACAAGCTGGTGATGTAGAATTTGGAAAAAAAGGAAACATTGATTATGGAAAAATTGGAACTGGAAAATCTGGTTTAGGTACAATCAAATCTGAAGTTGATAAGGATTTTAGCTACACCAAAGGCAGTGTAGGATTAGCGCGATCTTTAAAATATGATACCGAGGACAGCCAATTTTTTATAATTCTTCAGGATGAACCTTTGTATGAAGGGGAATACACACCCATTGGAAAAGTAATATTTGGCTTAGAAGCTTTAGAAAAAATTAAACACTTAGATAAATCTGAATATGTTTTGAGGCCTGACTTTATAAATACTCTTAGATTGTTTAATTAACTAAAGGTTTACCGGTGGCAAGAGTATGTTTAATTCTATCTTGAGTTTGTTTAGTTTCGATTAATCTCATAAAAGCATCAAGTTCCAATTTAAATAAATCATCCTCTGTAAGAGTTTTATCTTTGGTAGTTTCACCACCGCTTAAAACATGAGCTAATTCTTTTGCTACAGTCAAACCATGATCCAATATAACTTTATCATTGTAAAGTTTTTCTAAAATTTTGTTCATATCATCAATAACTGCTTTACCAGGTAAATTAAATGTAAGCTCATTTGGTGCTTTAAAGTCCTTGTTTTCATTCAAGATTTTTTTCGATACTTCAAGCAAACTATTTCTATTCATAATTCTTTTATTTTCAGGTAGTAAGTATTTCAAAGGTTCTGCCTCGACAGGAGACGTAGCTGTTCTACCATAGCCAATTATATCAAATACTTTCAGGGGTGCATATTTTGGATCTTTCTTAGCCTCTTCAGTATTTAACCATCTAGCCAGCATTTCTTTACATCCACCTCCAGCTGGAATTAATCCAACAATAGTCTCTACTAATCCGATTACAATATTTGTGTGTGAAGCTACAAAATTACTTTGTACTAAAACTTCAAAACCTCCACCCAAAGTTAAACCTGATGGAGCAGATATAACCGGGTATTTAGAGTACTTAAGATGTTTGCAAGTTTCTTGAAAATATTTAATAAATTTTTCTATCGATTTAAAATCATTTTTATTTGCAAATTCCATTGTATAGGTCAGGTTAACGCCAGCAGAAAATTGCATACTCTCATTAATTATTATTAAAGGTTTATTAGTTGCTTTCTTAAGTGCATCCATTGAGTCATAATCGAGTGCATTAGCTTTAGTCGTAAACTCAACAATATTAAAATCATTAAATCTATAAATTGCAGCTGAGCTATTGCCATCAACACTTGAGGCAGTTTTCTTGATCTTACCTAAAGTTTCAATTGATGTATATTTTTGCCTTTCACCATAAAAATTTTCATCTTTAGAATTCGACAAATTTTCTAAAAAGTTATTACCTTTATATTCATCAACTTTATCGAAGAAATTTTTAACACCAATTTCTTCTAACATCTCAAAAGGTCCTTTCGCCCAGTTAAATCCAAGTCTCATTGCCTCGTCTATGTCATTAAATTCTTTGGTAATCGCAGGAACTAATGAAGAAGCATACTTTATTATCTTGGATAGTACTGACCAAGCATAGTCTCCATACTTATCTTTTCTATTAATTAGAGCCTTTAAATCTACTTTATCAGACTTAATATTTATTTTTTGACTTGTTGAATACTCCCCAGTTTCAAGATTAATAGCTTCCATAACTTTTCCACTATCAGTCTTCTTCATTCTATAGAATCCACCTTTGCCTTTTCTCCCGGTATATCCAGTTTCGATTAATTTTTTAACTAAAGGAATTTCTTTAGCAACCTCATGGAACTCATCAGATTTTGGAAGTTCTTTGATAAAACTTTTTAAAACATCTGCCATTAAATCTATTCCAATCAAATCATATAATCCAAAAACTCCTGTTTTAGGTATACCCATAGGTCTTCCAAAAATTGCATCTGCTTCCTCCACAGAAAGTTTCATCTTAAATGCTTCAGTCATTGCAATTTGCATTGCATACACACCTACTCTATTTCCTAAAAAACCAGGGGTATCATTACAAACAATTGCTCCTTTACCTAACTCAACTTCACAAAATTCTTTTAATTGATTGATTTTATTTAAATCATTGTCTTCATTCTTAACTATTTCTAAAAGACCCATGTATCTAACAGGATTAAAAAAATGAGTGATGCAAAAATCTTTTTTTTGATCTTTATTTAAATTTTGAGATAAAACTTTGATTGGGATTGAAGAAGTATTTGAGGAAACTATTGCTCCATCTTTCCTGCTTTCAAAAATTTTATCATAAATTTGATGTTTTATATCAATTCTCTCAACCACGGCCTCAACAATCCAATCAGCATTTTTAACCACATCGAAATCATCAGATATATTTCCAACTTTAATATTATCAATTTTAGTTTTATCAATTAACAAAGGTGGTCTTGATTTATGAATTCGTTCTCTAGCATTTTGACTTATTTCAGTTTTTAAATCTAAAAGTGTGACAGGGATATTGGCATTGCAGAGATGTGCAGCTATACCGCTACCCATTGTACCTGATCCAATAACTACTACATTCTTAATTTTCATTTGATTGTTTTACTATCGATTAATTCCTCTAAGCCTCTCTGATCGTCTTCTCAAAAGCTCAGCGGTTACAAGAATTAATGTTGATAGTATAATTAAACAAGTCGCAACTGCTAGAATTGTTGGACTTAATTGTTCTCTTAAACCTGTCCACATTTGAATAGGAATAGTTGTATTTTCTAATCCTGCTAAAAATAAAACAACAACAACTTCATCAAAAGAAGTCACAAAAGCAAATAATCCACCTGAAATAACTCCTGGTAAAATTAGTGGCAATGTAATTTTCATAAAAGTATTTACTGGATCACTGCCTAAACTTGCAGCAGCTCTAGTTACACTATGGTCAAATCCTGAGAGTGTAGCAGTAACCGTGATAACAACAAATGGTGTTCCTAAAATAATATGGGCAAGAACAATACCTGTATGGGTTGCTGCCAAACCAGCCTTTGCCATAAAGAAAAATATTGCAACACCTGAAATAATTAAAGGTACGATCATAGGAGAAATTAAAACAGCCATTATCAACCCTTTGTAAGGCATGTGCCTGCTACTTAACCCTAGAGCAGCAACTGTTCCTAGTATTACTGAACCTATTGTTGCAAAAATTGCGATAATAAAACTATTCTTAGCAGCTAATCCCCAAGGATTTTTAGTCCCATAGATCATATCTTTATACCATCTTAAAGAAAAAGCATCTGGATCAAGCCTTTTCATTCCATCAGAAAAACTTAAAAATTCCTCCGCGTTAAAAGATAATGGGAAGATTACAAATAAAGGAGCAATTAGAAAAAAGAAAACAGCAGCACAAATTGTCAGGTAAATATAATGCCAAATTCTATAATGTGGTTCAGTATATTTTGGTAATGCCATCTTAATTATCCTAATTTTATATTATCTATTCCAACTATTTTGTTATAAAGCCAATAAATCACCAACACTCCACTTAACAACATTAATCCCATTGCAGATGCAAAACTCCAGTCTAGGGTACTTTTCATATGAAAGGCGATCTGGTTACTAATTAAAGTTCCGGATGCACCACCAACTAAGGCTGGTGTAATGTAATATCCTATCGCTAAAATAAATACTAATAAACATCCTGCACCTATTCCAGGTATTGTTAGTGGGAAGTAAACTTTCCAGAACGCTACAAATGGTGTGCCGCCTAGTGATTTTCCAGCTCTCATTAAGCTTGGTGAGATAGTTTTCATTACACTGTATAATGGGAGTACCATGAAGGGTAGCAAGATTTGTGTCATTGCTACGTAACTTCCTGTTTTGTTGTACATCATCTCAGGCCTATTATTATCTGCGACCAATCCTATTCCTACAAAGAAATCATTTACGATACCTTGTTGTTGCAACAAAATCATCCAGCTGGCAGTTCTCACAAGTAATGAAGTCCAAAACGGTAATAGTACGCAGATCATTAATAAGTTACTATATTTCATTGGCAGAGTAGCTAACAAATGAGCTATTGGATAGGCCATCAAAAAGCAAAAGACCGTTACAAAAAATGCTATTTCCAAAGTTCGTAACCACAAGACCCTGTGAATTCTTCTGTCCTCCTCAACACTTACTATTTTTCCCTCTTCATTTACATACATATCCATTCCTTTTAGATATTTTTGACCTGTAAATTCAGGGGCTCTTCTTTGGATTGCTCTCCAGTACTCAACATCAGCCCATCTTTTGTGTACTGCCATTATTTGTTCTTTATAATTTCCCTCCTCAAATTTTTTAGATGCTCTTCTTAATTTTTTAATAATACTTTTAAAGCCGTTCTTTGTGTAATTTAATTGAGTAGATAATTTACCTTCTCGTTTATCTTCAACGAGTTTTACAAAGTCCTCATGAAAAGCTGCGAAAACCTCTTCCTCGGGTAACTCTTGACCATCCCAGTTTTCCATTGCTTTAAAAGTTTTTGGAAGCATTTGTGTTACCATTTTATCGTCGATACTTCTGAACAACATGTCACCTATTGGAAAAACATAGGTAATAATTAAGAACAACAATAAAGGAGCAACAAGTAAGAAAGCTTTGATCTTATTTTTTCTTTCAGCTTTTTTAAGACTTACCTCTAAGGGTATCCCATCTGTAGTTAAAATCTGATTTGTTTCTGAGCTCATAAATAAAAAGGGCGGCTATAAATAACCGCCCTTAAATTATAATATATAATTTAGTTCTTTAAAACTTAAATTATAGACCAGCTTTCATAGCTTCCCATTTTTCACCAAGCTCTGTTCCGTTATCAGCCCAGAAAATTGGATCTACTAGGAAGTAGTTTTTAGTGTTAGCCGGTGCAGTTGGCATTTGTGGTACCATATTAGTCTTACCATCTTTATACCAAGGCTCACCTTTTTCCATAATGCTAATTGAAGATTTTCTCCAAGGAGCATATGCAATGTATTTAGCACTTCCTGCTAACATTTCAGAACTAGTCATCATAGCTAAAGCTTTTTTAGCCATACCATTAGCATCGTTTGGTCCACCTTTAACTTGTACGAAATATTCATAGTCAAGACCTTGGCCATCCCAAACTTGTTTGATTGGTGCACCTTCTCCAATTTCAGCATTGAAGAATCTACCATTCCAACCAGTAGCCATTACTACTTCACCTGATACTAACAGTTCTGGTGGTTGAGCACCTGCAGACCAAAATACACATCCACCTTGTGGATCTGTACATAATTCTTTGATCTTGTTCATTGCTCTTTCAACACCTTTTTCTGTTTCTAAAGCTTTGTAGATTTTTGCTCCGCCTTTACCTGGCTTAATACCATCTGCAGCTAAAGCGATCTCTAAATTAGTTAGAGCGCTTTTGTAGATAGCTCTTTTTCCAGGGAATTTCTTTGTGTTAAAGAAATCTTTGATAGTCTTTGGAGTACCTTTAACGTTTTCAGTGTTATAAGCGTAGTTCCAAGAATATAAAATATTTCCTACAGCACATTTACTTGGCATAGCAGTAAAGAAATCTTTACTTGCTGGAGTTCCATCTGGAGCTGGTGGAAAGTCTTTGTCAAAATCAAATTCAACAAATAATCCTTCATCACATCCAGTGATAGTATCCATTGCGAACACGTCGATTATATCCCACGTGATCTTTCCAGCTTCTTTTTGTGCTTTAATTTCTGATAAACCACCTGAATAATCAACCCAAGCAATGTTAATGCCTAGTTTTTTAGCAGTCGGATCACCATAACCTAACTTTTGAGACTCAGTATAAGCCCCACCCCAAGACACTGCAGTTACCGTTGTTGCAAATGCTGAAGTAGTTAGTGAAAGTACAAAAGAAATAGCTAGTAATATTTTACTTAGTTTTTTCATTTTTCCTCCGTTTAAACGTTTAAAAAACTAATTAAAACAACTTCAGGGAAGAGAGTCAACAACCCTTTTTATCTACTTATTCAATAATTATGGAATGTCTATTTTGGGTCAAGTGCCCGAGCATCATCACTGTTCCATCCGATATTAATCTCGTTGCCAAGTTTGATATCTAGGTTAGATGAACTATTTGGAACTTTTAAAATAAACTCTGGGTTGCCCAAAAGATTTATTCTTACTCTTGTATGATCCCCATGATAAATTACTTCTTCTATTTTTCCTTTGTGAAGATTATCCATTTTTGTACTTGGATTAATCAAAGCTCGTTCTGGTCTTAAAGAAACAGTAGTCCGCTCTCCCTTACCTTTGACTGAGATCGGATTAGCTAGTATTTCTGCGTTTGCTAATTTTACTTTGCATTTTCCTCCAGAAATATCTGAAACCTCACCGCCAAAAGTATTATTCTCTCCAATAAACTCAGCAACAAAAGAATTTACAGGTTTCTCATATAATTCATCTGGACTTGAAAGTTGTTGAACTTTACCATCATTGAACACTGCGATACGATTAGACATCGTTAAAGCTTCACTTTGGTCGTGTGTAACATAAACAACTGTCACACCAATACTTTCATGAATATGTTTAATCTCATATTGCATACTTTCTCTTAAATTTTTATCTAGAGCTCCTAAAGGTTCATCCATTAAAACTAGTTGTGGATCAAAAACTAATGATCTTGCAACGGCTACCCTTTGTTGTTGTCCACCTGACAATTGACCTGGCATCCTTGCAGCGAAACCTTGTAGAGATACCATTGATAATGCTTTATCAATTTTTTTATCAGCTTCATCTTTTGGAATTTTTCTCACTCTTAATGGAAAAGCCAAATTTTCATACACAGTCATGTGTGGGAATAAAGCATAATTTTGAAACACCATTCCAATTCCTCTTTTATGAGGAGGTATACTGGATATGGCTTTACCATCTAAATAAATTTCACCGTTAGTTGGTGTTTCAAAACCTGCTAACATCATCAAGCAAGTTGTTTTACCAGAACCAGAGGGTCCCAACATTGTGATGAATTCTCCTTCAGCAATATCTAATTGAAGGTCTTTAACAACTAAGACTTTACCATCGTAGCTTTTGTCGACTTTATCAAATTTTACGAAATCTTTTTTTGATGCCATAATTTAAGGAACTTTAAAACATTTGTGAGAATAAATATCAACCTCTAATAATTAGCTTTTAACGTGAAGTTCTCTTGAGAAATTACAAAATAATTCTGAACCTTTATCAGTTACTCTAATTGCTTCTGACGCTTCCACTCCCCAATTTCCAAATTGCATTACTGCAATCATATGAAAGGTAACGTTGGGCTGTAATAATGTTTTGTCACCTTTTAATATATTTAAAGTATGTTCACCCCAGTCAGGAGGATAGCCTATCCCGATTGAATAGCCAGTTCTTGAAGTTTTCTCAATTTTATATTTATCTAATATCTTCCAAAAAGCTTGTGCAACATCATCAGCCGTATTTCCTGCTTTAACTTTATCAATACCTGCTTGCAGTGCCTCGTTAGTTTTTTTCATTGTATCAATTTTTTTTTGGTCAGGTTTTCCAAGTAAAACTGTTCTGGCCATTGGACAATGATACTTTTTATTTACACCAGATAATTCTATGATTGTGGCTTCTCCTTCAACAAACTTATCTTCAGACCAAGTTAAATGGGATGCAGAGGTTCCTTTTCCAGTTGGAAGCATTGGCACTATTGAAGCATAATCCCCTCCAAATTCTGAGGTTCCTTTAACTAAAGTTGACCATATTTCTGAAACAGCATCACATTGCCTTACACCTGGATTAATAGCCTCAAATGCTTTTTTCATACCCAGTTGAGTGATCTGCGCTGCTGCTTTCATATATTTTATTTCTGCATCTGACTTAACAAGCCTAACCCAATTTACTAATCGTTTGCTATCTAACAATTTTGCATCGGGTAATCCTTGTTTTATTTTTTCATAACAATAAGCAGTGAAATAATGACTATCCATTTCAACGCCTATAGATAATTTATCCCATTTTTTTTTCTTTAATAAATCTACTAAAGCATCGTAAGGATGTAGCGGCCAAGTGTGAATATATTTCTCGTGGTACTTAACTATATTTTCATCTTTTAAATAAGTTTTTATATAAGCTCCGCCAGCATCTTGATCTCTGACAAAACAAATTGGTTCATCAGCATTCACGTGTACAATCACACATTGTGCATAATAGAAAGACCATGCATCATAGCCAGTAAGATAATTCATATTTGAAGGATCTTGTGAAATCAAAATATCAATACCTTTATCTTGCATTGAATTTTGAACTTTTTTTAATCTAGATTTGTACTCTTCAATTGAAAAATTCATCAACTAATTATTAAACAACACCCCATAACCATCAACCTTATTTTGATTATCAATTTGTTTAAGCGTATCCCAAATTAAGGTTTGATTACTTGATAATATTACCTTACCTAGTTTTTTTTCGATGTCATTTATGATTGATAATACTGGGAGTGCTGTGCAAGATACAAACAACGCATCACTATTTGACAAATCTTGTTTTACTAAAACATCAAATAAATGTTGTGGATCAACTTTGCCTATATCTAAATCAGAAGCTATATCGAAATAAGATAATTCAGAAATTTCTATTTTTTCATTCTTAAAATAATTAATAATCGATTGATTAATCTCGTCGGTATATGGAGTAAATATCGAAACTTTATCTATCTTTAAAGTTTTAAGAGCATTTATAGCAGACGTAATAGGTGTTGTTACTTTTGTATTAGGTTTTGCTAAATTTACTTTTTCAAAGATTGATTGGTAGCCTGCAGCAATAGTTCCTGATGTGCATCCATAAGCAACACAATCTAATTTTTGATCTGGTAAAATATTTTTGGTTACTTCGGGAATATCATCTGCCATCTTTTTCAAAGTTTCATTAGTAAGAGGATTGTAACAATTTATTCTATTTGAATATAAATCTATATCTTTCCCATAAATTATATCGTTAAAATCTTTTTCAATTCTAAAATCACTAGCTAAAGTTATCAAACCTATTCTTGGATTATTTTTTTTAATAAATTTTGGCTCTATCTTATTCAGTTTCATTTTGAAAAAGAATGTTTGGCTTTAGGAAATTGTTTTTTTAGTACTTCAGATTTAAATTTTTTCACACCATTTTCGATCAACTTTGTTATATCAACAAATTTTTTAACAAATCTTAATTTACTTTGACTTAATCCTGTTAAGTCATCAATGACTAAAACTTGACCGTCACAATTGACTGAAGAACCAATTCCTATTGTTGGAATTTTTATATGATTTGAAATTTTCTTCGATAACTTTGTTTCTACACATTCTAATACAATCGAAAAAACTCCAGCATTTTCTAAAAGTTTAGTGTCTTTAATTAATCTCTCACTTTCCTTTAGTTTTTTCCCTTTAAAGGTAAATTTTTTATCTGTCTGAGGTAATATTCCAACATGTCCCATAACTGGTATTTTATTTTTAATTAATGTTTTAACGATAGGAATTATCTTTTTTCCCCCTTCTAACTTAACAGCATCACATTTGGTTTCTTTCATAACTAATTTTGAATTCTTTAAAGCTTCGCTTGGATTTCGATATGTATTATAAGGCATATCAACAACCATTAATGATTTCTTAATGCCAAGTCTGACACTTTTAGAATGATTAATCATGGTCTCTAAAGTCACTTGCTTAGTGGACTTAAAATTATACAAAACTGATCCTAATGAGTCTCCAACCAATACTAAATCACAATGTTTATCAAGGATTGCGGCAACATTTTTAGAGTATGCCGTAAGACAAATAATTTTTGATTTATTCTTTTTATTAAGAATTTTTTTAATCTTTTTATTCATTTACTCTAATTCGATTGTGCTCGGTGGTTTCGAAGTTATATCGTAAACTACTCTATTAATCCCTCTAATACTATTCACTATTTTATTTGAAATTTCTTGTATAAATGATTTTTTAAATTCATAAAAATCAGCTGTCATACCATCTTCAGATGTTATTGCTCTAAGCAAACACAAATACTCGTAAGTTCTATTATCACCCATCACGCCAACTGTTTTAACTGGGAGTAAAGCTGCATAAGCTTGCCAAATTTTATGATATAGGTTGTGATCTCTCAAAGCTTGAATAAAATAATGATCAGCCTCTTTTAAAATATTAATTTTTTCTTTAGTTATTATTCCTGGCATTCGGATTGCAAGTCCAGGTCCTGGAAAAGGATGACGAGAAATAATTTCTTTGCTTAAGTTTAGTTCTAACCCTAGTTTTCTAACCTCGTCTTTAAATAAAAATTTTAGTGGCTCAACTAGTTTAAGTTTCATTTTTTTGGGTAGACCTCCAACATTATGGTGAGATTTAATTTTCGATGTTTGACTACCAGTAACTGATTTACTTTCTATTAAGTCAGGGTAAAGAGTTCCTTGAGCCAAAAATTTTACATTTTTAATTTTTTTGGCATAACGCTCAAATATTTTTATAAATAAGTTTCCTATTATCTTTCTTTTCTTTTCAGGATCTGAAATATTTGATAATTTTCTTAAAAACTCTTTCTCAGCATTCACGTATTTAAGATTAATCTTTAATTTTTTTTTAAATGTTGCAACAACTTGTTTTTCCTCATTCTTTCTTAAGAGCCCGGTGTTAACAAAAATACAGTGTAAATTTTTACCAATGGCTTTATTTAATAATTGCGCAACTACACTACTATCTACTCCCCCTGATAAAGCACAAATGACTTTATTATTTCCTACCATTTGTCTTGCATCTTTTATCAATTTTATTTTTTGATCTTTAGAAGACCAATTTTTTCTCATTTTACATATTAAGAATATAAAATTACTTATTAGTTTTTTTCCATTTTCTGTGTGGGTCACCTCTGGATGAAATTGGACTCCATAATAATTTTTAAATTTATTTTCAACTACTGCAAATTTAGAATTCTGGCTTGAGGCAATTACTTTAAAATTTTTGGGTAATTTTGAAACTTGATCAGCGTGACTCATCCAAACTTTAATTGACTTTTTTTTCTTAAATAAATTTTTAATTAAAAGACTATTATTTTTTTTTGTAATATTAGCTAAACCAAACTCTCTATGTTTAGATTGTTTCACTTTTCCACCATTTAATTTAGATATTATTTGATGCCCAAAACAAATGCCTAAAACTGGAACGTCTTTTTGAATTATCTTTTTATCAAAGGAGTATTTATTAATTTGATAAACATTTAAAGGACCACCAGATAAAATAATACCTTTGATCGTGTGATTGATATTTTTACTTTTAATTTTTTTGTGACTTACTATCTCAGAAAATATTCCTAATTCTCTAACTCGTCTTGCTATTAACTGTGTAAATTGTGAACCAAAATCAACAATTAAAATCTTATTCAAATTTTGATCAAGACTCATTTTTTGGTTCTAAGTTTGCTAAAGACTCTAAGATACTTTTATTCTCATCACATAAATTTTTGCAAACTTTGATAAAGTCTTCTGAAAGACTTTTTACCTTCGAGTAGTTTGATTTTTCTAATGCTATTTTCATCAACATTAATATTGCTTCTTCATTATTTGGTTCAATCAATAAAGTTGCCTCTAAATTTTTTTCCTCTTTCTTTTGATTTTTTTCCTGATTGTAAATTTTAGCTAAATATAAATATGAATTAGAGTGTTTTGGATTAAATACAATACTTCTTTCAAACATAAATCGAGCGTCTTCAAATTTTTTTTTATTATAAAGTTCTAAACCTTTATTGAAAAAATTTTCACTACCTAGCGAAAAATTAAAAACATTAATTAAGAAATAAAAAAAAACAGTTATTTTAAAGATTTTTGTCATTAGTATTTATTATCACTTTTAACTATATCAACATTATGGACCATACTTTCGTAAAAACCAGCTTTTGTTATTTTAACAAATTGTGGTTTATCTCTTAGATATTTAATTTGTCTTGATCCTAAGTATCCCATAGATGATCTTAATCCACCAATTAATTTAAAAATTATATTATCAACTTTGCCTTTATATTTTGCAAATCCTTCTACTCCTTCTGGCACATATTTAGACGAGTCCTTTTGCTTTGATTGAAAGTATCGATCTGCAGATCCTTTATTCATAGCACCAACTGAACCCATGCCTCTAAAATTTTTAAATAATTTACCATTTCTCCTAATTAATTTTCCTGGTGCCTCATCTGTCCCTGCAAATAATGAACCAATCATAACTGCGTCTGCTCCAGCAGCGAATGCTTTTGCCAAATCACCTGAGTATTTTATCCCTCCATCAGAAATAATTTTTACATTCTTATTTTTTATTCCATTTCTAACTTCTAGTATTGCACTAAGTTGTGGGACACCAATACCTGCAACTAATCTTGTTGTGCATATTGATCCGGGTCCAATCCCAACTTTAATAACATCAACACCAAGCTTTAACAAAAATTTTGCTGCAGCAGGTGTAGCAATATTTCCAGCACAAAGAGCAGTTTTTTTGTCTTTTGTTTTTTTGATAAACTTAATTATTTCTGAGACCTTTTTTGTATGTCCATGTGCAGTATCAACAACAATCATGTCAATTTTTTCTTTAAGTATTGCTTCTGCTCTTTTAAATTCACTTGGTCCAGCCCCAACAGCTGCGCCCACTAAAAGTTTTTGTTTTTTTACTTTTTTAATTTCAAGAATTTGTTTTTTTATATCTAAATTTCTATGAATAATTCCTATCCCACCTGCTTTTGCTATCGCGATAGCCATTTTACTTTCGGTAACAGTATCCATAGCTGAGGATAATAGAGGAATTTTTAATTTTAAATAATTTGTAAGTTTAATGCTAGTGTCAACATCTGAGGGTAAGATCTCAGAATACTTAGGCATCAGAGTTACATCATCAAAGGTGAGTGCTTCTTTTATAGGAACCATGATCATTTATATACGATTCCTCTAAAATTTAAAGAAACTATCTAAGATTTTTACAAATTATAAAACTTTCTTTAGAATCTTTTCTACTAGATTTAGGTTTAAAAACCCTAACTTCTTTAAAAATTTTTTTTCCCAGTGCGACAATTTCATTAAAGGTACTACCCATAAATATTTTTGAAATAAAAAAACCTTTTTCTGAAATCACATCCTTTGAAAAAACCATTGCCTCTTTGCACAATTCACCAGTTTGAATTGAATCGATATTTTTTATCCCAGTAGTATTTACAGCCATATCAGACATGACTACATCAGGTTTTTTTTTAAGGTATTCTTTAATTTGGTCTTGAGTATCAGCTGAAGTAAAGTCACCCTGAATTTGTAAAGTATTTTCTATATTTTCCATTTCTTTTAGATCAATAGAGATTATCTTTCCGCTCTTAACTACTTTTGCAACATACTGTGACCAGCTACCAGGAGCAGCTCCAATGTCTACAACTGACATTCCACCTTTAAATATTTTAAATTTTTCATCTATCTCTTTTAGTTTATATGCAGACCTAGCTCGGTAACCATCAACCTTTGATTGACGTACATAGGTATCCCGTCTTTGCTTATTAACCCAATTTTTTGAAATCTTATTTTTTTTCAATTCAATCCTGAAGAATAATCTCTTTGTACATCATCTATCAGTGTTTGTGCCAATGTTCGTAATCATCATCTAATTTCAAATTACCCTCTATTTCCTCTGTTATCATTTTTGCAAAGCCTGTTAAGCCAAAGCTATCATTTAGTCGTTTTACTAATTCTTCTGCTTGTTGATGAGTTATTTTATTTTCAATAATAAAATCATCTATTTCTGCTCTAAATTTGTCACTGGCATTGGTATCCCATTTAAGAATTTGTTTAATTAAAATTTCTATTTTATTATCTGTCATTCTTCCATTCTTTTTTTTAATTCGTCTAAACTCCTTATGCTATTTTTAGCTAACAAATCTTCATCTTTCAAATCTTCTAAAAAATAATCACTGTCTTCAGCGTAAATCATATCTTCTAATTCTTCATATAAATTTTTTTCTAATTTAAGTGTATCTAATATGTCTAAAAATTCTTTTTTTGTGATTGGTGAATTCTGTATCACTTTGTCTATTTCGCCATCAATTTCTTCGACTTCTGTGTTTCTGATTGCTACCCAATTTCTAATAAACTGTTTTTGATTTTCTGTTAAGTCTTTCATTCTTTGCAAATATTATATTTTTTTATCTCTTTCACCTATAGCACAAATTAAATCAATAACAAAATTCCTATCTAGTTTAGTACAATCATCATTTTCTTCCTCTATATAATTAACGGGGTGAAAACTTTTATCAGATTTATCAAACCAGTAACTAACACAACATTCTTCTTCGCGACGGTGCTTTAAAGCCCACGGGGTAAATTCATGTTCTTTAAATTCTTTAGTTAATGAGTCTTTATGAATAAATATCGCAAAACATAATCTTTCTTTAATTGGTTCTCCATTATCATTTTCAGCATATCCATCAAAAATTATTTTCACTCCAAATGGAGCTTCACCAGTATTATCTCCAGGTTTTAGGTTACCGGTATCATTCATTGATGAAATATAATGTTTAAGCCAATTTTCAAGAATATGGGGATATTTTTCTACGTTTTTCATAAAATAAAAATTATTTAATTAATTTTAAAATATCTGGATCATTCTTAAGGGATTTATCTAAGTATTTGTAAGCAATTGTATCATTCTTTATAGCCTCTATAACAATTTCTTTATCTTTTAATATATTTTGATCTGCAAAATATAATGTACTTCCACAATTCCTTACTATATCCAATATTTTTTTTTTGTTATCTTTATTTTGATCACTATTTAAATTTCCTGAAATAGTAATTTTATCTAATTCCCTTTTCCATACCTCATAATGAATAAATTTTTCTGTAAAATAATTAAGATCTGTATCTTCGTCATTTTTCCAAAGATGATAATCTTTTAAAATCTCTAGGTAAATTTTACTTTCTTCTGCATTATTAATCATCAAATCATCACTCATATAATCCATCAGACCTTCCCAAGTAGTTGCAGTTTCTTCCATTAGAACTTTAATTTCATATTTGATATCATCATCGGATAAATCATTTTGTTTATTGTTTTCATTATCAAATGTAAGATTATCTAAGCTATCATAAAAATAATCATCTTTTAATTGACGTTCTTCTCTTCCGAATGGATGTAGTGGTCCATAAACTTCCTTTTCTAATTCACTCCAATATTCTTCATAAAAATTTTTCCATTTTTCTGTTGCAGTTTTAGAAAAAATATTATTTTCGATTAATGATCTAATTTGATTTTCTATACTTGAATCAACTTCGTTTATTTTATCATTTGCCTCTTTTATATTTTGAAGAACCCTGTCAGTAAATTTTGATGTTGAAGCTGTCATTGTTAATTTATTCCTCAACCTTTATTGGAGTTTGGTGATACTCCTCTGTTTCAAAACTATAATTTAATTCATCAGCTATAGTATCAAGTGGAACCATATCATTTAGCATATTTTCAACTTTTGAAATTTCATTATCATCTACTCCATTATGAAAAATCATACTTAAACTGCTTCCTCCACCAGTTGATCCTGCCCATAAATAATCAATATCTAAATCTAATTTATTCTCAATATTTCTGATATTATAAAAATTATTATAATCTTCATTATTATAAAAACTCTTTTCATTTTTGTCTTTGGAAATTGGTGTTAAGGAATTAATTGAACTGTTTATCAAATTTTGTATTTCCGATATGTCATTGCAATCTTTAAATATTTTAACCTCATTAGAGTCAATAAATTCACGATCTATTCTTCCCCAATCTCTTTGAAAACTTATCCATTTATTATGCTTTGCATCTTTATATTTATCATCTTTATGATATTCGGGATGAAGATCTATTAATGTTTCAACGACTAAATGTTGGGCTGGAATAATTTTAAATTTCATAAATTATAATACGTTCTTTTTGTGTATATCATTTGATCTTTGAGTTAATGACTATAAAATATTCATCAATTACTTTGTCGTGGCCATCTTTATCAACTTCTAAATTTAAATAATTAATATACCAATGATTACCATCACAATATTCTTTTTTGTTTTCAAGATCTCCTATCCCTTCAAGGTCATTTTTAACAACAAATGAACCATCCGGTATATTTCCTTCCTGATTGAAAAAACCCCAAGATTTTCCTAAAGTTATTGGATTTAGTGATGAGACTCCTTTTGATAATTGATTACAAAATTTATCAGTGAATAATTTCCACATTTTTGATGAAGGATCCCACAAATCATCATACGAAATTGGTAATTCAGTGTCACCATCTTGTTTCCCCCAAAAATAAAATTTTTTATCTTTAAGTTCGATACATGTCTCCACAGTCTCTGACTGATCGGGATTATAGGGAGTTATGTACTCTGACTTACAATTCTCAGGAATATATCCTATTACAAGACGTTGAAGACTAGTCATTATTTTCTTCTTTATTATTGTATGATGATCCTGGATCATTCAATATTTCTTCAACAAAATCTAATGCCATTTTAAAATCTGGGCTATAATGATTAAGAAAATAATTATCATCTTCACCAACAACACCTAATACACCAAAATGAATTGCAAAAGATTTAATTACACTTTTTGTTATAACTTTATGGTCTAAACATAAACTAGAAATTGTTAAATTAGTTGTTAAGATTCTGTCATTTATATACATAGTTTCATCATTTTTTGTATTGTTAAATTCTTCGACAATTTTTTTAGGATCTATTTTTTTTATTCCAAAAAAGTCTAGTGTTTTTGAAATCAATACTGCTGATTGATGAATATAATTCTCTTTGTTAAATTTTTTTAATTCTAGATCTGGTTTATCATTGACAAGATTAGGTAAATTTTTTTTTACAATTTTTTCAACTATGTCTTGATTTATTTTTATCCACTCCAAAGAACGATCTTGCCACCAACCGCCACCTGTAATTCCAAAATGGTCACTATTTTCAAGTGCTAAATTGATAATTTCTTTATCATCAGCCAATTTTGCTTTTGATCGTGATAAGCTATCTAAAACATTTACTCCTTTTTCATTTATCATTAATGATTTAATAAAATCTTTGTCTTCGTATAATGTTTTATCTGCATAATCAAATGCATCAATACTTCCATCTAAAGCTGCTTTAACAATTTCTTTATCCTTTTTAAAATTTTCAGCAACGCATTGAAGTGCACTTTGCAGTCCTAAAGTGCTTACAGCTTTTAAAACAATCTCTCGGTCATTTTTAAAACTTTCATCAAGATATTCAATTGCTGTTCCATCTCGTTTGACTGCTTCTATAACAATATCCCTATCTTTTTTTAAATCTGGGTGAGCATATTCAATTGCTGTTCCATTTTGTTTGACTGCTTCTATAACAATATCCCTATCCTTTTTTAAATTTTCATCTGCATGTTGAAGTGCCCATCCACTATTTTTTACTGCAACTAAAACAATTTCTTTATCCTTTTTTAAAGTATCATGCGCATCCCCAAGAGCATCACCATTGTTCTTACAAGCTGCAAGCACAATTTCTTTATCTTTTTTTAAATTTTCATCTGCACGATTTAAACAAATGCCATCTTTCGTAACGGCAATTAAAATTAGATCTCTATCTTTATAAAATTTTTTGTCAGCATTCTGTAAGCCCCCCATACCAGATGTTTTAATAGCTTCTAAAACAACATCCCTATCTTTTTTGAATTCTTCAGACAATGTTTCTAGTGCAAAACCATCTTCTTTTACAATTTCTAAAGCTTCTTTTTTATCCATTATGAAATTAAGATCTCACTAATATTGGTGCACCTAACACATTACCTTCACCATATTGTGATTTAGCCATGTTTAAAGCTGCATGAACATCGGGTGCTTGAATGTTAATATCTACTATTCTGCCGCCATGAAGTCTTACTCTTACTCTAAATGTTTTCATATTTTATTCTAACATTTTCTTTTAGATTAGTAAGATTAATTTTATCTATTAATCAATTCAAATAATTCTTTATCTTCCTCAAATTTTTTACTTGATGAAATTTTAGTGTTTTTTAAAACATTAAAATAACCATAAATATAAATACCACTAGTCAAAAGATTAATGAGTAACCAAAGTTCCTTCTCTAGATGAATTGGAAATACTGGATTAAATAAAATTAAAATTAAAGAAAAAATTATTATTGTTTCATTTATTCCTTTTGCTGATTTAAATCCATAAAAGATAATTGTTCCTGAGGTAAAACAAATTATCATTTTAACAAATGCGTTGAATCCTGCGGTAACAGTAATCAAATTAGAAATAATTAATAATCCTGCAGGAATAAAAAGAAATAATGCTAAGGTATTTTTGTTTTTAATCATATTTATTATTAAATTGTTAAGTTGTGTTTAATTAGTTTTGGTGTCCAATAACGCCTACCTGACGCAGTAACTTTCATATGCTGAATAGTTCCATTTTTTAACCATCGACCTCTTTTGGGAGGTTTAGGTTTTTTTACACGTATTGGTTTATAGACAGGTCTCTTTTTTATCTTGAACTTGAAAGGTTTATATTTTTTTATTTTAAAAGGTCTAAATGTTTTCATATTTAGACTTTAAACTAATTATGAAATAATGTTAGTGAAGTGTCTATTGACCTATTTCACTTAATCCTCAAAAGTAAAATCCTCATCTATAACTACATCTGGACTATTGTCGTCTAAATCTAAACTTTCTCTAGCTTCATTTTCATCACTAAACTTTTCAGAATTAAATACGTGCATTCCTCTTGGACTATAAATTGGTTTATCTCCAGTATCATAAGTTTCATCAATGAGATGTCCTCTTCTTCCAGCCTTCTTTAATTTTTCTACAGCTTCTTTAATATCTTTAGCTTCAATCTCTTTAATACCTTCAAAATCATAAATTTTGTCAAATAAATACACTGCTTTAAATTTAGGCATACTACTCTCCGTTAAGTTTTTTTAAAATTGTTTCGTATTCTTTTAACAATTCATCACTTTTATCACCAATATGATCTACAAATCTACCTGGTGTCATTTCCATTTCAGGATCATCAGAACCATCATTTTTAAGATCTTCTAATGATAATTGATATTGTTCAGGAAATTTCTTCTTTAGTTGTTCTACTAATTCCTCTTCAAATTCAGAAGATTCATTGCCATACTTAGAATTAAGCTCGCTTATTTTTTTATTTAGGTTTGTCATAAATACTAAAAAAATTATTCTATCAGTTATCTTTATATAACTCAAATATCTTTTATTTATAAAGCCTTTGGATCATTTAAAAAAGTATAGTCAGAAAAACTTTCTTTATACTCTTTGTAAATTAAATTCTCAAATTGTCCCAAGGTAATCGTAGAGTCACCATCTCTATGATAAAAATTGATAAATAAATCATTAAGATTAACACTTTCTTTTCCTAATAATTTATATCTTTCAAAAGAAATTTTCTGCCATTTTTTGGGAGTTGTATTTTTATTATTATTAGTACTGGTTAATTTTTGAATATGAGAACTTAGTCTTTGTTTAATATTTGATAAAGTTTTACCAATATAAAAATATTTTAAATATTTATCAACAATTACATATATACCCTCAGAATTAGTTGTTAAATTTAAAAGATTGTTTTCATTAATCTTTAATTTAAAATTTGAAAATTCTTTGTTTGGTCTAAAGTAAAATGTTTTACCAATTTTAATTTTGTTAAAACTACCATCCCAGTTTTCTACAAATTTTGGTGGGTAATAATCTACGATATTAGTAATTGGTATAAATTTATCTAAGTTCTTTTTCATATTTAATTGAGTTTTCATATTTTAAATATAATACAAATTACAAATATTGTTAGTGAAGTCCTTGTTGATCTATTTCACTAAAATAAACTGATTAAATTAGGTAGCAAATCAATAATTTTCTTTTTATCATTTAGATATATTTTAAGTAATTTTTTATCTAAATAATATGGTAAATATTTTCCAAAGGCGTTTCCATTTCGAACTTTTTCCTCTGGAAATTTTTTCAAAATTAGTTTTTCAAATTCTTTTTTTACTTTAGAGGAGACAGGTATAAAGTTAATTGTAAAATATGTTCCAGACTTAGGGGGCATACGTATTTGTATTTGTAATATTTTAGAAAAAATAGGTATGGGGATTAACAAGCAGGGATCCATAGGTGTTAAGATTATTGGCTCGCTTATATTAATTGTTGGATAAAAATGTAGAAGATCCTCTTTTAAATCGTTTAATTTAGTTAAGATCTTATTGTCTCTAATTTGATTTTTATATATTTTTGTATACTCACCTGTATGAACATGAAGTTGCCTTTCTTGATCAATACCCGGTAAATCTATAAAATTTTTGTCTCTTAGATGAGAATGTGGACGTATCAAACTATGACCATGACCAAATACTTCATTTGTTAAATTTTCTTTACCATAAACCCATTTAATTAGAGTTGACTCAACACTGAAAGCTTCTTTTTCAGTTTCATATCTTCCAATTATTCTTGTAATTAATTTAAAACCAGTTTTTTCAATTTCTTTTATCTTTATTCCTTTTTGCTTTTCTTCTCCTGGTTTATGATCAAAATTTCTAAAACCTTGCCCTTTACCTACATAAAATATCTCATAATTGCGTGGATCAATTAAAACATAAACAAAATATTTCAATAACTCATCTTTATTTTTACCTGTCATTTTTAATCATCCTTAAATATTTATTCACCTTTTTTACGGAACAAATAACTTTGATCTGTCATTATCTTGTTAAATTAATTAGATTTTTGTTAAAATAATTAATTGAACTACTAATATAATTACAGGAACAATGGTTCTTATGAGTTCCATAGTGTGATTTACTTCATCAAGTTTTCTCTCTAGTTTTGATCTATTGTTTTTCATTTAATGTGCCTTTCTTTTTATAAAATATGTAAATGTCTATTACCTTTAATCATCTCTAAGTCATTGAAGTTTGCAATTGTAATTAATCGATCTCCCTCATCTAAATCAATTTGTTTTTTTTGTTCTGGGTTAATGGAAATACTTTTAATTTTTCTTTTTGATAAATAAAAATCATAATCAATAATACCAATTAAGACCTCATTTTTGCTTTGAAAGTATTTTTCAAGCTCACAAAATGTTGTTGATAATGACTTGTCTAATAATGTGTGGGATTTTAATGTATGAGCCCGTTTAAATAATAAGTTTATTAAATCAGAATTATTCATATCAAATGTTGCTGCAGCAATATATTTACTAATAATAGAGTTTATTTCTACAACATCATTTCCAATAGTTGGGCTGAAATATTTATATTTAAAATCTTCCAATATCTTTTTAGTTCGATACCCATTAACTTCGGTAATCAAAGATTGATCATTTAATATCCTTGAAAATCCAACAAAGTTGTTAATCATCGCATGATCTTCTATAGGATTTTCTCTAAATTTTTGTATTTGTTGATTAGACTCATTTAATAAAATGATACAATTACTCTGTTCAAATTCTTTATTATAATCAAGAACTTTGTCTATATTAGTAATATCTTCAGAAAGTTTATCTAAATTTTTTTGTATAGTATTTATTTTAATATCTTCTTGGAAACTTTTCTTTTTTGATTCAATTTTGTCAAATTCCTTCAAAATTTTTGTTTTGCAATCTAATACTTCTGTTTTTGAAATTTCTAAAAATTCAATTTTTCCAGTATCATATTTTTTCAAGATTATTATAATTTCATTATTTTCATTCAAAATATTATTTAATTTTATTTTAAATTTGTTTTCAGTGCCTCCTGCCCATTTTGTATAAATACAATATTCTTTTTCATCCAAATTTTTTTTCAAATCTTTTTTTTTTATAATATTAAGAATTTCATCAGCAGGTTTGATCTTTGAATATAAAGGCGAATTTTGATTAACCTTATACACTTGAAATTTATAATAATGCTCATGATCTGTATCAATCCTGTGGAAAATAATACCTAAATTAATTAATTCATTTTCTTCAGAAGAATTAATCTTTGTTGAAAAATTAATATTATTAAGTTCGTCAACTTTTTCATTATGATAAATATCAATTTTTTTTAGATTATTGTAATAATTTGAGCTAACCAATTTTCCAACAATTTTTGTAAGATATTCTTTATTTTTTTCCTTACTAAAATCTAAAAGAGAAATGTTGAGATCTTGATCATCTTGTTTAAAATTTGGATCGATATCTTTTACCTCTTTTTCGTGACTTTCTAATTCATTTAATTCTTTTATTATTTGATCCTCATTTTCAGCTATACAGATAATTCCAAAGTTTTTTGTCAGCGGAAAGTTAATTGGGGTATTTAAAAAAATCTTATTAAGGACTTTATTTTTGTTTTGATCTTTATAAAAAAAACCAATTACAATTATATTATCACATAATCTATTTAAATCTTTAATATTTTTACCAATGTTTTTATTTAAAACTTCTTTAAATTTTGATTTATCTGGATCAACAAAATATATCTCTGAACCTTCATAGCCAAAAAGATTATCATATATTTCAGTTAGATCTGGTGTGTTTGTACATTGAGATAAAATATCACTTTTTAATTCCTGTGAACTGACAAGTTCTGGCACATAATCATTTCCTACCTTGCCAATTTTTTTACCCCAAATATCCATGCTAAACATAAGATGAGAAAGACCTGATTTTTCATTATGAAACTCACTGAAAATTTTACACGGTTTTTTATTATATTCTTTGGAACCGATAATCGATGAAACACTTTTACCTACTTCGACATCACAATCCATTTCTGTTTTAAACAATTCATTAATATCAGGCTTTAAAATTATTACTTGTTTAGCTTTTTCTAAATTAATTTTATCTAATAAACTTTTTTGCCAAGCGTATCCTTTTCTTGCAAGAATAGTTATGTTTTTTGGAATTTTGATTACATTTTTTATTTTCTCCATTACAACCAAAGGTTCCTCATTCGAAACAACAACAAAAGATTGTTTTTCATTTTCATAAGCTTTACAAAGTTCAGTTAAGAGAGGAATTAATCTTCTACTAAAATTAAAAAATATTATGTGATTTTCCTCTTCTATTTTAGTTTTACCAGTTCGTAATTCTTCAATTCTGTTTGATATTAAATTAGTAATTATACCGATGATTGATGAAAAAATTAAAATTCCAAATATAGTTATATTGAATTTAAAGAAATAATCTAAAAAAGTATTTTTATCATCTAGACTAAAAAATGCTTCGGTAACAAAAAATAATCTAAATCCTTGCCATAAAGTCTCAGTATAAAAGTTATTTTCAGATAAAACTCCTAATTCTTGTAAAACAAAAATTAGAGTAGATATAACAGTAACTCCAATAAAACTTAGAAATAAAAAAAAGATAATTAAATATAACAAATCTTTCTCAAATGCTTTGTTGAAACTATACTTAATGAATTTCCACATGATTTTAATTTACGTTTTTATCTCTGAATTGTCGATAATCTTTTATAAAGTTTTTTATTAGTTCGTAATATTCATCATTCTTAATTTCTTTAAAAACTTCATCTCTTGCTAAGATTACTGATTTGTCTTCTTTAACTTTTATTCCATTATTAATTTTAAATCTTTGATGAAGAATTCTTGCTATCAAAATAAGTTCGGACGTTACTTCAAGGTCATGATCTACTCTTTCATCTCTAAATTGTCCTAAAATAAAACTAATAACTTCTGTTACTTTGGTCTCTGAATTAATAAGTTTTTGCATTACTTCATTACCTTTTTAAAGTTACATACGCCACAAGTAGAAGTAGGCTCAGGTTTAGTTTTAGAATACAAAACATCTTGAATTTTTGTAATATAACCAATTAGATCTTTATCATCTCTTGGTATATCAAACCATTGAGTATCCATAACCATGTTACAATTATTTTTTCCTAACTCTGTAATATCACTTGGCTCAAAACAAAAAATTCCTAATCGCTTTACTGGAGTTAGTTTAAGACTACCCTCTTTGGGTTTTTGCATCATCAATGCATAGGTTTGTAACTGAGTTGCATAAGTATCAATTTTATTTTCATCAATTTTTGTTGTTTTAAAATCAACGATAGTAAATGAGTCTTTGTGTTTGATATAACTATCTATGTAACCACTTAGTGTAAAAGGTCTATCTTTAAGATCGTACAAAATTTCTGATTGTAACCTTTTATTATAATCTCCAACTATTTTACCATCTTCAAGTTTATCTGAAAGAAGCTTACTGGATTTTCCATGATAAAATTTTTTTTGAAGACTATCAAATTTTGAAAAAATCCCAGGAAATGGAACTTTTAATTCAATACCATTAATTTTTTTATCATAGTAACAACTATTGCAAGCTTCAAAGCCAAATGCAAACTCACTTGGTGAATAATTAATTATATTTTGATTTTTCAATATTAATCTCCTTTGTTATTAGTAATGATATTACTCTGATTATTAAATTTTGTTTAGTGAAAGGTTTGGGGTTGATTTTCACAAGTTTAAAAATTAACTTATAAATATGGCGGGATATCCAAGAAAACTATTATCTCTAGAATTAGCTCTTAAAAATATTATTAAGGAGTTAAAAAAAGATGAGATAAAGGAAATAACTGGAAAAAGTGAATCTCATTTTAGAAAATGTACTGATGAGCAAGACTTAGATCACAATATTCATCACTTAGACTCTGTTCGGCTTGATCTAGAATTCAGAAGAAGAAAACTTGGAAGCCCCATGCTTGAAGCCCACGAGTCTATGCTTGAAGCTGCAGACTTAAAACTTGGAAAACTTGATAATACCTCCAATACATTAATAGATATAAGTGCTAAAATTGGCAGACTAATGGAAGCTACTAAAGATGCTATAGAAGTAGATAGTGAAGGCGGCACTAAATTTAGTAAAAATGAAAAAGAAAAAATTAATATTGCAATTGAAGAAGTAGAAAAAAAAATATTAACTTTAAAACAGATTATTGATAGCAACTAAATCATTGAATACTGCATAAATGCAGCACTAACATCTTTATCGAGTTTCATTGAATTATCAACAAAGTCATAACTTTCTCTATTTTGTTTTATGGCCTCTATAATTATTTCTTTATTTTTTCGAAGATGACCCTCTACAAAACTAATCGATAATCCATTTTGTTTAACAGCTACAAGCGCTAAGTTAAGGTCATCCTTATATACATCTGGAATATATTTTAAACAATAACCATTTATTTTAACTAATTTTTCTAAAAACAAATAATTTAATCTTAATTTTGGATCTATAAACCTTAGTATATAACCATGTTCCTTAATGCATTTTTCTATAAAGGTTTTATCTCTCTTATATTTTTTGGGTAATAACTCAAAAGCATATCCATGATATTTTACTGCAGAAAATAAGAAATTAGGATCTCTTAAAAATTTTCTACCCACAAATTGTAGTGCCCAACCATCAGATTTAATTGCTTCGAATACTATTTCCTTATCTTCTTTAAATATTTGGTCGGCATATTTTAAAGCAAATCCACATTGTTTTACTGCTGTAAACACAATCTCTCTATCTTTCTTTAATTCATCAGACACAAATTCCAGCATTAAACCGTATTTTTTTAGCGAGGCTAAAACAATCTCACGATCATTTTTTAAATTTTCTGGTACATCATAATATACAAAACTTTCATGACGTATAGCTTCTAATACAACTTCTTTATCTGCTCTTAAAATATTGTCTAGTTTATCGTAAGTGATTTTACCACATGCAATATCATTTAATGTTTTTGATTTTAGTTTTTTATAAAATTCTTTTTCCATAAATATTTTTTATACAACTAGCTTATCAAAACATAGTGAAACGAGTTATCCTTCATTTCACTAACAATATTATGATTTAGGTATAAGTTTACTTATATGAAAAAACAAAACTTAAAAAAAAAAATAATGATTACACTTACAGTGTTTATCATCTCTATACAGCCTGTTAATGCAAATGAAAATAACTTTAATGAGTTTACTCAAAAATTTAATGAGTTTTTAAAATGTTTCAAAGACAATGTTAAAGAAGAATTTGAAGAAACTAAAGAGTTTCAAATAAAAAAATGGAAAGAAGCTAAAAATCAAAATAAAAAAACACTTTCAGTTGTTCAGCATAAATTAACTGGTTTTTTTTCAGATTTTCCAAACCCAAAAGGAGATAAATAATGAATAAAACAATTAGGATTATAATCGCTACTTTATTAAGTCTTACATTATTTAATTGTAGCACATACACGGTTAAAAAAGATATGTCGAAAAGAGGTGAGCTTACTAAAACACCTAAATGGTACATAAAATACAAGCGTGAAGATAAAAAATGGATGTATGAGACTGCTTCGAGTGTTTCGCCTGATTTAGAGTTAGCAGTTAAAAAATCCACTATATTAGCAAAAGCTAAGTTAGCTGATCGGATTAATGGTAAAATGAATAATCAGTCTTCAATAAATAAAAGTGAAACTGGTATAGATGAGAATAATAATATTACAGGTTCCGCCGAAGACACTATAATTAATTTAATTAACGACACTCTTGTAAGAGATTATATTGTTGAAAAAGTAGAGATATTTTATACACATCACAAATCTTATAGAGCATATGTAAAGCTTAAAGTTTCAAAAGAAAATGTTTCTTTAGTAATTCAAGAAATAAAAGCTGATAAAAAACTTGTTCAAAACAATAAAAATCAAAAAAAATTATCATCTAAAGTAAAAGAGGTTTTAAAAAATCTTGATTAAAAATATAATTATTCTGGTTCTAGGGTTCTTTGTTTGGCTTGCTTACTTTGATGAAGCACATTCTGCTAATCAAGAAAATCAATACTGTGATATCAAAACGACTCTTGTAAAAACGGTGGATAAAAACGGAAAAACTATAAATGAAGAGAGTAAAGAAATAGTTGAATGTGACGATGGAGTAAAACATTTTTTACAAGATGCGGGAATTGCTAAAGAATGTAAATACTATAACTGGACAGGAATTGAAGGTTATACTCCAATAGAATACCGATCTTTAGCCTGTGAAAAATTAGATGGAGGATATGAAATTATTCCAAATTATACTGGTATTGAGTAGTTTTTTTTTACTTAATAATTGTGTGGGTGTTGCCCCTGAAAAAGTAAATATAAACAAAATAAAAAAAGAGAGAAAACTTCCGGATCCAAATTTTTTTATACCTGATGCAATGTATGTGACTGCAGGAAATGGTCATCGATGGGATTTAAGGCAATTTATGGATTTTAGATTTTGGTCTCCACCATACTTTAATACCAAAGAGGCAAAACAACACGAGAGTGCCGTTCATATGGCATTAACACACGCAAAAGATTTTGAAATTGTTAGTTGGTATAGTGAAAGTCGTGATGCGGGAGGGAAAGTAAGACCTATATTTACTTACCAAACAAATGCAAGCCTGTGCAGAGATTATCAATCTTTTTTATATATAGATAAAAAAGCTAGATCAAAAACTTTTACTGCTTGTAAAGGAATAGCCTGGAATGGTTTACTTTTTAATTATTGGGATTGGCCAGGTGCAGAAAAATATTTAAATTAATTATGACAAAAAATATAAAAACTCATAAAGGATTTACTTTAATAGAATTGTTAGTGGTGGTGGCAATCATAGGCATTATATCTTCCGTCGGTATAGTCGCTTATAATGGTTACACCAATTCGGCAAAAAGAAATGCAACCATCGCTCAGCACAAAATAGCTGTAAAATTCATTAAACATAAACTAGCTTTGTGTATGACTAATGGTGGTGGTTCATTGCCAATAAATTCTAAATATTCAATTAACTGTGAACTTGATAATAATGCTGGTGGAATAAATGATTTAAATAATATCTTTATAAATTATTTTTTAGAACAAGGTTGGAAAAATCCATATGGTGATAAAAATCCTGTTGTTTATGCAGGAAGAAATAGCAGTAAGGATTTTAACGGAAGAATGCGTTTTGATGAAACTGAATGTTCAAGTGGTTCATCAAAAAAACAAATATCGCTTTGGGTTAAGACGCATAAAAACGAGGATTATAAACCTACTTTAATAAGTATGGATGGGTGGTGCAATTAAGTTGATAAAACGAATGATAGTAAGGACTTTCTTTTTAATTTTAATAACTCTTCTATTAACAAATTGCTCAACTACCAATCATACAAAAACTGAAAAAAAAATACTTGATTATGAAAGTTCAGGTTCTGTATTAAATGCTCTTTCTCTTGGGGTTCCAGGTGCTGCTATTCTTTTTTTGACTGTGGATATAAATAATTATTTAAAATTTAATCTTAACGAAAAAGAAATCAAAATGCACACAGATGCAATACAAATTGCACTAAATAATACTCCAAATGGTAAAATAGTTTCATGGTATAATGGGGATAGATTATCTTCAGGAAAAGTTAGAGTTGTAAAAACTTATTATAAAAATGATAGATATTGTAGAATTTTTCAATCTTATATTAAATTAAACGGCGCTAAAAAACATAATACTAAACATGTTTGCAAAGTTAATAATGTTTGGAAGTTTTAAGCTTTTTTAATTAATATTATATCTTAAACTTTTCAGTATTTTATCTTTATCTAAAGTTTCCAATTCAATTTTAATACTTTTATCTATTCTCATATCTTTACCATCTTTCCAAATACCTGCTGCAAGATGCATTATGCCAATTTTATAATTTGGTAAATATGGTTCAACAAATGTGCTTTGTTTCTGATCATATTTTGGAAGCAAATTACTTGTGATCCAATTACAATTTAAAGGAAGAAACTCTGTTTCTAAATTATCAATATAAACGGACATGTTAATTGCTAAACCTTCAGATCCAAAAATATTACCTGCTTTTAAAGTTTTCTCTAAATTATTTTGCCAAGTACTCCATCCTTTAGAGTCTTTTTCTAAGGAAAAAACTCCAATATTAATATGTGGGGCAAAAGCTAATTTCCTAGCATCTGCATAACTAATTTTTGATTTTACAGCGTGTTTAAAATTTTGAGATTTGATTAACGCCAGCTTTCCAAAAAGCCAGTTTACTTTTGATGTAATCTTATATCCTGGGCCAATTGTTTGAGTAATTCCAAGCTTTCCATCATCACAAGCCTTAAAATATAATTCTACGCAACTCCAATCATTTACCCATGCATCACAATCAATCCACAGATATTTTTCATAGTTAGGAAAGTATCTTGGTAAAAAGGCTCTTGAGACCTGACTTTTCAACCACTCTTTACCTTTAACCTTATAACCAGGCACTTCAATATCCCATTCGGCATTTTTAATTTCATCAACTTTTTTAGATAAACTATCTTTCTGATCTTGTTTTAATCCTGCATCCAAAATGCAAATAGCAACATCTTCACTCTGTTTAAATCTTTTAATTGAATCTACCAGTTCATCTAGTAAAGGAAAATAATTAGCATCGGCTAAAGAAACGATTACATTTTTTTTCATTAAAGTACGTCTTCAAGGTCATCTTCGTCTTGAATTTTGTCATTTTCGTGTTGTTTCTTAATTTTTTGAAAATGGAAAAAGCTTATTGGTAATAAAAGTACATAAATTGCAGTGCTTATCGCAATTACATTAAAAGTATAAATCAATAAAAGACCAAAAAATAGAACAATTCCAAATAAAAGAAATATTGTTGTCTTTCTTGGGATCACTATCTTTTTAAAAGAATAACTAGGGAATTTACTAATTAGTAAAAAAGAAGTCCCAATAAAAAAAATCGGTACCATTAAATCATAATTTAATTGAACAAAGTCAAATCCGCTTAAACTAATAATCAAAGGTGTTAAAACTAAAATTCCTCCAGCTGGTGACGGAACTCCCTCAAAAAAATTATCTCTCCATGAAGGTTCTTGATTTGAATTGATATTAAACCGCGCTAAACGTAATGCAACGCAAATTACATATACTAAACAAAGCAACCAACCAAATCTTCCTAGAGTATTGAGCTTCCAGAAATACATTATAAATGCTGGTGCTACTCCAAAACTTATCATATCTGTAAGCGAGTCTAATTCTTTTCCAACTTTAGAAGTGCCTCTGATTAATCTAGCTATTCTTCCATCAAGACCATCTATTAAAGCAGCAAAAAGAATTGCTATAATTGCAAGTTCAAACCTTCCATCAAGAGCAAATCGTATCGAGGTTAAACCAATACAAACCCCTATTAATGTAAGCATATTTGGCAAGATCATTCTTGCTCTTTTTTTATCTGCTACAATCTTCAAATTATTTTTTGGTTGTTCCATTTTATTTTTTAGCTAGGAGTGTTTCGCCCGAAATAGCTTTTTGACCTACTTTTACTAAAGGTTGATAATTCTCATAATAAACATCTGCTCTGCTGCCAAATCTTATCATTCCAATTCTATCACCTTGTTTTAACTCTTGATCTTTATTAGATTCACAAACTATTCTTCTCGCTACCAACCCTGCTATTTGAACTACAATAATATCGTTATTATCTGTGTCCTTAATTTTAAAATAATTTCTCTCGTTATCTTCACTTGCTTTGTCAAGAGAAGCATTAACAAATGTTCCAGGTTTATATAAAATTTCTTCAATTTTTCCAGCACATGGAGTTCTATTAACATGGCAATCAAATACGTTCATAAAAACACTGATCTTATTAAATTTTTTATTTTCTAAGCCTAGCTCTTTTGGACCATCAACTTCCTCAACTTTTATGATTTCTCCATCAGCAGGGCTAACCAGATAATTATTATCATCAATGATTACTCTATCAGGATCTCTAAAAAAATAATAAACCCAGATTGTTAATACCAAACCAATTAAACCTAAAAAATTACTGAAACTATAAAATACGATTGTAATAATTCCTGAGATAACTAGGAACTTGTACCCCTCAGCGTGAATTTTTGGAAATATCTTACTAAACATGTTCTTCTATTTGATAATTTTTCATTAATATGTATATAAAATTACGAAATTCAATTATTAAGATATAAATAAAGTGAGCAAAATTACTGTAAAAAACCCCATTGTAGAGTTAGATGGTGATGAAATGACCAGAATAATCTGGGAATTTATTAAAAAAAAATTAATCCTTCCTTATCTTGATATCGGTATTGAGTACTATGATTTAGGTATGAAGAGCAGGGATGATACTGATGACCAGATTACAATAGACTCTGCTAATGCGATTAAAAAATTTGGCGTAGGTATAAAGTGTGCAACAATCACTCCTGATGAAGCACGAGTTGAAGAATTTAATTTAAAAAAAATGTGGAGGTCACCAAATGGGACGATAAGAAATATCATTGGTGGAACTGTTTTTAGAGAGCCCATAATTTGTTCTAACATTCCAAAATTAGTGCCTTCATGGTCAGATCCAGTGGTAATTGGCAGACATGCCTTTGGCGATCAATACAGAGCAACCGATTTTAAAGTTCCAGGTAAAGGAAAGATGGAAGTTAAGTGGACATCAGAGGACGGTAAAGATGAAATTAAACACGAAGTATTTAATTTTACTGGACCAGGAGTAGCTCTTTCTATGTATAACTTAGATAAATCTATCGAAGACTTTGCTAGATCTTGCTTCAGCTACGGTCTTATAAAAAAGTGGCCAGTATATCTTTCAACAAAAAATACAATCCTTAAGAAGTACGATGGGCGTTTTAAAGATATATTTGAGGATGTGTTTAATAAAGAATTTAAAGAAAAATTCGACAAGGAAAAAATTACTTATGAACATAGACTAATAGACGACATGGTGGCATGTGCAATGAAATGGAGTGGAAAATATATTTGGGCTTGTAAAAATTATGATGGTGATGTCCAGTCTGATACGATGGCACAGGGTTATGGATCTTTAGGTTTAATGACAAGTACGCTCTTAACTCCTGATGGAAAAATTATGGAGGCTGAGGCAGCTCATGGAACGGTTACAAGACATTATAGAATGCATCAACAAGGAAAAGAAACATCAACCAATCCTATCGCCTCAATTTTTGCCTGGACGAGAGGTTTAGCTCATCGAGGTAAATTGGACGGAAATGATGATCTTATAAAGTTTGCTAACACTATTGAGCAAGTTTGTATTGGTTGTGTTGAAAGTGGTTCTATGACCAAAGACCTAGCGATATTAGTTGGGCCATCAAGTAAGTACTTAACTACAAATCAATTTCTAGATGAAATTGATAATAATTTAAAAAAGAAATTAAATTAAAGACTTAATTTTTTCAAAAGCTTCATCAATTTTGCTCTTATCTTGGCCCCCTGCTTGAGCAAAATCTTTTCTACCACCCCCACCTTTTCCTCCAACTGTCTCTGATCCTAATTTTGCAAATTTTACTGCATCATATTTATCAACTAATTTATCAGTAATACCAACTGCCAAGCCAACCTTATCTTCACTACTTGCAAAAACAATTACAATACCATCACCTAATTCTTTTTTACCATTATCAACTAATTTTCTTAAATCTTTAGGAGGTAAATCTTGCACTTTTTGAAATCTAACTTTTATATTATTTATCTTATCATCTTTAATAATGTTTTTAGTTTTGTCTTGAAGAACTGAACTAACATTTAGTTGTTCGAGTTGTCGTGAGAGATTTTTTATAATTTCTTTTAAATCTTTATTATCAAGATTTGGTTTACCTCCAAGTTTAATAATTTGCGATGACAAATCTTTAATCGTTTCTTCATCTTTTTGAGTGGATAAAGTTGATAATTTTTCTTTATTCTTAATAAAGTCCTCAAGTTGTTTATCTCTTAGAGCTTCAACTCTTCTAACGCCCGCAGCAATAGACGATTGGCTTACAGTTTTAAATTTTCCAATATCACCAGTATTTTTAACATGTGTTCCTCCACATAACTCTGTTGAAAAGTAAGCTTCTTTTTCCTTTCCCATAGACACAACACGAACTTCTTCTCCATATTTTTCTCCAAAAAAAGCTAGCGCTCCTTTTTCAATTGCAGCTTTTGGTGTCATAATTCTTGTTGTTACCTCAGAACTATTTGAAACATATTCATTAACTAGCTTATCAATAGTTACTAGCTCTTCATCAGTAATTGGTTTCATATGACTAAAGTCAAATCTTAATCTATCTGGAGCAACTAATGATCCTTTTTGCATAACATGTTTACCTAGAGTTCTTCTTAATGACTCGTGAAGTAAGTGTGTAGCAGAATGATAAGCTTTTAGATTATCTCTTCTCTCTACATCTATTTTCATTTCAACTACATCATTAATTTTCATTTCTCCAGTTTTCAAAGATCCGTAATGAACAAATAAGTCTCCAAGTTTTTTTTGTGTATCTTCTACTTCAAAAACAGAATTACCAGAAACAATTGTACCTTTGTCTCCAAGTTGTCCTCCTGACTCTCCATAAAACGGGGTTTGATTGGTAATGATCATTCCTTCTTCACCAGAAGATAAAGATTTTGTTTCTTTGTTATCTTTAATTAGGTTTAACACAACACCCTCAGACTGATTAGACTCGTAACCTAAAAATTCTGTTGGACCAGTTTTGTCTTTAATTGAAAACCAGATTGCTTCCTCAGAGCTGTCTCCAGAACCTTTCCAATTCTTTTTTGCAAGCTCTTTGCTTTTTTTCATTAATTCATCAAATTTCTGATGATCAACTTTTAAAGATTTATTCTTTAAAATGTCTTCAGTAAGATCTAATGGAAAACCATAGGTGTCATATAATTTGAAAGCGACATCCCCAGGTAAAACTTTGTCTATTTTTGCAATTTCATCATTCAAAATTTTGATACCTCTATCAAGTAAAACTAAAAATTTTTCCTCCTCCATCCTTAAAGTTTCTTTGATTAAAGATTGAGACCTTTGAAGCTCTGGATAATTTCCTGACATCTCATTTTTTAATGAGTCAAAAATTTTATAAAAAATTGGTTCTTTCGATCCTAATAAGTGAGAATGTCTCATTCCTCTCCTCATAATTCTTCTTAAAACATATCCACGACCTTCATTTGAGGGTAAAACTCCTTCGGCTAAAAGAAATGAGCTTGCTCTTAAGTGATCAGCAATTACTCTAAAACTTGATATATTTTTATCTTCTTGTTTGACTTTTGTTGCATCAGATATCGAGCTAATTAATTTCTTAAAATGATCAGTTTGATAATTATCATGTGTGCCTTGTAAAAGAGCTGCAATTCTCTCTAACCCCATCCCTGTATCAACAGATGGTTTTGGTAAATCTATTCTTTTATCTTTTGAAACTTGCTCATATTGCATAAAGACTAAGTTCCAAATTTCAATAAAACGATCTCCATCTTGATCTTTGGTTCCTGGCAATCCACCTTTTAAGTGATCGCCATGATCATAAAATATTTCTGAGCAAGGACCACAAGGACCAGTTTCACCCATTGACCAGAAATTATCTGATGTTGCAATTCTAATTATTCTATCATCACTAAAACCCGCTATTTTTTTCCAGAAATTAAAAGCTTCATCATCTTCATGAAAAACGGTTACATAAAGCCTATTTTTATCTAAGCCAAAATCTTTGGTGATTAAATTCCATGCAAGTTCAATTCCTTTTTCTTTAAAATAATCCCCAAAAGAAAAATTTCCCAACATTTCAAAGAAAGTGTGGTGTCTTGGTGTATAACCAACATTTTCTAAATCATTATGTTTACCTCCTGCTCTAACACATTTTTGAGAGGTAGTTGCTCTTTGGTAATCTCTTTTCTCTAAACCGGTAAATACATTTTTAAACTGAACCATTCCTGAGTTAGCAAACATTAAGGTTGGATCGTTATTTGGGACTAAATTGCTAGATTCAACAATCTTATGATGATTTTTTTCGAAGTATTTAAGAAACGTGCTTCTTATTTCATTTAATGATTTGTCCACCATATTTTTAAAATACAGCTTTTTTGTTCTATGTCTAGATAACGATAAGGGGGAAAGGCGCCTATAATAAGCGCCTTTATAATTTAAAGATGACCTTTAATTCTAGTTCTTTTTAGTAGGAGCAGTCTCTTTTGCAGCCTCTTCCTTTTCAGCTACTTTCTTCTCCTTTTCAATTTTTTCAGGACTTAATGGATTTCCTTCAATTTTCTTTGAAATCACACCAGCTTTTTCTCTAATTGCCATTTCTATTTCTGCAGCAACTTTAGGGTTTTGTGCAAGATAAGTTTTTGCATTTTCTCTTCCTTGTCCAATTTTCTCACCTTTATAAGCATACCAAGCTCCTGATTTTTCAATGATGTCAGCTTTAGCACCTAGATCGACTAACTCACCCATTTTGCTAATACCTCTTCCATACATCAAATCAAACTCGACAACTTTAAATGGTGGTGCAACTTTATTTTTAACCACTTTAACTCTTGTAGTATTTCCAATAATTTCATCTTTATCTTTGATGGCACCAATTCTTCTAATGTCCATTCTCACAGATGAGTAAAATTTAAGTGCGTTACCACCCGATGTTGTTTCTGGACTTCCGAACATAACACCAATTTTCATTCTGATTTGGTTAATGAAAATCATCATTGTGTTTGTATTTGAAATTGAACCAGTTAATTTTCTTAAAGCCTGACTCATTAATCTTGACTGAAGACCCACATGATGATCTCCCATTTCTCCTTCAATTTCAGCTTTTGGAGTTAAAGCTGCAACTGAGTCAATTACGATAACTGAAATAGAGCCTGATTTTACTAATGTATCTGCTATTTCTAAAGCTTGTTCACCAGCATCTGGTTGTGAAATTAAAAGCTCCTCAGTATTTACACCTAATTTTTTTGCATAGACTGGATCTAAAGCATGCTCAGCATCAACGAAAGCACAAATTCCACCAGCTTTTTGAGCTTCAGCAACAACTTGTAATGCTAATGTTGTTTTTCCAGAAGACTCTGGTCCGTAAACTTCAATAATTCTTCCTTTAGGTAAACCACCAATTCCTAAAGCTAAATCTAAACTTAAAGAACCTGTTGATATCGACTCGATATCCATTGCTCTTTTTTCACCAAGCTTCATCACTGAACCTTTTCCAAAATTATCTGTGATTTGGCTGATTGCTGCGTCTAAAGCTTTATTTTTTTCTTTATTATCCAATTCTTGATCTTTAGTAGATTTAACTACTTTTAAGTTATTTTTAGTCATTTTTTGCCTCTTTTTTTAATATTTTTGTCACTCGAATCATGCTAATAAATGTACACATTTTGTTCTCATTGGCAAGATTTATTTATTTAAGCCTAAAAAAAGCTAATTTTATCTTAATTTGAGATATTCGCTATTGAGCAATCCGATAGATTTTAAAAGATTAAATTGCGAAAGAATGTAGTTTCTCTCTGAATCTGCCAACGAAATCTGAGCATTCAATAATAAAGAGTTAGACTGAATAACTTCTAAAGTAGTTCTATCTGAACCACTATTATATTCAGCTACAATTCCCTCATTTGCGATTTCTGCAGCATTCACCTGAGCTCTTACTGAATTAAGAAGACTTTTGTTTGATTGATAATTTGACCAGGCACTCGCAACATCTGTTTGATTTTTTTTGATCATATTATTTAAAAGAAGATTTTTTTGTGTCTCCTGACTTTTGTTTTTATTTAAATTTGCATAATTCTTTCCACCTGAAAAAAAAGGCCATGTGACAGTTGCTTTTAAAGTATCTTGCTCTTTTTCATCATAGGTAGAACTTAGATCATCTGTTTTTGATCTATCAAAAGATAAGGTTGCTGTTGGGGCTAAATCAGATCTTGCACTTGTTGTATCTTTTTTTGATTGTTCATATTCAAGTTGAGCTATGATTAAATCTGGATTGCCTTTTTTTGATATCTTTATTGCTGAATTTAATTCATTGGGCAAATTAACTATTGTGATAGATGATTTATCTAGTGCCTCTACATCATTAATAGTGCCGATCACATTTTCATAATTTAGCTTACTAGTTAAAAAATCATTTTCAGCTTGGATTAACTTTGCTTGTGCTCCAGCTAAAGAAGACTCTGATTGAGCAACATCCGATAACGATATATTACCTCGCTCAAGCCTAATTCTATCTGTTTCGACCTGTCGATCTAACAGATTAACATTGGATCTATTAATCTTCAGTTTTTCGTTTGCTGAAATTAACCCCGTATAAGCTTCAATTGATTTATATAGAATTTCTTGTTCTTTTTTTAAAAGCTTTGCTTTAGCTAATTCAATACCAATTTTACTTTTACTTAATTCAGCACCTCTTCCAAAATCTATTAATGTTTGGGTAATTGTTAATGATTGTACAGTTGGGTCTACATCTGAAATTGTAGCATTAGTTCCATTCTGATTGGTTAATTTATTAGTATCTTCTGAGCTTTTACTTCCACTCAAAGTTACTGATGGTAAATATGAACTAATTGAAATTTTTAATTCTTGCTCAGAAATGTTTAAACTCTCTCTTTCAGCATTCAACTCATTATTGTCATTATACGCCTTTTTTAATGCTGCAGAAAAAGTTTCAGCACTAGCATTATTTAGCAAAAATATAAAACTTGTAATTATAATTAAAATCCTAATCATTTCTTTTTATATACAGCAGATTTAATTTGATGGTTACTATTTAAATTGAATATGACTGATGCATATTTTGGCATATTTCTAAACATGTTTTGAGTAATTCTTTGATAAGTTTGCATAAAATTTAATACATCTCCTCTACTCATTATTTTTGATTTCACTTTGCTTTGAACCCAAAGTTTCCTCTCTTGTTTTAATCTCCATTTTTGTAACAAGCTAAAATTTTTTGCTTTTAGATAAACCAAACAATTTAATTGTGAATATAAATTTTTATATTTTGATTTTAATTGGTGGTTAACATATTTTCTCCAAATCTGTTTTTGATCTTTCGCCTTTTCCAATGAATTAATTGATTTCTTTAAAGTATTATTTTTTTCTGATTTTGCTCCAACACACCATCCTTCAAAAATAATTACATCCGGCCTCCTTTTTAAATCATACCATTTTTTTTTATTATACCTGTCATCGATAGCTTTATTAAATATTGGTAATTTTAATCTATTGAATTTCTTACTTTTTGACTTTTTAAAAAAATTCAACATCATATTAATGTCATGTGTTCCGGGCACACCTCTAGTTAAAAGCATGGGATGTACTCTTTTTGACAAAATTATTCGTTCTTTTCTTGTTTTATAAAAGTCGTCTATTGAAATCCTAAAAACATTTAATTTAAAGTATTTAGTTAAGATAATTCTGATTAAAGAACTAATTGTAGTTTTACCAGTGCCTTGCCCTCCTGCTAAACCTACAAAATACGGTTTTTCTTTATCAGCTTTTTTACTGATCCAAAAACATAGAGGAATTAAGAAAGATTTAATCATTCTTTCTTTATTTTTAAATTTATCAGCTTTTGTCTCTTGAGATTTAATGAACTTTAAACAGTCTTTTTTTACCTTATCAAAGCATAAACTAAATTGTTGCATGAAAATTATTTTTTATCCAAAGGATGATTTTGACCATCGTTTACTGGCACATCTTTCATTTCAAAAGTATTTATTTCATCAACACACCCAACATTAAACCCTGTCATAGCTGGATTTATTCTTGGGTTGTGATGGGTATAAATTCCACAGTCTGAGCAAAAGTAATGTTTGGCAACTTTTGAATGAAATTGATAAAGTTTTAATTTATCTTCACCTTTAACAATTTTAAAATCTTCATTTTTTACCATCGACATAATTGCTCCTTTTCTTTTACAAATAGAACAATTACATTTTATTACTTTAGCTAAATCTCCATCTAAATTAATTTCTGCTTCTACAGCCCCACAATGACAAATTAATTTTTTCATTTAATAAATACTTTTTTCACAATCATAATAGTTTGTCTTTATAATTCTTTTTTCTTTACGATGATAAAAAGTTTCAGTTAATTCACCTTTAAAGAAAATCCCACTATATCTATCTTTTCTAAAACTGTAAGAAAATTTAAACTTTTCATTCATTTCCATTATCCATCTCAAATCATAAAGACCATCATTTGGATAAAATCTAACTTTTTTTGCTGTAAATTCGTAAGGGTAAGATTTTACCTCTTTTGTGTGTTCGTTGTATGTAAACGATAAGACATCTCCTTTATTTTTTTCTTTAACTACAATCTTTTCATTTTGAAATGTACTCGCATAATTACAGTTCAATTTAATGTCCTCGGCTTTAATTTGAAAACTTAAACTGAATAAAACCAAAAATGAGTAAATAAATGACTTAATCATTAATATCGACTAAAACTATCCTTGGTTGAAGTTATCCACAAGCATACAAAATATAGTTTTGATGTTCACGTTTTGATTCACTTTTGATTCAATTACGGACTCAAAATACAACCTCTTGCGTGCATTGTATAAATGGGCTATAAATTAGAACAAAACAAGAACATGAAACTAACTATTCCCTATTATCTACATAAAGCTGGTGCTGGTTTCCCATCACCTGCCACTGATTATATCGAAGAAGATATCGATCTGAACATGCATTTAATCAAAAATGTTCCAGCTACTTTTATCATCAGAGTTCAAGGTAAATCCATGGTCGATGTTGGGATTAATGATGGAGACTTATTGGTTGTCGATAAAAGTTTAAAACCAAAAAATTTTTCAACGGTTATTGCAAATGTTCATGATGAGCTTGTGGTCAAAACTTTAGTTCAAGAAAGAGATAAAAAATTTCTATCATCTGGCTCTAAAGATTTTTCTAATAGAATTTTAATTAATGAAGAAGAAGATGTTTTTATTTGGGGAGTTGTGACTTATGTCATCCATTCTACGTACTAAAAAAATAGGCTTAGTTGATTGTAATTCTTTCTATGTTTCATGTGAAAGATTGTTTAATCTAAAAATAAGAAAAAAACCTGTGGTTGTTTTATCTAATAATGATGGTTGTATCATTTCTAGATCCAATGAAGCAAAAGCGCTGGGGATCAAGATGGGTGAACCTTACTTTAAAGCAAAAGATATTATTGTAAAAAATAAAGTTGAAGTTTTTTCATCAAATTACTCTTTGTATGGAGATTTATCTAGAAGGGTAATGAGAACTCTAAAAAGATTTAATACTGAAATAGAGGTGTATTCAATTGATGAAGCATTTATAGATTTGTCTAATTTTCCAGATACTGAAGTTGAAAAAGTTGGAAGAGAAATTAGAGAGACAGTTTTACAATGGACCGGGATTCCAACTAGTATTGGTATCGCTAAAACTAAAACTTTAAGTAAAGTTGCAAATCATATTGCAAAGAAAAAACAATCAGGAGTCGCAAGTTTAATTGGCATTGAGAATTTAGATCCTATTTTAGAAAAAGTTGAAATTAATGATGTGTGGGGTGTTGGTAGGCAACTTACCAAGTTTTATCAAAAGAATGGTATTTACAATGCAAAACAACTTAAGAATAAATCTAATACATGGATCAAAAAATGTTCAAACGTTTTAAGTTCAAGAACTGCAATGGAACTTAGAGGAGTACCATGTATTGACTTAGAGACAACACAAACGAAAAGAAAGAGCTGTGTCGTTTCAAGGTCATTTGGAAAAAGAATTGAAAAATTTCAAGAATTAAAAGAAGCGGTTGCAAACTATTGTTTAAATGCATCTGAGAAAATTAGATCAGAGTCTTTAGTTGCAAAAGCAATTACAGTTTTTGTCAGAACCAGTCCTTTTCAAAGAGACTATGGCTATTATTCAAATGCAAAGACAATTGATTTTCCAATTGCAACAAATAATAGTATTGAAACTGTTAAAACTGCAGTCTCAATTTTAGAAAGTATTTTCAAAGATGGATATCGATATCAGAAAGCAGGCGTCATGCTTACAGGACTACGTAACGATGATGGTAGAAAAAATCTATTTTCATCAGAAAAAGATGAAAAGATAAAAAGTTTAATGCGATCAATTGATAATACTAATTATAGATATGGCAGATCAACTTTAAGTCTTGCAAGTGCAGGTGTACACAAAAAATGGAACATGAGAAGACAATACTCTTCTAAAATAGATACAGCTGATTTTTATTGTCTACCGACAATTAGAGCTATTTAGTAAAATGACAAAAAGGTTCAACGACTGTCCAAGATGCACTACCGAAACCTCTCTTAGAAATATTTTTTAACTGATAAAGTATTTTTCTTTGATAATTATTTAGTTTACTTTCATCTTTAAACCAACTCTTTAATCTCTTAATATTTTCATGATTTGGAAATCGTGTTGCATATGCGTAAATCCAACCCCAGTTACTGCCAGAATTTGATCTGAGATCCTGAACTTTATAGTTTGTAGCTGGTCCCGGTGATCTCATTTCTTTGGCGTACTTAAATACAATTTCGTTATTTTCAGTAAAATCTATAAAAAACTTTACAAGGTTATGATAATTTCTTCCTCTATATTGATAATTCCAAATATCGTACCCCTGATTTTCAGCAATAATTGCTATAACTGCTAAAGCATTCATGGCTCTTCCTTGATAAAACATTGCTCTGCCACCACGCCTTGTTTCAATAGGTAAGCTTCCATCTCCTCTTTGATACTTAATTGCAGCTTCATAATTTTTAAACGCTTTACGAAACTGAGTATTATCATTTAATAAGATTCCTAATTCCATGTGTGCTATAGCTGAGGAAAGTGCATGGTTATGAGCTCTCTTAGGGACACCCATTGCTTGAGTATCTTGTTTGTAAGTCATGCCGTACATTAAATGTTTATTTTTTTTAACAATTTTCTCAAACCATTCTTTTATAATTTTGTCTTCTTCGACTGGAACTTTGATTATTTGTTTTGCAAACGAGTAAGCTGCCATCATTGGAGAAGCTACCCAAAGATTTACAGTCAAAGTATCATTCCAATGTCTATCTTCGTGATTAGATGGACTAGTTCTTTTTGCAGCATCAGATTTTGCCCAATTCAAAATAACTTCCTTTACAAGCTCACAAGCTTCTGGATTGCCGCCACCGCAGGGGAAACTAAAATTTGAAAATCGATTTAATGCATAATCAAATCTATTATCTAGGCCATATCCAGTTGGTGCTTGAACATCCAAAATTGGTTCTACCCGATTAAAATCTGGTGGAACATATAATTTAGTTTGACATCTATTTAGATTATTAGGAATGGGAAAAATAATTTCTGGATTATTGATTATTGCTTTTTTTTTAATTTCTTTAAAATCACTTTTTGATGGGTTGGTGATCATGCAAGATAATAAAATAAAAAAAGTGACTTTTTTAAACATCATCCAGTATTTTTCATTGCAGCTGAAATACCTGCGATAGAGGTCAGCAAAGCGTCCTCTAAATATTTTCTATTTTTTTTATCTTTTTTCTTTTTTAATTTGTAAATGACTATTGGTTGAATAATATTTAAAACCTCAGAATAAATATTTCTTGCTAATACCTTAGATCTAAACTCTTTTCTTATCTTCAAAATTTCCTTAGGGGTAATTTTTTTATTTAATTCCTTTATTGTGTCAAATTGAAATCTTAGTTTCTGTCCAACTCTTTGGAGTTTTTTATCAGCGAGAAACTCCTCATAAATTTTTGAAATTTCTGGATCAGCTTTAGAAATGACCATATCAAGCATATCAAGCATTGAATTAAAAAAAGGCCAATTTTTTTCCATATCATATAAAGTTTTTCTAAACTGTTTGATATAAGAGTATCTTAATGCTTCTGCACTTCCTAACCAGGCTGGAAGCATTAATCTGATCTGTGTCCATGCAAAAACCCAGGGTATTGCCCTTAAACTTTTTATATTATCAACATTTTTTCTTTTTGATGGTCTTGAACCAATAGATAATTTGCCAAGTGCTTTGTGAGGAGTGACAGTCCTAAAATACTCAATAAAATCTGAACTTTGATTTATATTTTTTCTATAAGAATTTTTAGAAATATCAGACATTTTTTCGATTAGATCTCTCCAATTTTTTTTAGGAATTGGTGGAGGATTTAATGTGGCCTCTGTAACAGCACCAATGTAACTACATAAATTATAATTAGCTAAAGGTTCATAGCCATACTTTTGTTGAATTACTTCACCTTGATCAGTAATTCTTATATTGCCATTAACTGAATTGGGTGGTTGTGATCTTAAAGTAGCCTGTATCGGACCTCCTCCTCTGCCAGCAGATCCACCTCTGCCGTGAAAAAAAGTTACTCTAATCTTAAATTTTTTTGCTAATTTTATTATTTCTTCTTGTGCTTTATATTGATGCCAACTAGCACATATTTTTCCAGCATCTTTACTTGAGTCGGAATATCCAATCATTACCTCCTGTTCATGATTGATCAGTTTTCTATACCATTTTTGTGAGAACAAGGTTTCCATAATAGATTTTGCATTAATAAGATCATCTAAAGTTTCAAATAAAGGAACTACTCTTAATTTGTTTTTTATATTTGCCTCTTTTTGTAAGAAAGATACTGATAAAATATCTGAAGCAGAGGTAGTCATTGATATTACATATGCGCCTAAACACTCTGGTGGCTCTTTAGATAAAGTACCAAAAGTTGTCCATACTTCCTTATTTTCTTTATTCTTAAATTGAAAATTTCCAATTTTATTAAATTTAGAAGTTATAAATTTCTTTAAAAATTTAATTTTTTCTTTCTCAGTAAAATTTGAATAATTTTTTTTATACTTCGTCTTAACAAACTCAGATATCAATTGTTTATGTCTTGCAGACTCTTGTCTAATATCTAATCTGGCTAAATTAATCCCAAAACATTTTGCTCGCCTCATTAAATCTAACAATTCACCACTAGCAATATTCTCATTTTGATTTTGCTCTAAAGACTCTCTTACAACTCTTAAAGGTTTAAGAATTTCCTCTCGAGAACTTAATAATTTTTTTTGATCTAACGGCTTATTATGCACCAGGTGTTGTTCAATAGATCTATGGGTAATTCTCATTTTATCTCTCAAAGGTCTTAAAAAAACTCTATAAGGCTCGAATGATTGACCAACTCTACTTAAGATTTTTTTTGAGGCCTTTTCCATAGAATAGGATCTTATTATTTTAGTAAGAGCTTTTTCATACAATTTAGCTGCTTCCCATCTAGAAAGTAAAATTACTTTTCTTGTGACTTCAGAAGTAACATTAGGATTGCCATCTCGATCACCGCCCATCCATGAACCAAATACAATAGGATTGAAATTTTTTGGTAAATTTTTACCCATATTTTTTACAAATATAGAATTTAATTTTCTGTAAACTTTTGGAACAGTATCCCACAGACTATCCTCAATAATGGCCAATCCCCATCTAGCCTCATCAAATGGTGATGGTTTAAATCTTTTAAGATCATCCGTATTCCAAATAATCGTTAACTCATCGTAAAGATTTTTATCGAGAACTTTTAACTTTGAGGGAAAATTTTTAAACAATTCTCGCTCCTCAAGTATCTTTATAATCTTGTGATATTTTTGAATTAAAGTTCTTCTTTTTACTTCTGTCGGATGAGCTGTTAAAACAATACCTATATTAAGATTTTTTGCTAAATCATAAATCTTATTGTCTGAAATATTTTTTTTTCTAAATAAGTCCTCAAAAATTTCCTCAATAAATAAATTTTTTTTATTTAATTTTTTCTTATTATTTTCATTTTCATTTATCCTTCTAGAGGCATCAACTAGCTCAGCCAAATTCATAAAATTCATAAAATGTGAAAATGCTCGAGTTAATTTAAAAGTATTTTTAGGATCAAGTTTTTTGACTGCGTTAATTACATCATTATTTAGTTTTTTTGAATTAGGATTGGCTTTATTAGCTTTTGATAATTTTCTTATTTTTTCAACTAAATTAAAAAACTTTTGTCCCTCTTGTGCCCTTATTACATTCCCTAATATATTGCCTAAATACCTAACATCCTCTCTTAAAAGTTTTGTAGGAATTCGTTCATAGTAAAGATCTTTTTTTTTCATTTAATATTCTCAATATCATTTATTTGGCTTAAACAATTCTCAAATTCTTCCATATTTTCTCTTAATGCTAAATTTGAGATTGAATAAACAGCTACCAATAAAAAAATGAGAGGTATTGCAGTGATTATCGATGCATTACTTTTTATCATTAAAATATAAATTATTATAAATAATGCAGATCGAATTAAAAAAGTTTTTCTAAACACGCTAATAATTGAAAGTGAGTGTTTAATTAAATTTATAAAACTCATTTTTGATGGTCCAAAATATCTATTACCTCTAATAGAAGGGATAGAAATTAAATTACTTTCAATTTTTTTTAATGAACCCGAAAAACTATTCCATGTCGCTTTTTCATTAATCATTTTTTCAACAGTTGATCTTGGTAAACAAGTATAATTTCCAAACTTAATTGACTTACTTGTAAATACTAATGTGATAAATTTATGTAGTAGGTAACAAATCTTAAATATCGTCTTTTCAGACCTTTTAATTCTTTCTCCTACAATAGGTTGATTTTGCGATTTTTTTATTTGATCTAAAAAAAATTCAATTTCTTCGGGTCTATCTTCACCATCGCCGTCCATAGGAATGACATAATCAAAATTATCTTTTTCAAAGATATATCTTAAACCAGTGGCAATACATCTTGCATGTCCTTGATTTTTTTTCAGATTAAATATCTTTATAGAATTTATATTTTCTGGATTTTTTTCAAAATCAGGACGATCATGATTTGAATAATCATTAAATACATAAACTGAAATTTCAAATTCTTTGTTTAACGATAGGTTATTTATTTCATCAATTAGTTTATAGACCGATTGCCAGTCATTATATATTGGGGTCAAAATTATTATTTTCATAATATAATCTAATTTTAGTATCTTCCTAAACAAATATCTTCAACGCAAATAAATTGTGATGCATTTTTCAATATTTCACTATTGTTAGATCCTTCCCAAACAGGTCGCGATTTTAAGTGATACGATAAATTTCCAGCTTTCCATTCGTCTCCAGTCACGAATTGAATTTCTCCGTCAAAATCTTTGCTCCAAATTAATTGAACTTTAGATGCAATCTCTTTTCCAGGATAGTCGGTTCTTTTATCTTTTTGAGAAATTGAAACGTAAGAGTAAAGAGTTGGTGACAAAAAGAATAGAAATAAAAATCCCAATAAAAAAGATTTTATTTTTTTAACATTTATTTGTGATTTTAAAATATAGATAAATAGAACCCCAAAATATAAATAAAAGGGTGTCATCCACATCGTTCTAATTTTAGAGCCCATTATAGCTGAAGTAATCAAAATTAGGAAAATTGGTAATAAGTTTATGAATAATAGAAAAAGTAACTTTTTATCTTTAACATTAAACTTAAATTTGATTTTTTTAATCAATAACCAAATTAACAAGAAAAACGGGACAAGTATCCCTACTTGTTTAATTAAAAATAATATTGGTTGTTCAAAGTGATTTGATAAACTTGGTTCTAAGCCAGTCCTTTTTAGACCATAAAAAATTGTGATAAAGTCATTACCATATAACCATATGAAATGAGGAATTAATAAAATTACAAAAATCTCTAAAGTAATAAAATATTTAAAATCGAATTTTCTATCTTTTTTGACCAATATTAAATATATAAAGAGTAAAAAGATTGATGCTAATAGATAAACAAATAAATACTTTGACAAAAATCCTACCGCACTAAACAAACCGATTAAAAAACAATCTAATAATTTTATTTCTTTTGAAGAGTAGATTTTCCATGAAAAATAAACAACTAAAGACCAAAATGGGAGCTGGCACACATTTACATTAAACTCAGGTGTCGTAAAATTATAGAAATAGATTGCTTCTAAAATTAGAACTGAAAAGAGACTTAATAATTTATCTGATAAAATTTCGTCAGCAACTTTGAAAACAAAATAGAAAGAAATCACAACAAATAATGAACTTAGAAAGTAATATGCCCAATCCTGTGCACCAAAAATATGAAAAAAAATTTCTGGAAAGAAAGCGCTTCCAGGTGGATGTTTATTGAAACCCCAGTCTAAATTGCTTCCCCACGCTAATGCTTCGATGACATCTAGGGGTAGATTTTTGTTAGTTATTGTAGGAACAACCGTCCAAATTAATAAATGTGATAAAACAAAAATAAAAAATATATTATTTATATTTCTATTTAAATTGATCATTACTTAATAATTACAATAATTAACGTTGCTTGACACCCATATTTTGCTGAATATACTTCCTCGAACTCAATTAGAAAATATGGCTAAAACCAGCAAAGTTAAAAAAAAAGTTATAAAAGTAAAGAATAAAACTGGCAGTAAAACTAAAGTTCAGACAGCAGTTAAAACTAAAGTAGCTAAAACTAAAGTAGCTAAAACTAAAGAGATAATTAAGAGTCCAATTAAAATTTCTAAAACTTATATTCCAAAAGATACAGAAAAATATATGTGTGAAAAACACAAAGTTTTTTTTAAAATAAAATTACAAGAATGGAAAAAAGAATTAGTTAGAGCCAATAATGAAGCTCTATATAATGGAAGTATGGACGATAATAGTATTTCCGCAGACATTGTAGATCAAGCAAGTTCATACACTGATAAAAATGTAGAAATGAAAGCGATCAATAGACAAATAAAATTAATATCTGAAATTGATAAGGCTTTAATGAGAATTAAAGATGATACTTATGGTTACTGTCTTGATACTGCAGAACCAATTGGACTAAAAAGACTTATGGCGAGACCTGTTGCTAAGTATACTATTGCTGCTCAGGAAAAACATGAAAAGGATGAAAAAGTTCACGCAGATGACTAAAAAAAAGAAAAAAACTAAAAAGGTTCATAATCCAGTAACTTATTATTTTACTAAAAAGTATATATATTATTATTATGGTTTGTTTTGGATAATTTTGTTATTTATTGTTTTTAGTTAATGGATACAAAAATACTTTTGATAATTATCATAGTCCTTGCCATAGAGGTTTCGGGTCATGGAATTTTTGCCTCTTTGTTTAGATTGCTTAGCTCAATGAACTAATATGGTTTAGGTGGAACTTCATTTTCCTCCATAAAAGCAAATCCCTTTTTAACACCATCTCTTTTTGAAATTTCCTCGTACCATCTGGTAAGATTTATATAATTTTTAAGGCCAATATCATGCCATTCATGTCTTGCTATCCATGGAAATGTTCCAATATCTGCAATAGTGTAATTATTACCTGATAAATATTTTGATTTGGACAATCTCTCGTCCAACTCTTTATATATTCGTTTAGAAATTTTAAAATATCTGTCCTCTCCAAATTTACTTTTTCCAGGATTATAATGATGAAATTGATGATGTTGACCTAACATTGGACCAACATAACCCATCTGTGCCATAAGCCATTGGTTAATTTCTAATCTTTCCTCAGAATTATAAAATTTCCCACTTAACTCAGCTAAATAAATTAAAATTGCTCCAGACTCAAAGACAGTTTTTTTGTTTTTATGATCAACAATTACTGGAATTTTGCTTAAAGGACTAATCTTTTTAAATTCATCTTTAAATTGCTCACCATTATTAATATCAACTTTAATTACCTTATAATCAAATCCAATTTCCTCTAGCATAATACTAATTTTTTTGCCGTTAGGTGTGTTGGCTGAGTAAAGGTCTATCACTCTTTTTTTCCAAGCCTTTTCAATAAGTTCGTTGAGGTTGTTGTGAACTCAAATCTATATTTTTCATCAGGTCTTGCTAATTTAAAACATGCTCTTGCTGCTAAAGCCCCTTCATGAAATCCTGACAAAATAAGTTTTAATTTACCAGGATAATTACAAATATCACCTACCGCATAAATACCTTTTTGATTAGTCTCAAATTTTTCGGTGTCTACTTCAATAGTTTTTTTATTTAAATTTAATCCCCAATTAGCTATTGGTCCTAATTGCATAATAAGACCAAAAAACCCTAAAACATATTCTGTCTTTAAGTTTTTTATTTCATTATTATCATGTTTGATATCTATACTTTCTAGTGTTTGTTCCCCATGAGGATTGGTCATTTGATACTTGGTAAAAAGATTTATTTTACCTGCTTCTTTAAGCTCATGCATTTTGTCTACTGTTGCTTGTGCACCTCTAAATTCATCTCGTCTGTGTATCAAGTTAACTTTAGATTCTTTTGATAGCTCAATGGCCCAATCTAATGCACTATCTCCACCTCCGAAAATTGAAACTGTTTTTCCTTTGAATATGTTTTTATCTTTTACTGAATAAAACAACGATTTATTCTCAAATTTTTCACAATCTTTTGGTGAAAATTTTCTAGGTTCAAATGATCCGACACCACCTGCAATAATTACATTTGGTGTCAAAAAAGAATTACCACTGCTAGTTTTTACTAACCAATCATTATCTTCTTTTTTAACTTCTTCGACTCTTTCACTTAAATGAAATTTGATATCAAAAGGTTTTAACTGATTTAATAAATTATTAGTGAGTTCTTCGCCTGTACATTCGGGCACTGCAGGTATATCATAAATTGGCTTATCAGGATAAAGTTCAATACATTGCCCTCCAACTTTATCTAAATTATCAACTATTTCACAATCTAATCCAATTAATTTTAATTGATGAGCAGTAAAGAGTCCTGTTGGACCTGCTCCGATAATTAATGCATCAGTTTTTTTCATTTAAGCTTGTTTGGATGGTATGTTTACTTCAAGTCCATCTAATTCATCTGAAACAATTATTTGACAACTAAGCCTACTATTTGTTTTTGGTTCAAATGCCATATCTAACATATCATCTTCTCCATCCTCTTTTTTTGGAATTCTATTAAACCAATCATCTTTGACATAAACATGGCAGGTTGCACATGCCATTCCCCCACCACAATCTGCATCGATACCAGGGATATCGTTTTGAACAGCTCCCTCCATGACCGTAAGGCCATTTTGCACCTCAACTGTATGAGTTTGATTATCAGAAGTTATGTATGTTATTTTAGCCATTCAATTAAATATAGGGATCAAAAAAAATAGGGCAAGTATGCAAAAACATACTCGCCCTAAAATTATTTTAATTACTTAGTAATTATCTTGCTCTTGAGCCAGCTCCTGAACTCATTGCAGCAGCCCAGATTACTAGACCAAATGCAATTTTGTTAATGAAGTCAGCTAAGTTGTAAACAACGTTTAATGAGTTAGCATCTACACCACCTGTTAGGTAACCAAATACATAACCTAATGGATAAATAGCCCAACCAACAGTTACAATCATTCTCATTGCACCGAACGCAGTTACTAGAGCTTTGTTACCGCTTTTAGCAGCAGCTCTTCCAGCTTCACCAGAGAATATTTCATATAGAATGTAAATCCATCCAGCCATACCGATTACAAAACCAAGTGTAGCATTGATGTATCCAGCTTCTCCTAAGTATCCTCCGATTAACATTACTAATGAACCGATTAACAATCTCCAGAACATTCCAGAATTTGCTTTTCTTACTGCTACTAAAATTAAGTAGAATTCTACCATCTGTAATGGCACAGTAATTAACCAGTCAATATATCTATATACTGTTGGTGAGTCACCTGTAGCAACCCATACTTCTCTCATGTACATGTAGTGAATGAAAGCAATACCAGTTACAAGACCTGCAACAGTTACTGATGTTTTCCACGCAGGGTTAACAGTACCTCTCTCCATGAAGAAGAAAGCCGTAGCTGCTAACATACCCATTGAAATTATCCAAAAAGATATTCCAACAAAGTCATCCTGAGCTAACATCGTTGCGTCTGCTGCGTTAGCAACACCTGCATAACCCACTAGGGCTAAAGCTGCTAGAGCAAACAGTTTAAGTTTTTTCATAAAAAACTCCCTCTTTAGTTAGTTTTTACTTTAGTTTATATAAACTAAGCTTAGGCTTCCCTAAGCAAAAGTTGTGGTTAAATACCAAATAAAAACACTTAATAGAAGACATAATTGTCATTAATTTACATTGATTTTACTCGTTTTTTAAAATTAAATACAATTTGTGATTTAAAAACCACAATAAATTAACTAACGAATCAACTTAAATTATGTCAGATAAATTCAAGAAAATTTATAGAAAATCAATTGAAGATCCAGAGAATTTCTGGAGGGAGGCATCTGACGATATATTTTGGTTTAAAAAACCCTCAAAAATTTTAAACAAATCTAACGCTCCTTTCTACAAATGGTTTGAGGACGGGGTTACAAACACTTGCTACAATGCATTAGATGTTCATATAGACAAAGGTCAAGGTAAAAAAACTGCACTAATTTATGATAGTCCCATCACAGGTAACAAAAGTAAGCTAACATATGAGGAATTAAGATCAAAAGTTTCTAAATTTGCTGGTGCTTTAAGAAATCAAGGCGTTGGTAAGGGTGATAGAGTTATAATTTATATGCCAATGATCCCTGAGGCAGTGGTAGCAATGCTTGCTTGTGGAAGAATTGGAGCAATTCACTCAGTTGTTTTTGGTGGATTTGCATCAAATGAACTTGCAAGCAGAATAGATGACAGTAAAGCTAAAATTTTAGTCACAGCATCATGTGGTTTTGAGCCAGGTAGAACAGTTGAATACAAGCCATTAGTAGATGAAGCAGTCAAACTAGCAAGTCATAAGATAAGTAAGATGATTTTATTTCAAAGAAAAGGTCATGAAGCTAAATTAAATGCACCTAATGAAATTAGTTGGGATGAGGCACTAGCTGATGCAAAAGATACTGACTGTGTGGAGATGAATTCAAATGAGTTTGCTTACATACTTTATACCTCAGGCACAACAGGAACGCCCAAAGGAATTGTAAGAGATATTGGAGGTCACATAGTAGCTTTGAAATGGACAATGAAAAATATCTACAATATCGATGAAGGAGATATCTGGTGGTCAGCTAGTGATATTGGTTGGATTGTAGGTCACTCTTACATTGTTTACGCTCCTTTATTTAAAGGGTGCACAACAGTTTTGTTTGAGGGTAAACCTGTGGGTACACCTGATGCAGGGGCTTTCTGGAAAATCATATCTGATTATAAGGTAAAATCTTTATTTACAGCTCCAACCGCTTTTAGAGCAATTAAAAAAGAGGATCCTGATGGAAAATTCTTCTCTAAATATGATTTGAGTAGTTTTGAAAGTTTATTTCTTGCTGGTGAAAGAGCAGATCCAGATACAATCAAATGGGCAGAAAATTTATTAAAAGTTCCAGTAATAGACCATTGGTGGCAAACTGAAACAAGTTGGGCAATAAGCTCAAATTGTACTGGAATCGAAATGATGAAAACGAAATATGGGTCTGCATGTAAAGCTGTACCAGGTTATGATGTTCAAATTATCAAATCAGATCAAACTTTAGCTAAACCAAACGAAATGGGTGATATAGTTGTCAAACTACCTTTACCTCCAGGAACTTTTCCAACTCTTTGGAACGCAGATCAAAGATATAAAGAAAATTATATGTCAAACTATGTAGGTTATTATCAAACTTATGATGCAGGTCATATAGATGAAGATGGTTATATCTGGATTATGTCTAGGACTGATGACATAATAAATGTTGCTGGCCATAGATTATCAACTGGTGCGATTGAAGAGGTTTTGTCTGAGCATCAGTCAGTGGCTGAATGTGCAGTTCTTGGTATTTCCGATAAACTAAAGGGACAATTACCTATAGGTTTAATTGTTTTAAAAGCTGGCGTTGATAAAGATAATGAAATTATTTCCAAAGAATGTATTCAAATGGTTAGAGATAAAATTGGACCCGTTGCTGCTTTCAAAGTCGTAATAGTTATTAAAAGACTTCCAAAAACAAGATCAGGCAAAATATTGAGGGGAACAATAAGAAAAATTGCTGATAATGTTGAATACAAAATGCCACCAACTATAGATGATCCAGTTATTTTGGATGAAATAAAAGAAGATTTAATTAAAAATAATATTCTTAAAAGTGTTTAAAACTTATTTATTTCTAATCGGAGCAATTTTTTGCGAAGTCGCGGGTACTATGCTTTTGCCAGTTTCTCAAAACTTTACTAAGCTTATCCCCACAAGTTTGCTTACAATATTTTATTTAACTGCTTTTTATTTACTTACCTTTGTAGTAAATAAACTCCCAATCGCAATTGTTTATGCAACATGGAGTGGACTTGGAATATTCACAATTGCAATATTAAGTTATATTTTCTTTAAACAGGCTTTGGCGTGGCAAGCAATTTTAGGATTATTTTTAATTGTTATTGGCGTAGTTCTTGTTAACAGCTTCACAATAAAACTTAATTAAGTTTTATCCATTGTTCTAATAATTCTGTATTAAAATCTATCTCTTCTATTGAAATTGCCGGAAAGGTTGGCTTATTTTTTTTGTTAATTAACTGTTTAGAGATATTTTCAATTTGATGAGAATAAAAATTTTTATCATTTTTAAATTCTAACAAATCCATTTTTTTATTAAGTTGTAAATTAATAGTCATATTTTGTTTAGGAGTCCATGTATCCCTAATACTAATTAAACCATTTTCGAAATAAATTTTAGTAGATTGATCGTGATTATCTTTGAATGAACACTTTATTTTTGAGATAAATTTATTATTTAAATTCAATTCTATTTCAGAATAAATATCTACACCACTTTCACAAAATTCTTTTTTTACTTTTTGAAACTTTATATCACTTATTTTAACATTATGAGTAATTGAGTTTAAAAATGAAATTAAGGATATGGGATAACAACCCAAGTCTAATATTGATCCACCACCTAAATCTTTGTTAAATAATCTATTTGAGTAATCTGGTTTATATATCTTAAAGCCAAAAAAATTTTTTTGTTTATAAAGTTTTTCACAAAAATGGGAGTCAACCTTTAATAAATTTCCTAAATTATTTTCATTTATAATATCTTTTAAATAACTAAAATACGGTAAGTGTCTGTACATAAAGCTCTCCGTAAAATATACATTATTTTTTAAAACAAGATCTTTAATTAAATTTAAATCTTTGGTATTTGTTACTGCGGGTTTTTCTACTAAAACATTTTTAAAATTTTTAAGCGCTTTAATTGTTATTTCTGCATGAAATGAATTGGGTAAAGCTATGTAAATTATATCTACATCTTTAGATAATATTAGATCGTCATAATTTTCAAAGCAAAACTGATTTTCAATTTCAAATTTTTTTTTGAATAATTTAAGGTTTTCTTTTTTTTTACTAGCAATAGCTTTTAATGATGAATTATTTGAGCTAGAAAAACCTTTGGCAAATTTTTTAGCTATATCTCCAAGCCCTATTATACCCCAATTAATTATAGTCATTTATAAGTGTTTTCGTATTAAATTATAATATAAATTTAAATTTCTGGTTTCATCAAATCTATCTAAATTTTTGAAACCTAAGGAAATTTTTTTCTTAAGTTGAGATTTATTTTTAAAGACGTAAATAATTTTTTTTGATAAATCTTTATAATCATTCATTTTAAAAAAAATGCCTGCTTTTCCATTGAGCAATATTTCATTTGGCCCTGTTGGACAATTTGTTGAAATAATTATTTTTTTTAGACATTGTGCCTCTAATAAAACATTTGGTAAACCCTCATAGTTTGAGGATAAAACAAAAACATCAGCAGATTTGATTAGGGGATATGGATTATCAATAAAATTCATTAATTTTACGTATTTAGATAATCTATTTTTTAAAACATAGTTTTTTAATAAATCATGATTTACACCCCTGCCGGCGATTATAACTCTGATAGGAAAACTTTTATTCATATGTTTAATAGACTTTAGTATTAATAGTTGATTTTTTTGATCAGTGAACCTTCCAATATTTACAATCTTAAAATATTTTTTTCCTTTAAAAAAATTTAATTTCTTTTTAATTTTACTTAATCTTAATATTTTTGATTTATTTAAAGGATTGTATATACATTTTGATTTTACTTTAAAAAAATTATTTAAACTTGTCTTAAATTCTAAGCTATTAACTATTACCTCATCAGATAAGTTAATTATGATCTTATAAAGAAATCTTTTAAGAGGATTTTTTGACCATCCCTCTGGTGCTGTATTTGATCTTGAAATAATTTTTAAACTAATCAACTTACATATTATGATTGCATACCAATTTGCTTGAAAAGAAAGTACTAGATAATTTTTATCTTTTAATAAAGTTTTTAAAAGAATGATCAACGAAATAAAGTATTTAATATATATTGAGCTATTTTTCCACCTGCTGGTAACTGGAGAAATAATGTTAATATTCTTATGAAGTTTATTTTTAAATTCTTTGTTAATTGTAATGACTGATACGTGACCTACCTTTTTTGCAAGAAAGTTTGAAATTATAAAAAAATTTTTTTCTACGCCTCCACCACCAATATGAGGAATAAATATTAGAAGTTTTTTGTTCATTTTTAAAAAATGTTTATTACTTAGATAATAATTTTGGTATATTTAAGAATTATATAAATTAAATTTAATGCAAAAAAAACCTTTAGTTTCAATATTAATTGCAAGTTACAATAAAGAAAAATACGTCAATAGATGTATTAATTCATGTTTATTACAGAATTATAAAAAAATTGAAGTTATTTTTTACGATGATGGATCTAAAGATAATTCTTATAATCTTGCAAAAAAAATAAAAGGTATAAAGGTTTTCAGAAATTCAAAAAGAAAATCCAAAGGAAAATTTAACACATATTACCAAATTAATAGTTATGACAAAGCTTTTTTAAAATCAAAGGGTGAGTATATTTTACTGCTAGACTCTGACGATTTTTTCAAAAAAAATAAAGTTAAAGAAATAGTAAACTTTTTTAAGAAAAACCCAAAATCTAATGTTGTTTTTGATTTACCAATTTATTTTTTTTCAAAAAACAAAAAAATTTATGCAAAAAATAAAAAAACTATAAAAAAAGATATATGGCCACGATTTCCTATCGCTGGTAGCTGTATTTCATTTAAAAGAAAATTTTATAAGAATTTTTCATATATAATCAAAGACAAAAATTTCTCAATGCTTACTATAGATTTTAGAATAGCAGTAATAGCAAATACAATTTTGAATGATTTTCAATTATTAAATAAGAATTTAACATATTATTTTCAAGATAAAAAAGGTGAAAGTAAATCAAAATTTAAAAAATTTAATAAAAATTGGTGGCTTAGAAGAAGACAAGCTCATAATTTTGTAAAAAAATTTTATGATAATGGTAAATCTTTGAAAACTGAATTAGATCATTTTACAACAAATATAATTGGTAAAATTTATAATTGGTTATAAAACCTTATTTATTTAAAAATTTATAGTTTAAATTATTTAAAAATTGGACAACTACAATTAAATAGAAACCTGAAGTAGAAAATATTAGTCTTTCAGTTGTTGTTCTCATTGCATATTCTGTGTCAAGATTTGTTGTAAGATAAACTAGCGTCAAAAAAATTAAATTAAGTGATAAGAAAAAGTAAGTAAATTTAATATTCATAAAAACTTTTCCCTTTCTTGAAAATATTAATATCATAGTCAATAAACTTAAAATAATAAATTCATTCGTTAAAATATAATAAAACATAAACATTAGTATGACCTTTAATTTTTTTAAAATTGTGAAAATATCTAAGTTTAGGACATAATAAAGACCATAAGAGTCTGGCCTAGAGTCAATACTAAAATCACTGATATAATATAAAAAATATTTAAAAATAACGAAACCTATCAAAGAAAAACAACTAATAATTTTTTGATTATTATTAATAGGTGAAAAAAGAAGCAATGTTACCAGCATGAAAGAGTATACAAATGCTTCGGCTTTAATCCAAATTAAAAGATTCAAAATTAAAATATATTGTAAAAAATCAAATAATGATTTTTTATTTTTGTGTAAGTTGAATAAATTTATTGAAGAAATAATTAACAAAGAAAAAATTAATACTTCTTGTAAACCAGAAAATCGAGAATATTCATAAGTAAGAAGTATTAAGAGAAGATAAACTAATAAATAACTATTGTTTTTAAATTTTATTTTTGAAGATATAAGAAAAACTGAAAAACAGTACATAAATAGATAGAATAGTCTTCCAAAAACTTCTTCCTCTAATAAAGATGTTTTTGAAAAAAAAGCCCAAAAATATTGACCTAAGTGAGGATGAAAATAATTATATTCAAAGTTTTTTAAATCAGAAAAAGTGCCCCCTTGGGTAAAAATTAAACTTTTGATTAAATAAAATTTTTGTCCATCCCATTCTAGATAAAGCTGGTTTAGAATATCTGATGCAAGAATAAAAAAGATAACTAATAATAAAGTATTTTCAATTATAAATATTTTATTAAAAAAATTTTGACTATTATTTTTATAAATAAATATAACATAAACTAAAACAAAAAATCCTATTAAAGGTATATGATCAATTATACTAAAAGGTAATAAAGACAAAATAAGCAAAATACTTAAATTAATTAGTAAATTCATTGATCTTATATCTAATGTATTTACGATTAATTTAGGATTAAAAATATTAATGGGAAAAAAAGTTAGAGTAAGGAATATAAAAAAAACAAATATAATATTTATTATTTCAATCATTTTTTTAAGTAATAACAATTGTTATAACTATGTACTATATTGTAATCATCTAGATCTAAATTATTTTCAAATAGTAATCTTGCACCAGTTATATTTTTATTAGCATCATTTGATGTCAAAATATTTATTTTAAAACTTTTTGCGTAATTATCACCAATAAATTCCATGTTAATTGGAAAATATATTTTTTTATCTTCAGTAATTTTCTTTGATAATTTTTTGCTTTTATATTCTTCAAATTTTTTAGATTTTGCCAGTTTGACTCTAGAACTAACTTCAATTATCATTTCATTATCTAATACATCTTTAAAATTTCCTGATATTTCAACACCTATTATTCTTTTTGCGTTATAAACTCTATTATTATCATAAAATTTATTTGATGAAATTAATTCAAGAGTTCTTGAAAAAAATTTTCCTTGATGATTTAATATTATTATTTCGTCAGCATTTTCCACTTTTTTTGAATTATATAAGACCCAATCAAGTCCTGGAGTATGAGATTGAACTATAATTTTTGGATTAGATTTAAAATCAAACTCTTTTTTTAAAAATCTCAAATAACCTACCCCTTCATCTGAACAATAAGCATAGGCTTTGGTTAATCTTGTGTCATAGTCATAATATATAATTTTTGAAAAACTTTTAAAAAAATCTACCTTATGCAATAATAATATTATTAAAAAAAATAAAACAAAAAAAAAGTTTTTTTCTATTTTACTTTTGAGTTTCATCAATTTGCTTTTGTTTCTTTAGCAATATTTTCTCTGAAAAACAATAAATCAAAGTAAATATATAATTTGAGCCTAATTCCTTTATATTAAACTTTGATAAACCCTTTTTTCTTCCGGTCCATGAAATAGGAATTATTTTATAAGAGTATTTTCTACTTATGATTTTAAGTGGAAGTTCAAGGAATATATTAAAACTTTCAGATACAAATGGGAATAAAGATTTAAGGGTCGATGTCTTATATATTTTAAAAGCATTTGTAAAATCGTTATAATTTGTTAAAAACAAAAATCTTATAATGTTGTTCGCAATTCTGTTTAATATAAGTTTTTTTGTTGGATAATTTATTACATTTGAACCCTCTATAAACCTCGAACCAAAAACAGAGTCTAAACTTTCATCTTTGATAGTATCATAATATTTTTTCAAATCATCTAAACTATCTGATAAGTCTGACATAAAAATTGTAAAAAAGTTTTTACTAGAATTTTTAACTCCTTCGTGTATGGCTGATCCAAGTCCTTTTTTAATATTTTTTACAATTTTTATATTTAAACTTTTCTTCGTATAATTTTTAATTTTTTGGAAAGTGTCATCTTCGCTGTAATCATCTAAAAATATTATTTCATGATCAATTTCTTTTAACCAACTATTTTCTAATACTAGCAAAGTATTTTCAATTATTTCTGTCTCATTTTTGATTGGTATTAATATTGTTAAACTCAATTTAAGCTAATTTTTCTTTTATATGTTTTGATAATTTTAATGAAAATTGGATGATACTTAATGTTGGATTTACGTATCCAATTGAGGTGAAAGTTGAACTGCCAAGGACGTATAGATTATTCGTATTATGAACTTTTAAATTTCTATCGACAACTGAATTATTTTTGTTTACTCCCATTATAGTACCTCCACTATGATGATAACCACCTCCAGCTATATTTTGAATTTTATTTTCATTGACTATATCATCTGATAGAGCAATCCTCCCAATATTTTCTTCAACACAAAAATTTGCAAAAGACATTAATGCTTTTTTACAGCTTTTAATTGTACTTTTCGACTGTAAATAATTGAGTCTTGGTAATGGTACTCCACTAAGGTCTTTTTTGATATCTAATGAAATATAATTATTTGACTCATAATTTTCCTCTAAATGCATCTTTATATTTCCACAATAAAGTTGTTTTTTTTCTAAAAACATTCTCAACTTGTTGCCTAATTTTGGAGCGAAGCAAGCAATTTCTCTAATAATTTGTTTTGCATTTTTAAGTTTTTTGTCTTCGTTAGGAATAATGTGCATAGAGCAACTCAACAAATTATTTTGACTTAAAAAGTTTTCACTTGGAGTAAAATGCACTGGACCCTCATAATCGAGGAATTTTTTGCTAAATCTTTTGTTTAATTTAGTTTTATAAACAATGCCTTTACCTCCGTAAATAAAAGGGTGGTGCATCCACATTTTTCCAATTGGTAGTTCTTTGTCAAGTAATCTTTTATTTTTAATTCTAGACCAAAGCAAAATTCTCGAATTTTCAATTCCACCTGCTGCCAGAATAAAATGATTGGATTTAACTTTTATTGATTTGTCATTATTATTGACAACTGCATTTGTTATATTTCCATTTACGCTTTCAAAATATGTTAGTTGAGAATTTAAAAATATTTTAATTTTATCTGATTTATTCAAATGTTCTTTGTAATGTGAACCAAATTGAATATTGGAATATTGATATTCAATTTGATTTACATCTTGACTTAAACTTGATGTCCTAAAATTATTTTGTATTTCTAAAATTGAACAAGCTTCTTCTAAAAAAGGATCAATATCTTTTTTTTTAATTAACCACTTTTCAAAATCATAAGACTCAAAAGGTCTACACCATCCACCCCATATTCCGCTTGTTCCACCCAATTGTCTTAATCGACTTTGACTTAAACTCTCAAGCTTATCGCCTATAATCTGACCTTCATATTGAGATTGAGATTTTTCGTCATAAAATTCACTCCCAGCCTCTACAATAATTGAGCTTATATTTTTTTTTTCGAGATCTAGAGCAGCGGAAATGCCTGCTGGTCCACTACCTACAATAAGAACTGGTGAATCTAAATTTAAATACTCTTTTTTAATCTCGTTAAAAATCATTTGTCATTAAAATCTAAAAACCAAGTAAATTTGTTTTTTTTAACAATTCTCTTATTAATTAATTTTGTGTTGAATTTTGGAAAAGCTTTACTTGGAAAAAATAGAAAAATGCCTAGAAATTTTAAAAAATTTCTTCTGTGTTTTTTAAATTGAAAAAAACTCATTTTTTTATATTATCAATTAAACTTAATCAAATACTAGTGGCTTACCTTCAGCCTCACCAATAATTTTACCATTTTTCATTTTAATTTTTCCATCAATAATTGTAGCTACTGGTGTCCCTTTAAATTCAAATCCATTGAAAGGTGACCATCCACATTTACTTTCAATATTTTTGTTTTCAATAATAATTTTTTTATTCATATCTACAATTGTAAAATCACCATCATATCCCTCTTTAATAAATCCTTTGTTCTGAATTCCAAATATTTTTATTGGATTTTCACAAACAAGTTTTATTAGTTGATTTAAAGATAACTTTCCTTCATTTACATGATTTAACATAACAGGCATGAGAGTTTGAACACCTGGCATACCTGATGGAGAATTGGGGTACTCTTTATCTTTATTAACTTTTAAATGTGGTGCGTGATCTGACCCAATAGTATCATTTATATTATTTCTTACAGCGTACCACAATCGATCATAGTGAGACTTATCTCTTATTGGTGGATTCATCTGCGCGTAGGTTCCAAGTTTATCATAACAATCAGGTGCATAAATTGTTAAATGTTGTGGCGTAATTTCAAAAGTAATATTACCTTTATGTTGAGATAAAAAATCTACTTCTTGTTTAGTGGTAATATGTAGTACGTGCGCTTTCTTGCTATATTTTTTTGCAAGTCTAACTATTCTTCTAGTTGAAGAAATTGCACACTCCTCACTTCTCCAAATAGGATGTGAATGCACATCACCATTTTTAATTAATTTTTTATTCTTATTTAAGATTTCTTCATCCTCTGAGTGAACTGCTACTACTTTTGAACTATTTTGGAAAACTTTGTCGATATCTTCCTCGAGTGCTACTAAAAGATTACCTGTTGAAGAACCTACAAACAATTTGATCCCACAACAGCCCTCTAAATTTTTTAACTCAGCGAGTTGACTGACGTTACCTGCTGTGGCACCAAAATAGAAAGCGTAATTGCAATACATTCTATTTTTTGCAAGATCCAATTTTCTTTGAAATTCTTTTAAGTTTGAGGTTGGAGGATTAGTGTTTGGCATTTCAAATACCGCTGTAATTCCTCCTACTACTGCCGCCCTACTTCCAGAGTGAAGATCCTCTGTATCTGTAGAACCCGGTTCTCTAAAATGGGTCTGCGTGTCTATGCATCCAGGTAAAGTAATTTTATTTTTGGCATCATAGACTTCTTTTGCCTCCTCTGATATTTGACCAATCTTTAATATTTTACCGTCTTTAACGGCAATATCTTTATTCTCTAGTTTCCCATCGATATAACATTGCCCATTTTTGATTATTAGATCTAACATTTATGAAAAAAGTTATTATATTAAATTTAACGATCAATCAAATATGAATAATAGTGTTTATATATTAAAAGATAGAGCTTTACTTTATGTAAATGGCCAGGACGCTAGAGACTTCTTGCAAAATTTAATTAGCAATGACATTAATAAAGTTACAGATAATTCAAGTTGTTTTGCCTCATTATTGACTCCTCAAGGCAAGTTTCTTTATGAATTTATTGTTGTAAAGCATAAGTCAGGTTTTTTTATCGATTGTGAAAAGGCTCAATCTGAAGAAATATTGAATCAACTAAATTTATATAGAATAAGATCAAAAGTGGAAATCCTAAATCTTAGCAATGAATTTGTTGTTGCTAGTTTTGGCTATGAAAAATATTTATCATTAGATAACTCAAAAGATATTCTTGGTTTTACTATGAGATATAGAGAAGATCCAATAGTTCTAGATCCAAGAAATAAAAATTTGGGTGCTAGACTAATTATTAATTTAGAAAAACTTTATTTATCTCTAAAAAAACTTGAATTAAAAGACGATAAAATTGAGGACTATTATCATCAAAGTCATAAACTTGGGATTGTTCCAAAGAATTTAAATAAACTTAAAAATAAATTATTCGGTATTGAATGTAATTTTGAAGAACTAAATGGTATTGATTTTAAAAAAGGATGTTACGTAGGACAAGAAAATACTGCTAGAATTAAACTTAAAAATAAACTTTCTAAAAGGTTGCTGCCAGTTGAGATAATTGATGGAAAACTTAATGAAGATGAGACGGTATATTGTAATGAGATTGAAATTGGAAAAATTTTGATAAATGAAGAGTATCCGTTTGCTTTGATAAAATTTTCAAATGAAAATTTCAATAAAGATCTTACTTTAAAAAGTAAAAATGCATCATTTAAAATATTTATACCTGAATGGCTAAAGATTTAATTATTTGGTGCGGCCAGAGAGACTCGAACTCTCATGGACTAGGTCCACACGGCCCTCAACCGTGCCTGTCTACCAATTTCAGCATGGCCGCAAATATGACCCACATTAAATCAATGACAAGTAGGTTTCAAATTGATAAATTTTATTTATGAAATTTAATCAAGAAGTAAAATTGGCAACTGATCCAATTTATAAGAAGATTTCAAAAGTTATGCCTGAAATTGAGTGGGCAGTTCATGCTCCTTATATTCATAAAATTAATAAATTAAAAAAAGAGAAGAATGCAGTAATACTTGCTCATAACTATCAAACTCCAGAAATTTATCACGGCATTGCAGATTTTTCTGCAGACTCTTTAGCTCTTGCCGTTGAAGCATCTAAAACCTCGGCAGATATAATTGTTATGGCTGGAGTTCACTTCATGGCTGAGACTGCAAAATTAATGAGTCCAAATAAAAAAGTTTTATTACCAGACATGAAAGCGGGTTGTTCATTATCCTCTTCAATTACAGGTAAAGATGTAAGGTTGTTAAAAGAAAAGTATCCAGGAGTTCCTGTTGTCTCATATGTAAATACATCCGCTGATGTAAAAGCAGAAACAGATGTATGTTGTACATCAGCTAATGCAGTTAAAATTGTAAAATCCTTAGGTGTGAAAAAAGTTATTTTTTTGCCTGACGACTATTTAGCAAAATATGTTGCCTCACAAACCGATGTTGAAATTATTTCATGGAAAGGAATTTGTATTGTTCATGATCAATTCAATGAAAACGAGATTAAAAATATAAGGAAAAATAATCCTGGGATTAAAATAATTGCACACCCAGAATGTCCTCCAGAAGTGATTAAAGCAAGTGATTTTGCAGGATCAACATCGGGAATGATTAATTATGTTAAAGATAATCAGCCGAAAAAAGTAATGATGGTAACTGAATGTTCTATGAGTGATAACATTCAAGTGGAAAATCCAAACGTAGAATTTATAAGACCATGCAATATGTGTCCGCATATGAAAAAAATCACTTTGCCAAAAATTTTAGACTGTTTAGAGAATGAAACTGGTGAAATTATCATGGACCAAGAAACAATTGATAAAGCTAGATTGTCAGTAGAAAAAATGGTTGCTATCGGTAGATAACACTTCGTGTCAAAAATTAAATTAAGTGAAACGTTTATCAAAGATAGAGTAAAACTTGCACTTACCGAAGATTTGTATCCTTACGGAGATATAACATCTAACCTCATAAACAATAATAAAATTATTGAGGCGAAAATAATTTCTAATCAAAAAGCAGTTGTTGCAGGTTTGTTATTTGTAAAACACTCTTTTAAGCAAGTTGACAAAAAAATTAAATTTATATTAAAAAAAAAAGATGGGTCCACAGTCAAAAAAAATTCTGTAATAGCATTAATAAAAGGTCAAGCTAACTCTATAATGATTGCAGAAAGGGTTGCATTAAATTTTTTATCCCATATTTCAGGAATAGCTACAAAAACAAATCAATTTGTAAAATTAGCTGGAAAAAAATGTAAAATTTGCTGCACCAGAAAGACTTTACCGAATTATAGGGTTATTCAAAAATACGCAGTTAAATTAGGAGGTGGTACAAATCATAGATTTAATTTAAGTGATGAATTTTTGATAAAAGATAATCATATCGCTAGTTCTGATTTAAAAGAATTAGTTTCATTAGCAATAAAAAACAAAAAAGGAAAAAAAATTACAGTTGAAGTGGATAATTTAAAGCAACTGAAAAAGATTATTGGTCTTAAATTTAATACTATTTTGTTTGATAATATGAGTATTAAAAATCTTAGAGCAGGTGTAAAACTAGTTAAAAAATATTATGAAACAGAAGCCTCAGGGAATATAAATCTTAAAACTGTAAAATCTGTTGCTGCAACTGGGGTAGATAGAATTTCAATTGGAAGCATCACTCATAGCGCCTCAGCTATAGATTTCAAACTAGAAATCTAGATTTAGATTATTTGATTTTTTTAATTTTTATTTTTCGTGAGTTCAGCCTGTGCCGCTGCTAATCTAGCTATTGGAACTCTGTAAGGTGAACAGGAAACATAATTAAGCCCAGCTTTTGAACAAAATTTAATACTCCTTGGATCACCACCATGTTCACCACATATACCTAGCTTAATTTTTTTATTTTGTTTTTTTCCTTTAGAAACCGCTATTTCGACTAAATCTTTCACTCCGTCATCAATGGATACAAACGGATCAATAGTAAAAATCTTATTATCTATATAATCATTTAAAAATTTACCGCTATCGTCTCTACTTATTCCAAAAGTTGTTTGTGTTAAATCATTTGTGCCAAAACTAAAGAATTCAGCATGTTTTGCAATATCATCAGCCTTAATTGCTGCTCTAGGTAACTCAATCATTGTACCCACAAGAAATTCAATTTTAGTTTTATTTTCTTTTTGAACTTTTCTTGCAGTATTGATTACTAAATCTTTCATTATTTTAATCTCGGCTTCAGTAGAAACTAAAGGAATCATTATCTCGGGAAAAGCAAATTTTTGTTTGTTTTTTTTTAAGTCTGCAAGAGCCTCGAATATCGCTCTACATTGCATCTCATAAATTTCAGGAAATGAAATGCCAAGTCTACAACCTCTATGTCCTAACATTGGATTTTGTTCATGAAGTTCTTCAATCCTGCTTTTAATATCTTTTTTGTCTGATCCAACAACATTAGCTACTTCAGAAATTTCTTTATCAGATTTCGGTAAAAATTCATGTAATGGTGGATCTAATAATCTTACCGTAACTGGAAGACCATGCATAATCTTAAATATCTCCATAAAATCTTTTTTTTGATGTGGTAGAATCTTTTTTAAAGCGTTAGATCTATCATCTAGCGTTTTTGATAAAATCATTTCTCGTACTGATAAAATTCTTTCCTCATCAAAAAACATATGTTCGGTCCTACAAAGTCCAATTCCCTCTGCACCAAAATCTCTGGCTGTTTTAGTGTCTAGAGGAGTCTCAGAGTTAGTTCGTACTTTAAGTTTTCTAATTTTATCAGCCCAGCTCATCAATTTTGAAAAATCTCCTGATATCTCAGGTTTTATAGTTGGAACTGTACCTAAAATTATTCTTCCCGTAGAACCATCAATAGTAATTGTTTCACCTTCTTTGATCTCAGCCGAGGATGTTTTAAAGACTTTTTTATCGTAATTAATTTCAATTTCACTTGAACCAGAAACACAAGGTCTTCCCATTCCCCTGGCTACAACTGCAGCATGACTAGTCATACCTCCTCTTGAAGTTAAAATTCCCTTCGCAGCGTGCATTCCTTGAATATCTTCTGGAGAAGTTTCAACTCTAACTAAAATTGTATCTTGCATCATATCATTTAATCTTTCAGCCTCCTCTGAACTGAAAACTACTTTTCCACTTACGGCACCAGGAGACGCTGGAAGACCGTTTGCTATAACTTTGATTGTACTTCTCTCATCTAAAGTAGGATGCAAAAGCGTGTCTAAAGAGTTGGGATCAACTCTTAAAACAGCATCATTTTTATTGATTAACTTTTCTCTAACCATATCAACAGCAATTTTTACTGCTGATTTTGATGTTCTTTTTCCAGATCGAGTTTGTAATATCCAAAGTTTATTACTTTCAACAGTGAATTCCACATCTTGCATATCCTTATAATGTTTCTCTAGTTTTTTTAAAATTTTATTTAATTCTTGATATACTTCTGGCATCGACTCTTCCATAGATGCATCATCAACTTTAGCCTCTTTTCTTGCCTTCTTTGTAATGTACTGTGGAGTTCTTGTTCCAGCTACAACATCTTCTCCCTGAGCATTAATCAAATATTCTCCATAAATATCATTTGACCCATCTGAAGGGTTTCTAGTGAAGACAACTCCTGTTGCACAATCATTACCCATATTTCCAAAAACCATAGATTGAACATTGACAGCTGTTCCCCATTCAGAAGGAATTTGATTCAACTTTCTGTAAACTTTCGCTCTTTTGCTCTCCCAAGATAAAAATACAGCACTTATTGCCCCGAATAATTGATGATAAACATCTTGAGGAAAATCTTTACTAGTCTTTTCTTTAACTACATTCTTAAAATCATTTATTAAACCATCCCAATCCTCTTCATCGAGATCCGTATCAAGCAATACACCTTTTGTTAACTTATAATTTTCTATCAATTCCTCAAAATTGTAACTTTCAACACCCATAACTACATTTCCGTACATCTGAATGAATCTTCTATAGCTATCTTTCGCAAATCTTCCGTTGGATGTTCTATTAGCCAAAGCAACAACTGTTTTGTCATTTAGACCTAAATTCAAAATTGTATCCATCATACCTGGCATTGAAACTCTTGCTCCAGATCGAACTGATAAAAGAAGAGGATTTTTTAAATCTCCAAATTTTTTTGATACATCTTTTTCTATTGATTTAATTTCTTTTTTAATTTGGCTAATTAATTTGGAATTTAATTTTTTTTTATCCTTATAAAAAATTTCGCACACTTTTGTTGAGATAGTAAAACCAGGAGGTACTGGTAAACCCATTCTTCCCATTTCAGATAAATTTGCTCCCTTACCACCTAAAAAATTTTTTGGATCTTTTATTTTTTTTGAATCTTTACACTTAAAATTAAGAATTAAATTATTCATTATGAGCTTTTAAAAATCGAAAATTTATATAATTTTGAAACGTTTTACATAACATATTAATAAGTTCCAAACGATTTTTTCTTAAAGTTTCATTATCTTCATTAACTTTTACATTATCAAAAAATTCGAAAACTTCTTTTTTAGTTTCAGCTAAAATTGATAATGATTTTTCACAATTTTCATCATTGTTTATGGTAGAATAATATTTTTTAATATCATTAATTTTTTTATATAAATTTTTTTCAAAGTCACTTTTAAAAATACCAGGATCAGTTGTATCATTTATTTCAATCTCATTATTTTTCATCTCATGATCTAAAATGTTTGATGCTCTTTTATAACTTGAATTAATGTCTATACCAATTTGGGTGTTAATTACCTTATTAAGACATTTTGCTTTTTCAAAAGACGAAAATAAATTATTCAATGAAAAGGATGATAAAGTGGCCTCAATTATATCATAACGTATTTCTTTGTCTTTAAGGTAGTATCTAAACCTATCTTTTAAAAAATCCTGTAATTCTTTTTGTAAATCTTTGTTTTCAAGAATGTATCCTTGGTCATCGTAAAGGCGTGAGGAATAATTCAAAAGATCATTTATTTTCAAATTCTTTCTATTTTCTATAATGGTTCTTATAATACCTAAAGCAACTCTCCTCAATGCTAATGGATCCTTTGAACTTGTAGGTCTCTCGTTAATACCAAAAAAACCCACTAAAGTATCAATCTTATCTGTAATTGATATCGTGACACTGAATGGTTTTTTTGGAACTATTGAATTGAGTCCAATTGGTAAATATTGCTGAGAGATAGCTAAAGAAATATCTTTGTCAAATCCTTGATATTCAGAAAAGTACCCTCCCATAAGTCCCTGAAGTTCAGGAAATTCACCAACAAGATCAGAAGTAAGATCAGTCTTACAAATTGATGCTAACAATTCTACTTTCTCTTTACTAATTAACAATTCATCTGAAATCATTCCACCAATTTTTCTCATTCGTTGGACTTTGTCGAAATATGATCCAAGCCCTTTAAAAAAATTCATTGATTTTAATTCTGACACTTTTTTTACTAAATTTTGAGTTTTATCTTTATTCCAAAAAAATTCTGCATCACTTAATCTTGCATCAACTACTCTTTCATTACCTATTTTAATGAGACCTTTTTTGTCTTTTTTATTCGTTACAATTAAAAATTCATTTGTAATTTCATTTTTATCATTAAATGTTGGAAAATATTTCTGGTGAGACTCCATTGTTAGGGTCAAAATCTCTTTAGGAACTGATAAAAATTTTTTATCAAATTTGCACAATAAAATATTTGGGTTATCTACTAAATTTACAACCTCATCCATTAATTTAGGATTTTCATTAATTTTTAACCCTTTTTTCCCTAATATCTTTAAAAAAGATTTATTGATTATTTTTAATCTTTTATTTTGATTAACGATAACTCCATTATCTTCAAAAAATTTTTCATATTTCTTAAAATTTTCAAAAGATCTTTTTTTTTCCTCAAAATCTTTATCTAAAAAAGTCAAATTAGAGGAAGCTAAATGATGAAATTTAAAACTTAAAACTTTTTTATCAAATATTGATAAAATTGATTTTAATGGTCTTCCCCAATTTAAATCAAATTCACCCCATTTCATTGATTTTTTCCATTGATAGTTACTCAAAATTTTTGGAATGAATTCAGTGAGTAAATCATGTGTTTTTAATGAGGTTGCTACAGTTTTGTAAAAATAAAATTCATCCTTTTCAGTTTTTTTTTTTAATAAATCCCTTTTGTTAATTTTGTTTGATCTCAAAAAACCCTCCAACGCTTGTTCAGGAGCGTTAGTTTTAGGGCCTCTAATCTCTTTAGATTTAATTTTAATTTGTTTATCTAGGCCTTCAAAAACTATAACTAACCTATTTGGAGTTGAAAAAGAAAAATTTTTTTTTGATCTTATTGATTTTTCCTCAAATAAATTTTTAAAATCTTCTAAAATTTTTTCTCTTAAATTTTTTTGAAGCCCAGCAGGAATTTCTTCACTAAATAGCTCTAAAAAAAATTCTGACATTCTATGTTTGCGACTGTACCCAAATTGTAGCAGCTTGTTTTGTGATTTCTCTTATTCGACCAATGTATTCTGCTCTTTGCGCAACGCTAATTGCTCCACGAGCATCTAATACGTTAAATATATGACTAGCTTTCAAACATTGATCGTATGCAGGTAAAGATATATTTTTTTGAACTAATGATTTTGCTTCACTCTCATGCATATCAAAAATTTTAAATAAATTTTCTGTATTAGCATGCTCAAAGTTATAAGCTGAAAATTCTTTTTCCGATTGATGAAAAACTTCCCTGTAATCAATACCTTCATCATTCCAAACTAAGTCATAAACGTTTTTTTTCTGCTGGGTAAACATACAAATTCTTTCAAGGCCGTAAGTTATCTCCACTGAAACTGGTTTACATTCAAAACCTGCCATTTGTTGAAAATATGTAAATTGAGATATTTCCATTCCATCACACCAAACTTCCCATCCAAGACCTGCAGCTCCTAGAGTTGGGCTTTCCCAATCATCTTCAACAAATCTAATATCGTGTTCTTTATGATTAATTCCTATTACCGACAAACTATTCAAATAAAGTTTTTTAATATTAATTGGAGAGGGTTTTATTATAACTTGAAATTGATAATAATGCTGAAGTCTGTTTGGATTATCTCCATATCTTCCATCTGTAGGTCTTCGTGAAGGTTGGACATACGCTGCTTTCCATGGCTTAGGCCCAAGAGATCTTAGAGTAGTAGCTGGATGAAATGTTCCAGCTCCAACTTCCATATCATAAGGTTGTAAAATTACACACCCATTTTTACTCCAAAACTTTTGAAGATTTATAATTGTATCTTGGAAAGTTTGAAATTTTGGTTTTTTTTTTGTTTTTTTAGAGGCCATATTTTTGCCAAACTGATTTTTCCTCTAATATGTTCGCTAATTGATCGACATGATCATTTGAAGACGATAATTTTTTACTAAGCCAACTTTTTGATTTTTCAAATTTTTTAATAACAACGTCTTCTCCAAATTTTTCTCTTAATATCTGATTTGCATTTCCTATATCATCTATCAAACCAAGATCTTTAGCTTTTCTACCTGACCAAAATTCACCTGAAAATAATTCTACTTCAGATTTTTTAAGTTTTAATGACCTGCTTTTTTCGACCACCTCTATGAAATCTTTATGTAGATCTAATTGTATATTTTTTAATCTTTCGATATCTTCCTTTTTTTCATCTAGAAATGGGTCTAATGTACTTTTATTTTTCCCAGCAGTATGCACTCTTCTCTCAACACCTATCTTTTTTATCAATTCTGTAAAACCAAAAGAAGAGTAGATTACTCCTATTGAGCCTATTATTGAACTTGAGTTCGCATAAATTTCATCTCCAGCACAAGCTATTAGATATCCGCCTGAGGCTGCTACATCTTCGGCAAAAACTATTACTTTTTTTTTATTTTTTTTTGCCTGTTGTCTAATTAAGCTGTAAATTAAATGTGATTGAACAGGAGAACCTCCGGGTGAGTTTATTGTTATAGCGACACATGGTGCTTTTTTAAGAGAAAATGCTTTTGTAATAATGTCTTCTTGACCAGAAAAATCTATACCTTGTTTAAATTTCCCTACATTCCCAATAACTCCAATTAGTTTAATATGTGGAATAATTTTTTTTTTTTTAAAAAAAGAGAGCATTTTTAATATTTATAGAATTTTTTTGAATATAAAGACACCTTATAATTGAAGATTCAGGTGCGTCAATTGATAAGTATAAAAAGCAACCTATTATACTAATTTGCTGAATTAATGGGAAGCGTCATACAATTAAAAAACAAACTTAATAATTCATATTTTCAACTCAAAAATTCAGTTGAGGATAAATTGATATTAGTTGAAGAAAAAATAAAGTCTAAATTAGATAGCAATGTTGACTTAGTTCAGAAAATGACAAGCTATCACCTTAATACAGGCGGAAAAAGATTAAGAGCCTTACTTACTCTAGGTTCTGCAAAATTATGTGGATATGCAAAAGGAACTAGAGATATTAATTTGGCTGCTTGTGTAGAACTTATTCACTCAGCAACTTTAATGCATGATGATGTAATAGATAATGGATCTATTAGAAGGGGGAGAAAAACTTTAAACAAAGTTTGGGATAATCATTCTTCTGTTTTAGTTGGAGATTATTTGCTTAGCAGATGTTTTGAAATGATGGTAGATGATGGAAATATTGAGGTTTTAAAATTATTATCCTCAACTTCCTCTAAGATTGCTCAAGGAGAAGTTCTTCAATTACAGCACAGAGGTGAGGTAGATATGTTGGAAGAAACTTATTTAAGAATAATTTCTGCGAAAACTGCTGAATTATTTGCAGCAGCTACCAAAGTTGGCGCAATTCTGTCAGACGTGACATCAAAAGAAAAAGAGGCTTTAGAGTTTTACGGAAGAAATTTGGGATTAACTTTTCAAATAGCTGATGATACTTTAGATTACAAATCTGAGTCCAAATTATTTGGAAAAAAAATCGGCAAAGATTTTTATGAAGGAAAAATTACTCTGCCAATAATCTTGTTATTTCAAAAAGCAAATCTTAAAGAAAAGGAAAGTCTTAAAGATATTTTTTTAAAAAATAGTAGAGATGAAAATGATTTTAATTATACATTATCTTTAATTAAACAATATGAAATTATTAAAGAATGTTATCAAAAAGCAAATCATTACATAAATTTAGCGTCAAACTCATTATCGATATTTAAAGACTGTAATGATAGAAATATTCTTGAAAATTTGACTTCATTTAGTTTATCAAGGGATTTTTAGGGACTTAAAAGACTTTTTGTCCAACTACCATTTTTATCTAAAGAATACTTCAATCTTTCATGTATTCTATTATCTCCATCTAACCAAAATTCAATTGTGGAAGGTGTTAAATTCCAACCAGACCAATGGCTTGGTCTTGGAACATTGTCTTTGTCATTATATTTTTTTTTATAATTCTCTAAAGCATCTAAAAGTTCATCTCTATTTTGGAGAATACTGCTTTGTTTTGAGGCCCAAGCACCTATTCTGCTATCATATGCTCTAGAGTTATAGTACTCATCAGCAGTTTGATCATCTACTTGCTTCAATGTTCCAACTATTCTTATTTGTCTTAGTAAACTTTTCCAATGAAAGCACATTGTGGCATTTGGGTTTTCTTTAATTTCATTTCCTTTCTGACTATTTAAATTTGTATAAAAAACAAATCCTTTTTCACTATGACCTTTGAGCAGAACCATTCTTACTGAGGGAATACCCTCTTTATTTGCGGTGCCAAGTGCTAAAGCATTTGGATCATTAATTTCTTTTTTTTTTGCCTCCTCAAACCATCTTTGAAATAGTTCAAATGGATTATCTAGATCTAAGAAGCATTTATTAAGCCCAAGTGAGTTTTTTTGATTCATAATTTTAACAAAATAATCTATACAATATAAATAATGTCATTTAATACTTTTGGAAAGTCTTTTCGTTTTACAACTTGGGGTGAATCCCATGGTCCAGCTATTGGGTGTATTATAGATGGTTGTCCACCATTAATACCATTAAAAGAAGCCGATATTCAAAAAGAATTAAACAAACGAAAACCTGGGCAATCAAAGTTTACTACTCAAAGGAAGGAAAGTGACAAGGTTCAAATTCTTTCAGGAGTTTTTGAAGGAAAAACGACTGGGACACCAATATCATTGATAATTTACAATGAAGATATGCGTTCAAAGGATTATAATGATATTAAAGATAAATTTAGACCAGGACATGCTGACTTCACATATTTTAAAAAGTATGGAATAAGAGACTACAGAGGTGGTGGTAGATCATCTGCAAGAGAGACAGCTGCAAGAGTTGCGGCGGGTGCTGTGGCAAAAAAAGTTTTAGAAAATAAATTAGGAAAAAAATTTAAAATCACTGGAGCTGTAACCCAACTTGGAATATTAGGATGTGATACTAATAAATGGGATGATAAAATAATTTCTAAAAATCCATTTTTTTGCCCAGATAAATCAATGTTAAAAATTTGGGAAAAATACTTATTAAGTATTAGAAAAGCTGGATCGTCATGTGGAGCGATAATCGAAGTAAGAGCAAACGGTATTCCTGCTGGATTAGGAGCACCCATATACTCAAAATTAGATTCTGATATAGCATCAGCTATGATGAGTATAAATGCTGTAAAAGGAGTTAATATTGGCTCAGGTATGAACTCGGCACAATTGTCAGGTGAGGAAAATTCAGATGAAATTTCTCAAAATAGAAAAAAAACAAAATTTAAATCTAATAACGCTGGAGGGATTCTAGGAGGTATTTCTTCTGGTCAAGAGATAATTGTCTCTTTTGCTGTAAAGCCAACTTCTTCAATTTTAAAAAGTAGAAAAACAATCAATAAATTTGGAAAGAATACAAATATATCAGTAAAAGGTAGACATGATCCATGTGTAGGAATAAGAGCTGTACCTGTGGGTGAAGCAATGTTATCTTGTGTTTTATTAGATCATTATCTTCTACACAAAGCTCAGTGTAGTTAATTTTGTTTTTTCAAAACTATATTAGAATTTAGTAAATCTAAAACTTTTTCCTCGATTGAAACTGAGTCAAGATTTGCCACTTTATACATTCTATCTGGAGTATCTTGATCAATAAAAATATCTGGTAATGTTAACGATCTAAATTTTAAATTAGAGTCCATTAAACCTTTTTTTGTCAAAAAATTGACCACATGAGATCCAAAACCACCAATTGAACCCTCTTCGATTGTCATAATTGCTTCATGAGTTGTAGCTAATTGCCAAATGAGATTTTCATCTAAAGGTTTCGCAAATCTGGCATCAACAACTGTTATTGGTACACCTTTTTTTGATAAATTTTCTGCAGCCTTCAAAGTCTCGTTCAATCTTGCTCCAAAATTTAGGATCGCTAATTTTTTTCCCTCTTTGATAATTTTTGATTTACCTATTTCAATTTTTTCATTAATTGAAGGTAGAGTTGAACCTAATCCTGATCCTCTTGGATACCTAAATGCGCAAGGTCTATCATTAATCTCGGTTGAGGTATTTATCATTCTTACAAGTTCAGCTTCATCACTTGCTGCCATAACAATAAAATTTGGTAAAGTGGTTAAATATGTTGTATCAAAGCTTCCAGCATGTGTTGGTCCATCAGCCCCAACAAGTCCCGCTCTATCAATCGCGAATCTAACTGGTAAACTTTGAATTGCTACGTCATGAACTACTTGATCATAAGCTCTTTGAAGAAAAGTAGAGTAAATAGCTGCATAGGGTTTAAAGTTTTCGGTAGCTAAACCTGCGGCAAATGTAACTGCATGTTGCTCCGCAATTCCAACGTCAAAAGTTCTATCTGGAAATTCTTTACGAAAAATATTTAGACCAGTGCCGTCAGGCATTGCAGCTGTAATAGCTACAATTTTACTGTCCTTTTTAGCATGTTGAATTAAGGTGTTTGCAAAAACCTTTGTGTATGATGGTAATTTACTTGTACCCTTTAGTTGTTCACCAGTTTTGACATTAAATTTTGATACTCCATGATAATTGTCTTTTGCCTCCTCAGCGAAAGTATAACCTTTTCCTTTTTTCGATTTAATATGAATTAAAATTGGTCCTTCATGCTTAGAGTCTCTAGCGTTTTTTAAAATTGGAATTAATGAATTTAAATCATGACCGTCTATTGGACCAATGTAATAAAATCCTAGTGAACTAAATAAAGTTCCCCCTGTCACAGCTGATCTTAGTAAATCTTCTGCTTTACCAGCCTTTGCACTAAATCTTTTTGAAAAGGCTGACATAATTAATTTAATAGTCTCTCTCAAACTAAAATAAATCTTTCCTGAAAAAATTTTTGCTAAATAAGTGCTCATTGCTCCTACTGGTCGAGCAATTGACATATCATTATCATTTAAAATAACGATCATCTTTGTTTTTGAGGCACCAGCATTATTCATGGCTTCATAAGCCATTCCTGCACTGATTGCACCATCGCCAATTACTGCAATTACATTATCTGATTTATTAGACAATTTATTTGCTTCTGCTATACCCAGCGCTGATGAAATTGATGTTGAGCTATGTGCTGCACCAAATGGATCATATTCACTTTCTGATCTTTTAGTGAAACCAGAGAGACCGTTTCCTTGTCTCAAAGTTCTTATTCTTTCTTTTCTGCCAGTTAAAATTTTATGTGGATAACACTGATGACCAACATCCCAGATTAGTTTATCATTTGGTGTATTAAAAATATAATGTAAAGCAACAGTTAATTCTACAACACCGAGACTTGCACCAAGATGACCGCCGGTTACTGACACAGCATCAATCACTTCCTCTCTTAATTCATCAGCAACTTTTTGTAATTTTGACTCAGGTATTTTTTTTAAATCTGATGGAAAATTAATCTCATCTAACAATTCATATTTTTTTTTCATTTATTTCTATTCAAAATATAATTTAATGTTTCAGACAAATTTTTTGACTTAGATCCATATTTTTTTAATTTACTATTTATTTTTAAAAGTAAATTATTAGCATATTTAATAGTATTTTTGTATCCTAGTAAACTAATTAGAGTTGCTTTTCCTTTTTTTTTATCCTTACCAGTTTTTTTTCCTGCAACAAGCAAACTTCCTTTATAATCAATTAAATCATCTGCGACCTGAAATAACAATCCTATGTCAGCTCCAATATTTTCAAATTTTTTAATTTCATTATTGTTTTTTTTCTTAATTATTAATGGTGCTGCACAACAAAAACTAAAAAGTTTTCCAGTTTTTTTGATTTCCATTTCTTCAATTCTTTTTTTGGAAATTTTCTTATGTTCATAATTTAAATCTAAATATTGTCCTCCTGCTATTCCAAGATGGCCTGAGCTTTCAGAAATTTTATTAATTAAATCGATCTTAATTTTTTCACTAATTCTTAAGTCTTTATGACTTAAAATTTCAAAAGCCATTGTTAAAAGTGAATTTCCAGCTAAGACTGCAGTAGCCTCTCCAAATTTAATATGTGCTGATGGTTTACCTCTTCTTATAGAGTCATCATCCATACATGGTAAATCGTCATGTATTAATGAATACGCATGAATACATTCAACTGCAGCACCAATAACGATAAGAGTTTTATAATCTAACTTAAATATAAACCCAACATCAATTAAAATTTTTGATCTTATTTTTTTTCCTCCAGAAAAAAGACCGTATTTCATTGCAACTATTAAATTTGATTTTTTTTGTTTGGTAATAAATCTTCTTAAAAACAAATTTGTATCTTTTGCAATTTTATTTAATTTTCTTTGCATTATTTTTTTTGATTAATCTTGGATATTTTTTCTTTTGTTTTCTCATTTATTTCTTTGATATTCTTTTGAAATTTTTTCTCAATTATATTATTAAGTTTAATTAAATCTTGATACTTGTCTAAAGAGTTTCCTAAATCCTTTTGATTTTCCAATTCCTCAATCATCTTATTTGCCTCAGTCGTCAATTCTTCAAGAGATAATGAATTATAATCATTTGGTAAATTTTTATCTTTCATATAATACTCTCAAATAATACATGAAAATTAATCTTGCAAATATTAAAAAAGCGAGGAATCTCTTAAATAAAAGAGAGTGTGTTGCTATACCAACTGAAACTGTTTATGGAATAGCTGGGAATGCATATTCCGATACAGCATGTAAAAAAATATTTAGATTAAAAAAAAGACCAATGAATAACCCTCTGATTATTCATTATTATGATTTAAAAAAATTAAAAGATGATTGTGATTTGAATGGTGAGTTTTTAAAATTATATAAAAGATTTTGTCCTGGGCCAATAACATTTATCTTAAATCAAAAAAAAAAATCAAAAATTTCTAAAGTTGCAACTAATAAAAAAAATACTCTTGCTGTGAGATTTCCAAAACATCCAGTAGCAAGAATTCTTTTGAAACATTTGAAATTTCCTATTGCGGCGCCTAGTGCAAATATTTCTTCAAAGGTTAGTGCGGTAACTTCTTCAGATGTAAAAGAGGATTTTGGAAAAAAAATTAAGTATATACTTGAGGGTGGAAGATCTTCGGTTGGGATTGAGTCTACAATTATTGATCTCAGAAAAAAACCAAAAATTTTAAGATTAGGTGGTTTAGAAATTGAAACTATCCAAAAAATATTAAAGAAAAAAATTTCAATAAATACAAATCCTTCTAAGATCTCAGCTCCTGGACAATTAAGGATTCATTATTCACCTGGAATCCCAATCAGACTTAATGTCAAAAAAATTAAAAAAGATGAGGCTTTTTTACAAATTAAGAAAAATAGGATTAACAAAACGAACTATTATTTTTTATCAAAAAAGGGCGATTTAAAAGAAGCTGCAAAAAATCTATACACTATTTTAAGAAAGATAAAAAAAGATAATTATAAATCTATAGCTGTAGACAAAATCCCAGATACAGGAATCGGCAAAACTATTAACGATAGATTGTTAAGGGCTTCAAAATTTTAATGACCATCCCTCTTGAAATAATTGATTTATCAAAAACTTATGACTCAAAAGAAGCTGTTCGAAATATTTCTTTTAAAGTAAATGAAAATGAAATCATTGGAATTCTTGGACCTAACGGATGTGGTAAAACTACAACAATAGGTATGATTCTTGGTTTACTAAAGCCTACTAAAGGGAAAGTCCTTATAAATGGTATTGAAATTGAAAAACAAAGAGTTGAATTATTAAACAAATTAAATTTTATTTCACCATATATTGAGTTACCAAAAAAATTAACTGTAAAGCAAAATCTTGAAGTTTATGGAAGACTTTATGATGTAAAAAAACTTGGAATTAAAATTGATTATCTTTGTGAAAAATTAAGACTTAATGAATTTATTAATAAAATAACAGGAGAACTTTCCTCTGGTCAAAAAAATAGAGTCAGTCTAGCTAAATCTATAATTAATGATCCATCAGTTCTTCTTCTTGATGAACCAACTGCATCTCTAGATCCTGAAACAGGAGATTTTGTTAGAAGTTTTTTAGAGGAATACCAAAAAGAAAAAAAAACCTCTATTCTGCTTGCTTCGCATAACATGGCAGAAGTTGAGAGATTATGTTCTTCAGTTCTAATGATGAATAAAGGATCTATTATTGATCAAGGAACTCCTGGGGAATTAATTAAAAAACATGGAAGGAGAAACATGGAGGAAGTTTTTTTAAAACTTACAAGAGATTTAATATGAATCTAAATAAAATGTATGGACTTTTTTTGAGACATTTTTATCTCATCAAAAGTTCTTTACCAAGAGTTTTGGATTTAATTTATTGGCCAACAATACAAATTATTCTTTGGGGATTTATTTCTAAATTTTTTTCTATTTATAGTGATTATTACAATAATACACTTGGAATAATTCTTACATGCGCAATTCTTTACGACATTCTTTTTAGATCTAGCATAAGTTTTAATATGCTTTTTTTAGAGGAAATCTGGAGTAGAAATTTTACGAATTTATTTATTGCTCCATTGAAGCTTAAAGAAATAATTATATCTTTAATTTTTACTGCTTTGATAAGGACATTAATTGGTCTAGTACCCGCAATTATTTTAACTTCTCCATTGTTTGGAGTTTCAATTTTAAAATTAGGTTTTCCACTCTTTATATTATTTTTAAGTTTATACATATTTGGGATTACACTAGGTTTATTTGTGAGCTCAGGTTTAATGAGATACGGACCATCCTTTGAAAATATTGCTTGGTCATCATTATTTTTACTTGCTCCATTAGGCTGTATCTACTATCCAATAGAAATCCTTCCTGAATTTTTCCAAGTAATTGCAAAAGGCTTACCATTAGTTTACATTTTTGATGAAACTAGAAATATTTTAATAAATGGTTTTGTAGATTACGAGAATATAAAACAAGCTTATTTATTAAATTTAGTTTATTTAATTTTTGGAATAGGACTGTTTTATCTATCTTTTTTAAGAGCGAGAATAAAAGGAACTTTAATAAATATGGGTGAATAATTGGTGCGCCTGCTAGGAGTCGAACCCAGAACCTCCTGATCCGAAGTCAGGCGCTCTATCCAGTTGAGCTACAAGCGCATATCATATTAATATATCATTTTATGGAAAAAAAAATAAATTTGACAGTTGATAAGACCGAAAATGAACTCCGTGTTGATATTTTCATTAAAAAGAGAGAGGATATTATCAGTCGAACAAGAATAAAAAATCTTATTCTAGATAATAAGTTAAGAATAAATAACAAGGTTATTACTGATCCATCAAAAAAAATTTTTTTTAATGATGAAATAAAATTAGTCATACCCGAACCAAAAAAAGCTTCCTTAAAACCTTACAAGTTTAATTTAGATATAGTATTTGAGGATAAAGATTTAATTGTTTTAAACAAACCCTCTGGAATAGTAATGCATCCTGGTGCAGGTAATTTTGATAATACAATCGTAAATGCACTTATGAATTATAGTAAAAATTCTTTCTCTAATATTGGGGGTGAACTAAGACCTGGAATAGTACATAGAATTGATAAAAATACATCTGGATTAATTGTAGTTGCAAAAAATAATCAAACTCATGAACACCTCTCTAATCAATTTAATAAACACACAATCCAAAGAATTTACCAATTACTTATCTGGGGCAAAGTTAGACCTTCTAAAGGTAAAATAGAAACATTTATTACAAGAAGCTCAAAAAATAGACAAATGATGGAGGTTAGTAACAGCAAAGGAAAAAAAGCAATTACAAATTACAAAACTTTAGAAGTTTTTGAAAATAAAAATATACCAACTTTTAGTTTGTTGGAGTGTAAATTAGAAACAGGTCGAACTCACCAAATAAGAGTTCATATGAATTATTTGGGAAATAGTATAGTTGGTGATGATAAATATAAAAAAAAGTTTAAAAAACTTAAAGATATTGAACCATCATTAGAAAAAACTTTAACAAAATTAAACAGGCAATTTTTACATGCCAAAACCTTGGGCTTTATGCATCCAAAAAAAAATAAGCAGATGATTTTTAACTCAATTTTACCAAATGAACTTGAAATAATACTAAAAACACTCAGAAATGTGGGTAAATAAAACATTGAAAAATTTTTAATATTAATTAGATAAACTGTCTATGAGCACAACTATGAATAGCAATTTACCTATCCTGAGTAATGAAGGTGGTCTGTCTGCATATCTCGAGCAAATAAAAAAATTTCCAATGCTTGATGCAGAAGAGGAGTACATGCTCGCTAAAAATTGGAAAACGACAGGAAATATTAAGTCAGCAGAAAAACTTGTAACAAGTCATTTGAGATTGGTTGCGAAAATTGCAATGGGTTATAAAGGTTATGGACTACCAATAAACGAAATGATCTCTGAAGGTAATATTGGACTGATGCAAGCTGTTAAAAAATTTGAGCCAGAAAAAGGTTTTAGATTAGCAACATATGCGATGTGGTGGATAAAAGCTTCTATTCAAGAATATATCTTAAAATCTTGGAGCTTGGTAAAAATTGGTACAACTACTGCACAAAAAAAATTGTTTTTTAATCTTAAAAAATTAAAAAACCAAATTGCACCACAGGCTGAAGGTGATTTAAGAAATGAGCATGTAAACGAAATCGCTGAAAAATTAGATGTGAGTAAAGAAGAAGTTGTATCAATGAATCGTAGACTATCTGGAAAAGAATTTTCTCTTAACGCTCAAGTCGGTGAGGATGGTGATGAATGGCAAGATTGGTTAGTAGATAAAGAATTAGATCACGATCTTAAGTTTGCTCATCAAGAAGAAATGAAACAAAGAAAAGATTTATTAAAAGACTCAATTAAAGTTTTGAATGATAGAGAAAAAGAAATCTTATATTCAAGAAGATTGAATGATGATCCAACTACTTTAGAAGATTTAAGTAAAAAATATAAGATTAGTCGTGAAAGAGTAAGGCAGATAGAAAATAAAGCATTTGAGAAATTACAAAAGCACATGCTTTTGCTTGCTAAATCAAAAAATCTTTTACCTGTAAATTAAATCTCAAAAGGATTTTCAACTAAGATTGTATCATCCCGTTCAGGACTAGTTGATATACTTGATATTTTTGCTCCAATAAAGTCTTCAATCGCAAATAGATATTTTTTTGCATTCTCTGGTAGGTCGTTAATATTTTTGACCCCATTGGTTGAAGTTTTCCATCCATTAAAAGTCTTATATATAGGTTTAATTTTAAGTTGATCTTCAACTGCTGCTGGAAGATAGTCTATTTTTTTTCCATTGAGATCATATTCTACACACATCTTAATTTCATCTAGTTCATCCAAAACATCTAGTTTTGTAAGGGCAATGCCATCAATTCCTGAAACTTTAATTGTTTGCCTTACTAAAACACCATCAAACCATCCACATCTTCTTTTTCGGCTTGTCACAGTTCCAAATTCTTTACCTCTTGTTCCTAATAACTCACCTATTTCATCAACTAATTCTGTAGGAAAAGGTCCTTCGCCTACTCTTGTTGTGTATGCTTTGGTTATTCCTAAAACATAATTAATTGAATTGGGTCCACATCCAGTTCCCGTTGCAGCACTTGAGGCCACAGTATTAGATGAAGTGACAAAAGGATATGTTCCATGATCAACATCTAACAGAATTCCTTGAGCACCCTCAAATAATATCTTTTTCTTTTGTTTTTTAAATTGATCAATCTTAAGCCATACCGGGGCTGAAAATTTTAAAATATCAGGTGCAATTTTTAAAAGATCTTCTTTGAGTTGATTTTTTTCATATATTTTTTTTCCTAAACCTTTTCTGATCGCGTTATGATGTAATAAAACTGTTTCTAATCGTTGATTTAAGTTTTTTTCAGATCTAAGATCCATTACTCTTATTGAACGTCTTCCGACTTTATCCTCATAAGCAGGTCCAATACCTCTCCTGGTAGTTCCTATTTTGCTTTTACCAGCTGCATCCTCTCTTATTTCATCCATTTCTCTGTGAAATGGTAAAATTAGGTTTGCAGCCTCAGAAATCATGAAATTTTCTGAATTTACATTCACACCTTTTTCTCGAATTTCTTTAATTTCATCCAACAATGCCCAGGGGTCAACGACAACACCATTTCCGATAATTGAAACTTTATTTTTTCTAACTATTCCTGAAGGAAGCAATCTAAGTTTGTAAGTTACTCCATCTATAACTAAGGTATGTCCAGCATTATGACCGCCTTGAAATCTAATTACAATATCAGCTTGTTCCGATAGCCAATCCACAATTTTTCCTTTTCCTTCATCTCCCCACTGCGAACCAACTACTGCAACATTTTTCATTATTTATATATTTTTTTTAACTCAATAGAATTTAAATGATTTATCGGACCATGACCTTTACCAATTTTAGGGTTTGTTAGTATGGCAGAATTTACATATTTAATTCCTAGCTCACAAGATCTCTTTAGGGTTTTTCCACATGAAAAAAAAGAGGTTATTGCAGTTGATAATGTACAGCCTGTGCCATGAGTGTTTTTAGTATTAAACCTTCTATTTGAAAATACTTTAATATCTTTTTTATTTACAAATATATCATTTACCTTTTTTGATCTTAAATGTCCTCCTTTTACTAATACATTAGGTACACCCAGTTTTATGAATTCATTTGCAGCAAGAATCATATCATTTTGATTCTTTATTTTGATACCAGTTAAGATTTCAGCTTCAGGAACATTAGGCGTAATTAAAGTTACTTTATTAATTAATTTTTTTTTCATCAATCGTACAGCTGAATCGGTAATAAGCTTAGAACCGCCTTTGGCTATCATCACTGGGTCTAAAATAATCTTTTTAACTTTCATTTCATTCAATGATCTTAATACCTTATCTATTACTCTTGTAGAATGAAGCATTCCAATTTTAATAGCATTGGGCCTTATATCTTTAATAGTATGAATTATTTGATTATAAATTTCATTTGGTGGAACGGATATTACTGATTTCACACCTTTTGTGTTTTGGACTGTAACTGCAGTTACTGCCGTCATAGAATATACACCTAGACTGGTAGCAGTTTTAATGTCTGCCTGAATTCCTGCACCACCTGATGAGTCAGATCCTGCTATGATTAAAATTTTTGATTTTATTTTCAAATTATCTAATTTTTTTCGAAATTATATTAACACATTTAACAAGAAGCCTTTTATTTTCACTTTCTCCCATAATTCTTATTTTAGCCTCTGTTCCTGATTTTCTTACAAGAATTCTACCACCACCTGTAATTAATTTTGAGGCTAGCTTAATAGCTTTCTTAATTTCAGGTTTGTTAATTATGTTTTTATCTTTCACTTCAATATTTTTAAGTAATTGTGGGGTTTTATTAAAGTTTTCAAAAAATTCACTGGCTCTTTTTCCCTTTCTAAGAGCAAATAAGGACTCCAGAGCAACGAGTAAACCATCTCCTGTAGTTGCAAATTTACCTAGAATAATATGTCCTGATTGTTCTCCGCCTAAATTAAATTTATTTTTTTGCATTACCTCTTTAACGTATCTATCACCAACATTAGCACGTATAAATTTAATACCTTTTTTTTTAAAATATTTTTCAAGGCCGTAATTGGACATTAATGTTCCAACTACCCCACCTTTTAACATTTTTTTATTTTTCCACCTTGTAGCTAGTGCAGCGATAATTTGGTCACCATCTATAATGTTACTTTTTTCATCACACATAATTATTCTATCTGCATCACCATCTAATGAAATACCTAAATGAGCCTTATGCTTTTTAACTGCCGATTTTATCTTCTCAGGAAATGTAGAGCCACAATTTTTGTTTATATTTAATCCATTAGGATTAACTCCTATCGCAATCACCTTAGCTCCTAAAGATTTTAGTAATTCTGGACCAGCTTTGTACCCTGCTCCATTTGCACAATCAATTACAATTCTGAGTCCTCTTAAATTAAATTCCTTTGTAAAATTTTTTTTTAATATCTTGATGTAATCATTTGTCCCTGTCTCCAATCTTTTTACTCTACCTAATTTTTCAGGCTTCGATAGATTTTTGATGATTTTTTTATCTATTAAGCTTTCAATTTTTTTTTCAATTTTGTCTGAGAGTTTCATACCATCAGGCCCAAATAGTTTTAATCCATTATCATTATGAGGATTGTGAGAAGCTGTAATCATAATTCCCATATTAGCCCTCATAGCTTTTGTGAGCATCGCTAAACCATTTGTGGGTAAAGGTCCCAAAGTATATACATGCATACCTGCTGATGCCAATCCTGATACGAGTGCTGGTTCTAAAGTGTATCCAGATAATCTAGTATCTTTTGCTATTATTGCGGTTTGTTTTCTTTTTTTTTGAGATTTAAAATATGTTCCACTTGCTAAGCCAAATTTAAAAAACATATCTCCATTTATATTTTCACTATTGATAGCCCCCCTAATACCGTCAGTACCAAAATATTTTTTTGTCATTAATTATTTATAATATTCTTAAAGATCTTTAATCCCTGTATTGTTTCATTAACATCATGAATTCTTAAAATTTGAACCCCTTGCATCATAAGGTATATTGATGATGCTATTGTTCCCCCGTTTCTGAATTTACTATCATTTTTTCCAGATAACTCCTTAATAAATCTTTTTCTTGAATTGCCCACAAGTATAGGAAAACCAAGAGAATGGAAAATAGAAATATTGCGTATTAAATTCATATTATGTTTCAAATTTTTTCCAAAACCTATACCAGGATCTAGAATAATTTTATTGTGTTTAATACCCTTCGATCTTAGAAGTTTTATTTTTTTTTCAAAAAAATCATATATGTCTAGTAACTCATTTTTATATCTAGGGTTTTTTTGCATGTTTTCAGGAGTTCCTTGTGAATGCTGAATTACAAATGGTACTTTATATTTTTTTAATATATTTAAAGTTTCGGTATCAAATTCTAATCCTGAGACATCATTAATTAATTTAACTCCTAAATCTATTCCTTTACTCATAATTCTAGACTTTCTGGTGTCTAAAGAAATTGGTATTTTTTTCTTAATTAATAATTTTAAAATTTTTTCAATTCTTTGCCATTCTAAATTTTCTTTAATTACTTTTGATCCAGGGCGTGTCGACTCACCACCAATATCAATCAAATTTGCACCACAATTGAATAAACTAATCGCATGATTAATTCCTTTTTTTTTTGAATTAAATTTTCCACCATCTGAAAAGCTATCAGGTGTTAAATTTAATACACCCATTATATTAGGAATCTTTGTAAAATTTAAATTTGAAAAATTTTTTTTTTTTGATTTAATTTTTTTTAAATCGGAATTAATTTTTCTCCTAGTTAATTTAGGCAAATATTTTATTTGATTAACAAATATCTTTTTTTTCGAATTTCTTGTAATTATCTCTATTTGATCAAATGAAATTTCTTTGATACCGTGAAGTGGTATAGTTTTATTTCTAATAACTAATTTTTTAGAGATATTTCCATAGTAGAGATTACACAATCTTGTGTAATGTCTAGACATTAAGATTAATGAACAATTTTAGGTTTAAGTCCCATTGCACCTAATGCAGAGCTCTTATCATCGTCAACTTTTAGATCTTGTTTATCAGCAGGGTAAATGTTTTTAGTAATTATATTTTCGATTTCTTCACCTGTTAATGTTTCATATGTCATGAGAGCTTTTGCAATTTTATGTAAATCATCAATTTTTTCGGTTAATATTTCTTTAGCTTTGTTATAGCCCTCATCAACTAATTTTCTGATTTCTTTATCTATTTTTTGAGCCACTTCCTCAGAAACTGATTGTGTTTGAGTTACAGATCTTCCTAAGAAAACTTCTTCTTGATTTTCACCATACTCAACTGGACCCATTTCTTCACTCATACCATATTTTGTAACCATGGCTCTCGCAAGTTGAGTTGCTTGGTTTATATCTGAACCACTCCCTCCACCTGCGCCAGTTGAAATATTATCTTTTCCAAAAATTACTTCCTCCGCTACTCTTCCACCAAAACAGACTGCTAATCTTGCTTTCAAATATTTTATTGAATGACCATGTTTGTCTCTTTCAGGTAAATTCATCACCATTCCTAAAGCTCGACCTCTTGGTATAATTGTTGCTTTATGTATTGGGTCATAACTAGGCATATTAAAAGAAACTAAAGCATGTCCACCTTCATGATATGCCGTCAATTTCTTCTCATCTTCAGTCATAACCATTGATCGTCTTTCAGCTCCCATCATTACTTTATCCTTTGCTTCTTCAAATTCATTTAAAGTAACAATCCTTTTATTTTTTCTAGCTGCTAATAATGCAGACTCATTAACTAAATTAGCTAGATCAGCACCAGAAAATCCAGGAGTTCCTCTAGCTATAGTTCTCAAATTTACATCAGGAGCCATCTTGATTTTTTTAACGTGCACTTTAAGGATTTTTTCTCTTCCAATTATATCTGGGTTAGAAACTACAACTTGTCTATCAAATCTACCTGGTCGTAATAATGCAGGATCAAGAACATCCGGCCTGTTTGTTGCTGCAATTATAATGACACCTTCGTTAGTGTCAAAACCATCCATCTCAACAAGAAGCTGATTAAGGGTTTGTTCCCTTTCATCGTTACCTCCACCTAGACCTGCGCCTCGACTTCTTCCAACGGCATCAATTTCATCAATAAATATTATACAAGGCGAATTTTTTTTTCCTTGCTCGAACATGTCTCTCACTCTTGATGCTCCCACACCAACAAACATTTCTACGAAATCTGATCCAGAGATTGTAAAGAAAGGAACACCAGCTTCACCAGCAATTGCTCTAGCTAATAAAGTTTTTCCTGTTCCTGGAGGACCAACAAGAAGTGCACCTCTAGGTATTTTTCCACCCAATCTACTAAATTTTTTTGGATCTTTTAAAAACTCAACAATTTCTTCTACTTCCTCTTTAGCTTCTTCTACTCCAGCAACATCGTTAAAAGTCACCTTGCCTTTCATCTCATTCATCATTTTTGCTTTAGATCTTCCAAAGCCCATCGCTCCACCTTTTCCACCTTGCATTTGTCTCATAAAGAAAATCCACACTGCTATTAATAATAACATTGGAAACCATGAAAGTAGGACACCAAATAATGAAGGCATCTTTTCTTCTATAGGTGCCGCAGATATACTTACACCCTTCTCTGAAAGTTTTTCTATTAAATTTGGATCATTTGGTGAATAAGTTTTAAAACTTTTGCCATTTGCATAAACACCTTTTATGTTGTTTCCTTGTATCTCAACTTTTAATACCTCGCCTTGTTCTACAGACTCCAAAAATTCTGAGAAAATAATCTCATTAGAACTTCTAATGTTTGATTGAGGATTCTTAAACATATTGTAAAGACCAATCGTTAGAAAAACGATTATTGCCCACATTGCTAGGTTTTTAAGATTCATGACTATAAGATAAGAATTATTATTAATTTAACAAGTCTATTTTTACCCTTCTTTTGTCAAAATGACAGTGTGATTTACCATCTTAATGACGCATCCTCCTAATGTTTCTTTTCTTAGTTTCAGCTTTTTAATCTTTTTCAAAATATTCTCTATCTTTTTACCTCTCACAAAATTAGACTTTTTTCCCACTAAATGAACTAAATCGGATAGGGATCTAAAAATGACTTCATATGAATTGTCAAAAAAATTATCTTTTAATATAAGTTCATTTTTTTTGTAGTTAAAAATCGAGTTTTCCTTCTTATTCTTTTCAACATAAAACTTTATTGATTGGTCCGACTTTTTTAAATTTTCTATTGTTAATTGAAATTTTTTCTTATCAAGGCCGAAATCCTCAAATCTCTTAATTAAGTTTCTTACTTTAATTCTATTAAATTTGATATCATCATTAGTTGGATCATCTACATAAAAATTAAATATAAATTTTGATAAAAATATTAAATCTCTTTTATCAAATTCAATCAAAGGTCTAATTAAATTTATATTTTCAATTTGAGTATTTGTCCCAAGTGATACAAGTCCTTTTAAACCACTCCCCCTAGCCATTCTTAAAAAAAAGTTTTCAATTACATCATCTATATGATGACCTAAAACTAAGTTGCTAATTTTAAGTTTTTTACATTTTAAGAATAAAAGCTCATATCTTTTACTCCTGGCTAAGGATTGAATATTGCTCATAGGTTTTTTTCCCTTCCAAGTAAGAACTTGAGAATTGATTTTTAAAGATTTAAGAATTCTTTTTACCTTATAAGCCTCATAAGTAGATTCTTTTCTAAGCTTATGATCTACAATAAAATACTTTGGATTTAAGTTTTTTTTTAAAGCATATACTTTTGTTAAAAAAGCTAAAGCCAAACTATCTGCCCCTCCAGACACTGCAACTATAAAATTAGTGTCTATTTTGAATGACTTTTCAAATTTTTTAAAAATTTTATTTACTTTATGATTTAAAATTTTTGATTTATAGATTTTAGGAATTTTTTTTCTTACACTCAAATTTTTGAGACTCATACTTTGCTTTTTGAATAACAGACTGATTTGCGTCTGGGTATTGTTTTTCAACACCACTTATCATTTTACAGCCTTGATCTTTTTCTCCAATCTGTATCATTGATACACCTAGCTTTAATAAATTAATAGGAGCTTTTTCTCCTTTTGGGTATTTTTGATAACCTTCTAAATAAGCTGAAGCAGCATCAGTATATAATTGTCTTATTCTAAATGTTTCAGCATACCAATATTGTGCGTTACCTGCCAATTTATGATCAGGATTAGAAATTACAAATTCTCTAAATGCTCTTTCAGCAGTAGGGTAATCTCCAACTTTTAAGAAACTCGTCGCAAATTCATATTGCTCAGGCGCTGAAACATCTGGTAAAATTTTTTCTTCTGCTTGAAATGTCTCAGTAACGATTGTTGCAGTCGTTTCAACTGATTGTATTTTTTGAGTTGTATCGTTTGTAGAATTATCTTTATAAGATATTGAACCTAAATCTTGTGGTTGAGATGAGCCTGGTAAAATTTCTGTATCTGTTTCTGAACTTTTTTTTGAGGTCAAATTTATAGTTTCACCATTTGATAAAGCGGTTTCTAAATCTTGAAATCTAAGTTGATTATCTGATTGAACTTTAGAAAGTCTATTTGATAACTTATCTAACTTAAAATTTATTTCTTCAAATTTATTAGTGAGTTCCTGAAATTGATTTTCAATTTCAGATAGTTTCAACAAATGTCTTGTAAGTACATCTTCAGAGTTACTATCAACGCTTGACAAAGCTGAATTGGTATTATTGAATTCACTTGAATTTGAGTAAACAGCTTTTTCTAGAGTTTTTAAATCTTTTTTGATCAGCTCCAGTGTATCGTAAATATTATGATTATCAGCGAAAGAAGGAAAACAAACTAATAAATTTAATAAAAAAAGAATTTTAAATTTTAATAATTCTTTAAAGTGCTTCATTAAGTTAGGTTATGTCTAAAATAATGGCAAAAAAAAGACCTCTTAAATCATTTTAATTTAAGAGGTCTTAAAATTAATTAAATATTTAATTTGCTTTGACTGTTACAGATCTTCTATTTTTTGACCAAGCTAATGGGTTAGATCCAGAGTCTACTGGTCTTTCTTTACCATAACTTAAAACTGAAATTCTGTCAGAAGATATTCCGTAAGTCATCAAATAATCTTTAGCTGCATTAGCTCTTCTCTCACCTAATGCTAAGTTATATTCTCTTGTTCCTCTTTCGTCAGCATGTCCCTCTAAAACAATTGTAATTTTAGAATTCTTTCTTAACCATGCAGCTTGCTTTCTGAGAGTTTCTCTAGAAGCTGTAGTTAAAACTGACTCGTTAGTTGCAAAAAATACTCTATCAGGAACACCTGAAGCTAAGTACTCAACTGTATCTGTTCCAGTATAAACATCACCTTGCATTTGCCCTGTAGATTTTTTTGATGTAGCACATGCAGAAAGTGCTAAACATGCAACTACTATTAAAAATCCGTTTTTTAGAATTTTGCTTAATTTCATTATTACTCCTTGATCAATATTTCTTTACTCTTAGTTTTTCACAACTAATTAGATCTTTCAAGGCTAAAAATCAAGCGAATTAATTATTAATTACTTAATAAAGATGACCATGATGGGTCTGATCCATCAGTTGGAGTAGGTACCTGTCTCTCATTATAGCCAGTTAAATCTATAGACCATAATTTTGCAGAAAAACCCTTTCCTTTAGAATCTGTTTTTGTCTCCCTATAAAAAATCAGTACTCTCCCATTGGGTGACCAGGATGGAGCTTCTTGATAAAAATTTTCAGTTAATAATCTTTCACCACTTCCATCAGTTCTCATTACGCCAATATAAAATTTTCCTTTATGTAATTTTGTAAATGCGATTAGATCTCCTCTTGGAGACCAAACTGGAGTACCATAAATCCCTTTTCCAAAAGATATTCTTTTAACGTTACTTCCATCACTCTTCATTACGTAAATTTGTTGATAACCACTTCTGTCAGAGTTAAAAGAAATAAATTTTCCGTCAGGAGAATAAGATGGCGATGTGTCTATAGATGGATGATTTGTGATTTTTTCCACTATTCTATTCTCTAAATCCATTGTGTAAATTTCAGAATTACCATCCTTAGCAAAACTCATAATTATTTTTTTTCCATCTGGAGAAAATCTCGGCGCAAAAGTCATACCAGGAAAATCTCCTACAACTTCTTGAGTTCCTGTTTCAATGTCCAGTAAATAGACTCTTGGTAAATTTCTAAAATAAGAGAGATAAGTTACCAATTGACTTGTTGGATTAAATCTTGGGGTTAAAACAAGTTCATTTCCTAATGTTAAAAATTTATTGTTTGCACCATCCTGATCCATAATGGCTAATTTTTTTATTCTTTGAGTTTTAGGTCCCTCTTCTGCAACATAGATTATTCTAGTATCAAAATAACCTTTTTCACCAGTTAATCTTTCATAAACTTTATCTGTAATAATGTGACCAACACGTCTCCAATTATTTGGGACAGTAGTGAATGCTAGTGCCATCATCTCTTTACCTGCAAGCACATCCCACAATCTAAATTCTACTCTTAATTTTTCTTCCACATAACTAACTTTTCCTGTTATCAATGCTTGAGCTTTAATTAAGTTCCAATCTTCAAATCTAGGCTTTAAATTTGCAATATCTGGTTTTTGTAAAAACGCATCTTTATTTAATGGATTAAATAAACCTGAAATTTTTAAATTATTTTCTACAATTAAAGATATTTCTGAGCCGATATTTTTCTTTTTGAGAATATTCTCAAAATTTTTTCTTGATTCCTCATCAATAGATAATGGGGAAACTGCAACAGGTAGTGGGTTTAGATTACCCCTTGTTATATCAACCTCAATTAAACCAAACGATTTTACTGGTATTAAAATTATAATTAAAGTAATTAAAAAATTTTTCATTTTTTTATAGATTATATTAACCTTCTAGCATTTCTCTTGCATCAAAATTTAACTGCAATTCCTTCCATCTTTCATAACCAGTGCTAGGAACTCTTAAAGGCTGACACAATTTAATAGCTCTTAAAGCACTTTCTGCTAATACTTTATAAAATCCTTGTCCTGGCTTATTCATTCTAGCATGATCTAAAATTTCTGACTTAATTATTGACCCATCTGGTTTTAATTCAAGTTTAATTCTGACAAGTAAATTTTCATTATATGGTAGTCCAAGTGGAATACTCCAACAACCAAAAATTTGTGCTTTTAATGCATCTTCCTCACTTAATGATAGACCTGTATTCTCAAAATTTTTATTTTGGTCTTGGCTTAAATCTGGATTTTTCTTTAAAGTCTCTGCTTTGCTCTCTTTAGATTTATCAATCAAAGCAGCAATATTATTTGGATCAAATAATTCCTCCTTTTCAAATTCAGAAACTTGCTTTACTTCATTATCAACTTTTTCAGGATTTTGTTTATCCTCTTTTATTTTTTCAACTTTCTTTACTTTGTCCTCTGGCATTGGGACAGCATCGGGCTTGATTTTCTTAACTTTTTTAGGTGGAGCTTGTTCTGATACTAATTTTTTTTCTTTTTCTTTTACTTTTTCAATTATTTTTTTTGCTTTGGGTGCAAATGGAATATTTGTTTTTTCAGTTATTTGAATTAATTCTACTGAAACGATTGGAGGAAGATCAATTGGTTTTTTTGCTAAAAAAGGAAGACTCATTGCTGTTAAAAAAATAACAAATAGGTGTAAAACAGATGAAATTACAATACTCCTATTCACAAAAAAATTACCTTTCTTTGTATGGTTCTGAAATTAAAGCTACTTTTGTAAATCCTGAACCTGAGAGTAACCCCATAATTTCAAGGACTCTACCGTAATTTATAGTTTTATCCCCTCTTACATAAATTCTTGTATCAGTCCGATTTTTTGAGACTGCTAAAACTTTTGCAATTATTTTTTCATATTCAACTTTTGACTCTTGAATAAAAATTTCACCTTTTGAATTTATAGTTAAAGTTAGAGGCTCTTGCTCTTCCGGTAGCGAATCAGCTGAACTTTCTGGTAAATCAACCTGAACTCCTACTGTTAATAAAGGTGCAGTTACCATGAAAATAATTAATAGGACCAACATTACATCTACAAATGGTGTAACATTTATTTCACTCATTGGTTCTTTTGATGAGCGATTAAACTTAAATGCCATTCTAGATAATAGTTAAAAATCTTTTAGAAAAGTTTTCTAGCTTTTGCGAATATTTCAAAGAGTCATTGTTAAATTTATTGTATGCGATTACCGCGGGAATAGCTGCCAATAAACCTAATGCAGTAGCAAAAAGAGCTTCTGCAATTCCAGGTGCTACAATTGCTAAACTTGTATTCCTTGAAATTGCAATAGATTGAAAAGAATTCATTATACCCCAAACAGTCCCGAATAATCCTATAAAGGGTGCTGTTGATCCAACAGTTGCTAAAAAGGTAAATCCTTTTGTAATTTTAGACATTTGTTTTTCTATCCCAGTTTCTAACATTGAAGTCATTCTAGCATTCAAATCTGTTTTAGATCTTCTTTTAAGAAGATTTTGCATAGCGTCTTTAAAAATAAGTGCCATTGGGTCATTTATATTTCCCGGAAGATTGTTGTAAAAAGACTCTGCAGATTTTGAATTCCAAAACTTAGCTTCGAATTCTTCTGAACTTTGATTTATTTTTTTAAATAATTTAAATTTTTCAAAGATTACCGCCCATGAATAAACTGAACATGCAATTAGAATAATAATGACTGATTTTACAATTATGTCAGCTCTTATAAATAAGTTCATAAGCGAAAAATCAGCGCTTGATGCAAGTCCTACTGCTTGGGATGAAATATCAGCTTCCATAAGATCTTCTCACACTTAAATGTGTCATGAATTTGACTTGAAAAGTTAAAGATTAATCCTCTTTTTGGTGAGTTTCATAGTAAAAACTCGCAATTAGAATAGCATCAGCTTTGTTAGAGTCTTTTTTTTTTGAAAGTTGTGTTGAGAAATAAGGAAATATTTCAATTGCTCTTGTTCTACTAGCATCTTTTTGAGAATTAATTAAATTAAAATATTTTTTCCATTTAGCTGGTCTTACAAAAAACATTGGTAATTGCATTGCAGAACATATCCCTTTTAAAATCCCAAAAGACTGACCAAAATTAAACATACTAGTTACGCCTTGTCCTGGCATTGCAGAAACTTGTTCTATCACAACTCTAATTTCATCCTCTTTTTTATTAATTCTTTTTAAAAATTCGTTATAAATTTGGGCACCATTAACTTGTTTTTTATTTTTTTTACCCTCTGTCATTACTGGCATTTCAATTACTTCAAGAATTCTTCCATCTTTAAAAAAACAAATTGAGCCCGAAATACCTGGATCTATACCAATTATAAGCATATTCTATATTTAGTTTAAAAATTTAGCATTTGAATAAATATTTTGCACGTCATCATCATCTTCCAATATTTCAAAAAAACTAATTAGCTCCTTTTTTTTTTCCTCTGAAATTTCAACTGCGTTTAGAGGCACCCACTCTATTCCTGTCGAAATAAAATTACTTATTTTTTTCTCCAGCTCTTTTTTAACATTGTAAATATCATTTATTGAACACTGTATCTCATGAAATTCTTTATCCGATTTACACTCATTTGCACCAGACTCAATTGCAAGTTCTAATATATCTTCATCCGAAATTTCATTTTTATCAATTTTAATTACTCCTAATTGAGAAAAATTATGTGATGCTGAACCTTGAGTTCCCAAACTTCCTCCTGATTTTTGAAAAATTGTTCTTATATTCGAGGCGGTTCTATTTTTATTATCTGTTAAAGTCTCAACTATAACAGCGACTCTATCAGGACCAAAACCTTCATATCTCAAATTTTCAAAATTTGACTGATTGCTAATTGAGGACTTATCTATAGCTCTCGCTATATTGTCTTTAGGCATATTTGCAGACCTTGCAGCTTGCACAGCAGAACGTAATCTCGGGTTCATAGCTGGATCTTTGTCACCTAACTTAGCTGCAACGGTAATCTCTTTAGATAGCTTAGAAAAGATTTTCGATCTTTGTTTATCGGCTTTACCTTTTTTGTGTTTAATACCTGCCCAATGAGAATGTCCTGCCATAAAAAATTAAGTATTTTTTAAAAGACCTCCAAATATATAACTATCGATACTATCTGCTAAGCCAGTTTCTAAATTACAATTTACTATAACTCCACTCAATGAAGCTTCTCCATCAGCTGGGAAATGTTTAATTGAGTCCTTTTTCATGAATCTATTAATAGAATTATCTTTATTCATACCAATAACTGAGTCATAATCTCCACACATTCCCGCGTCTGTTTGATAAGCAGTGCCATTTTTTAAAATTCTTGCATCATTAGTAGGTATGTGTGTATGAGTTCCAATAACGAGTGTTGCTTTTCCATCAAAATAATGACCTATAGCATTTTTTTCACTGGTTATTTCTCCATGGAAATCAACAATTAGAAAATCATAATCTTTTTTTAAATTATATTTTTCTAAAAAATCTTTTGAAATTTTAAAAACATCATCACATTTTTTCATAAAAACATTTCCCATTAAATTTAAAACTCCAACCTTGTAATTTTTTTTTGATTTATAAATCTCAAATCCTCTACCAGGAGCAGGTTCAAATAAATTTTTGGGTCTTAATAATCTATTCTCCTTATCAATAAAATTCATTATGTCTTTTTGATCCCAAACATGGTTTCCAGTTGTAATAACATCAACTCCATTTTCAAAGAAATTTTGACAAATTTCTTTTGTTAAACCAATGCCAGTATCATCTGCATTCTCAGCATTAATAATTACAAAATCGATATTATTTTTTTGAATCTGTTCTAATAAATCATTAGTTATCTTTCTACATCCTGATAATCCAACAACATCACCTAAAAATAAAATTTTCATAAAAAATTATCCATTTGTTATAATAAAATCTAACCCAACATCATAACTATTTGTTGGTATTTTTTTTACTTTTTGAAAAGAGTAGGCAAATCCAATTGTAAGAACTTTTTTTCGTTTTCTAACTTTCTTAATATACCTATCATAAAATCCTCCGCCGTAGCCAATCCTGTAAAAATTTTTATCAAACGCTACAATAGGCACTAACAAAACATCTGGATATTTTACCATTTTTGAAATTGGTTCTGGTATTCCAAATTTATTTATAGCCAAAGGATCATTTGTTGACCATTGGTAAAAGCTCATTTGTGAATTTTTCTTTATTCTGGGTAATGTTATAATAAATTTTCTTTTTTCAAATTTTTCTAAGATTTGCAAAATATCTAATTCATAATTATATGGGTAATAACCACCAATAATCTTACCTAAGACCTTTTTTCTTTCTAAAATATTCAATATTAAATCAAAATTAAAAATAAATTTTTTAATCTTTTTTTGTTTTCTAATCTTAAGGATTTTTTTTCTAATTTGAGATTTATTCACAAAGTTCTATTGAGATATTTTATCTATATTTGCTTTTTCAACAAAATTTGAAATTTCATCAGCAGCTGCATCAATTAACTTTTCATAATGTTTTTGATTCTGCACAATTTCATCTTTTAATTCTACTTGATTTTTACTCAAATTTTTAATTTCTTCCTCTTTTCTATCTTTATATTCATAAACTAATGATTTTAACTCTCTAAATTTATTTGAGAGCTCTTTTAATTCTGTTTTTTTCTGCTCAACTTTTTTTTTTGTTTCATGGTATTCATCCATTACTTTTACTGCAGTAATCAATAAAAGTTTATTTTCACCAATATTTCCTAAATCATTTTTTAAATCATTAAACTTTTGATTGATTTGTATTAATAATTCTTCAAGATGTTCTTCTTGTCCATCGTCACATGATAATAAAAACTCTTTGCCATTGAATTTTATAGTTACGTTTGCCATTTATCGATTTCATCCATTAAAGTATTGGTTTCTTGATTTAATTCATCTATTTTTTCTGAAAATTCTAATCTTTTTTTTTCTTCAATTTTTTCTCTATTTTGCAATTCTTCTAACTTTCTCGATAAATTTTCATGCTCATCTACTAAAGTTTGGTATTTTTTCTCTATTTCAGATTTTTCAATTTCTAATTGATTTTTTTGTTCTCCAAGAATTTCAATATTTTTTTTTATGTCTGGATTTTCTAGGTTTAAATTTTTTAGTTTCGTTAATGCTAAATTTAGCTTTTTTTCTTTTTCAAGAATAGAATTCATATATATATGTTTATATTATTAAATAGAATCTTCTAAGTCTAGACAGGATAAATTTGAGTAAATTTTATAAAGAATTAGCTAATTGTATTAGATTTCTCTCAATTGATGCTGTTCAAAAAGCGAACTCTGGACACCCTGGAATGCCTATGGGGATGGCGGATGTTGCTACAGTACTTTTTAAAGATTTCTTAAAATTTAATCCAAAAAATCCTAGCTGGATTAATAGAGATAGATTTGTTCTTTCTGCTGGGCATGGATCAATGTTACTTTACTCTCTTCTTTATTTAACCGGTTACAAGAGTGTTTCTTTAAATGATATCAAAAATTTTAGACAATTGGAATCTATATGCGCTGGACATCCTGAATATCATCCAAATAGTGGTATTGAAACCACTACGGGTCCATTAGGACAAGGAGTCTCAAATGCAGTTGGATTTGCAATATCAGAAGAAATTTTAAAAAAACAATTAGGGAAAAAAAAGATCAATCATAAAACTTATGTTCTCGCTGGAGACGGATGCTTAATGGAAGGTATTAGTCACGAGTCATTGAGCTTAGCTGGACATCTAAAATTAAAGAACCTTATTTTATTATTTGATAATAATTCTATTTCAATCGATGGTCCTACTAACTTAGCTGTTTCAGATAATCACGAAAAAAGATTTAGAAGCTACGGATGGGACTTCTTAAAAATTAATGGTCATGATTTTAAAGAAATATCTAAAGCTTTAAAAAAAGCACAAAAATCAAAAAAACCTATAGCAATTTCGTGTAAAACAACAATTGGTTATGGATCTCCAAACAAAGGGGGTAAGGCTTCATCTCATGGAAGTCCATTAGGTGATGAGGAAATAAAACTTGTTAGAAAAAAACTAAAATGGAAATACGAGCCATTCAAGATTCCGACTGAATTATTAAGTGAATGGAGAAAAATTGGAGAAAGAGCCTCACAAAAATCTCAGAAAGATAAAGTAAACTTTTCAAACTTTAAAAGTTTAAATTCATTTAAAAAATTAATTGAAAAAGTAAAAGTTGAGTATACTAAAAATACGAAACCAATTGCTACAAGGAAATCATCTGAAATATTTTTGAACATCATAGCAAAATTTCCTTACTTAATTGGTGGTTCAGCTGATTTAGCTGGATCAAATAATACTAAAACTAAAGATCACAAAATAATCAAACCAGGAAATTTTTCAGGAAATTATATTCATTATGGAGTTAGAGAGCACGCGATGTGTGGAATAATGAATGGTATAGCATTACACAGTGGCTTAATTCCTTATGGCGGAACGTTTCTAATATTTAGTGACTATTGTAAACCATCTATCAGACTAGCAGCGATGATGAAACAACAAGTTATATATGTTTTTACTCATGACTCTATTGGCTTGGGTGAGGATGGCCCAACTCATCAGCCAATAGAACAATTAACAAGTTTAAGATCTATTCCGAATTTAAATGTTTTTAGACCTTCAGACACCATTGAAACTTTTGAGTGTTGGGAATTAGCTCTTGAAAGTAAAAATACTCCAAGTGTAATTTCACTAACCAGACAAGGTATCAATCCTGTTAGACTTGAAAATTCTCTAAAAAATAAGTCGTCTTTTGGTGCTTATGAAGTTTTTAGAACCGGGGATAATATAAGTGTAACAATTTTAGCAACTGGGTCTGAAACAAGTTTAGCAGGTGATGTGGGTCATAAATTAGCCACAGATGGTATTTATTCCAAAATCATATCAATGCCTTGTCAAAATATATTTGATCAACAAAGTGAAGAATACAAAAAAAAAATATTAAGTGAAACTGAGCTAGTAGTATCTATAGAAGCCTCCGAAACGAATTATTGGAAAAAATATACTGGTATAAATGGATTAAACTTTGGAATAAACGACTTTGGAAAAAGCGCACCATATAAAAAAATCTATGACCATTTCAAGTTAAATTCTGAAAGCATTATAAAAAAAATCAAAGAAAAATTATGAAAATAAAAATTGGTATTAATGGAATGGGGCGAATTGGAAGAATGATTCTTCGCTCTATTTACGAGGGAAATAAAAAAATAGAAATTATGCATATTAATAATAGAACAAATTCTGAAACTTGTTCGACTCTTTTAAAATATGACTCGATTCATGGAAAATTTAAAGCTGATATAAGCTATGACGAAAATAATCTTATTGTAAATAAAAACAAAATATCTTTTGGTCAAGAAACAGATTTAAATAAAATTAATTGGAAAAAATATGGTGTTGATTACGTGTTTGAGTGCACTGGAAAATTTAATTCTAAAGATAAATTGCAACCACATCTTAATAATGGAGCGAAAAAAGTTATTGTATCAGCTCCATGCAGAAATGCAGATAAAACTATTGTCTTTGGAGTAAATGAGTCTGAACTAAAAAAAGAAGATAAAATTGTCTCTGCTGCATCCTGCACAACAAATTGCCTAGCGCCAGTTGCTCATATTTTAAATGAAAATTTTGGGATAGAAAAAGGTTTTATGACAACCATACATTCATTTACCAGCGATCAAAGAATTTTAGATAATTCACATAAAGACCCTAGAAGAGCTAGATCTGCTGGTCAATCAATCGTACCAACTTCTACTGGTGCGTCAAAAGCTATAGGTGAAATAATTCCTTCCCTCAAAGGAAAGTTAGAGGGTATAGCAATGAGAGTACCAACCCCAAATGTTTCATTAATTGAATTTGTATTCTGTACAAAAAAAGATTTGAATGTTGAAAATATAAATTCAGCATTTAAGGATTTTAGTAAAAAAAATAAAATTATTGAAATCACAAAAGAAAAACTTGTTTCGATTGATTTTAATCATAATCCTGCCTCGTCAATTATTGATGCAAGTTTAACAAATGTGGTTGGCAAAAATATGGGAAAAGTCTCAGCGTGGTATGATAATGAATGGGGTTTTTCAAATAGGATGTGTGACATAGCTGAATACCTTCATAAGACTTCTTAATGAATAGTATAAAAGATCAGAAAAATCTTAATAAAAAAAAAGTTTTGTTAAGATTGGATTTAAATGTCCCATTAAAAAATGGCTTAATAACCGACGAAACAAGAATAAATAAGATTATTCCAATCATAGATTTTTTAATAAGTGAGCAATCAAAGATCATAATAATTTCTCACGTAGGACGGCCAAAAGGTAAGGTAATTACAGATCTCTCATTAAAACCAATTTGTGAAAATATTGAAAAAAAAATAAATAGAAAAATTAGATTAGTAAAAGAAGATATTTTTAAATTAAAAAAAGAGGATTTATTTAAAGATACAAACGATCAAATAGTTTTTTTAGAGAATATTAGATTTTACAAAGAGGAAGAAAAAAATGACGCCAATTTTGCACAACATTTATCAAAACTCGCTGATTTATATGTAAACGATGCTTTTTCTTGCTCTCATAGAGCGCACGCTTCTGTGAGTAAGATTACTGAATTTCTTCCCTCTTTTGCTGGATTACAGTTGGAAACAGAAATTAATGCATTAAAAAAAGTTACAACAGAAATCAAAAAACCAATTACTTGTATTATTGGAGGATCAAAAATTTCAACAAAAATTGGAATAATCAAAAATTTAATATCTAAATTTGATAATATAATCATTGTTGGTGGAATGGCTAATAACATTATTAAATACAATGGGAACCAAATAGGTAAATCAATTAAAGAGGAAAATTGTGATCTAATGATCAAAGAGATTTTTGAAACTTTGAAGAGTCATTCTTGTAAAATTATTTTTCCAGAGGACGTTTTGATTGGAAAAAATTTAGATGATGAACCTCAGATTAAAGAACTAGATAATATCAAAGATGATGATATTATTTTGGATATTGGTCCTAAGACATTAGATAAGATAAAGGATATAATAGAAAATAGTGAAACAGTTCTTTGGAATGGACCAGCAGGTTATTTTGAAAATCCAAATTTTGCTAATGGTAGTTATAATATTGCAAAAGCTATCACAAAAAAAAATAGAAATAACTCAATTTACTCAGTTGTAGGAGGTGGAGACACGATAGCTCTTATCAATAAAATTAAATTAATAGAAAATTTTAACTTTGTTTCAACTGCCGGTGGAGCATTTTTAGAATATCTTGAAGGAAAAGAGTTACCTGGTATAAAAGCTTTAAACTAATATGTCTGAATTAAACAACATAGCACTAAAAATACTTAATAAAGGAAAAGGTATTCTAGCAGCTGACGAGAGTACTGCAACTATGACTAAAAGATTAGAGTCAGTTAAAGTTCAATCAACAGCTGAAAACCGTTTATTATTTAGAGAAACATTGTTTAGTGCGTCTGGAATGACAGAATATATTGGAGGTGTAATTTTATACGATGAAACAATAAAACAAATAACCTCAAAAAAAAATAAAATCCCAGAATTAATTTCTGCTATGGGCAGTGTCCCTGGTATTAAAGTTGATACTGGAGCAAAAGTTTTAGCTGGTTCACCAAATGAGAAAATTACTGAAGGTTTGGATGGATTAAGAGAAAGATTAAAAGAATATTATAAATTAGGAGCCGAGTTTACAAAATGGAGAGGTGTTTATAACATATCAGAGGAACATCCAAGTAAACTATCAATTCAATCTAATGCACATGCGTTAGCTAGATACTCTGCATTAGTTCAAGAATGTAATATGGTTCCAATTGTTGAACCTGAAGTTTTAATGGATGGTGGGCATTCAGCAAAAGAATGTTATGAGAAGACTTCTGAAGTTATAAAAAAATGTTTTGAAGAATTAATTTTCCACAAGGTTGATTTGAAAGGAATTATATTAAAGCCAAATATGATTTTAGCCGGTAATAAATGTAAAAACAAAATATCAAACGAAGAGGTGGCAAAGTTAACTCTTAAATGTTTAAAAGAATCTGTTCCATCAGAGGTTCCCGGAATAGCATTTTTATCTGGTGGTCAATCAGAAATAGAGGCAACAGAAAATTTAAATTTGATTAATAAATACAATGATACCGACCATATAATGACTTACTCTTATGGACGGGCTCTTCAACAAAGCGCATTAAAATTTTGGTCCCAGGACACATCAAATATTGAGGGAACTCAAAAAATTTTTAACCAGAGAGCAAAAATGAACACTTTAGCTGCTCAAGGTAAATGGTCTAAAGAACTTGAGAATTAATAAAAAAAAATTTATTTATCTCATTTCACCAACCAAAATCAATAAGTCTTTCTATCAAGATTTAATCAAGGTTCTTCAAGAAAAAAAAGTGAGTTTTTTTCAGTTGAGACTAAAAAAAGGAAGCTTAAAAAAAAAATTAATAATAGGTGAAAAAATTCAAAGAATTTGTAAAAAATTTAACGTCAAATTTCTTATTAACGACAATGCTTTAATTGCAAAAAGATTAAATGCAGATGGTTGTCACCTTGGTCAAAAAGATATGAAGTTGAGTGAAGCAAGAAAGTTAATTGGGAATAAGATAATTGGTGTTACATGTCATAATTCTGTTAAATTAACAAAAGTAGCTGTGAAAAATAAGGCAGATTATATAGCGCTTGGGGCCTTTAATTACTCAAAAACAAAAAAAATTAAATTTAAAGCTTCTATTAATTTGCTCAGAAAAGTAAAAAAAATCACAAAAATACCCGTTGTCGCTATAGGCGGTATTAATTCCGATAATTATAAAAAACTTTTATTGAATAAGGCAAACTTTTTAGCTATTTCAGGCTACATTTGGAATAATAAAAAACTAAAACCAACAGAAGCAATAAAAAAAATTAAATGAAAATTAATGCTGTAGAAATAAGAGTTGGCATGTTGCTTGAGTATAAAAATGATTTATGGCAAGTACTAAAAACGCAACATGTTAAACCTGGTAAAGGTGGTGCATTTGCCCAAGTTGAAATGAAAAGTTTAAACAAAAATACAAAATTAAATGAAAGATTTAGATCGAGCGAAAATGTAGAAAAAGCATCTTTAGATGAAATTAACTATAATTATTTATATGAAGATGAAAACAATTATTTCTTTATTGATCCTAAATCATTTGAACAAATTGATTTAAAAAAAAATATGGTTGGAGAAAAAGGGAAGTTATTAACTGAAAATCTTGAAGTCTCTATTAGTTTTCATAATAATTTGCCTATTTTTGTTGATTTACCAAATCAAGTAAAATGTAAGATAAAAAATACTGATGTTGCTTTAAAGGGCCAAACAGTTTCATCATCTTATAAACCAGCAACATTAGATAATGGTTTAAGTATACAAGTACCTCCTTTTATTGAGGCTGGAGATGAAATTATAGTAGATACACGTAATCTTGAATATGTAAAAAAAATTTAATCTTATGCATTCAATTTCTTCAAACCTAAATGTTATGATTAAAGCAAGTGAGAAAGCTTCAAAAATTTTAATAAGAGATTTTGGTGAAATAGAAAAATTACAAGTTTCTAAAAAGGGAGTAGCTGATTTTGTAACAAATGCAGATTTAAAAGTCGAAAAAATAATAATTGATGAATTAAAAAAAGCTCGACCAGATTTTTCACTTATAAGTGAGGAAAATGGAGTAAAAAAAAATAAGAATACCAACAATACATGGATTATTGATCCAATAGATGGTACTGTAAATTTTTTGCACGGAGTACCACATTTTGCGATTTCAATCGCTTTAAAATCTAATAATGAGATTGTATCTGGATTAATTTATGATCCTATTAAAGATGAAATGTTTTTTGCAGAAAAAAATAATGGAGCTTTTTTAAATAACCAAAAAATTAGAGTTTCAAAAAAAAATGTCATTGAAAATTGTTTGTTTAGTATAGGAGAATCACTGAATAAAAAACCTGATTTTTTATACAGAAAATCTGGTTGTGCTGCTCTCGATCTAGCTTATGTTTCAGCAGGAAGATATGATGGATATTTTCAAAAAAATCTCAATTTGTGGGATATTGCTGCTGGTATAGTTTTGTTGAATGAGGCTGGAGGAGTTATGAATGAATTAAACCTAGATAATTTAAATCACATTGAAATCATTGCATCAAATCCAAACATTAACGCAAAATTTAGAGAAAAATTACTTAACTTTTAATTGTTTTAAAAAAAACATTTGTTATAAATCTCGGAATGAAAAAAAAAATACACCCTGATTATCATAAGATTAGAGTTGAAATGACTGATGGTTCTCAATTTGAAACTAAATCTACATGGGGCGCAGAAGGTGATTTACTTAAGTTAGAAATTGATCCAAAGTCACACTCCGCATGGACTGGTGGAAAGCAAAAATTAATGGATAAAGGTAGAATTAGTAAATTCAATAAAAAATTTCAAAATTTTAAATCAGAAAAAAAAAATTAGATGTCTAGCTCACCTTTGATGCCAATGGCAACTGCTATGTGGCTTGTCGAAAATACCACATTAACTTTTAAACAAATTGCAGACTTTTGTAAGTTACACGAAGTTGAAGTACAAGGCATTGCAGATGGAGAGGTGGCAAAAGGTATTAAAGCATACAATCCAATTATTTCGGGACAACTAACTAGAGAAGAAATTGATCTGTCATCAAAAGATGAAAATAGACCTCTTCAAATTAAAAACTTTGATGTCGAGATATCTAATTCAGAAAAAAAAATTAAGAAATATATTCCTCTTTCAAAGAGACAAGATAAACCAGACTCGGCCCTTTGGTTGCTTAAACAACATAGTATTTTAAAAGACTCACAAGTCGCAAAGCTTGTAGGTATTACAAAAAGCTCCGTCACATCTATTAGAAATAAAAGTTATTGGAATTATAACAATTTAAATCCAAAAGATCCTGTTGCTCTAAATTTGTTTACTCAAAAAGACCTTCTGGATGCTATCGCCAAGGCTGAGCGAAGAATTAAACGAGAAAAAAAAGAAAAAGAAAGAGCCATTCAAATCAATAAAAGTTAGGCTGCATGAATAAAATTAATAGACATAAAATTGTAAAAATGATAACTACTCACTTTTTTGGAGGTATTTATTAAAATAGAAGTAAAAGATAATAATGTCGAACAAGCTTTGAGAGTTTTAAAAAGAAAACTTCAAAGAGATGGTTTTTTTAAAATAATAAAATTAAAAAATACTTATGAAAAACCTTCTGAAAAGAAAAAAAGAATTTTACAAGAAAATATCAAGAGGGTTAAAAAACTTAATAAACTCAAAAATAGAATTTAGATATCGCGGGGTGGAGCAGTCTGGTAGCTCGTCAGGCTCATAACCTGAAGGTCGGCGGTTCAAATCCGTCCCCCGCAACCAATTATGTTTATCAAAAATTTTTTTATTCTACCAAAAAAAAATATTTTATCTTTTTATTTACTTATATTATTCCCAATATTTTTAATTTTTGGAAATTTATTTATAAATTTTTTTTATTTTGCTTTTACAATTTTAGCAATTTTGAATTTAAATTTATCTGATAAATTTTATAAATCCTATGTTTTTTATCTTTTAATTTTTTTTTTGATATATCTTCTAATAAATTTATTTTTTAGCACCAATTTTAGCAATTCTCTTCCAAGATTATTAAAATTTGTATTAATTATTTTTTTTATAAAAGAGTTACAAAATCTTATTCAAAAAAAAGATTTTTCTTTTGAAAAGATATTACCGTATTGGACATTAGTTTTTTTTATAGTTTCATTTGATATAACTTTTGAGTTTTTAATTGGATTTAATATTTTAGGATTCTATACAGTAATGCCTGGAAGAATAGCAAGTTTTTTTGGAGATGAATTAGTTGTTGGAGGATTTTACCATTTCATGAGTTTATTAATTATAGCTTTTTTTATAAAAAAAAAATTCTCTGACTCAATAATTTTATTACTTGCAATTTCAATAATTTTGATAAGTTTTGCTATTGGAGAAAGAGCAAACTTTATTAAATTATTCTTTTCAATTTTTTTGTTTTTGTTTTTTATACTGAAGACCAGTTTTTTAAATAAAGCAGGGGTTACTATAATAATTCTTAGTTTATTAACTTTTGTTATTTCAATAAATGAAAATATTAAATATAGATACTATGATCAAATAAAGGTAATTTACTCTTCAGATGGATTAAGTAAATACTTTAAAGATTCTCAATACGGGGCACATCAAAACGCTGCATATAAAATTTTTAAAAATAATTTTCTTGTTGGTGTTGGTTTAAAAAATTTTAGAGAGGAAAGTAAAAAAGAAATTTATAAAAATGATGAATTTAAAAAAACAAATACAAGACAGGCTACACATCCACATCAAATACATCTTGAATTATTATCTGAAACAGGGTTGTTGGGATACTTATCTTTTTTAACTTTGGTATTATATTCAATTTATTATTCAATTAAAAATTACTTGATTGATAGAAATATTTATCAATTTGCAACTATATTATTTGTTATTTCAAATTTAATACCACTCATTCCCTCTGGAAGTATTTTCTCAACTTTTTATGGAGGAATTTTCTGGTTTAACTTTGCATTAATGCTAAGTTTCAATAAATATTCTAAATCTTAAATTTAGACTTTTTACTATCTTTTAAAAACCCAAGCACAGTATCTGTTGTTAATTTTTCAAATGATTTTCCAAATTTTTCGATTTTATTAATTATTGAGGGTGGTATCGTAATGAGATCACAACCCAATTGTTTTGCTTGTAAGTAATTGTATGGTTCTCTGACACTCGCCCATAAGATTTTAACATTCTTAAATTTTTTTGACATTTTAATACTTTTTTTTAATTCAGGAATAGGATCCTTGCCTGCATCGGCTGCTCTCCCAGCAAAAATTGAAATTATAACTCTTGAATTTTTTTCTAAACAATCCAAAATTTTTTTTGTTTGATGAGAATTGTACACAGCCGTAATGTTTAATTTAATATTCAATTGACTTAGTTCTTTAATAAGTTTACCCATAAATTTACCTTTTGAATTAGTAACTGGTATTTTGACATATATCGAATTTCCCCATGAGTTTATTATCAAAGCTTCTCTCCTCATTGATTTATAATTATCACTAAATACTTCAAATGAAATTGGTTTTTTGCAAACTTTTAAAATTTCTTTTGAATATTTTTCATAATTTTTTGCACCAGCTTTTCGCATTAAACTTGGATTGGTTGTAAAGCCTTTTACTAATTTTTTTTTATTAAACTTTTTAATTTGGATTAAATCTGCAATGTCACAATAAATTTGTGTACTCATTATACTCTTATAGGTTTTTTGTGATATCCTCAGTCATTTTTTTTGCATCAGCGAATAACATAAGAGTATTTTCTTTATAAAATAAATCGTTATCAATACCAGCATACCCTGGTGATAGACTCCTTTTTACAAACAAAACAGACTTACATTTTTCCACGTCTAAAACAGGCATTCCATAAATAGGACTTTGAGGATCTGTTTTTGCGACTGGATTAGTTACATCGTTTGCACCAATTACAAACGCAACATCAGCATTAGCAAAATCATTATTTATTTCTTCCAACTCAAAAACTTCATCATAAGGCACATTAGCCTCTGCTAAAAGCACATTCATATGTCCTGGCATTCTTCCAGCTACTGGATGAATAGCGTATGAAACTTTAATGTCATTTTTTTTTAAAGTATCAACCATCTCTCTTAAAGCATGTTGTGCTTGCGCAACAGCCATTCCGTAACCAGGAACAATTATAACCGACGATGCATTTTTCATTAAAAAGGCTGCATCATCAGCATTCCCACTTTTTACCGGTCTTTGTTCTTTGGTTGATTTGCTTGAAGTGTCATCTGTAGCTCCAAATCCACCCAAAATAACATTGAAGAATGAACGGTTCATGCCTTTACACATTATATATGAAAGAATTGCTCCTGATGATCCAACAAGTGCACCAGTGATAATTAATGCAGTATTTTCTAAAGTAAATCCAATTCCTGCTGCTGCCCAACCAGAGTAAGAATTAAGCATTGAAATCACAACTGGCATATCAGCTCCACCTATCGGTATTATTAATAGGAAACCAACTAAAAATGAGACGGCTAATAAAATCCAGAATAAATTAGAGGATTGAGATGAACAAAGTAGATAAATTAAAGCCACAATTGAGATTAATATAATTGCATTAAGTAAGTGTTGACCTTTAAAAGTGATCGGAGATCCTGACATTATTCCTTGAAGTTTTAAAAAAGCAATTATTGAGCCAGAAAAAGTTATAGCTCCGACTGCAGCTCCTATAGACATTTCAATTAAGCTACCAAGCTTAATATTGCCTGGTGTACCAAGATTAAATGCTTCTGGATTTAAAAAAGCTGAGATTGCAACAAAAACAGCTGCAAGTCCCACCAAGCTATGGAAGCCAGCAACTAATTCTGGCATAGCAGTCATAGGTATTCTGTAAGCTATAAATGCTCCAATAGAACCGCCAATTAAAATGAATATTAAAACAAAAATAAATCCATTTGAAAAATTCCCTATAGATAGAAACGTTACTAAAACTGCAATAATCATTCCTAAAATTCCAAAAAAATTACCCTGTCTGGATGTTTCAGGAGAAGATAACCCTCGTAATGCAAGTATAAATAATACACCAGAAACTAAATAAAAAATTGCTGACAAATTTGCTGATATCATTACTTATCCTTTTTCTTTTTTTTATACATCGCTAACATTCTTTGAGTTACAAGAAATCCACCAAAGATATTTATTGCTGCTAAAGCGATAGCCAAAAAGCCAAAAATACTTGAGGTATTAAATATACTTTCAGAATTTCCTGACAAGCCTGCAATTATTGCACCTACAATTATTACAGAAGAAATAGCATTAGTAACTGACATCAATGGAGTATGTAATGATGGTGTAACGCTCCAAACTACATAATATCCAACAAATATTGATAGGATAAATATACTTAATCTAAATATTAAAGGATCTATTTCCATGATTATTTAATTATTGTTTTTTTAATAATTTCATCTTCTAAATTAATATTGATTTTTTTATTTTTTTTGTCGAATAAATTATCAACAAAATTAAACATATTTTTTGAATATAAACTAGACGCTGAGATAGGTAATTTATTCAAAATATTGCTCTCCCCAATTATTTTAACTCCATTTTTATTTATAACATTATCTACTTCAGTAAATGCGGTATTTCCTCCTTGGATTGCTGCTAAATCGTAAATTATTGAACCTGATTGCAAATTACTGATCATATTATCTTTAATAATTAGTGGAGCTTTTTTTCCTGGTATTAATGCAGTACAAATTACAATATCAATTTTTTTTAAAGTTTCGGACAAGAGATCTTCTTGTTTTTTTTTAAATTCATCAGAAGTCTCCTTTGCGTAACCTCCCTCAGTTTCAAGATTTTCAGAACCTTCAACAGTCAGAAATTTACCTCCTAAACTTTCAACTTGTTCTTTTGATGCCATTCTAACATCTGTAGCAAAAACTATAGCACCCATTCTTTTGGCTGTAGCTATTGCTTGTAATCCTGCAACCCCAGCTCCAACGACTAAAACTTTTGCAGCTGGTACTGTTCCTGCAGCAGTCATCATCATTGGAATTGCTTTCTCAAAACTGGCAAATGAATCTACTACAGCTTTATATCCTGCCAAATTAGCTTGAGAAGATAAAATATCCATTGATTGAGCTCTTGTTATTCTTGGCAGCAACTCTAATGAAAAAAGATTAATTTTTTTTTTGGCTAAGTCTTCTAATTTTTTTTTATTTTCATAAGGATTTAAAACTCCAATTAAAATTTGGTTTTCTTTAATTAAGGAACTTTTATCATCTGATAAAATTCCAAGTTGCACCACAATATCTGAAGAATTCAAAATTTCATTTTCATCTGAGGAAATTTTTGCACCAACTTTTAAATATTCTTCATCGTTTATTCCTAAATGAGATGCGTAGTTTTTGCTTAAAAGAATTTCAAATCCTAAAGAAATATATTTCTTCACAATTTCTGGCATAATAGCCACTCTTTTTTCAAACTTTTGGTTTTCTAAAATTGATCCTATTTTCATTATCATTAAATGACTTTAGAGTAAAAATATTGCCATTAATACCAATACTGATATTACTGCAACAGTTCCCCATAAAACAAATTTAGTAAAATTATTCCAGGTATTTTTATGGTTTTCATTGTCCATAAAATTATTTTTGTCTTGCTTTGAATTTAGGATTGTTTTTATTAATTATGTAAACTCTTCCTCGTCTTCTAACTAGTTTAGAATTTAGATCTCTTTTTTTCAACGATTTTAATGAGCTTTTTATTTTCATAATTTAAAAGTTTAAGCCGGCGATGTCCTACTCTTCCATATCTTAAGACAAAGTACCATCGGCGCAGAAAGGCTTGACTTCCGAGTTCGGAATGGGATCGGGTATAACACTTTCGCAATAATCACCGGCGAAATGGTTATACTGATTTATGATTTAATGTAAACTAACTTTTAAAGCGTAAATTACTCAATTTTGTTTTTTAAAAAATCTCTAAAAACATAATTAAAACCCTCATTTAAATCGATTTTTGGCTTCCAACCATAACTTCGAGCTAAACTGGTATTTAGTTTTTTTCTAGGTGTTCCATTAGGCTTTGAAAAGTCATAATCAATTTTCAAATCAACTTTCATTTTTCTCATAATGAATTTTGCGAAATCTTTTATAGACTTCTCAACACCAGATCCAATATTTATCAATGTATGTTTTGTTTTTTTTTTTAAAAAGAACTCACATGCTCTTGCAAGATCATCAACGTATAACAATTCTCTTTTACTTTTACCGTTGCCCCATAATACAATATTTTTTTTATGATATTTTTTTGCATTGTAAATTTTATATAATAATGCCGGAAAAAAATGTGAATTTTTAAGATCATAGTTATCTCTTGGTCCATATAAATTTGTAGGCATTAAACATATATAATTTAGTCTATATTGTTTATTGTAAGCCTCACACATTTTAAGCCCTGCAATCTTAGCTATTGCATAAGCATCATTTGTTGGCTCTAGTTTGCCATTTAATAAATAGTCTTCTCTAATTGGTTGTTTAGAAAATTTTGGATAAATGCAACTTGATCCTAAAAATATCAATTTTTTAACTCCTACCTTAAATGAAGAATGAATCAAATTTGTTTGTATAGTTAAATTTTGGTATATATAATCCCCACTGTAGATATCATTGGACAATATTCCACCTACTTTTGCTGCAGCAATAATAACAAAATCAGGTTTCACCTTTTTAAAAAATTTTTCAGTTTTTTCTTGGTTAAGTAGATCTAGTTTTTTTCTACTTTTAACAATTATATTTTTATAGTTTTTTTTTTTAAGATGTCTTAAAATTGCTGATCCCACCATGCCATTGTGTCCAGCCAAAAAAATTTTACTATTTTTACTTAATTTCATTTATACTTTGGTACTCAGACTGAATCATCTCATCAATTAGTGAATTTAAATTTTCTCTAGGTTTCCACTTTAAAATTTTTCTGGCTTTTTTTGCGTCACCTAGAAGAGTATTAACATCTAATGGCCTAAAATAATTTCTATCACATTCAATAATTGGAATACCTTTTTCATTATAAGCTTTTTCATATAATCCTTTGCCTTTCCAAAAAATCTTTAGACCTATTTTTTTTGCAGTTATATTAATAAATTGTTTAATTGAATATTGTTTGCCAGTTGCAATTACGTAGTCATCAGGTTTTTTCTGTTGTAATATTTTCCACATCGCCAAACAATAATCCTTTGCATGACCCCAGTCTCTTTTTGCATTTAGATTACCTAAAAAAAGTTTTTTTTGTTTACCCTCTTTTATTTTGCATAAAGCTGAAATAATTTTTTTTGTAACAAATGTCTCACCTCTTCGTGGACTTTCATGATTAAACAAAATTCCGTTGCAAGCAAAAATTTTATAAGCTTCTCGATAATTTTTTGTTATCCAATGAGCATAAAGTTTTGCAACACCATAAGGACTTTGTGGATAAAATTTAGTTTTTTCGTCTTGAGGTATTTTTTGAACTTTACCAAACATTTCTGAGGTGCCTGCCTGATAAAATTTAGTTTTCTTTTCAAGTTTATGAAATTTTATAGCCTCTAAAATTCTCAAAGTTCCTAATGCGTCTGCATTGGCTGTATACTCTGGTACTTCAAAGGATACTGCCACATGAGACTGGGCAGCAAGATTATAAATTTCATCCGGTTTAGTTTTTTTTATAATACTGGATACAGAAGATGAGTCAGTTATATCCCCATAATGTAACCTAAATCTGTAATTTTTTTCATGTGGATCTTGATAAATGTGATCCACTCTTAGTGTATTTATTGAAGATGACCTTCTTTTAACACCATTAACTATATAATTTTTTTTTAATAAAAATTCTGACAGGTATGATCCATCCTGTCCGGTAACACCAAAAATTAATGCAACTTTTTTTTTTGACATAACGGTTATTAGACTATTTATTTTATGCAGTAAAGTAAGTTAATGATTATTCTTGAAGTTCGTAAACATATTCAAAAGTCTTTCTGAATGCCATTTTGTATTTATAAATTTGCTTGAAATTATTTTCTAATAAAAAATTATGAATATCTGTAAATTTATAATTTTTTATTAGCATATTATCATAATGATGCTCAAACAAAATAAGTTTTGTTTTTTGAAATTGATTTTGCAAACCCTTTAAAACATAATACTCGTATCCTTCTGTATCAATTTTTATAAAATCAATCTTTTTTATATTTTTTTCATTTATATAATTGGATAATGATACTTGTTGCACGTTTATTTCAGAGAAAAAATTTTGATTTTTTGAACTAAAAAGAAATAACGATTTTTTTTTAAAATATTTTGATTTTACATTATAACTATTTATTGTAGATGATGAGCTTTCACTCATTTGTTTCATTTTCACGATTTTCTCCTCGTCACCAACAGCAAAATTCTCAATTGAAATATTTACATCATCAAATTTTTTTTGGAGTTTTTTTGTATTTTTCTGTAAGATTTTAAAGTTTTCATTACTGGCTTCAAAAGAATAAATATTTTTTATTTTAAAGTTGCTTAAAAATAGTTTGATTGACTCTCCATGGTGAGCGCCAATATCAAATAAAAAATTGAAATTTCTATAACCCCGGTTTTTTAGAAAAGAGAATAATTTTTTTTGGTAATAAAAATCAAAAAAACTTAAAATTTTTAACGAAAAATATCTAATCATTTTTTACTACAAAAATATATCTATTTTTAACTCGTAAACTTTTTTCATAGTTACAACTATTTAATGATTTTTCACAATTTTCAAAGTTATCTATAAGTTCAGAAAATATTTTTTCAATTCTAAAATGTCTTTCGTCAACTTTATAAAAAGGATTTATTAATGGAGAATAATTATACTTATTATACTCATCGTTAATTCTAATATAGTTTCTGCTTAAAAAAACTACAGCTACAATACAGAATAAAATTTTAATTTTTTTAAAGACTTGGTCAAAATTATTTTTAAATTTTGCAAGAATGATAGAAACAGGCATAAAAAAAATGATAGCAAAAAGTGCATATCCACCATATCTCAAGGCAGGGTGATTTATAAACCATTCAATTAATAAAAATAAAATTAAAAGAACCAATAAATTATAATTTTTATTATAGGATATTTTTTTTGTTTGTTTTTGATAAAAAAATAATATCAAAAATAAAGAAGTGAATAATAATCCTAAAATTAAATCGGAAACTTTATTAAAAAAATAATCATTTATCCAATTAGGAACCCAATTAAAATTTTGAAGATATATTTCTGTATTATCCACTTTAAAAGTTGGTGTATGACCAGATTTTGACCAAAGATTATAATGTCGGTTCATTTTCTCTATCTCATTTGAACCTAAAGACCAATCAAAATTTTCAAAACATAAAAAATTTAAAGGATAAATTAAGCAACTAGTATTTAAAAAATTTGTAACGATAACTGCAAATATTAATGATAGAAAAAAGTAGAAAATTTTATTCTTAATAATGTCCCTTAAAAAATTTAATTTATTCTCTTTGTATAAAATCCAAAATACAACTAGAGGAACTAACAAATACAAAATGTAAAATGCTTTCAAGGATATTATAAGTCCTAATATTACTATCATTTGGATTAGATCATTTCTTGAGTCTTTTCTAAAATTTAAAAAAGTTAAAAGTTGTAAAAACAAAATTAAAATAAGTATTTGTGCAGACCGGTCAGTACCATGTTCCTGTAATCTATAAAAAAAGATATTTATAAATATAAAGAAACATGCAGATAAAAAGAAAATAAAATCAATTTTTTTGTCCCTAAAATATTCAAAAAATCGTGATATTAAAATCATATTTGAAAATCCCATAATTAATAAACTAGGAATATAAAATAAATAATATTTTGCGATCGGTAAATAAAATAAGGAATTAAGATAGAAAATAGATGATGGTGTTCTAAATCCATGATTAAATTGACCAACACCAATCAACAATGAATGTTGAGTAATATAGTAAGTGTAAGGAAAATGATAATAATGGAAATCATCGTGAGTTTTAAATAAAAGTAATATCAAAAATAAAAATAAAAAAACAACCAACAATATTTTAAAAGATAAAAAATCAAAATCTTTGATGAAATATACAAATAGAAATAAACCCATCAACAGAATGACAGCGTTATGTACATAATCATGAGGAATAAAAAAGTGAGAATAATACGAGTATATCAATAAAAAAAATAAACCAAACAATCCTACAAACCCAAGATTTTTGTTAAATTTATTTTTAAAAAAAATCTTTGACGCTAAAAAACCAAAACCTAAAACTGAAAATAAAATTAAATTATAAAAAATAAAAAATGTGATTATGTTTAAAGGCATTATTTTGATGAAAAATAAGCATCCATAAAAAGCAGTCTATTATTCTTATACTTGACTTTTGAGATTGAGATTAAATGATAATTATATTTCAAAAAAAATGATATAATTTGATTAAAATTAGATTTAATACCAATATATCTCTCTATAAAAGTTATTTCAATTTTTAATAACTTTATTTTTTTTTTTGCTAAATTTTTACTCATTCCTTTTAAAACATTGATTTCTTCACCCTGAACATCTATTTTACAGAAATCTATTTTTTTTCCTTTGGAAAACTCGTTGTCAAAGCTATTTGTTTTAATTTTAGATACTTTTTTTAAATCTTTTAAAGATTTAAAGATATCATTTTGTCTATAAAGGCTTGATTGGGATGAAATTTTATATTCGTAAAATTTCTTAAAAGATTTCTTATTAGACAGAGCAATATTTAATACTTTTATATTTTGATTTTTATGTTTTTTTTTTAATTCCTCTGACAATCTGGCGATAGGTTCATAACAAAATATTTGTTTAAAATTACAAAATTTTAAAAGATATTCTAAAAAAGATCCTTCATTAGTGCCGATATCTACATAGATAATTTTTTTGTTTCCAAAAAAGCTTTTTAGAAGCTTCTTCTCATCACAAACTGACGAAAATAAATAAGAAAGAGCATCATCAATTTTTTGATAATATTTTAAAATCATTGATATATTGAAACATTAATTAATTAAATTAAATTGCCTGTATGATAAATAATCTTTTAAAAAAAAATTTCCACATTTTAATATGTTTTTTGTCAATATTAAGTATTTATTTAGGTTTTTTTTTAGATGAAAATATTACAATTGGACCAAAACTTGATTTTGAACATACGCTAGCAGGAGCAATCCAGTTTGAAAAGGATTTTATATATACCTTTTTAAACTTTGACAAAGCACTTGATGATATTAATGCAGCAACAAGAATATCCCCTATTTATTTAATAATTATTTTTATACTTAATAAAATTTTAATTGATGTAGATTTATTGAGATTTTTTTTAATGAATATTATTATTCTTAATCAATTATTTTTTTATAAATCTCTAAAATTAATCTTTTTAAAAAAAAATATAGATAAGAAATATTTACTTATCTTAAGTTGTATACTTTATTTATCACCTTCGTTTAGAGCTAATGCAATCTGGCCAGAAAGTGCAATGTTAGGTTTACTATTCTTTACAATATCTATTTATTTTTTTTTAAAATTTAAGATAAAAAAAAAAATTGAATATTCATTTATAAATATCGTATTTTTAGCAATAGCTTCATATATAAGACCATCTTTTTGCTTATTTGCTATATTTTTTTATTATGAATTTTTCAAATCTTTTTTAGAAAATAAAAATTTTTTAAAAAATATAATAAATATTACTTTACTAAATTTCTTTTTAGCTTTTCCAGCTTATTATTATATTTTCATAATTGACGTTTTTTTTATTGAGGAAGGAGGTTTAAGTTCTAATTATTTTAATAAAATTATTATTATAACATCAATAATAATTTTTCATATGTTTCCAATTTTATTTTATAAAAAACTTAATATAGGATTTAATCTTAAAAAAGATTTGATTTTTTTATTTATTATTTTTTTTTCATTGATCTTCATAATTAAAAATTTTGATTACAATCTTAACTTGTCAGGTGGGGGAATTGTCCTTCATGCCTCAAATTTCTTATTTGATAATAACCTCTTATTATATTTGTCTTATCCAATATTTATGTTTTTTTTGATAAAGATTTCTGTGTTTAAGAATTATAAAAATTTAATTTTAATTTTAATTTTATTAATGATGACTCCCCAATATCATATTTTCCACAAATATTATGATCCATTAATAATCATTCTATGCTTCACAGTTCTCAATTTCGGAATAAAAGATGATTTCTTTAGAGAAAAAAGATATATGTTGTTTTTATACTCATTTTACATATTTTATTATTTGATACATTTTGCAAACCACATAATAGAAACTAATGCATGATCTAACTTTAGTAATACCTGCAAAAAGTGAAAAAGAATCTTTACCAAGTGTTCTAGATGAATTGAAGCCACTTAATCTAGAAATACTAATTGTATTAGAAAAAAATGATATCGAAACTATTAATTCAATTTCTGAACACAACTGTAAAATAGTTTTTCAAAAAAATAAAGGATATGGTGACGCTTTAATTTTAGGTATAAATAACGTTTTAACGAAATATTTTTGTATTTTTAATGCAGATGGATCATTTAATCCAAAAGAATTGAGTACAATGTACCAAAAATTAACTCTTAATAATATAGATTTTATTTTTGCATCAAGATATGAGAAGAATTGTAGTAGCGAAGACGACACTTTTATTACTTACATTGGTAATTTTATATTCACAAAAATAGGTAACATTTTTTTTAATTTAAAAATTACTGATATTCTCTATACATTTGTGATTGGCAAAACTAAGTCTTTTAAAGGTCTAAATATTGAAAACAAAGATTTCTCATTTTGTATTGAGCTTCCTATCAAGGCTAAAAAGATGGGTTACAAGCTCGACACTAGCAAATCCAATGAAAGAGCGAGGATAGGTGGCAGAAAAAAAGTAAATGCTTTTAGAGACGGATTCTTAATACTAATTTCTATGATGAAACTTTTTTTTAAAGTTGTTAAGTAATTTATAAATTATCAAATAATTTGTTATGTATACAACAACCAAAATTATTTGAAATTTAGAATTTTCGGGATAAAGACTTATTACCATTATATAAACAAAATTATAAAAACTTATTGTAATTCCAACTAATGAGTTATTGATTATTTGAGAAAAATTGAGGCTTTTTTTATAAGTAAAAAAAAGCTGCTGATGAACATGGTTGGTATCAGGTTTCATTGGTGAAAAATCAGATCTAATTTTTCTTAACATAGAAAATAATATTTCAAATGCAGGATAACATAACAAATTCATTATGTAATATGGTGAAATATAATAATTTGAATTTGCTATTTCGATTAAGATATACCCTGTTAAGACTGACAAAATATATATTCCATTATCTCCTAAAAAAAGTTTATTAAATAAATTAAAAACTAGTAACAAAGAGAGACATAATATTAAAGATAATACTAAATCTTTATTGTATTCTATTTGTTCATTACTAATCGAATAAAACAAAAAAATATAAATTATCAAAAAATATCCGATTGCAATACCGTTGTTGCCATCAATAAAATTTGATCCATTAACTAATACTAAAAAACAAAAACTTACGAAAAAAATATTAAAGTAAATATTATTTAAAAGAGTATTTAAGAAATCAACTCTTAGATCTAAAATTGAAATATTTAAAGAAATCACAAAAAATATTATAACTAAAATTTGAATTAAGAATCTGATTAATGCCGATTTTAATAAATTTAAATCACCAATTAACCCCATCAAAAAAAACAAAAAAATATAAAAAGTTAAAAAAATATTTTGATCAGAATGATTCATTACAAAATAAATCAAAATTATGAATCCACCCGACAAAGGTACCTTGTTTCGTTGTATATAAGTTTGATGTTTTAAACCCGTGTAACTTAATAAAAAGTTTTTGGACTTAAATAAATAATTTATTATCAATATACTAATTAATAAAATAGTGGCTGAAGTAAATTCCATATTTATTTTTTTAAAAAATTAATTGATAAAATTATAAGCAAAAACATTGATTTGATAAAATTATAATTCATATAATAATTATAAACTTTAAATCCATCCTTTAATTTTTGTAAAGAAGAACTTGAGAGAGAATTTTTAGTTTTTCTCCACGACATAAGTGTTTCTTCTAAAGCACCAATTTCCTTACCAGATTTTAAAATTTTCAACCATAACACAAAGTCTTCTTTTGTTTTTATATTTGCAAATTGAACTTTTTCAGAAATCAGGTCACGTCTCATCAGCACAGAGGACAATCCAATATCACAAGAAGTTAGAATATCTTTATAATCACGGAAATGTTTTGATTTACGTAAACTTAAAATTTCACCATCCTCACTTAAAATTTTGTAAGATGTATGAGATATAGTAAAATTATTTTTTTTCATGAATTGAAGTTGTTTAAAAATCTTCTCTTTGTCCCACAAATCATCAGCATCTAAAAAAGCAAGATATTTTCCTCTTGAATTAGCTATACCTATATTTCTGGATTTTCCAGCACCCAAATTTTTATCATTGATAATTATTTTAATTTTTTCATTTTTTAAAAAATTTTCTTTTAAATAATGAAGATCATTCTTTTCTATATCATCATAAACTATTATAATTTCTATATTTGTATACGTCTGATCTAATATGGAATTTATAGTTTCATTTATATATTTTTTTTTTTTAAAAAAAGGAATAATAACGCTTACTAAATCCATAAATTTACATTAATAAAATATTTTCACTAGAACCATCTTTTATATTTGATATTTTTTTTTCAATATCTATGATTTTTTTAAATTTTTTTAAATCATAAAATTCATAGTCAAAAGATTTAATTAATTTAAGAATTTTTTCTTTAGAGTACCCATGCTCTTTGTACAAATAAGGTGCTAATTCCATAAAAATTGGTGGTTTTGTTTTTTTCAAAAAATTTGTCCCTCCCAATAAAACGTCATATTCATAACCATCAACATCCAATTTGATAAAATCAACTTTAGAAATTTTATTTAAAATGATGAACTCATCTAATGTTGAAGAGGTTGATTTATCTGCACTTTTTTTTTCACCTTGGTGCTTTATATGTTTAGACTCTCCTGAGTTTAAATTCCAACTTGAATAGATTGATTTTGGTTTTTTTATACCCTGGGAACCTAAAAATATTTGATACGGAAAAATTTTTTTTGATAAATTTGGGTTCAATTTTAAATTTCTTATAAGCTTATCAAAAGCATAATTCGTAGGTTCGATAGAAAATATTTTTGAATTATTAAAATTTTGAGCAAATTGTAGAGATTGAACTCCAAAATTAGCACCAATATCTATTATTTTGTCGTACTTTTGCAAGTTAAGTTTTTTCGCAATTTTTGTAATTTCTTTTTCAAAGCCACCAAAAATAAAAATGTGCAAATCAATTGCCTCTGATAGATTTAGGCTCCATCCAATATTGTTTCTTTTTACTGAAATCTTTTCTGGAAAGAAAATTCTAATTATATTATAGATTATCTTTGCAAAAAGTATTTTTTGTTTTGTTCTCACTTTGATCTTAAAATTTTATCTAAAACTTTGAAATGCCTAAACATAGTAAAATTTTTAGAATTTTTTTTTATATTAATTTTATTTTTAAACTTTATTTTTTCTTCTATTTGACTAAAATTATTAAGACTGTTGTATAAAGCATCTTTTTGATTGTTTTCATATAAAATTCCATCTTTCCCATAATTAAGAAATTCACTTGGTCCATTAGGACAGTTACTAGAAATTACGTATAAATTTGAAAAGGCAGCTTCAATTATCACAAAGCCCATTTCTTCCCATTTTGAACTTAATATTAAGGCCTTTGAATCTTTCATATATCTAAATACATTTTCAACTTTTCCTAATATGTGTATGACATTGGGTAAATTTTTTTTTTGGATTAAATCTTTTAACTTTTTCATGTCTTCACCTTCACCCAGAATAACAAGATGGCAATTTTTTTTTTTATTGTGAAATTTGCTAAACTCATTGATTAAATATGAAAAGTTTTTTTGTTTTGTGAGTCTTCCCACTGCTAAAAAAACAAAATTATCTTTTGAAAATATATCTTTAAATCTATTTTCTGTTTTTAATTGTTTTTTAAATTTACTAATATTTATTACTGCATCTGGAAGATGAAAAATCTTATTGGTTTCAAAAATTTTTAAATTCATAATTTTATTTTTCAATTCTATTGATGGACATGTGATATATCTAATTCTATTTGAACAAATTTTCCAAAAATTTTTTCTTAAAAAATTTAATTTAGGCATTCCAGAAATTCTTAATATCAATTCTGTCTCAAAATTAAAAAATTTAAAAAGTAAAACAGGTAAAGATGTTATCAAATGAGCAACAATAAAATTTGGATTATTTTTTTTCAAAATTTTTAAAAGAGGGATAAATGAAATTAGGAATATTAAGATATATGATAATCTGCTTTGGAAAAAACCAATTTTTGGTAAAAATTTAAAATACTTCGGTCCAATATCTATAACTTTAATATTTTCTTTTAAAAATTCTGACTTAAATTCATCCCACTCGCCACAAGAATTTATAATTGTAGCATCAAATTCATGACTATACTTTGAAAGTGATAAAGAAGAATTTATTGTTGAAATTACTGTTCCAACTGGATTTAAGCAAGGAGACCAATAAAATACTTTTTTTTTCATTAATATAAATCTTTACATCAAATAATATACTTTATAAGTAAAATATTTTATGAATTTATATAGTTTCATAAAATATACATGTTGAATAATATTATGGAAAAATTAAACCAATTTGAAAAAGAATTTTCTCAATTATCAAGACATCATAGTAAATTAGTAAATTTTGTTCTTCCAGAATTAAAAAAAATTTCGAATTCAAATATTCTTGAATTTGGCGTTAGCAATGATGCTATGTCAACTGAATTATTTTTAAATCATTCTAAACAACATAACTGCAAACTCTTTTCTGTAGACATCGTAGATTATAAAACAAAATTCAAAGATAAAAATTGGAAATTTATATTAAGTAGAGATGATAATTATAAATTCGTAAAAGAAAAGATACCTGACGAATTTGAATTAATACTCTTAGACACCATACATGAGGCAAAACATGTCGAAAATATAATTTATAATTATTATGAAAAACTGAAAAAGAATTCTTGTTTTTTTATTGATGACATAAACTGGATGCCATATGTTCAAAATTCAGAAAAAGATCATTTCTATAATGAGATTAATAATTTTGAGACATTCGAAAAGCTTCTAGAAATACATTTTAACAATAGAAATAATATTTTT
>CACGUZ010000004.1 GCA_902576375.1 uncultured Pelagibacteraceae bacterium
TAGATCATTTTATTATGCAATGGGAGAAACAGAAAAAGATGTTGCGAAACCTTTTGTTGGAGTTGTATCAACATGGAACGAGGCGGCGCCTTGTAATATAGCCTTAATGAGACAAGCCCAGTCTGTTAAAAAGGGTGTAAGAGCATCAGGTGGAACACCAAGGGAGTTTTGTACAATTACCGTTACAGACGGTATTGCTATGGGTCATGAAGGAATGAAATCCTCATTAATATCAAGAGAAGTTATTGCTGATAGTGCTGAATTAACTGTAAGAGGTCATTGTTATGATGCATTAGTAGGTATTGCAGGTTGTGATAAGTCTTTACCAGGTTTAATGATGTCGATGGTTAGATTAAATGTTCCAAGCGTATTTATATATGGTGGTTCAATACTACCAGGTAAATACAAAGGTAAAGATGTGACTGTTGTAGATGTTTTTGAAGCGGTTGGAAAACATTCATCAGGACAAATGTCTGCAAAAGAATTAAGAAAATTAGAATTAGTTGCATGTCCAACAGCGGGAGCTTGTGGGGGACAATTTACTGCAAACACTATGGCCTGCGTATCTGAAGCAATAGGTTTAGCATTACCTTACTCTGCTGGAACACCAGCGCCATACGAAGAAAGAGATAAATATGCAAAAGCAAGTGGGCGAATGGTTATGGAATTGTTAGCTAAAAAAATTAAACCAAGAGATATAGTTACAAGAAAAGCTTTGGAAAATGCTGCAACAATTGTTGCTGCAACAGGTGGATCAACCAATGCAGGTTTACATCTTCCAGCAATAGCAAATGAAGCAGGTATTAAATTTGATTTAATGGATGTTGCGAAAATATTTAAAAGAACTCCATATCTTGCCGACTTAAAACCAGGTGGAAAATATGTTGCTAAAGATATGTGGCTAGCAGGTGGAGTACCAATGCTTTTAAAAACTCTTTATGAAGGTGGATATATACACGGTGATTGTATGACTGTTACAGGTAAAACAATGAAAGAAAATTTAAAGGGAATTAAATTTAATCCAAAACAAAAAGTAATGAGATCTTTTAAAAATCCATTATCTCCAACAGGTGGTGTAGTTGGTTTAAAAGGAAACTTAGCTCCTGAAGGTGGAATTGTTAAAATTGCTGGACTTAAAAAATTACAATTTACTGGAAGAGCAAAATGTTTTGATAATGAAGAAAGTGCAATGAAAGCAGTTCAGAGCAGAAAATATAAAGATGGTGATGTAATTATTATTAGATATGAGGGACCAGTTGGTGGACCAGGTATGAGAGAAATGCTTTCAACAACAGGTGCAATTTACGGTCAAGGTAAAGGAGAAAAAGTTGCTTTAATAACTGATGGACGTTTCTCTGGAGCAACTCGGGGATTTTGTGTAGGCCATGTAGGACCAGAGGCTGCATTAGGTGGACCGATCGCGCTTTTACGTAATGGAGATATTATTGATATTGATGCTAAGAAAGGAACAATTAATGTTCGATTAACTAGAGCACAATTAGCTTCAAGAAGACGAAAATGGAAAGCTAGAAAATCTGATTTCGGATCAGGAACTCTTTGGAAATATGCACAAACTGTTGGACCTGCGCACTTAGGAGCACCAACACATCCAGGTAAGAAAAACGAAGTTAAGGATTATTCAAAAATTTGATGAAAATTCGCCCGGTTATTTTATGTGGTGGCGCTGGAACAAGACTTTGGCCTAACGCTAAAAAACATCAAGCAAAACAATTTATAGATTTTGGTAATTGGACTTTATTAGGAAAAACTTTAGAGAGAGTTAAAGCACCGATATATGATGCTCCAATTATAAGTACTAATGCAAAATATTTAAAACAAGTAAAACAACATTTAAAGAAACACAAAATAAGAAAATTTAAGATCGTTTTAGAACCAGCTAAAAGAAATACCGCACCAGCTATATTAAGTACGGCACTAATAAAGGATATACCTAACGAACAACCTTTAATATTTTTGGCTGCTGATCATTTGATAGAGAAGGTTGCATTATTTAATAAAGCTATCAAAAAAAATCAAAAGAAACTTACTCATAATAATATCTTTATCTTTGGAATTAAACCCAAAATGCCTTCCAGTGAATTTGGTTATTTTTTAACAAAAAATAACAAAGTAACTAGATTTGTAGAAAAACCTAAAGCGGCAAAAGCTAAACAAATAATTAGTAAAAAAGGTTATTGGAATTCTGGAATGTTTTATTTGAGAAAAGACTCGATCATTAATAATTTTAAGAAATACCAGCCAAATATTTATCGAAACTGCAATAACGCTTTAATAAAAGCAAAATATAAAAGTAACGTGTATTATTTAAACAAACAAGCATTCACCAAAGCAACAGCTAAGTCTTTTGATTATGCAATATTAGAAAAAACTAAAGATATAAATGCTATCAAGTTGGATATTCCTTGGTCTGATTTAGGATCTTGGAAAGAAATCTGTAAAATGTACGGAAGAAATAAGAAACATTATTATAAAAAGAAAAATGTATTCCATAAACCTTGGGGTAGTTATGTTAATTTATTTAGTGGTAAAGAATTCTTGATAAAAGAACTATATGTAAAACCTAAAGGTATATTAAGTCTTCAGAAACATCATCATAGAGCTGAACACTGGGTAGTAACCCAAGGTAAACCTAAAATTACGTTAGATAAAAAATATTTTACCATGAAACCTGATGAAACTATTTTTATACCATTAGGTGCAATCCATAGAATAGAAAACCCATATAAAAAACCAGTAAAAATAATTGAAGCACAAGTAGGCTCAATTTTAAAAGAAACTGATATAGTTAGATACCAAGATATTTATGGAAGAATAAAATAATTATTTTACAAGAAAATTCACTTTTTTATTTGATAGATTTAAATGAATTTTTTTATATGAACCAAAATTATCTCCATCAATTTGAACAGGTATCAAATCATTTCCATCAATTGTAATGTTTTGTGCATAAGTAGTAATAACATTTTTATTTTTACTTAAATCACCATTAAGAATTATTAAAAAAATTGAATATAATAAACTAATCCTAGTCAAATCTTTAAATATATAGGTGACTAATTTCTCTTCAAAAATATTTGTTTTATTTATTTTATGATGTCCAGCGTAATATTTGGTATTTGAAGATAATATCCAGTCTGCTTGATAAAATTGACCATCAAAAGTGACATTTAACTTTTTATTATTCATAAACAAGAAATATTGAAAACCTTTGATACCAAATATAATTTTACCTAGAATCTTTTTAATTTTTGAATTAATTGAATGAACAATTTTTGCATCCCATCCTATACCAGCCATTAAAAAGAAATAATTATCGTTAATTTTTACAAGATTAGAGGATTTATAATTATTAGAAACCAACACATTTACTATATCATCAACTTTTTTATTCATTGATAATTCAGCTTGAAGCAAATTTGCAGTGCCAGCAGGAATATAACCTATGGCAAAATCGTCTTTAAAATCAAAATTATTTTTAATTAATTCATTAATTGCAAAAGAAACTGAACCATCACCACCAGCTACTATTAGTCGATCATAATTTTTTTGATTAAAATTTTTGAAAATTTTCTTAGCTTGATTTATTGTTTTTGTTTCAAAGTAGTCTACAGAAATATTCTCTTTTAACTTAGATAAAATCCTATTTATGAATATAGATTTTCTTCCAGAGGAAGAATTCAAATTATAAATCAAACAACATAACATAATTAATCCTTAAAAAATTTTTAACAAATTTGTAACATTCAAATGAAATAAGAAGTACATGATTCGTGTTACAGTTGTATTAAAATATAGGTCTTTAAATGCCTAATTTACTTAAATATAAAAGTATATTTATTTCTGATGTTCATTTAGGTACCAAGGGTTGTCAGGCGAAAAAACTTTTAGAGTTTTTTAAAAACTCAAGATCCGAAAATCTTTATCTTGTAGGGGATATTATAGATATCTGGGAAATGCAAAAAAGTTTTTTTTGGCCTCAAGAACATAATGATGTAATCCAAAAAATTTTAAGAAAAGCTAGACATGGTACCAAAGTTTTCTACATAATGGGTAATCATGACGAAATGTTAAGAAAATTTATTCCAATGCATTTTGGTGACATCCATATGGTTAATAGAGTTATTCATGAAACAAATGCAGGAAAAAAATATGTTGTTGTTCATGGTGATGCTTGGGATGGTGTTATGAAACATGCTAAATGGTTATCTAAACTTGGATCAATAGCCTATAATTTACTATTAAAATTAAATGTAATAATTAATTTTTTTAGAAGATTGAGAGGAAAAGAATATTGGTCTCTTGCAAAATTTTTAAAGTATAAAGTCAAAAATGCAGTTAAATATATTGGTGAATATGAAAAAACACTTTCAGATTATGCAAAAAGAAAAAAATTTGATGGAATTATTTGTGGCCACATCCATCATGCTGAGGATAGAGACTTTAACGGGGTCAATTATTTAAATTGTGGAGACTGGGTTGAATCTTGTACCGCATTAGCCGAAAATTATGATGGTAGTTTTGAAATATTATATTGGGACAAAATAAGAGAACAATATTTAGACGATAAAGAAATAATTAAACCAATTAAAACTGAAGAATTAAAAAAAGCTTCATAATTAATGAAAATTTTAATTGCTACAGATGCATATTTTCCACAAGTAAATGGTGTCGTAAGAACCATACATGAAACAGGTAATGTATTAAAAGAACAAGGTCATAGAATAGAATATATTACACCTGACTTATTTTTTACTTTTCCGATGCCGAAATATAATGAAATTAAGTTGTCTATAAATGTATGGCCAAGAGTTGGTAATTTAATAAAGAAAATCAATCCAGATGCAATTCATATCGCTACCGAAGGCCCGATAGGCATTATGGCAAGAAGATATTGTTTAAAAAATAATCTAAAGTTTACTACGAGTTTCCATACAAGATTTGATAAATATCTAAAACTTTACTTTCCTATTATACCAGCAAAATGGGCTGAAAAATTCTTAGCAAATTTTCATAATAAGGCTGAGAGAATTTTAGTAACTACAGAGTCTATGAGAAAAGAATTAATCGATATAGGTATAGATGACAATAAAATGATTACTTGGACTAGAGGAGGAAATCATGGAGCTTTTAAGAACCCTAAAAAAATTGATTTACCTCATAAAAGACCTATTTGGATTTATGTTGGAAGAGTTGCAGTTGAAAAAAACATAAGAGCTTTTTTAGAATGTGATTTAGAAGGTACAAAAATAATTATAGGAAAAGGACCTGATTTAAAAAAATTGAAAAAAGAATTCCCTAAAGATATTTTTTTAGGAGAAAAAACAAATGGTGAATTAGCATCACATTTTGCATCCTCTGATGTTTTTGTTTTCCCTAGTAAAACAGATACATTTGGAATTGTAGTTACAGAAGCTTTAAATTGTGGAACACCTGTTGCTGCGTATCCTGTTCCAGGTCCTAAAGATATATTTGAAGGATCCAAAATAAATTGTTTAGATGATGATCTTAAAGTATCAGCCCAAAAAGCTTTAAAAGTTGACAGAAATGATTGTCTTGAATTTGCAAAAAAATTCACTTGGGAAGAAACAGCAAAAATATTTTTTAACAATATTTCACCAAATCATTAGTTAATTTTTCCTTAATTTATTTGCATTAAAAAGTGTAATGATGCAAAATTAAGCCATCTAAATTTATGGAATATTTCGTCATTCTACTTATAGTTGTGATAGTTTATCTTCTCTATTTACTTAATCAAAAAAAAAATAAATCAATAAATACCGCTACAATAGTTAATAAAAGAGAAGAAAAAACAAAAAGAGTAATTATTGATGAGCTTGAGGATCAATTTTTTGCATTAAATAAATTTAACATAATTAAATATGCCAATCCAAGTGCATTAAAAAGATTTGGAAGTAATTTAATTGATAAAAACATATCTTCTATAATTCGAAAACCAGAATTAATAGAAAATATTGAAAAAGCTATCGTAGAAAATAAAACAAAAAATATCGATGTTGAAATAGACCTCCCATCATATCAATTCTATAAAATTTATATTATTCCTGGCCCAACTCATTTGTTTACTGAACCAGACTCTGTTGTGTTATTTTTAAAAGATTTTACTGAAATTACAAAAGCACAAAAATTTAAAACTGATTTTGTAGCAAATGTAAGCCATGAATTAAGAACACCTTTAATGGCAATCAAAGGATCACTAGAAACAATTGAGGGCCCAGCGTCTGATGATGAAAAGGCTAAAAAAAAATTTATGAAAATAATGACTGATCAATCAAATAGAATGGAAAATTTAATTAATGATCTTTTAATACTCACAAGAATTGAATTAGAAGAACACATAAGGCCAAACTCTTTAGTTGATATAAATGATCTTTTCAAAACAATCATCAGTAATTTTGAGATTATTTTAAAAAGAAAGAAATTAAATATTAATTTATCTCTCGCCAATCCAACAGTTGTTATTGGAGATGAAAAAAAATTACAAACTGTTTTTTCTAATCTTTTAGATAATGCAATTAAGTATTCAAAGGAAAATAAGTCTATTTTTATATCAAGCAAAATTAGCGATGGTAAATTGTTAGAAAAAAATTTTATGATCAGTATTAAAGACGAAGGTGTTGGCATTCCTCAAAGATATATTTCTAGAATTACAGAAAGATTTTTTAGGGTAGATCTTGAACAAAGTAACAAGGTTGGTGGAACCGGTTTAGGATTAGCTATTGTAAAACATATAGTTACTCAACATCGTGGACACTATGAGATTCTAAGTGAGGAAAACCAAGGAACTGAAATTCAAATTTATTTACCAGCGAAAACTTAAATTTAAAAAATATTATATTGTAATAGTTTTAGAGGGTTTTTTTAACAATTCTTTACTTGATTAATGTTAATCTTTTAATTAATTTTTTTATATGGTTAAAATATTCAAAAATATTTTGATTTTTGCTTTTTTATTAAGCTCTATAACAACAAGTGTTTTTTCTAAAGATATCACAACATTATTAAGAAATCAGCAACTTACAGTTTTTGATATTGGAATTTTTAGATTAGAGGCAGATTTGAAAACTTCATATCCTTCTATTAAAGATCATTTAGAAGTTACTGAAGCTGAATTTTATACAAACGTAGTTACCTCGTATTCTAAAAATTCAATTGATTTAATTGTTTCTGTTCCTATGAATAGAAATCTCAAGAAGGAAAATTATTTTTCAGATTCTTTTAGATGTAGGAATATTTTTAATTCTGTAAGAGATTTTTTATTGAGGAATGAAAATTTGAGTAATTATAGATATACTATGGCTACAAGCTATTTAACCTCTATATTTTCAACCCCAAGTTCATGGCCAAGCTGGAGATATGATGAAGAAATTAGAGAGGAATTAGTAAACTTGGTAAAACTAGAAATAACTTTACGTCCAACCAAAGAACTAGCTCTTAATGAACAGGTAAACCCTGTTTCATGTATTGGTGGCTTAGAAACTGATATTGATCAAATAATTATATCAAAAAAATACAACTAAAAAGTTACCTTTTTAACAAAAGTGTAACAATTCTGTAATATTAAAGATTCAATAAATTTATACGAGTCAATCATCTTTTAATTAATAAATAACGAAAGGATTAAAGATAATGAAAAAACTAACTATAGTAATTGCTTCTTTAGTTGCACTTTCAATTGCAACTGTTGCTCAAGCAAGAGATCAAATTAAGATAGTTGGTTCTTCTACAGTATTCCCTTATGCAACAGTTGTTGCTGAAAGATTTGGTGGTTCAGGATTTAAAACTCCTGTAATCGAGTCTACTGGTACTGGTGGTGGAGCTAAACTATTCTGTGCTGGTGTAGGTGAACAACATCCAGATATTACAAATGCATCAAGAGCTATGAAAGATAAAGAAAAAGCTCTATGTAAGAAAAATGGTGTTAATGATATCGTTGAGATCGTAATTGGTAACGATGGTATTACATTAGCTTACAGCAAAGATGCAAAACCAGTAAACTTTACTAAAGAACAATTATATTTAGCACTTGCTGCTCATACAGTTGTTGATGGTAAATTAGTTCCAAATATTTATAAAACTTGGGACCAAATTGACCCTAGCTTACCAAAACAAAAAATTTCAGTGATGATCCCACCAGGAACATCAGGAACTAGAGATGCTTGGAATTCTTTAGTAATGAAAAAAGGTATGACTAAAGAAGCTAAAGCTCTTTATAAAGCTGGTTTTGAAGCTGGAAATAAAAAATACAAAAAACCTCAAAAACTTTACAGAGAAGATGGTGCTGCTATTGAAGTTGGAGAAAACGATAGTTTAATCATCCAAAAGTTAACTCAAGATAAAGAAATGTTTGGTTTCTTTGGTTTCAGTTATTTCTTAGCTGCAAAAGATAAATTGCAAGCAGCAAGTATTGATGGTGGACAACCGTCATTAAAGTCTATTCAAGACTACAGTTATGCTGTTGCTAGACCTTTATTCTTCTACGTGAAAAAAGCACACGTTGGAGTAATTCCAGGCTTACATGAGTTTGTGAAAGAATTCACAACTAAGAAAGCTATTGGAAAAGGTGGTTACTTAGCAGACATTGGTTTAGTGCCATTAGACTCTAAGTTGTATAAAACAACTAGAACTAATGCTACGAAGCTAGTTGCTATGGGTAATTAATTATTCCTCAGTTAACAAATGATTAAAAAGGGGGTCTTTTTAGACCCCTTTTTTTTAAAAAAAGAGTAAAGTCCTCACTTAAGGAGATTCTGTGAACTTAATATTATTTACATTTATTGTTCTTCTAGGTTTCACAAGCTATTATTTTGGACGCAAAAAAGCATATAAAATTCAATCTACAAAAAAAAGATTAACCGCATTACCACAATTTTATGGTTATTATCTTGCAATCTGGTGTGCAATACCAGCCTTTATAATTTTTTCATTATGGGCAATTTTTGAGCCCACAATTGTAAAACTATTAATCTTAAGTGATTATTCAAATCAAGGTTATCTTGATGATGAATTAAATTTATTATACGAAAAATCAAAAGCATTGTCTCGAGGGCAATTCACTGGAGAAATTACACCTTTTATTGAAGCTTCAGCTGAAAAATATTTAAGTCTTCGATCAATAGCTCAAAGTTCAAAAGTTGTTATAGTATTATCTGCAATTATTGCCTCTGTTGCTTATGCGTATAAAAGAATTTCATCTAATTCTAGAACAAGAGAACCAGTTGAAAAATTTTTGAACGCAGTTTTATTTACAGCTTCTTTAGCTGCAATATTAACTACTGTTGGAATAGTTTTCTCACTTATATTTCAAACTATAGATTTTTTTAAAGTAATTCCATTATTTGATTTTGTCTTTGGAACTCACTGGTATCCAGCAAAAGCTTTTGTTAGAGATTCTTCTGAGGCTTTAGATCCGACAATGTATTCAGATACTTTTGGAGCAGTCCCTATTTTTGCAGGTACTTTTTTTATTGCATTTATTGCTATGTGCGTTGCTATCCCAATTGGATTAATGAGTGGAATTTATTTAGCTGAATATGCATCAACTAAAGTTAGACAATATGCAAAACCATTAATTGAAATTTTAGCTGGTATACCAACAGTTGTTTATGGTTTTTTTGCTGCCCTAACTGTTGGACCATTTTTGAAAGAATTAGGAACTTCAATGGGTCTTGAAGTTTCAGCTGAAAGTGCTTTAGCAGCAGGAGGGGTAATGGGTATTATGATTATACCATTTATTTCAAGTTTAAGTGACGATGTAATTACAAGTGTGCCTCAAAGTTTAAGAGATGGAAGTTACGCTATGGGAGCAACTAAATCAGAAACAATTAAGAGAGTTATTTTTCCCGCGGCATTGCCGGGGATAGTTGGATCTATTTTACTTGGTGTTTCAAGAGCTATTGGAGAAACAATGATAGTTGTTATGGCCTCTGGTTTAGCTGCTAATTTAACTTTAAATCCTTTAGAGTCTACTTCAACGATTACAGCTCAAATTGTAGTTATTCTAATTGGTGACCAAGCTTTTGGCGACCCAAAAACGCAAGCTGCTTTTGCTTTAGGTATGTCATTATTTTTAGTAACACTTTGTTTAAATATTGTGGCCTTGAGAGTAGTTAAAAAATATAGAGAAAAATATGAATAAAAATAAAGAACAATTATTAAATAAAAGATATAAAGCTGAACAGCGATTTCGCTTATACGGTCTGAGTGCAATTTTTATGGCACTTTTATTTTTAACAATCTTTATTTTTAAAATTTTTTCAACTGGCTATTCAGCTTTTCAAAAAACATGGCTTATTGTTCCAGTAACTTTCGATGCTGAATTAATGATGTTAGACCAAAATCCTTCTAAAGAAGATTTACAGGACGCTGATTATTACGATATAGCATTAAAATCAATGGCTGATTTAGATCCAAACGCCAATGAAGATCAAGAAAATGAATTGAAGAGAATGGTGTCTTATTTTTTTGAAAAAGAAATTAAAAATGAACTTTTAAATGACCCTAATTTAATAGGAAAAACAAAGGAAGTTTATCTAACTGCTTCAGATGATTTAGACCAAGTCTTTAAAGGAAATTATCCAAGAGATTTACCTGAAGAACAAAGAAGAGTAAGCGATTATCAATTAAAAATTTTTGATCAACTTGTTGCAAATAGTAAGGTTGAAAGTAAATTTAATATAAGTTTTTTTACAAATGCTGACTCAAGAGAAGCTGAGCTAGCTGGAATAGCAAGTTCATTTATGGGCTCAATTTTTTCTATACTTGTTTGTTTAATGATAGCTTTTCCTGTTGCGGTTCTAGCTGCAATCTATCTTGAAGAATTTGCCCCTAAAAATAGATTTACTGATTTTATTGAAGTTAATATAAACAACTTAGCAGCGGTTCCATCTATAGTTTTTGGTCTATTAGGGTTAGGAGTTTTATTGGCTATATTTCAATTACCAAGGTCTACCCCATTAGTTGGAGGTATCACTTTGTCCTTAATGACCTTACCAACAATAATTATAGCTGCTAGAGCATCTTTAAAAGCAGTTCCACCAAGTATAAGAGAGGCAGCACTTGCTATTGGAGCAAGTCGAATGCAAACCACAATGCATCATACAGTTCCTCTTTCTATGCCTGGCACGTTATCAGGAACAATAATTGGTTTAGCTCAAGCTTTAGGAGAAACTGCACCCTTAATTTTAATTGGAATGGTTGCTTTTGTTAACACGATACCTGGGTCACCCATGGATCCTGCTGCAAGCTTACCAGTTCAAATTTATATTTGGGCTGAAAGTGCTGAAAGGGGATTTGTAGAAAAAGTTTCGGCATGTATAATGGTCTTACTTGGCTTTTTAATAATAATGAATTTATTTGCCCAAATAATAAGACATAAGTTTGAGAAAAAATGGAGTTAAAATGATAAAGATTAAAGCAAAAGATGTTGATGTTTTTTATGGAAAAAAACAAGCGCTCTTTAATATAAGTTTAGATATTGAGGAAAATCAAGTAACGGCATTAATTGGTCCATCTGGTTGTGGTAAATCAACTTTCCTAAGATGTCTTAATAGAATGAATGATGTAATTGATATCTGTAGTGTTAAAGGAGAAATTTTAATTAATGATTTTAATATCAATGATAAAAGTTGTGATGTCGTAAGACTAAGAGAAAAAATTGGTATGGTTTTTCAAAAACCCAATCCTTTCCCAAAAACTTTATATGAAAATGTGTCTTACGGTCCAACAATTCATGGTATGGCTCAATCAAAACAAGAAATGGATGAAATTGTTGAAACTAGTTTGAAAAAGGCTGCACTATGGGAAGAGGTAAAAGATAGGTTGCATGAACCTGGAACTGGATTATCTGGAGGACAACAGCAAAGACTTTGTATTGCTAGAGCGATTTCTGTAAGACCTGAAGTTATATTAATGGATGAACCTTGTTCAGCATTAGATCCAATAGCAACAGCACAAATTGAAGAATTGATTGATGAGTTAAAAAAAGAGCACACAATAATAATTGTAACTCATTCTATGGCTCAAGCAGCACGTGTTTCTCAAAATACAGGTTTTTTTCATTTAGGTCAATTGATTGAACATGGATCTACTGATAAAATATTTAAGAATCCTGATAATAAAAAAACGCAAGATTATATAACAGGGAGGTTTGGATAATGTCTGAAGCACCACATACAGTCAAATCTTACGAAGAAGAACTAAAAAATCTTAATGCTAATATAATTAAAATGGGAAGTGCATGTGAAGATTCTTTAGGTAAAGCAATTCAAGCCATTACAACAAGAGATAATAATATTGCAGAAGCTGTTATTCAAGAAGATGAAAAAATAGATAAATATGAGACTTTAATTGAACAGCAAGTTGTGAATTTAATTGCTTTAAGACAACCTATGGCAATTGATTTAAGAGAGACAGTAACGGCTTTGAAAATGTCTTCAGATTTAGAAAGAATAGGTGATTTAGCAAAAAATATATCCAAGAGAACACTTTTGCTTAACGAAAATCTTCCAAAGAACTTGGTAGACTCATTGAATAGAGTATCTACCAATGTTCAAAAACAATTAAAATCAATATTAGATGCTTATCTAGAAAGATCTGCGCCAATGGCAGTAAATGTTTGGGAAAGTGATGAGCAAATAGATGATCTAACAAATCTTTGTATGAAAGAAGTTATAAAATATCTTAAAGAAAATGAAAAAAATTTAGAAGATGGAACCCATTTATTGTTTGTAACTAAAAACATAGAGCGTATTGGTGATCATACTACAAATGTTGCAGAACAAGTTTATTATTTAGTTAAAGGCGAATATTTAGAAGGTGATAGACCCAAGGGAACAGAGCCAATTGTAACCGGAGAAAAATGATTTATGTCAGCTCATGTTTTCATAGCTGAAGATGAAGCATCAATTGTTAGTTTGTTAAAGTACAATCTTGAAAAAGAAGGTTATAAAGTCAGTCATTCAGAAAATGGAGAAGATGCTCTTAAACAAATAAAATTAAAACAGCCAGATTTAATATTAATGGATTGGATGTTACCAGAATTATCTGGTGTTGAAATTTGTAAAAACTTAAAAAAAGATAATAAGTTTAATGATATTCCTGTCATTATGTTAACTGCAAAAGGGGAGGAAGAAGACAAATTAAAAGCATTTGATACAGGTGCAGATGATTATGTAACTAAACCTTTTAGTCAAAAAGAATTGAATGCTAGAATTAAATCTTTATTGAGAAGATCTAAACCTCAATCATCATCAGACATTGTAGAATTTACTGATTTAAAAATAGATCGGATTACAAAAAGAGTTTATAGAAAAGATAAAGAAATTACTTTGGGTCCAACTGAATTTAAACTCTTAGATTTTTTTATCAAAAATCCAAAAAGAGTTTATTCAAGAGAACAACTCTTAAACAATGTTTGGGGAGAAAATATATATGTTGAGTCTAGAACAGTTGATGTTCATATTAGAAGATTAAGACAAGCAATTAACATACAAAATACAAAACCTTTAATTAGAACAGTAAGATCAGCTGGTTATTCTTTAGAATCTTGAAGATCTTTGGGTCTTATAAATTTTTTTAATACTCCCTTTTTCTCAACTTCATTCCAGGATTTAATATCAAACTCAATTTTTGCAAATGCTGCTGTTGGGAATTTATAATTCATTAGTTTAAAATTATTCGTATTATGATTTTTTGTAAGATTTCGTACTAAATTTTTCACTGATGGTTCATGGTTTATAATCAAAATTGATTTATATTCACTGGATATTTCTTTAATTTTTTTTACAATTGCATTCTCATCAACTAAATATAAATCTTTTGAAAAATTAACTTTTTTTGGCTTATTAATTTTCTTGGATAAAATTTGAAAAGTTTTTTTTGTTCTTTTTGATGATGAAATTAATGCATAATCAAATTCAAATTTTTTTTTAACAAAAAATTCACAAATCATTTTTGCATTTTTCTTGCCTCTTTTAGTAAGTGGTCTATCAAAATCATCAATACTTAAATCATCCCAACTAGATTTTGCGTGTCTCATAACGTATAATTGATACATAAAATCTAAATATATGACTGCTTTAAAAAAACAACATAAAGAAGAGTTGAAATCTAAATATATAAATAGAGAGCTTTCTTGGTTAAAATTCAACGATAGAGTACTTTTAGAGGCGCAAAATATCGAAAATCCTCTTTATGAAAGAGTAAAGTTTTTATCAATTGCTGGGTCTAATCTAGATGAATTTTTTATGGTCCGTGTAGCTGGGTTATATAGTCAAATAAAACAAGAAGTTGACTCACTAAGCTCTGATGGTTTGACACCTGAAGAGCAAATGGATGAGGTAGTGCTTGAAACTAAGAATCTATTAAAAAAACAGAACAAAATTTTTATTCAACTGATTATGGAATTAAAAAAAAATAATATCAATTTAGTTAAACCAGTTAATTTAAATACTAAGGATAAAAAAAAACTTTTAGAAATATTTAAAGAAGAGATTTACCCTTTATTAACACCATCAGCAATTGATCCTGCACATCCATTTCCATTTATAATCAATCAAGGAAGAGCAATTGTAATGAAGTTAAGAAAAAAAAATAAAAAAAGGATTTTAAACTCAATAATAGTAATACCAAAAGCATTATCTAGATTTATTGAAATTGAGTCTTCAAAAAATCATAAGAAATTTGTGATTCTAGATGATGTAATAAGTTTTTTTGCTAATGAAATTTTTCCAGATCATGATTTAGAAAAGAAAATGATTTTTAGAGTAATAAGAGACAGCGATGTAGAGATTCAAGAGGAAGCAGAAGATTTGGTTAGATCTTTTGAATTGGCTTTAAAAAGACGTAGAACGGGTGATATTGTTCGTTTAGAGGTTCTTGAAAATAGTGATAACGAATTGATAAGATTTATAACTAATAAATTAGATATAAATCCTGACTATATTTATGATGTTGCTGGCCTTGTTGGAATTCAAGATATAGATCAAATATGTAAAGTAAAAAATCCAAAATTAAGATTTAAACATTTTACACCTAGAGAAGTTGAAAGATTAAAAGAATATAATGATAATTTTTTTGAAACTATTAAAAAGAAAGATTTAGTTGTTCATCATCCTTTTGAAACATTTGACTCAGTAATTGAATTTTTAAACCAAGCAGCAAATGATAAAAAAGTTATAGCTATAAAACAAACTCTATATAGAACAACTCTAGACTCACCTATTGTTAAAGCTTTAATAACAGCTGCAGAAAACGGAAAAACAGTTACCGCTTTAATTGAAATTAAAGCTAGATTTGATGAGGAAGCTAATATTCAACTATCAAGAAGTTTAGAAAAAGTAGGTGTTCAAATTGTTTATGGTTTTGCTAAATATAAAACTCATGCAAAATCATCATTAGTTTTAAGAAGAGAACAGGGTAAAATACAAACTTATTTTCATTTAGGAACTGGCAATTATCATCCAGTAAATGCTAAAATTTATACTGATTTGTCTTTATTTAGTTGTGATAAGAAAATGGCATCAGATGTTGAAAAGTTTTTCAATTATGTAACAGGATACGCAAAACCAAAAAATTTAAATAAAATTTCTATTTCGCCAGTAAATATGAGGCAAACCTTAAATGAAAATATTGATGCTGAAATTAAAAATTCTAAAAATGGAAAATTTGCAGCTATTTGGGCAAAAATGAACTCTTTAGTAGATCCAGAAATTATTGATAAATTTTATGAAGCTTCGAATGCTGGTGTAAAAATTCATTTATTTGTAAGGGGTGTTTGTTGTTTAAGACCAGGAGTAAAAGATAGATCAGAAAACATATTTGTGAAAAGTATCATAGGAAGATTTTTAGAGCATTCTAGAATTTACTGCTTTAGTAATGGTACAAAAAAAATGCCTAATAGAAATGCAAAAGTATATATTTCGTCAGCTGATTTAATGCCGAGAAATTTAAATCGAAGGGTAGAACTTCTAGTCCCAATTGAAAATGAGACTGTTCATGAACAGATCTTAGATCAAATAATGTTGGCAAATTATCTTGATACTAATCAGAGCTGGGAACTTGAAGCTGATGGTAATTATAAAAAAATTAAATATAGTAAGAGCGATTCCTTTTCAGCTCATGAATATTTTATGAATAATCCGAGCTTATCTGGAAGAGGTAAAGCTAAACTAAGAATGCAGCCTAAACAACTGCACTTAAGATTGATTAAAAGTGGAAGTAATTAAAAGTAAAAATAGTTTAAAATTAAATCAGGCAAAATTAGCTATAATAGACATTGGATCAAACTCTATAAGAATGCTAATTTATGAAGATTTCAGTTCTTCTCGTGTGCCTTTTTTTAATGAAAAAGCAGTTTGTGAACTTGGAAAAAATTTAGATAAATCCAAAAAACTTCACAGATCTGGTACCGAATATGCTTTAAAAGTTTTAAAAAGATTCTCTGAAATTTTAAATGTTTCAAAAATCACAAATCTTAAAATCATTGCAACAGCAGTTTTAAGAGAAGCGACTGATACAAAACCATTTATTAATGAAGTTGAAAAACTTTTTAAAACTAAGATTAATATATTATCTGGTGAAGAAGAAGCTGAATGCTCAGCTGAGGGAGTAAAAATAGGCTTTGAAAATGTCAATGGATTAGTTGCTGATCTTGGAGGTGGAAGTTTAGAATTAGCTCGAGTTGAAAATAATATAGTTACTAATAAAACCTCATTACCTATTGGAGTTTTAAGATTATTAAATAATCCTATAGTTAAAAAAAGAAATTTAGCAAAATATATCAAAAAATTATTAAGAGAAGAAAAATGGCTTTCAAAAAAGAAATTTAATAATCTATATTTAGTTGGAGGTACCTGGCGAGCATTATTTAAATTACATCTTTTTCAAAATAATCATCCGGTACATATAATTCATCAATATAGTATTGATAACAATGTTTTATCTAAGTTTGTTGAAAAAATTTCATCTTTTAATAAATCTAAACTTAAAACAGTTGAGTATATTTCAAAATCTAGAACAGCGTATTTACCTTATAGTTGCATTATACTTGATGAAATTATGAGAGTTACAAATCCAAGAAATATAATTTGTTCTATAAGCGGTTTGCGTGAAGGTTCTTTATCAATTGACTATTTTAAAGATGTAAAAGAATCAGAAATTTTTCATAAAGCACTTGAGAATATTGCAAAAAAAAGAGGTGATCTAGGATCGAACTATAAAAAATATTATGATTTTATTCAGCCAGTTTTTGAAGGCAATGAACATTTTAATAAGAAATTATTATATCTGGCATGTGTATTAAGTCATATGGATTGGGGATTAGGAGCATTTCAAAAAGCTGAATTGGTATTTCAAGAAACAATAAATACTCCTTTACTTAGATTGACTCATAAAGAAAGAATACAATTAGCTTTGTCATGTTATTGGCGGTACTGTAGTATTAAGTATAATCCAAAGATGGAGTATTTAACTTTTTTAAATAATAATGAAATTTTTTCAAGCAAACAAGTTGGAGCAGCATTGAGATTTTCACAATCATTGACCTCGATATCTACGATATTTCTTGAAGAGTTTAAATTGTATAAAAGAGGTAATGCTGTATTTTTAAAAATTCCATCACAACATCAAGAAATAATCTCAAAACAAGTTACTAAAAGATTTAAAGCTCTTGCTAGAGAATTATTTTTAGAACCAAGAGTAATTTACTCAAATAATTCAAGATAAATTAAATTTAATTCTATTTTTAATTGAGTGATATTTTTTTGTAACATTATTTTAATTTAAATTCATTTAACTTTAACAATAAGTAAATAATTTTGTAATTTAGTTTATGTATAAAGCACCATCAAAGTTTAAATATTCATTATTTCTTCCCCTGTTTAAATTTTGTTGATTAACTACTTTCTTCCTTCTCTTAAATGAGAAGGGAGAAAGACGATTTGGAATTAATTATTTATAGATGCAGGAGACTGCTCTGCATTTTTCTTAGCAAGCTTTTTTGCTTTTTTTTCTGCAACCTTTTTTTCTAGACCAGCAATTTTAATATTAAGGCTTGATAATTTTTTTTCTTTTGCTGTAATTTTATTTTTAAGTTTGTCTATTGATTTTAATATCTTTGTTTTTTTCTTTTCATTTTTTTTTAGTTTTTTTCTCATTACTGCCTCCGAATTATTTAATATTTGATTTAATCATATAATCCTTAAATAAAAAAGATATTTTGATACAACCTTTAGTTTATAGTTTTTTAAGAACTGTTATTAAATAAAAAAACATTGCTATATGAGAACTATTATTGAATTTTTGATTTAATATTAATTTAATTATCTCTCTTTGATTAAAAAGATGAATTCTAATACCCTGTTCTGGTTTCGAAATTTTAATTAAGTCTTCTGTGTAATAACCAGTAATTTTAGTAGTTAGTCTTCCAGGTTCATTATAAAAAGTTATTATTTTACTCAATTTTGATCTTGATCTATATCCTGTTTCTTCTCTTAATTCCTTATATGCTGATTGGAGAGTTGTTTCCTTTTTTTCCACTATGCCAGAAGGAAACTCGTAGTTAATTTTATTAATTGGAACTCTTTTTTGGGAAACTACTACATATTTGTCTTTAATCTTAGGTATTACTAATGAAAGATTAGAAGTTTTAAGATAATGATAAAACTCTTTTTTTTTAAATTTTTTGTTAATTAAACTTATTCGATTGGTAAGTTTTATATTTTTCAATTTTTTTCTAAAAATAACTTTTTAACAATAAGTACAGCAATTAACATTCCAATAAGCTCAGCTAAAATATAATAAGGAGTATTTAAATAACTAATACCAGTAAAAGATTCTGTAAATGTTCTGGCAATAGCAACCGCAGGATTTGCAAAAGAAGTTGAAGAAGTAAACCAATAACCAGCAGTAATATAAAGACCAACACTAGCAGCAACAGCAATTTTACCTGACTTCATAGACCCAAAAATTATCACTATAAGTCCTAATGTTGCTATCACTTCAGATGTTAGTATATAAATCCCATCTCTTGACTTAGTAGATAATTCATAAATTTCATGTTCAAAAAAGAAATTAGCTAAACCAACACCAATCAAGCAACCAAACAGTTGAGCAATGATATAGTAGGGTAATAGTTTCTTTTTTAATTTACCCATTATTGCCATTGCGATACTTACAAATGGATTAAAGTGAGCTCCTGATACATCAGCAAAAACTGTAATAAGCACAAATAAACCTGATCCTGTTGCTATAGTATTAGCTATTAACATCACAGCAACATCATTAGTTAAGTTTTCAGCCATTAAACCTGAACCAACAATAATCATTACTAAAAAACAACTGCCTAATAGTTCAGCAAGAAAATAGCGGCTTTTATTTTTCATAAATCAGTTCCTTTATTCTTTTATGAATATTATTGTAAACTTTTTCTATTATTTCATCTTTTTTATTTAAGTCGTTTGTTTCATTAAGTAATTTAACAGGATCCTCTATATCCCAATGAATTATCTGATCTTTATTAGGCCAAATAGGACAGACTTCGTTATTGGCATTATTACAAACTGTAATTACATAATCCATTTTAATTTGACTATTAACGAACGTATTAAAATTTTTAGATCTATAATTTGAAAGATCATAATGTTTTGATAATAAATAATTCTTCACATCTTCATTAATTTTTCCTGTTGGATTACTCCCAGCACTAAAACCTTTATACTTATCGTCATACTCGTTATTTATTATACTTTCAGCAATGATACTTCTTGCTGAATTACCTGTGCATACAAACAAAATATTCTTCATTTAAAAAATAATCTTATAAATTCCAATAACAAATAATGGAATTTGTAATCCAAAGTTAGTGAGTATCGCCTTATCTTTGCTAATAAATCCAGCGATAGTCCATCCGACAACTCCTAATCCATGAAAATATATATTTAATGGATATATATTTAAGTTTGTAAGAAGTATTCCTACTAAAACTAAAAAAGTACTGATCCACTTTAGATATTTTTTTATAAACATATTTCCTCCTTCTTATTAATTATTACATTAATGTTACAAATTTATTAAGGCTTAACAGTATTATAGAAAATTAGTTATGTATTTATGAATAAAGAAACCAACAATTAAAAATCCTAAGCCTGTGCCATAGATTAGGAAGAAATTCATATTAAATGATTTTGCAAAAAAGAAGGGTAAAAAAAATAAATAACTCACAGGTACCGCTACTAGTATGCTCTTAGTAAAAAGAATTGTTTTTTCTATATCATTATGTTCATAGTAGGAAAAAGCTATAGCTATGAGTGATACAAGAGGCAAAGCAATAATAAAACCTGCAAGTTTTGGATTTTGACCCGAAAGCCAACTAGCAAAGGCAATTATAATTGCAGCAAGAACAATCTTTAAGGTAAAAAATATCATTAATGATTTAACTTTATTAAAAAAACATCATTAATGATATGATTTTATTTAAGTGTGCATTTTTTGCATAAACCAAAAAACTCAAGATTATATTTACTGTATTTCATACCATCTTTGTCTTTAAAGTTTGCTAAGTATTTGGAAAGACCTGCGCTACTTATTTCTGTTACTTTTTCACAAATCTCACAGATTGAAAACGCAGTAGCTTTAGCCACCTGACAACTTGAATTATGACATGCAATAAAGGCATTTCTACTTTCAATTTTATGAATTTTACCTATTTCAACTAACTTATCTAATGCTCGATAAACTTGCAGAGGAGCTTTAATACCTTTTTTTTGAACATTATAGAGTATTGAGTAGGCCTTAAGTGGCTGAGATGATTTATCAATTAAATCAAAAATAATTTTCTGATTTTTGGTGAGATTATGTTCTTTGTGCATTTTATTCATTTTACTGATTCCTCATTAGTTTTTCAATTTAATTGATTGTTTGATATTAAATAATGAAAGTATGAACAAAAATAATGCTGCCGTTATAATTGATGGACCCGAGGAGGTATTAAATTCCAGGGATGTAAATAATCCTAAAATTACTGACAGAAGACCTCCAATGATTGAATAGATAACCATTCTTTGTGGACTAGACGAAATATTTCTAGCCATTGCAGCTGGTATGATTAGCATTCCTGTTATTAATAACAAACCAACCATTTTAATTGATATAGCAATAATTGCAGCCATCAATATTGTGAATATTGCTTTTGCTCTATCAGGATTTAAACCTTCTGCTTCAGCTAACTCATAGTTTACTGTGGATGCGAATAAAGGTTTCCAAATTAATTTCAAAATTAACAGAATTACTGCTCCTCCAACCCATATTATTAATAGATCATCAACTGTAACAGCTAATATATCTCCAAATAATAATCCCATAATGTCAAATCTGATAAATGTTAAGAAACCAATAACAACAAGTCCTACGGCTAAAGATGAATGAGCTAAAAGCCCTAACAATGCATCTCCTGGAAGATTAGTTCTTTTTTGAAGTTGTATTAATGTTAAAGCAATTAAAGATGAGATTATAAATACAGATAACGCGATATTAAATTCCATTGTAAATGCTAATGTTACTCCCAATAAAGCCGAATGGGCCAACGTATCACCAAAATAAGATAATCTTCTCCAAATTACAAAACAACCAAGAGGCCCTGTAACGAAAGCAACTCCAATTCCAGCCACCAATGCTCTTATAAAAAAATCGTCGAACATTTAATTTTTCTTAATTTTACCCTCATCAGTATGAATATGATCATGTCTATGTTCATATCTTGATAATATCTGTGAAGCTTGTTCACCAAATAAAGCCTTATATTCATTATTTTTTGCAACATCCATGGGTGTCCCTGAGCAGCATACATGACCATTTAAGCAAACAACGTGGTCTGTAGCACTCATTACAGTATGTAAATCATGAGAAATTAATAAGATACCACAATTCAATTCATCAGAAATTTTCTTTATAAGTTCATATAAAGCTATCTCACCTGTAAAATCTACACCTTGAACTGGCTCATCAAGAACTAACAATTCTGGTTTTTTTGAAATAGCTCTTGCTAGCAATACTCTTTGAAATTCACCACCCGATAAATCACCTAAATTTTTATCTTTTAAATGAATAACGCCAGTTAATGATAGTGCCTCATCAATTATTTCATTTTTTAAACTTTCAGTTAATACCATAAAATCATTGACCCTAAGTGGTAAAGTCCAATCAATTGAAATTTTTTGTGGAACATAACCAATTTTATTTGTGTATTTTTCTACTTCTCCCTCAATTTTTTTATAAATTCCTAAAGCAATTTTAGCCGTTGTACTTTTTCCTGATCCATTAGGTCCTATTAAAGTAACTATTTTACCTTTTTCAACTTGAAGGGAAACGCCTTGAACGAGCCATTTATCGTTTATTTTAAAACCAGCGTCTTTTAATTTGACCAATATATTTTGATTAGCATTCATTATATCACTTGACTTATAAACGTTATATTATTACATAGTGTTATATTATAACAACTAAAAAAATTAAACTATGAAAACTATTAAAAAAATCCCATTATTAATATCACTTTTATCATTCCTAACAATTTTTTCACCTGTTAATGCTGAAGTTAAGGTAGTAGCATCAATAAAACCAATTCATTCACTCGCAAGCTATTTGATGGACGGTATTGGTAAACCAGATTTAATAGTTGATGGCTACGCATCACCTCATGGATTTGCACTTAAACCATCACATGCAAAAATGATCCAAAATGCCGATATTATATTTTGGGTAGGTGAAGACATAGAAAGTTTTTTAGAAAAACCATTAAAATCAATTGCAAAAAAAGCTGAAAAAATTGAATTAATGGAAATCAAAGGGATAACCAAACTTAAGTTTAGAGAAAGAAATATTTTTGAAGGTCATGACGATCATGGTCATAAAGAGGATGATCATGATGATCATGCAAAAAAAGAAGATGATCATGATGACCACGATCATGATAAAAAAGAGAAAGAACATGGTCATGACGAACATGATCATGATAAAGAAGGTCATAAAGAAGACGACCATGATGATCACGGCCATGGACATGAAGGACATGCTCATGGTGAGTACGATCCACACATTTGGTTAGATCCAATGAATGCAAAAGTTATTTTAAGCGAGATGGCAGAGCACTTGATTGAGAACGATCCAAAAAATACTGCCAAATATAAAGAAAATTTAAAAAAATCACATAAAGATTTAGATAAATTAACTAAGAAAGTAAAATCTGAATTAAATAAAGATTTTAAATCAATAGTATTCCATGATGCTTATCAATATTTTGAAGAGAGATTTGGTGTTAATATTTTAGGCGCATTTACAGTAAATACAGATGTTATGCCCGGTGCTGAGCAATTGGCTGAAATTAGAGAAGTAATTGAGCATGATAAAGTAAGCTGTATATTTTCAGAGCCGCAGTTTAACCCTGATATTATTAAGGCTGTAGCAAAAGATACTAAAGTTGCAACAGGCGTAATCGATCCATTAGGAGCAACGCTTAACCCTGGTAAAGATTTATATTTTGATTTAATTAGCAATATGTCTAAATCTTTTAAAGGCTGTTAAATAAAAATTGATCTTTAACCATTAATAATATCTAATATTGGGATGAGTACCGTTTCCCTCACATTAGATGAAATTTTTGATTTAGCTAAAAAGACTTTACTAGCTAATGGCTGTGATGATGAAACAGCATCTATTCTCTCTGATTTAATAAGAAATGCTGAAAGAGATGGATCTTTATCTCATGGTTTGTTCAGGTTGCCTGCATATGTGAGTGGTTTAAAAAGCGGAAAAATTAATGGTAAAGGAAAACCTGAGGTAAAAAAAATTTCAGCATCAGTAATAAAAGTTCAAGGGAATAATTGTTTAGCCCCTGTAGTTTTAAATAAAGGATTACCTGAATTAGCAAAAGCTGCAAAAGAAAATGGAGTGGCCGTACTTGCTATAAATAATTCTCATCATATGGCTGCGATGTGGCCTGAAACAGAAAAATTAGCAGAGGAAGGTTTAGTTGCCTTCGCTTGCACATCCTACAAGCCTGCTGTGGCACCCGCTGGAGCTATCAAACCCTTGTTTGGAACAAATCCAATTTCTTTTGCATGGCCACGACCAGGAAAAACTCCTGTAGTTTACGATATGGCAACTGCATCAATGGCAATGGGTGAAGTTCAAGTTGCTAAAAGAGAAGGGCATAAAGTTCCACTTGGAACTGGTTTAACTAAGGATGGTAAAGAAACAACTGACCCAGGAGCAATAGCGGATGGAGGTGTATTACTTCCTTTTGGGGGATATAAAGGTTCTGCCATAGCAATGATGGTAGAATTAATGGCTGGCGCATTAGTTGGTGATAATTTTAGTTTTGAGACAGCTGCAAAAGATAATAATGACGGCGGACCTCCTAGTGGTGGAGAATTTATTCTTGCAATTTCACCTGACAAAACTTCAGGAACTGATTGGCAAAAACATGCTGATGAATTTTTTAATAAAATGAAAACATTTGATGGAGTTAGACTTCCAGGAGAGAGAAGACATAAAAATAGATTAGATAAGGGCCCTCGAAATATTAATGAAGAGCTGGTTAATAAAATAAAATCTTTAAGCTAAAGTAATTTCTATTGGAGTATGGTCTGATGGTTTTTCACGGCCTCTTGGATCTTTATTAATATTAATAGCTTTAACTTGGTCTATTAAAGAATTAGATACTAAAAAATGATCTATTCTCATTCCATTATTTTTCTGCCATGAACCCCTCATGTAATCCCAAAAAGTATATCCTTCTTTAGTTTCATTAAAATGTCTATAAACATCGTTAAAACCTAGATTAATCATTTCTCTTAATTTTTTTCTTATTTCCAATCTAAATAGAGCATCGTCTTCGAAGCTTTTTGGATTATAGACATCCTCAGCTGCAGGAATAATATTAAAATCACCACCAAGAATTATATTTTGATTTTTTTTGGTTAAAGCTTTTAATTGTTTAATTAAATCATCAAGCCATTTTTTTTTGTAATCATATTTTTCAGTATCAACAGGATTACCATTTGGTGTATAGATATTGATTAATTGAATATTTTTCTTTTTGTGTTCAAGTTCAGCTGAGATTATTCTTGATTGTTTTAGTTTATCTTTGATTAAGTCTGTTTTAACATTTTTTAATTTTCCTTTTGAAATAATAGCAACACCATTGTAACTTTTTTGACCAAATACATGACTTTCATAGTCCATTGAGGAAAAATCATCATAAGGAAAGTTTACATCCTCAGTTTTAATTTCTTGCATCATCACAACATCAGGCTTGTATTTTAGTAGATAACTTTTGATATTTTCAATACGTGCTCGCACAGAATTTACATTCCACGAGGAAATAATCATTAAAGAGAAAACGAAACACCACAACCACAAGAAGATTTGGTTTGCGGATTAGTTATTTTGAATTGTTCACCAATTAATTCAGAAACATAGTCTATTTCTGATCCTTTTAATAAATCTGCAGAGGTTTTATCTATCAATATATTTTCATAATTTAAATCATCGGCTGCTTTTTCTTTGTCAAAAGTAAATTCATATTGGAAGCCTGAGCAACCACCACCTTTGATAGCGATTCTAAAAAACGACCCTTTGTCTTTTTTAGACAGCAAAACATTGATCTGTTTTAGAGCCTTATCAGTAAATTTAATTTCTTTAATCATTATTGATCACTGGTATTACTAATATAATACTTAAATTTTAATTTTAAAGGATGAAAAAATACTCAAAGATTGCTCTTACTAAAAGCAAAGGAAGAATATTCAAAGAATCTGTATCAAAATATAGATCGCCATTTCAAAGAGATAGAGATCGAATAGTTCACAGCGCCTCATTTCGAAGGCTCAAACACAAGACACAAGTATTTGTAAACACAGAAGGTGATCATTACAGAACAAGATTAACCCATTCAATGGAAGTTGCTCAAATTGCGCGATCTATTGCAAGATATCTTGAATTGAATGAAGATCTAGCTGAAACCTTAAGTTTGGCACATGATTTGGGCCATCCACCTTTTGGTCATGCTGGTGAGGACTCTCTTAATGAATGTATGGAAGATTATGGAGGCTTTGATCATAATTTACAAACTCTTCGTGTGGTTATGTTTTTGGAGAATAAATATCTTAAGTATAGTGGATTAAATCTTTCAATTGAAACCTTAGAGGGATTGCTTAAGCATAATGGTCCTGTTTATGAATTAGATTTAGTTGATAGTCTTATTGGTGTAAAAAAATTCAATCATAAGATTAATTTTGAGACTTATCCATCATTAGAGGCTCAAGTTTCAGCTATTTCAGATGATATAGCTTATAACAATCATGATATTCAAGATGGTATAAATGCAAATTTATTTAAACTAGAGGAGTTAATTGAAATTAACTTTTTTAAAGATATTTATAAAAAATATAAAAAAAAGATAAACAAACAAAACTATAAAATTGCAACATATCAGATTATAAGAGACTCTATTGATCAAATGATAAGAGATTTAATTAAAAATACCAAAACTAATTTGAAGATTAACAAAATAAAAAATTATAAAGATATTACTAAAGCAAATTTAACAATGGTAGATTTTTCTGAAAAAGTCAAAGATTCTGTGAATGAAATAAGATTTTTTTTAAAAACAAAGATGTATAATAATAATGCAGTTCTGAAAAAAAACGATAATGGCAAATTAATAATTAAAAAACTGTTTAATAAAATACAAAAAAACCCTAAAAAATTTATTTCAAAAAATCATCTCTCAAAGGATAAATATAGAGCAATTTCAGATTTTATATCAGGAATGACAGACAGATATGCAATCAACCTTCACAAAAACTTTAAATGAATATTTTTGAACAGTACTTAGATAAAATAAAAGAAATCCTTTCAACACTTTCTTCAAATGGAGATTTAATTCTACCAGATTCACTTAACGGGATAACTGCAGAAATTCCACCTTCAAAATTTGATAGTGATATTTCTACTAATGTTGCAATGGTCCTTTTTAAGATTAATAATAAATCTCCATTAGATCTGGCGTCAATCTTGGCAGAAAAAATCAAAAAAGAGGATCAATTTATTGAAGAGATATCAGTTGCAAAACCTGGTTTTATCAATATTAAATTTAAACCCATTTTTTGGACAAACTTTATTAAAGAAGTAATTAAAAATTCTAATTCTTTTGGAACAAATAAAAATATTAAAAGAAATTACCTAATAGAATTTGTATCTGCCAATCCAACAGGTCCTTTACATGTTGGTCATTGTAGAGGAGCAATATTAGGCGATGTGATGGCTAATCTTTTATTATTTAATAATAATAAAGTTACAAAAGAGTATTATATAAACGACTACGGTAATCAGATTATAAATTTTACAAAGTCAGTTTATTATAGAATAAGAGAGATTTCTTTTAATGAACCTTTTCCAGTTGATAATGAAAATTTATATCCAGGAGACTATTTAATTGGTTTTGCTCAAAACATTTTAAACTCAAATAAAAATATTGATTTTAAAAATTTTGACAAAGTATCTCAAGAATTGACTTCTTTAGCTATTAATGAGGCATTAAAATTAATCAAAAGTAATCTTAAAAGTCTTGGTATTAATCATGATAACTTTGTCAGTGAAAAAAAATTAGTTGAAAATCAAGAAGTGGAAAAAGTTGTTGAATTTCTTCATAAAAATAAATTTGTTTATAAAGGAAAAATAAAGGCACCTGCTGGTGAAGATGACAGTAATTGGGTTGAACGCGAGCAGTTACTTTTTCGATCAACTGATTTTGGAGATGACAAAGATAGAGCATTACAAAAATCTGATGGTGCTTGGACTTATTTTGCAAGTGATGTTGCATACCACAAAAATAAATTAGACAGAAAATTTGATAGGCTAATTAATATTTTAGGTGCAGATCATGCTGGTTATATAAAAAGAATTTCATCATCTGTCGAAGCCTTATCAAACTCTAAAGATAGATTAATTTGTAAAGTTAGCCAACTTGTTAAACTTATTAAAGATAAGAAACCCTTTAAAATGTCTAAAAGAAAAGGGGACTACATAACTATAGAAGATTTAATCAATGAGGTAGGAAAAGATGCAACAAGATTCATAATGCTAAATCGAAGTAGTGATGTTGAACTAGATTTTGATTTTGATAACGTTATAGAAAAATCAAAAGATAACCCCCTTTATTACGTTCAATACTGTTATGCAAGAATATGTTCAGTATATAGACATCTTGATAAAGATTTAAAATCAGATCTAGATATTACTAATTACGATTTTGAATATTCCAAAGATGAAATAAAAATCTTAAAAAAATTATCTGAATGGCCCAAGTGTATTGATATATCTTGTAATAAGCTTGAGCCGCATAGAATACCTACCTACTTATATGAATTAGCCTCTTTATTTCATTCATATTGGAATTTAGGTAAGGAAAATCCAGACAAAAGATTTATCAATGATCAAAAAAAAATAACTGATGATAAATTAATTTTCCTAAAAGCTATTTCCAATGTAATAAAATCTGGGATGAATATAGTTGGAGTGTCTACGCCAGATAAAATGTGATGCTAAAAGAGATTAAATATTTAATATTTTTATTACTCATCGGTTTTTTTATATTTTTTACAGGTAAGTATTATTTTTCGGATGATAATAAAAAAAATTCTTTTAGATCTTTGAGTAATATTGACAAAAAAATTAATATTTATTCTGAAAAATTGCCGGTTTTAGAAAATGATACTAAAGATATCATTCAATATGTAGAGAAATCTAATAAAGATAAAAAGAAAAAATTTAATTTTTGGAAACTTCTAGATTAATGAATAATCGAAGATCTTTTATTATCGGTATTAAATCAACAAAACTTAACCTTAGAGAAAAAAATTTTCTTAGAAAATATAAGCCATGGGGAGTAATTTTGTTTACCAGAAACATAAAAGATATTAAACAGGCAAAACAATTAACTACGTCTATACGTAAGATCTTTAATGACAATAAATATCCAATCTTAATTGATCAAGAAGGTGGTAGAGTAAACCGACTTAAAAATATTATATCTTTTGAAAATTTAACATCTGAATTTTTTGGCAAAAAGTTTATAAAAAAATCTAAGGAATTTAATTTTTTCTATAAACTATTTATTGATAAAACTTCATATTTATTAAAATTGATAGGAGTTAATATTAATACTTGTCCTGTTTTAGATCTTAGAAAGAAAGGTTCAACATCAATTATTGGAGACAGATCTTTCTCTAGTAATCCCAAAATTGTTTCTAAAATTGGCGATTATTGTATCAACTATCACCACAATAATGGCGTAGGAACTGTTATTAAACATATACCAGGACATGGTTTGGCAAAAGTTGATAGTCACCATTTCACACCCATAATTAGTAAAAATTTAGATTACTTATTAAAAAATGATTTTTTTCCTTTCAAAAGAAAAAATTCTTTTTTTGCAATGACAGCCCACATCATATTCAAAAAGATCGATTTAAAAAATACAGTTACGCATTCTAAAAAAATGATAAAATTAATAAGAAATAAAATAGGTTTTAAGAATATTTTGATTTCTGACGATATATCTATGAAAAGTCTAAAAGGTAAAATTAAAGAAAATACAATCAATGCGTTTAATGCTGGTTGTAATCTTGTTTTACATTGTAATGCCAAAGAAAATGAGATGGAAATTGTTGCTCAAAATTCACCTTTCATAAGCAAATTTGTAATAAAAAAAACATCACAATTTTATAAAATAATAAGCTAGTATTTATTTATGACAGAAAATGATTCCTCACTTTTTAGTGTTGATATTGAAAATTATAACGGCCCATTAGATATATTGTTAGACCTTGCAAAATCTCAAAAGGTGAATTTAGAAAATATTTCTATTACAAAACTTGCAGATCAATTTCATGATTTTATAACAAATCAAAAAAATCTAAATCTAGAGTCCGCTTCTGAGTATTTACTTATGGCCACATGGCTTGCTTATTTGAAATCTAAACTTCTTTTACCAGGAACACCTGAGGAAGAGTTTAAAGTTCAAGAAGTAGCAGAAAAATTAAAACTCCAACTCAAAAAATTAGAACTAATAAGATTATTATCAGAACAAATGTTAAAACGTAAAAGATTAGGGCGTGAAATTAGAACAAGAGGTGTTAGGGCAGGCATTAGACCCATCTACAATAGTGAAATTAAAGTAAATTTATTTGAATTACTAAAAACATATTCAACAATTATTATGACCAAAGATTTTCAAAAAATAAATATACCTAAACTTCCTGTTTTTACGACTGAAGAGGGAATTAAGACAATTAGAGATTTTTTTGGAAAACTAACTGACTGGAAAAAATTGGAGGACTTGATACCTAAAAATTTTAAGAGTGTTACAAAGTACAAAAAAACTGGTACAGCAGGTATATTTGCAGGGTCACTTGAACTTGTTAAAGAAGGTAATTTAAAGATTAAACAAGAAAATTTATTTGATGATATTTTTGTTAAGGAAAAATAATGAATAAAAAAATTACAAAAAAAGATAATGTTATTGATTTTCCTAATAAATTATCCTCAATCGAAAAAGAAATTGAAGCAATAGTTTTTGCAGCTGCTGAGCCACTTGATATTGAAACTATAGAAAATAAGATTTCAAAAAAAACTAATGTTGAAAAAATTTTATTAAAATTACAAAATGAATATTCCAATCGAGGTATTAATTTAGTGTGTATCTCAAAAAAATGGTCATTTAGAACATCGCCGAATCTTTCTGAAATTATGAAACAGGAAAAAACTGTTGAAAAAAAATTATCAAGAGCTGCAATTGAAACACTTGCAATCATTGTTTATCATCAACCAGTGACACGTGCTGAAATTGAAGAAATTAGAGGCGTTGCATTTGGTACAAATACTCTTGAAATTTTAATGGAGTTAAACTGGGTAAAACCAGGTGGTAGAAAAGATGTCCCCGGAAAACCAATTCAATATGTTACAACTGATGATTTTTTAAGTCATTTTAATCTTCAAAAGTTATCCGATTTACCCACCGTTGATGAATTGGGTGCCGCTGGTCTTATCGATAGTACAAATATTGATAATGCAATTTTTGGAACTGGTAAATTTTATAAAGAGAAACAAGATGGTAAAAAAGAGGATATTTATTCGAATATTGATGAAATGCTAAGCAGCACTTTAGACGCTGAGGAGAAAAATAAGAATTCATAATTTAGGTTAAAAAAAGTCACTTTAAAATTGAGTGTAAAAGATATATAACTTTTCTATGAGCATAGGAATTTGGCAGATAGCAATTGTTGTTATACTTGTAGTGTTACTTTTTGGAAGAGGTAAGATCTCAAGTCTGATGGGAGATGTTGCTAAAGGAATTAAGAGCTTCAAAAAAGGTATGGCATCAGATGTTACTGATGACAACGAACCTAAAAATATTTCCGAAGATAATCAAGATAATAACAAAAAAGATTAAATCACATGCCTACTATTGGTTGGTTTGAGATTTTAATTATTGTAGCAATAGCCATTGTTGTTCTTGGACCAAAAGATTTCCCAATAATGTTAAAAAAAGTTGGCTCATGGATTGGTACAATTAAGAATTATATCAATAATGTCCAAAATGAAGTTTCTAATATTGATATTGAAAATGATAAAATAGAAAAAAAAGAAGAAAAAAAACATGAGTCAGAATGATAAAGAAGGTGGTTTTGTAAGCCATTTAGCTGAATTAAGAAAAAGACTTATACATAGTTTTATTTTTTTAATTGTTTTTTTTGTTGGATGTTATTTTTTTGCAGAACATTTATATGGTTTTTTAGTAGACCCTTTCGCCCAAGCCGTTAAAGATGATGGAACTGATAGACGATTAATATTTACTGCTCTCCAGGAAACTTTTTTAACATATCTAAAAATTTCTTTCTTTACAGCATTCTTTGTCACTTGCCCGTTTATACTAATGCAAATTTGGAAATTTATAGCACCTGGTTTATATAAACATGAAAAGCATGCAATATTACCTTATCTAATATTAACTCCAGTGCTTTTTTTTCTTGGAGGGATGTTAGTTTATTATTTGATAATGCCTTTAGCGATAAAATTTTTTTTATCATTTGAAAGCACAGGTTTATCTACAAATTTACCGATTCAACTTGAGGCTAAGGTAAATGAATATTTATCACTAGTGATGAAACTTATTTTTGCTTTTGGTATAAGTTTTCAATTACCTGTGGTCTTAAGTTTACTAGCAAGAATTGGTGTTGTTGATTCTGAATTTTTAAAGAAAAGAAGAAAATACGTTGTAGTTATAATTTTTGCAGCAGCAGCGTTATTAACACCACCTGATCCTATAACCCAAATTGGTTTAGCGATTCCATTATTAATTTTATATGAATTATCAATTTTTTCTGTAAAGTTTATAGAGGATAAGAAATTTAAAGATTCTAATGCATAACTTAAAGGAAATAAGAAAAAATTTTGATGATTTTAAAAACGCTCTGAAAGGTAGATTTCTTAAGATAGATTTTAATGAACTTAAAGATTTAGATATTAAAAATAGAAATTTTATTCAAAAAAAAGAGTCTTTAGAAAATGAAAAGAAAGAAATTTCAAAATCTAAAGATGAAAAATTATTTAAAAAATCAAAAGATATTTCAAATGAAATAGAGGAAATATCAAAACAGCAAAAAATAATAAAAGACCAACTAGATAAAATTTTATCATTTATCCCAAATATTCCTCATAAAGATGTTCCTAGTGGAAAAGATGAAAATGATAACGAAGAAATAATGAAATCAGGTCAAATACCAAATTTTGATTTTAAACCCTTATCACATTATGAATTAGGTGAAAAACTTGGAATGCTTGATTTTGATCTTGCCACAAAAACTACAGGCTCACGGTTTGTATTTGTTAAAAATAAACTAGCGTTACTAGAAAGAGCTATTTCAAATTTTATGTTAGATACGCATATATTAAAAAATGGTTATGAAGAAATTTCTCCACCTTTATTCGCCTCTGAAAGTACAATGTTTGGTACAGGTCAACTTCCTAAATTTGAAAATGATCAATTTGAAATCAAACTAGATGATAATGGGGAAAGAAAGTTTTTGATTCCTACTGCAGAAGTGATTTTAACTAATATTGTTAAAGATAAGATAATTAATCAAAAAGATCTACCAATGAGATTTGTTGCATCTACACCATGCTTCAGAAAAGAGGCGGGTAGTTATGGTAAAGATACAAAAGGTATGATTAGACAGCATCAGTTTTACAAAGTTGAAATGGTAAGTATCGTCGAACAGGAAAAATGCCATGAAGAACTTGAAAGAATGACGAAATGTGCAACATCAATTTTAGATTTATTAGAATTACCATACAGAAAAATGATCCTATGTAGTGGTGACATGGGATTTAGTGCTGAAAAAACTTATGACATTGAGGTTTGGTTACCTTCAGAGAAAAAATATAGAGAAATTTCCTCTTGTTCATCTTGTTCAACTTTTCAAGCTGTGAGAATGAAAGCAAGATATAAGAATCAGAAAAAAGAGACTCTTTACGTTGGTACTTTAAACGGGAGTGGTTTAGCTATAGGTAGAACTTTAATAGCAGTTTTAGAAAATTATCAACAAAAAGATGGTTCCATAATAATTCCAAAAGTTTTAAGACCGTATATGGACAATTTGGAAAAAATTTCCGTCAAATAAAGTTGTTTTAACCTTTTAGATAGTATAAATAATCAATTTTAATTAAGGAGTTTTATGGATAGCGCAGGAATAGGACAATTTATACCATTAATTTTAATTTTTGTTATTTTTTATTTTTTCTTAATAAGACCTCAGCAAAAAAAAGTTAAAGAACATAAAGCTATGGTTGAGAGTTTAAAAAAAGGTGACAAAATTGTAACTTCTGGTGGCATTACAGGAACGATTTCAAGAGTTGTAGATAATGATAAAATTGAAGTAGAGATTGCCGACAATGTAACGGTTGAGGTGATTAGAGGTACTGGTGTTCAAAGTTTAATGAACTCTCAAGAAGTAAAAAAATAATTTTTTTGAATTTAAAGTGTTATATTTTTCAAAATTAAGAATTATTTTTATTACTTTAATTTCCTTACTTTTTATTTTATTTGCTATCTCTAACCTTTTTAATTTTGAAAATAAAATATTTAATAAAAAAATTAATTTAGGTTTAGATCTACAAGGTGGTTCTTATCTTTTACTGGAAATTGATAATGATCCAGTAATTGAACAAAAACTTCAAAATTTAACAGTTACGATAAGAAATTATTTTAAAGAAAAAAATATCAGAATTACTAATTTTCAACTTTTAAATCAGACCCTTGTATTTACTTCGGATGAAAATTCAAAACAGGCTATATTGGATGAATTTACATCAGAAGAAAGTGAATTAAATCCTTATTATCAAAGATTTAAATCACATCAATTGGATATAGTTGAAGACGAAAATTTTTTTAAGGTTTCTTTCTCTAAGCAAGGAATTGTTAATCTAAAAACCTCATCTCAAGATCAAGCGCTAGAAATAGTTAGAAGAAGAATAGATGAAATCGGTACAAATGAACCCAATATTTTAAAAAGAGGTAATGACAGAATATTAGTTGAGTTACCAGGTTTAGATGATCCGATGAGAATAAAATCTTTACTCGGAAAAACTGCAAATTTAACATTTAGATTTGTTACGAATAATACCGAAGGTTCATTTGGAGCAGAAAAATTAGAATTTGAAGATGGTACCGAGGAAGCAATGGTTAGTAAAAGAATTATACTAAGTGGTGAAAATCTTCTAGATGCTCAACCAAGAATGGATACAGAAAACAATGAGACTGTTGTGACTTTTTCTCTTGATAGGGTAGGAGCAAAAAGATTCGGTAAAGCCACATTAAATGGCGTTGGTAAAAGATTGGCTATCGTTTTGGATGGAAAAGTTATTAGTGCTCCAGTTATCAGAGATACTATTGCAACTGGGTCTGGTCAAATTAGTGGAGGATTTACATTTCAATCAGCAACAGATCTTGCTTTGCTTTTAAGATCAGGTGCGTTGCCTGCTCCATTAAATATTATTGAAGAAAGAACTGTTGGTCCAGATTTAGGACAGGACTCTATAAACGCAGGTATGATTGCTTTATTAATTGGTTTTATACTGGTCATACTTTATATTTTCGTTAAATATAAAATTTTTGGAATTATCACTAATATCGCTTTAATATTAAATCTTTTTATATTAATTGGAATACTAACCATTTTTGAAGCTACTTTAACTCTACCTGGTATAGCAGGAATAATTCTTACGGTGGGTATGGCTGTTGATGCAAATGTTCTAATTTTTGAGAGAATTAAAGAGGAGTTAAAGGGTGAAAAAAATAATTTAATAGCATTTGACAGTGGTTACACAAAATCTAGAACTGCTATATTAGATGCGAATATTACTACTTTATTAGCAGCGATCATTTTATTTTTTATGGGATCAGGTCCAATTAAAGGATTTTCATTAACACTTGGAATTGGAATATTTACAACACTTTTCACTGTTTATTTTATAGCTAGATTATTAACCGTTTTGTACGTATCAAAAAATAAAGAAAAAGAGGGACTGATTTAGATGATTGCCTTTAACAAATATTACAATAAATTTAATATTCTTTCAGTATCTTTAGTAATTGCTTCTTTATTGTTACTTACATTTAAAGGTTTAAATTTTGGAATAGATTTTAAAGGTGGAACTCTCATTGAATTAAGGTCTACAGATACTAAAATTAATGTTTCTTCATTAAGAGATAATTTAAATCAAATGAATTTGGGCGATGTATCTGTTAAAAACTTCGGCAATGAGACTGATTTTTTAATTAAGTTTGAAAACAATGAAAATAAAAACATAATTGAAGAAATTAAAAAGAATTTAGATAAATCATTCGGGAATAACTTCAATTTCAGACGAGTAGAAAATGTTGGCCCTAAAGTTAGTGCCGAATTATTAAGATCAGGTGTTATTGCAATATCTGTAGCTTTGTTTTTGATGCTTGTCTATATTTGGATAAGATTTGAATGGCAATTTAGCTTAGGTGCTATAGTAGCTTTATTTCATGACGTCATTGTTACACTTGGCCTCTTTTCTTTACTAGGTCTTGAGATTAATCTTTCAATAATTGCAGCAGTACTAACAATAGTTGGTTATTCAATGAACGATACAGTTGTTATTTTTGATAGAGTTAGAGAGAACTTGAGAAAATATTCAGATATAAAAATTTTTGAATTAACAAATATCTCTATAAATGAAACTTTATCTCGAACTTTGATTACTTCTGTAACAACTTTATTAGCCTTACTCTCAATATTCTTTTTTGGTGGTGAAGTTTTAAAAGGTTTCTCTTTAGCTATGATTTTCGGAGTAATCTTTGGTACTTATTCATCGATTTATATTGCAAATACAGTACTAGTAAGACTCAATGTATCTCAAAAAACAGTCCTAAGAGAAGATAAAAACTAATATAAATTTTGAGCAGCCACCATTGAAAGTAGCATTGGTAAGGATAATAAAGTATTTGTTCTTGAAAACAACATTGCTGTTTTAGCTGATTTTGCTTTTACCTCAGGTTCGCATTCTACTATACCTAACGCTTTTTTCTGATTAGGCCAAATTACAAACCATACGTTAAAAGCCATAATAACGCCCAACCACATCCCGATTCCAATAGCAGTATGTTTTGGCACCCCTGAGCCTATACTAAAAGTCATAGCATCGTGAAGATATCCATTTAACCATGCTAGTATAAAACCTGATAAAATTGTAAGTGCTGCTGCCCATCTAAAATAAAAAAGAGCAGCTGGAGCAATAACTTTTCCTATTGCTGGTTTTTGTTCATCTGGAATTTTACCCATGTTTGGAATCTGTACAAAATTAAAGTACCACAAAAGACCAATCCACATTATAGCTACTACGACGTGAAAAAATCTCGTCAACCATGACCAGAATAGTCTATCAAAACTAAATCCGTCATTTTGATAGAATAATCCAAAAAAAACAATCACAGCTAAGGCTAGCGAAGCGTGTATTGTTCTTGGTAGAGAAGCTAATAATTTATCCATATCTAAATATACTGATTTTGATTAAGTTTAACAATGATTTTTTCTTAGTTTAAAAGTGGTTTCAAAAATTTTCCAGTATAACTTTCATTAATTTTACAAATTTCCTCTGGCTTTCCCTCTGCGATAATTTTTCCACCTTTGACACCACCTTCTGGGCCCATATCAACAATATAATCAGCTGTTTTTATTACATCTAAATTGTGTTCAATCACAACAACTGTATTTCCCAGAGCTACAAATGTATGGAGAATTTCAAGTAATTTTTTTATATCATGTTGATGTAAACCAGTAGTTGGTTCATCTAGTATGTACATTGTTCTTCCTGTAGATCTTTTTGATAACTCTTTAGCTAACTTAATTCTTTGAGCTTCACCACCCGATAGAGTTGTAGCTTGCTGGCCAATTTTAATATACCCCAAACCAACCTTTTTTAAGGTTAGTAATTTTGTTTTGATATTAGATATATTTTCAAAATATTCACATCCCTCATCTACAGTCATATTCAAAACATCAGCAATACTTTTATCTTTAAACTTAATTTCTAGAGTTTCTCTGTTGTATCTTGTGCCTTTACATTCATCACATTGAATATAAACATCTGGCAAAAAGTGCATTTCATAAGTAATGACCCCATCTCCTTCACACGCTTCACATCTACCACCTTTAACATTAAATGAAAATCTCCCAGGTTTATAACCTCTAGACTTTGACTCAGGTAATCCAGTAAACCAATCTCTTATAGGACCAAAAGCACCTGTATAGGTTGCTGGATTAGATCTAGGAGTTCTTCCGATAGGTGATTGGTCAATATCGATTATCTTATCTACTAATTCTGTTCCCTTAAAACCTTTAAAGGGTTTTGGAATTTTTCTTGATTTGTTATTATTTAGTGTAAGATTTAAAGCGTTGTACAGAGTCTGTAATACAAGAGTAGATTTTCCGCTACCTGATACCCCTGTTACACAAGTTAAGCTTCCTAGTGGAATTTTTAAGTTTACATTATTAAGATTATTTCCGGTTGCACCTGTAATTTCTAAAAATCTTCCATTCTTAGCTAATCTTCTTTTTGATGGTACATTTATTTTGAATTTGTTTGATAGATATTTTCCAGTTATGCTATTTTGATTTTGACTTATTTCTTTTATTGAACCTGCAGCAACAACTTCACCACCTTTGTTACCAGCTTCTGGCCCAAGATCAATTATATGATCTGCATTCTCCATTGTTTCAGTATCATGTTCAACTACAATAACTGTATTGCCCAAATCTCTTAATCTTTTTAAAGCATTGATAAGTTTAACATTGTCTTTTTGATGAAGACCTATTGATGGTTCATCTAAAACATATAAAACACCTGTTAACCCAGAACCGATTTGTGATGCTAATCTTATTCTTTGTGCTTCCCCACCAGATAAAGTTCCAGACTCTCTCGAGAGAGTTAGATAATCAAGACCAACATTTAGTAAAAAATTTAATCTTTCGTTAATTTCTTTTAAAATATGTTCTGCGATTTTAACTTGTCTTTTGTCTAAATTGTTCTTTAAATTATCAAACCATATTGCAGCATCTGAAATTGATTTTTCTGTAACCTCACTGATGTGAAGACCATCAATTTTTACACATAATGCTTCATCTTTTAATCTATGACCATTACACCTTTCACACTTGGTATCTGATTGATATTGAGCAATTTCTTCTCTTTTCCAATCACTATCTGTCTCTAGGTATCTTCTTTCTAAGTTGTTAATTACACCTTCAAAAGTTTTTTTATGTGAATATTTCTCGTAACCATCGTCATATGTAAATTTTATTTCCTCATCATCAGACCCATAAAGGATAATATCTTTAATTTTTTTTGGTAATTTTGACCATTTTTCTTCTAGAGAAAATCCATAATGCTTAGCTAAAGAACTTAATGTTTGAGCATAATATAATGTTGTTGTTTTTGCCCATGGTTCGATCGCACCATCAACGATACTTTTTTTCTCATTTGGTATAACTAAATTTGGGTCAACATTAAGCTTTATTCCGATACCCTCACATTCCTCACAAGCACCAAATGGACTATTGAAAGAAAATAATCTTGGTTCAATTTCTTCTATGGTAAATCCACTTTCAGGACATGCAAATTTTGTCGAAAAAATTAACTTTTCTATTTTTCTGAATTTTTTTGGTAAGGTTTCATCTTCATATTCAACAAACAAAAGACCATTAGCTAGCTGTATTGAAGTCTCTATACCTTCTGCAAGTCGATTTCCTAAAGACGAGTTAAGAACTATTCTATCAACAAGTATTGAAATATCATGTTTAATTTTCTTATTTAACTCTGGAACTTTTTCAATATCATATAAAATATCATCAATTTTGATTTTTCTAAAACCTCTTTTTTTATAATTTAAAATCTCTTTTCTATATTCACCTTTTCTTCCTCTAACTACAGGAGCATAAAGATAAATAGTTGATTTTTTTGGTAATTTTCTAATTTTATCTACAATTTGACTAACTGTTTGTGACTCTATTGGTTTACCAGTGAAAGGTGAATATGGAATACCAGCTCTAGCATATAACACCCTCATATAATCATAAATCTCGGTTACTGTTGCAACTGTCGATCTAGGATTCTTTGATGTATTTTTTTGCTCTATTGATATCGCAGGACTTAATCCCTCAATAAGATCTACATTTGGCTTTTTCATTTTATCTAAAAATTGTCTCGCATACGCGGATAAACTTTCGACATATCTTCTTTGACCTTCTGCATAAATTGTATCGAAAGCTAATGAAGATTTTCCTGACCCAGATAGTCCGGTAATTACAATAAATTTATCCTTTGGAATTTCTAAAGATATATTTTTTAAATTATGTTCTTTTGCACCCTTTATAACTATCTTTTTAATCATAATTTTTGTTGCTTTGGCCTAATAAAATTAATATTCAGAGTAAAATTGTGATATAAATTAATTAACTAATAAAATAAATATTAAAATATTATGGCTGGAAGTTTAAATAAAGTACTTTTAATTGGTCGTTTAGGCGCAGATCCTGAAATCAAGCAAATGGTTAATGGAAAAAGCGTTGCGAGATTAAGTCTTGCAACAAGCCAATCATGGAAAGATAAAAATACAGGTGAAAAAAAAGAAAAAACTGAATGGCACCGTATAGTTGTATTTAATGAGGGTTTAGTAAATGTTGTTCAACAATATCTCAAAAAAGGTGCTCAAGTTTATGTTGAGGGTCAAATTTCAACAAGAAAATGGAAGGATGAACAATCGGGACAAGACAAATATTCAACTGAAGTAGTTATACAAGGTTATAATTCATCTCTAACTATGCTTGGAGGCGGAAATTCAGGTGGTGGTATAGCCAATGATAATTCACAAGCATCAAATAATACTGAGGATTTATCTCAAGTACAAAATGATATGGACGACGATATTCCATTCTAATCATTATGGAAAAAAACGAAGTTTCTAAAGATAAAAACATAAAACTAATTTCAATGCATGATGAGATGAGTTCATCTTATCTATCGTATGCAATGAGTGTCATTGTTAGTAGAGCTCTACCAGATGTTAGAGATGGCTTAAAACCTGTACATAGAAGAATATTATATGCAATGTATAAGGGTGGTTATGATTGGTCGAAACAATTTAGAAAATCTGCAAGAATAGTTGGAGATGTAATTGGTAAATATCATCCGCATGGTGATCAATCAGTCTATGACGCTCTAGTTCGTATGGTCCAAGATTTTTCAATGAGCTTACCTCTCGTAGATGGTCAAGGAAATTTTGGATCTATAGATGGTGATCCAGCAGCCGCTATGAGATACACAGAAACGAGATTATCAAAAGTCTCACAATTTTTAATCGATGATATAGAAAAAAATACAATTGATTTTAAAAGTAATTATGATGAAACAGAAAAAGAACCATCTGTATTGCCTGCGCAATTTCCAAATTTATTAGTAAATGGAGCAGGGGGTATTGCTGTTGGTATGGCAACAAGTATTCCACCTCATAATTTAGGAGAGATTATTAATGGTACATTAGCTTTAATTGATAATAAAGATATTAAGATTAAAGATTTAATGAAGCACATACCTGGACCTGATTTTCCCACAGGTGGTGTAATTATTGGTAAAGATATTATTAAACAGGGTTATAACAAAGGTAGAGGCTCTTTTAAAATTAGAGGTGAAATATCAAACGAAACTCTTAAAAATGGTAGAGATAGATTAGTTATAAATTCTATTCCTTATCAAGTTAATAAATCTGTGTTGAATGAGAGAATAGCCCAATTAGTTAGAGAAAAGAAAATAGAGGGTATTAGAGATATAAGAGATGAGTCCAACAGAGAAGGTATAAGAGTCTCTATAGATTTAAGAACAGGCGTTGAACCTGAGACTGTTAAAAGACAATTATACAAGAACACTCAAATAGAAAGTTCATTTGGGTTTAATACTCTTGCAATTGTAGATGGTAAGCCAAAGACTTGTAATCTTAAAGAATTTTTAGAGAATTTTTTAAAATTTAGAGAAGATGTTGTACTCAAGAAAACAAAATTTGATCTTAATAAAGCAGAGGATAGAGCGCATATCTTAATTGGTCTATCAGTATCCGTTGAGAATTTAGATAAAGTAATAAAGATTATAAGAGGTTCAAAAACTCCAGATGATGCAAAAAAATCTTTATTAAATACTAAATGGAAAATTAATAAATCAAAAAAAATGGTTTCATTGATAGAGACCAAAAATTCAAAAGGTTTATATAATTTATCAGTAGTGCAAGTTGAAGCTATATTAGAATTAAGATTACAAAAATTGACAGCACTTGGTATTAATGAAATAGAAGTCGAAATAAAAAAACTATCTGAGTTAATTTTTTCATTAAAAAAAATTATATCTTCAAAAAAAGAATTATTAAAAGTAATCAGCAATGAACTTAAAGAAATAAAAGAAAAATATGCAACACCAAGAAGAACAAAAATCATTGATGCAGTACTTAATTACGACATTGAAGAAACAATACAAAAAGAAACTGTTCTTATAACTGTTACCTTACAAGGCTATATAAAAAGAGGATCACTTAAAACTGTAAAGATTCAAAAAAGAGGAGGTAAAGGTAAAACTGGTATCACAACTAGAAATGAAGACTCTGTAGTTCAAACTCTATCAGTTAATACTCATACTTCTGTTCTATTTTTTTCTACTGAAGGTCTTGTTTATAAAGTAAAAGCATGGAAAATACCTGAAGGTTCAGCATCATCAAAAGGCAAATCTTTATTTAATATTTTGCCACTTAAAAATCATCAATCAATAAGTTCAATTATGCCGTTTCCTGAAAGTGATGAAGATTCAAGTAAATATCAGATAGTTTTTGCAACCTCACAAGGCAAAGTTAGAAAAAACAGTTTAGAAGATTTCGCTTCGATTAATACATCAGGAAAAATAGCAATGAAGCTAGATACTAATGATAAAATAATTGGAGTTAAAATTTGTAAAGATGATCAAGATATAATTTTAAGTACAAAATTTGGAAAGTGTATTAGATTTGAGTCTAAAAAGTTAAGAATATTCAAGGGAAGATCGTCAAAAGGTATAAAGGGAATTGAATTAGCATCTAATGATGAAATAGTCTCCTTATCAATTATTGATAATAATAAGTTAAAGAAAAATGGAAAAAATACAAAAGATGATAAGTCTGAATTAGCGGCGAAACAAAAATTTATTTTATCTATTAGTGAAAATGGTTTTGGCAAAAAAACCTCGCATTATGACTACAGAACAACAAATAGAGGTGGTAAAGGAATTATTGGAATAATTAATTCACCAAGAAATGGGAATATTGCATCATCGTTTCCTGTATATGAGGGAGACGAAATAATGATTTCTACAAATAAGGGTAGAGTGATAAGGTTAGCTGTTAAAGAAATCAGAACAGCTGGAAGAAACACACAAGGAGTAAGAATAATTAAGTTATCTGGCGATGAAAAAGTTGTTTCAGCAATTAAAATTGATGATAATTTAATATAATGTCTAAGACAGCTATCTATCCAGGAACTTTTGATCCAATTACTTTTGGTCATATTGATGTAATAAAAAAGGCATTAAAATTATTTGATAAAATTGTTGTGGCCGTATCAGATGGTGAAAATAAAGATTATCTTTTTGATGCTGAGGAAAGATTAGAGATTGTAAGAAATGCTCTTTTTAAAGATCTAAAAATGAATAAAAAAAAAATAACTTTGATTTCATTTAAATCATTAACAACTAGCCTTTGTAAAAAATACAAATCAAATATTATATTGAGAGGTTTGAGAGCAGTATCAGATTTTGAATACGAGTTCCAACTAGCTGGTATGAATAGAAAATTGAATAATAATATTGAAACTTTATTTTTAATGTCAGATGTAGAAAATCAAATTATTTCCTCAAAGTTTGTTAAAGAAATCATTAAACTTAATGGAGATATAAAAAAATTTACAACTAAAAGTACTATTAAAGCTTTAAAAGATAAATATGAGTAAACTTTTTATAAAGATATTAATTATTTTTTTATTTACAATTAATCAATCGTTAACAGAGGAGAATATAATGATTTTAAAATTAAAAGATGGTGATGTAAAGATAGAACTATTTTCAGATACAGCACCCAATCATGTCAAAAGAATAAAAGAATTGGCTGATGCTGGTAAGTATGACAATGTGGTGTTTCATAGAGTTATTGATGGCTTTATGGCACAAACAGGTGATGTTAAATTTGGTAACTCAAATTCAGATGATTTTGACTTAAGGAGAGCTGGAATGGGTGGATCAGATTTACCTGACCTTAAACAAGAATTTAGTAATCTTCCTCATGATCGAGGTACATTGTCTATGGCTAGATCATCAGACCCTAATAGTGCAAATAGTCAATTTTTTATATGTTTTAAACCAGCACCATTTCTTGATAATCAATATACTGTTTTTGGAAAAGTTATCGAAGGAATGGAATTTGTTGATAAGATCAAAAGGGGTGATGAAAATAATAATGGTGCAGTAACAGATCCTGATAAAATTATTAGTTTCAAATCTTTATAATATTCTAATTTCAATTGAAAAAATTTGAATTTAAAGTTTTAAAAAAAAATAAATTTGCAAGACGCGGTTTAATTGAGACTCACAGAGGTAAAATTGAAACACCAGTTTTTATGCCTGTGGGAACTCAAGCTACAGTAAAAGCTTGTACAATAGATGACATAAAAAAAACTGGTTCTCAAATTATTCTATCTAATACTTATCATTTAATGATACGACCAGGTGTTAAAAGAATTGAAGATGCAGGTGGACTTCACAAATTTATGAATTGTGATTTACCAATTCTTACAGACTCTGGTGGCTTTCAAGTCATGTCTTTATCAAAACTGAACAAAATAGATAAGGAAAAAGGGGCAATTTTTAATTCTCATATTGATGGAAAAAAATTTTATCTTAGTCCAGAGGAAAGTATTAAAATTCAATTAGGACTTAATTCCGATATTGTAATGGTTATGGATGAGTGTCCAAAAAAAACAAATGACTACCAAACTATAGATAAATCTATGAATCTGTCTTTGTATTGGGCTGAAAGATCTAAGAAAGCTTTTGGGCATAATCCTCACAAAGCTTTATTTGGTATTGTACAAGGAGGTTTATTTAAAGATTTGAGACAAAAATCCCTAAAAGGACTTTTGGAAATTGGATTTGATGGTTATGCATTAGGTGGTCTAGCTGTAGGAGAAACTCAAGATGAAATGTTCACTGTTTTAGACGACATTAAGGAACATTTACCCGATGATAAACCTCACTATTTAATGGGTGTAGGTACTCCAAATGATATCTTGGGCGCTGTCAAAAGAGGTGTTGATATGTTCGATTGTGTTCTTCCAACAAGATCAGGTAGAACTGGACTTGCTTTTACTTGGCAGGGAAGAGTAAATATTAAAAATAATAAATACCAAAATGATAATACTCCCCTAGATCCAGAGTGTAAAAATCTAAATTTGAATAAATATTCTAAAAATTATCTAAATCACTTGTTTAATACAAATGAGATTCTTGGATCAATGTTGTTGACATTACACAATATAAATTTCTATCAAGAATTAATGAGATCGATTAGAGAAAATATCCAAAATGACACATTTGATACTTTTCATGATAAATACATAGATAAGTTGTAAATAGTTCAGTTTTTTTTTTAAATTCGTGTTTGAAATATTTAGATTATTCTATATATAGACTTCATTCCAAGTGAATACGGGCCGTTAGCTCAGTTGGTAGAGCAATTCCCTTTTAAGGAATGGGTCGATGGTTCGAGTCCATCACGGCTCACCATTAAATTTTTCGTTTAATGGCATAAAGTTTCTATACTTTTATCTCTTAAATATCTTTTATAAAAGGTGTAGGTTAAGGGTTCAGATCTATATTATTAAATATGAATATTGACGATGTTAAAGAGGATTTAAAAAAAAAAAATTATAAAAAAGCGCTTATTAGCATTGAAAAAATATTAATTAAAAATCCAAATTTGGAACAAAATGTTAATTTAAAAGGTGTAATACTTGCAAATTTAGATCGAGTAATTGAAGCAAGAGAATGTTGGTTTAATGCTATAAAAATTAATAGCTCTTATTTTGATCCAATCTATAATTTAGGAGACTCATATTTAAAAAAAAAAAATCATGACGAAGCCTTAAAATATTTTATAAAAGCTTCAGAACTTCGGCCAAAAAATTTTATAGTACATTTTAGAATTGGATATCTGTTTATGCAAAAACAAAATTGGGATAAAGCTTTATCGTATTTTAATAAATCTATGGATTTAAACAATAAATTTCCTAATACTTTTTTTAATATGGCAATTATTCTTAATTTATTAAATAAAAAAAAAGAGTCTATACAATTTTTTAAGTCTTATATAGAACTTCAACCAAATAATATAGAGGCTTATTACTCACTAGGTATTTGTTATAGAGAAATTGGTGATATTCAAATGGCAGAAAAAACATTTTTAAAAGCTCTTAAGATGAATCCAGACTATCCATATTTAAAAGGTCAATTGCAATTTATGAAAAATCATTTGTGTGACTGGGTTAATTACAATGAAACCAAAAAAAATATTGAGAAAGACATAACGCAAAACAAAAAAACAATAACTCCCTGGCAAGCTTTATCAGTAATAGACTCACCTAAATTATTAAAAGATAACACAATGTTATTTATTGATAATAAAGAATTTAATAATCAAAATTTGATTGATAAAAAAAAAATTACTTTAGGTTATTTTTCCCCAGACTTTTGCGAACATGCTGTATCCAATCAATTTAAACAAATTTTAAAATTACACGATAAAAAGAAATTTGAAATTATTGGTTTTTATCTAAACTCAAAACAAGATGAAAAACTTTATGAAATGAAAACTTATTTTGATAAATTTTTTGACATAAACCAATTGTCCATAAAAGATATTTTAAAATTAATAAAAACTCAAAAAGTAGACATTGCTATAGATTTAGCTGGTTATACCTATTCTAATAAATATCAAATATTTAATGAAAGATGTGCTCCAATTCAGGTTTCCTATTTAGGGTTTGCCGGTTCAACAGGTTTAAATAATATGGATTATCTAATTGCTGATAAAAATGTGATACCAGACTCTTGTAGGAAGTTTTATACTGAAAAGATTATATATATGCCAAATACTTTTATGCCTGGAGATGACACACAAAAAATTTCAGAAAACAAATTAAAAAGGAAAGATTTTGGTATTCCAAATAATGCTGTTATTTATTGTTGTTTTAACAAAAGCTATAAAATCACACCTGAAATTTTTGATATATGGATCAATATTATAAACGAAGTTGAAAATAGCATTCTTTGGTTAAATATTTCAAATGATCAAACAAAATTAAATATTATAAACTATGCCAAAAAAATGGGTTTAAACTCTAATAAAATATTTTTTACCGATAGATCAAAAAAATATGAAGATTATTTAGAAAAACATAGTCTAGCTGATATCTTTTTGGACACATTTCCTTATTCTGCTCATTCCACAGGTTATGCATCTTTAATATCAGGAGTTCCTATAGTTACATATAAATCTGAAACATTTGCAAATAATGTTTGTTCTAGCTTACTTATGGAAGCAGATTTACAAGAGTTTATCACTAAAAATTTATCAGATTATAAAAGGTTAGCTATTGAACTAGGTCAAAATAAAAAAAAATTAGATAGTATTAAAAAAAAACTTAAAGAAAATTTTTTAAAAAAAAAGGCATTCAATTCAGGATTATACACTTTATCTTTGGAAAAAGCTTTTTATAAAATTTATCACTTAAAAAAAAATAATAAAATTTGTAAAGATTTGATTTTAGATTAGTAAATACGCTATTTTGTTAATCGAATTTTATGAAACTGGTGGGTATTTTATAATTATTTCGTTTAACCAAGTTTGTATATTTCTGATTCTGCTATCAGATGAAGGATGAGTGCTCATAAATTGAGGAGGTTCTTTACCTTTATTCGCTTCTTTCATTCTCTCCCATATTTTTTCAGTTTCTCTAATATCATAACCAGATAAAGAAGAAAAAATCATACCTAGATAATCAGCTTCACTTTCCTGTTTTCTATTGAATGGATTCATTATACCAATCGAAGATATTAGACCGACAGTGTCCATACCAGTTGACCTATTAATTTGACTTAAAGCTCCTCCACTAAAAATATCGATAAGAGTAGTGCCTGTTTGTACTAGAACTCCACGACTTGCTCTTTCAACAGAGTGTTTTGCTACAGCATGAGCAATCTCATGACCCATAACAGCCGCTAAACCATTTGTATTTTTTGTAATTTTAAGCATACCACTATAAAAGGCAATTTTACCGCCTGGCATACACCAAGCATTTTTGACTTTATCATTATCTATTAAGATATATTCCCACTTAAAATTAGCAGTTGGATCTGGTAGATTTGATTTATCAAAATAAATTGATATTGCATTTTCCATTTTTTTTCCAATTTCTTTTATTTCATTAATGGATTTTGTATCTTTGATTAATTTTTCTTTTTCTTTTACTTTTTCATAAATTTGAGCAGCCTGAGCATTTAATTTTGCTTCTGGAATCAGCTTTAATTGTTTTCTATCTGTAATAGGAGCGGTAGTACAAGAGTTAATTACAAAACCACAGCAACCACAACCAACATAAGTTAAAAATTTTCTTCTATTCATTTTGTAAGACATTGATATTATATATAATAATGAATCTAAATAATAAAATATTATTAATATTATTCATAATAGCAATAGCTTTTGTGATATTTTCGAGTTTTAGATAATGGCAAAACAAAAGAAAAAAAAATCAATTAGTTTAATTCTTAGAAATTATTTTATTACTGGTGTTGTAGTTTTAATACCTATTGGTTTCACTTTATATCTAAGTAAAATATTAATTGGAATTTCATCTAAAGTAATTCCAGAAAATATAAATCCAAATAGTTATCTACCATTTGAAATTCCTGGATTAGAAATAATACTTTCAGTAATTTTTATTACCATCGTTGGAGGTTTGTCTCTATCTTTTTTGGGTAAACGAATTCTTAAACTTATCGACGACCTATTCAAAAGAATCCCAGTTTTAAGAACAATTTACTCTGCAATAGTTCAAATGACAGAAACATTCTCTAACAAAGACCAGAACGATAAAAAAAGTGTTGTTTTGGTTGAGTATCCTAGAAAAGGTGTTTGGGCAGTTGGTTTTGCAACAAAAGAAAATAAAGGTGAGATGGCTGAGAAAACAAACAAAAAATTGATTAACGTTTTTGTTCCAACAACACCAAACCCTACAAGTGGTTTCTTACTTATGTTCCCAATCGAGGAGGTTATATATCTTAATATGACTTTTGAGGAAGCTTCTAAATTTATTGTATCTGCAGGAACATCCACGGGTAAGAGTTAAGCAATATCATTAATTATATCAGCTCTATCATATAATTTAATTAATGGTTTAAATTTACTTATATCTTCATTGTTATTTTGAATTCTTTTAATTTCTTTTTCAGCTAAAATAAAAAGATCATGATTATGAACAGGGTCAGCTAACTTAAAGTTTTTTATTCCACTTTGTTTAAAGCCTAAAATGTCTCCAAATCCTCTCAATTTCATATCTTCCTCTGATATTTTAAAACCATCATTAGAGTCTTTAAGTATACTTATTCTTTTTTTTGCATTATCACTTAAATTTGACTTAAACATTAAAATGCATGAAGACTCTTTACTACCTCTTCCAACTCTACCTCTTAGCTGATGCAGTTGAGATAAACCAAATTTATTAGCATTTTCAATAATTATTACATTTGCGTTTGGAAAATCTATACCGACTTCAATTATAGTAGTCGAAACCAAAATCTTAAATTCATTTTTTAAGAATTTGTTTAAGATCATTTCTTTTTCTTCTATTGCGGTTTTACCGTGAAGGAGAAAAACTTGTTTAGGAAATAACTCATTTAAGTATTCTGATTTTTTAACTGCAGAAGAATGATCAAGTTTTTTGGACTCTTCAATTAAAGGGCACACCCAAAATATTTGATTACCCATTTTGATTTCTTTTTTTATAAATTTTATTACATCATCAATTTTATTTTCAGGTTTACTGTAGGTTTTAACTGGTTTACGAATATTCGGTTTTTCACGAATAATTGAAAGATCCATATCACCATAAATTGTCATTGTTAAAGTACGTGGAATTGGTGTAGCAGTCATCAAAAGAACATCACAATCTTTTCCGGCTTTATCAGATAACTTCTTCCTTTGATTTACTCCAAATTTATGTTGTTCATCTATTATTATTAATCCAAGTTTTTTAAATTCCACTTTTTTTTGAAAAAGAGCATGTGTTCCAAAAATTATATCAATTTGTTTATTAGATAATTTATTGAGAATTACTTTCTTATCTTTATAAGAAGATTTTCCTGAAATTAATTCAATCTTAATATTTCTGGAAAATAGTTTTTTAGCTAAAAGAAAATGCTGTCTAGCTAATATTTCAGTTGGTGCCATTACTGCTACCTGAAACCCTGAATTAATTGTGTTAAATGCAGAAAGCAAAGATACTATTGTTTTTCCACTTCCTACATCACCCTGAAGTAACCTAAACATTTTTTTTTCAGAACATAAATCTTTATTTATTTCACTTAATGTTTTATTTTGGTCTTTTGTTAATGAAAAATTAAGCTTAGATATAATTTCATTTTGTTTATTAATATTAAAATTTTTTTTTGTTTTTTTTATTTTTTTTATTTTTTTTCTTATTTCTGAGTTTACCAAAAATGTGGAGAAAATTTCATCATAAGCAAGTCTTTGGTAAAAATTTTCTTTAAATTTACCAATATTTTCTGGTTCATGTAATTTTTTGATAGAGTCATTCCAACCTATATTGTTGAATTTTTTCAATATATCTTTTGAATGCCATTCTTCAATTTCAGGTAAATTATTTATTATTTGTAAAATTATCTTATTATAAACTTTTTCACTGATACCTTCAGTCAATGAATAACTATTGTGCTTTTGTTTAATTATTGAAGAGTCCTCTGAAATATATTTTGGATTTGTTAATTGATATTTGTTTTTAAAATATTTAATTTTTCCACTAATCGTAACCTCTTTGCCAATAGGTAATATTTTTTTGATATAACCCTCATAACTGTTAAAAAAAACGCAATCTATCTCACCAGTATCATCTTTGCATAAAACTCTATTCGGTAAGTTTCTAACTCTTGGGAATGAATATTTAAGAGGTATTATGGTTATGGTCTGTATTTCATCTATTTTTAGATCTTTTATCTTAGATGATAAACTTCTATCAGTGTAAGATTTTGGTAGTTTCCATAATAAATCAAAAATAGTATTTACCTTTTTTTTCTTTAATAAATTTGAAGTTTTGGTTCCTACACCTTTTAGTAGACTGAGATCAGACAATAAGTATTCATAATTTCTTTTCATATCTATAAAGTGATATTATATTCTTATTATGACTGCTGATATAGAACAAATTAAAAAAAAGATTATTTATAGATCAAATTATCGTGGAACAAAAGAAATGGATAAACTTTTAGGTGCATTCATAAGTAAATATTTAGATCAATGCAATGGAGAAGATTTAAATCAATTAATTAAACTCTTAGAGATTGATGATAATAATCTTTATAATTTCTATAATGGTTTAAACACAGACATACAATTTGAGGATAATAAGATTAATAATTTATTTAAAAATTTTAAATATTAAAAGTTTTAATGGCGGAGAGACTGGGATTCGAACCCAGGAAAGAGTTGCCCCTTTGCCGGTTTTCAAGACCGGTGCTTTCAACCGCTCAGCCATCTCTCCGTGAGCAAGGTTTTATAATTATAATTATTTAATTCAACCATAAAATAGTCTATTAAACGTTTATTATCTATTTCATTATTTTATGAACCAGCATTTTAATAAAGGATTAATACTTACATCTTTGGGATCTTTTTGGTGGGGTTTTATTGGTGTTATATATTTTGAATATGTTGCCTTTATAGGACATGTTGAATTAGTTGTGCATAGATGTTTATGGACTGCTGTTATGTTAGTCATGACAACTTTTTTTTTTAAAAAATGGAAACTATTTATTAAAAGTATTTCGAATAAAAAAAATCTTTTTTATCTTTTTATCTCAGGTTCATTAATATTCATAAATTGGGCTATTTGGATTTATGCTGTAGCTACGGAAAGAATAATAGACGCTAGTTTTGGTTACTTCATTATGCCAATTATAAGTGTTTTATTGGGATACATCTTCTTTAGAGAAAAATTAAATAAAAAAAGAATTTTTTCAATTTTATTAGTAATCATATCTATTTTGATTATGATTTTTCTAAATATAAAAACACTTCCATGGGTCGGTATAATCGTAGCTTTGAGTTGGGCATTTTATAATCTGGTAAGAAAAAAAATTGATATAGAAACTGACATAGGACTTTTAATAGAGAGTTTATATATTTTTCCTTTTGCTCTTATTGTCTTTTACTTTATTTTTGATAAGGGATTAAATGACTTTAGTTTGTCTAATCCAGGTCTGAGTATGTTTCTATTATTAGCGGGACCCATGACTGTGATTCCTTTATTTTTATATGTAAGAGGTGTTGAATTAATTGGTCTTGGAGCTACAGGAATGATTTTTTATATTACACCTACATTGCAGTTTATTTTAGGCTACTTTTATTACAATGAGGATTTCTCCTTAATTAAATTAGTGAGTTTTATTATTATCTGGATTGCTGTAATTATATATCTTAAAGATCTTTATGAAACTAATTAGCCAAATATTTTTTTTATTTTTACTAACAATATTGAATTGTTACTCTAGTGAAAATATCGATTTCAATGAATGGAAAAAGAATTTCAAAAAAGTGGCATTAGCAAATGATATTTCAGAAAAGACTTTTGACACAGCAATGCAAAATGCAAGATTTTTACCTAAAGTTATTGAATACGATAGATTTCAACCAGAGTTTTATGAGGACACAAAAACATATATTGGCAAACGTACTTCAACTAAAAAATTAAAAAAGGGTTTAGATTTTTACGAAAATAATTCAAATCTTATAAATTTAGTTGAAAAAAATTTTGGAGTAGAAAAAGAATTACTTTTATCTTTAATGGGTATCGAGACTAACTTTGGCACTTATGTTGGAAAAATGGATATAATATCATCATTAGCGACATTAAGTTATGATAAAAGAAGATCAGAGTTTTTTTCAAATGAACTCTTAACTTTATTGAGATTAATTGATGATAATCAAATAGATTATAAAACATTGTATGGTTCATGGGCAGGTGCATTTGGTTTTTTTCAGTTTATGCCATCAACAATAAAGAATTATGCTTTTGACTACAATAAAGATAATTTTATTGATTTGAAAAATTCTGAAGATGCATATGCATCTGCCGCTAATTATTTAAATAAGATTGGGTGGAAAAAAAATGATCTTTGTTTTAAGAAAATTGAATTAGATGAAAATACTCCAATTAAATTTTTAAACGTATCAGCTAGAAAATTACATAGTAAAAAGAAAATTAAATCCTTTAAAAAATATATTAAAAATTATTCTGAATTAAAAATAGATAATGAAAATCAGAAAATAGCAATAATAACACCTGACAAAGATATTATCCCTAACGCTCAAACTTTAAGTCCTGCTTATATAGTTTTTGAAAATTATGAAATAATTTTAAAATGGAATAGATCTTTAAGATTTGCACTTGCAGTGTGTACTCTGAAAGATAAATTTAGAAATGAAATTTAATATTTATATTATTTTCAGTGCTTTATTTTTGTTATTGAGTTGTGATCAATCCACAATTAATCAAAGTAAAAAAATAGACGTACCGTTCGAAAAAAAATATAAAAATAGTGGATTTTCACTAATCTACAACGATCAATTAAAGATCAAAAAAATTGATCAAAGATCATTAACAATATTTCATAAGAATTTAAAAAGAAAATCATCTGTAAAAATTACTAATCCTTTAAATGGAAAATCGCTTATCGCAGAGGTAAAATCAAACAGAGTAAAATTTTCACCATTTTACAACTCAATTATCACTCAAAGAATTGCTGAGGAGTTAGAACTTGATTTAAACGAACCTTATATAGATATAGTCTTGATTTCAAAAAATTCTACATATATCGCCAAAAAGACCAAAACTTTTGAGGAAGAAAAAACAGTTGCAGAGAAGGCACCTATAGATGGTATTAAAATTAGTGATCTAAACTCATCTAATAAAACTAAAAAAAAATTAAAGAAAAATAATAAATTTTCTTATTATATTAAAGTAGCTGATTTTTATTATAAAAAATCTGCTAAAAATATGAGTAATAGAATTAAAAGTGAAGTTAAATTGAAAAATATTAAAATCATTGAACTTACTAAAACTAATTATAGGTTATTATTGGGACCATTTAATGATATACACTCACTCAAGGACTCATTTGAAAAAATGAATTCTTTATATTTTGAAAATCTAGAAATAATTAAAGATGCTTAAAAGAATTTTTATCATTATCTTATTATATTTATCATTAATTTTTTCTGTTAATGCAAATATTGATATAAAAGCTAGAACAGCAATATTACAAGATTTCTTATCTGGAGAAATTTTATACGAAAAAGATCCAGATAGATCAATTTATCCAGCTTCAATGACTAAGATAATGACATCAATAATTGCTTTTGATTTAATAAAATCAGGTGATCTATCTTTAGATGATAAATTTATAATTTCTGAAAAAGCTTGGAGATTATCAACCGCAGGTTATTCATCTATGTTTATAATGGTTGGTGATGAAGTTTCTGTAGAGGATTTATTATTAGGTATAATCATTGCATCTGGTAATGACGCATGTATAGCACTTGCTGAAGGAATAGCTGGTACTGAGGAAGAATTTGCAATCTTAATGACATCTAAAGCAAAAGAACTAGGTATGGAAAATACAAATTTCGCAAACTCATCTGGTATTAATGATCCAGACAATTATTCAACCGTTAGAGATATTTTGATTATGTCTACCTATTTAATAAAAGAACATCCAAAATATTATGAGTGGTTTGCAGAAAAAGAATTTACGTGGAATAGAACAGGAGGTGATCCAATTACACAAGGTAACAGAAATCCCCTTCTTTATAAAAATATTGGCGCTGATGGTATTAAAACAGGTTACCTAGCTGTTGAAAAATATTCGTTAGCGTCTTCAATTAGTAGAAAAGGGAGAAGATTAATAGCTGTCGGAAGTGGATTTGAAACCAAAAGTTCAAGATCAAGAGAAAGTTCAAGGTTATTAACTTATGGATTAACAAATTTTGATCTAGTTGAGATAAATAAAGCTAATAAACCTATTGATAAAGTAGAGGTGTGGCTTGGTAAACAAAGCTATGTAGATGTGCATATTGATACTGATATTTATAAAACAATCAAAAAAGCAAAAAAGAGACTATTAAAGATATCCATAAAATATGATGGACCAGTAGAAGCACCAATTAAAAAAAACCAAAAAATTGGAACTTACAGAGTTGTATATGACCAGGAATTGATAGGTGAATATGATCTATTAGCATCTAACGATGTTCAAAAAGTAAATATTTTTACTAGATTAATTAAATCATTAAATTATTTAATCTGGGGTGATGTCTAGAAAACCTGTTATTGTTTTCGAGGGTATTGAGGGAAGTGGTAAGACTCATCATTTAAATAAAATTTCAAAATATCTAAAAAAAAGAAAACTTTCTTTTATCAAGATAAGAGAACCAGGAGGATGTTTAAATTCAGAAAAAATAAGAAAATTGATACTTAATAAAAAATCTAATTTTAATAAAATTACAGATTTATTGCTTTATTTAGCCTCTAGAAGTGAAAATATCAATCTACTAAGAAAATATTATAAAAAAAGAATTATCCTTATAGATAGATTTGTTGACTCAACTATTTCATATCAACATTATGGCATGGGTGTAAATTTAGATTTAATAAATAGTATAAACAAACATATTTTATCAAACTTTAAAGTCTCCTTTACTTTTTTAAACCTAGTAAGTCATAAAAATATGGTTAAGCGACTTAGATTAAGAAAATCTACTAATAGGTATGATAATTTTAAAAAAAATTTTTACAATAAAGTTCAAAAAGGTTTTATAAAACTTTCAGATAAGAATAAAAGAAAATATCAAATAATTGACTCTAATTTAGATATTAAGTTGAATGAAAAATTAGTTTTAAAGAAAATTGAAAAATTGATAAAATGAGCTTAAGTCCAATAAATCAAACTAATTTGTTTTCACTAGATAACTATCTCTTAGAATTTATAGAACTTTATAAGAAAAAAAAATTACCTACAAAAATTTTACTTAGTGGTGACAAAGGTTTGGGCAAGTCAACTTTAGCATTTCATTTAGTAAACTATATATTGTCCATTAACGAAGAACATCCCTATATTGTTAAAGAATCTAAGATTAATCCCGACAATAAATCTTATAAGCTTGCACTAAATGGATCAAATCCTAACTTATTATTAGTTGATACTTTAAGTGAAAAAAAAAATATTGATATTAATCAAATTAGAGAATTAATTAATAAGTTGAATAAATCATCTTTTAATAACAAGGAAAGATTTATAATTATAGATAATATCGAAACATTAAATATTTCCTCTACTAACGCACTTTTAAAAGTTTTGGAGGAACCACCATCAAATGTTTATTTTATATTGATAAATAATGACAGATTTGTTTTACCAACTTTAAAATCCAGATGTATTAATTTTAAAATATCTTTAGATCACAAAACTTCGATCTCGGTTATTAATAAGATTTTAGATGATGATATTATGAAATTTATAAATAAAGATTTGATAAACTATTATTTTACACCTGGACAGATATATCATTTAATTGAATTTTTTAAAATTCAGAAACATGATCTTAAGGATTATGATTTAAAAAGTTTTATTAAACTTGTTATTAAAGATAATTTGTATAAAAAAAATGTCTTAATTAAAAATATAATATTTGAATATTTAGAGTTTTATTTTCGAACAAAAGTAAAATTGGCAAAACCAAGAACTTTTGAATATTATGATTATTTTTTAAAAAGAATAAATGATACTAAAAAATTTAATTTAGATGAAGAGTCTTTATTTATGGAATTTGAATATAAAATTTTAAATGGATAAAAATTTTTATATTACTACTCCAATATACTACCCATCTGGAAGACCTCATATGGGACATGCATATTCAAGCATTATAGCTGACTTTTTTGCACGATTTAAATCGATTGATGATTATAATGTTCATTTTTTAACTGGTACGGATGAGCATGGTTTAAAGATACAAAGATCAGCTGAAAAAGCGGGCAAGGATCCTAAGGAATTCTGTGATCAAATAAGTCAAACATTTAAAGATCTTTCAAAAACATTAAATTTATCTAATACAGATTTTATAAGAACTACTGAGTATAGACATAAAAAAACAGTTCAGCATCTCTGGTCTCTTCTTGAAAAAAATGACGACATTTATTTATCAAATTATTCTGGGTGGTATTCAGTGTCAGATGAAGCTTTTTACAATGAAGATGAAATAGAAGAAATAGAGGGAAAAAAAATTGCAAAATCATCAAAATCTACCGTTGAATGGATAGAGGAGGAGTCTTATTTTTTTCGACTCTCTAAATGGCAAAAACCTTTATTAGAATTTTATGAAAATAATCCAGATTTTATATTGCCTGAGTCTAGAAAAAATGAGGTAATAAGTTTTGTAAAAAGTGGTCTTAAAGATCTTTCTGTAAGCCGTAAAACCTTTAAATGGGGAATTCCAGTTCCTAGTAATGATAAACATATTATTTACGTGTGGCTTGACGCATTAACAAATTATTTAAGTGCTTTAAATTATCCAGATACAAATGATGAACTTTTTAAAAAATTTTGGCCAGCATCTATCCATTTAATTGGTAAAGATATCCTAAGATTTCATGCAGTTTATTGGCCTGCTTTCCTTTTAGCTGCTAAAATTGAGCTACCAAAAAAAGTTTATGGACATGGTTGGATATTATCCGGTGAAGAAAAAATGTCAAAATCTAAGGGAAACATTTTAGATCCATTAAAGATTATTGAAGAATACGGTTTAGACCCTTTAAGATATTATTTAATTAAGGAAGTTTCATTTGGAAACGATGGTAATATTTCTCAAGATAGACTTGAAGATTGTATAAATAGCGATTTAGCAAATAATTACGGAAATTTATGTCAAAGAGTTACTGCATTTGCGATGAAAAATTGTGATGGAAAAATTCCTGCAAAAATTGATTTTCAACCAGATGATTTAAAGATATTAAATAAATTTCAAGAAAATTTAGATACAATAAGGTCTAAAATAGATAATCAAAATATAAATTTTTACATAGATTTCATTGTTAATTCACTATTTGAGGCAAACAAATACTTTAATGATCAGGAGCCATGGAAAAAAAAGGATAATTTAATTAGGTTAAATACTATAGTTTATACAACATTAGAAATAGTTAGGAAAATTAGCTTTTTACTTTATCCAATTATTCCCGAAACATCATTGAAAGCATTAAAAATTTTTGATTTATCAGAAAAAGATATCAAATTAAAAACTATTTCTAATAATGAATTTATTATTAAAGGTAATATGATAAATAGGATAGATATATTAATTAAGAAAATAGAAAAAGAAGATGATTGATTCACATTGCCACCTTGATCATGAACCGTTACTTAGTGATCTTTCAAATGTACTCAAAAGATCCAAGGATGTTGGTATTAAAAAGTTATTAACTATATCTACATCTCTTGAGAGTTTTTCTAGAATTAAAGATATAGTCAATAGAGATGAGATTATATATGGAACAGTAGGCATACATCCACATGAAAGTAGCACTAATATAATAACTAAGAATGAAATAATTAAAAGTCTTAAAGAAAACACTAAAATAATTGGAATAGGAGAAACTGGACTAGATTATTACTATAATAACAGTGATAAAGAGAAACAAATAAATAGTTTTAAAACACATATTGAAGCAGCAATAGAGTGTGACGTTCCTATTATTGTTCATTCAAGAAATGCTGAGGATGATACTTTTAAAATACTTAGTGAATATAAAGAAGATAATCCTAAAATTTTAATGCATTGTTTTACTGGATCAAAAAAATTTTCAGAAAAACTACTAACATTGAACTCATATTTTTCTGCTAGTGGAATTATTACTTTTAAAAACTCAATTGATCTTCAAGAAACTTTTAAATCTTTACCAATAGATAAAATTTTAATAGAGACCGATAGCCCATATTTGGCGCCAGTTCCAAATAGAGGAAAAAAAAATGAGCCTTCTTTTATTGATTTTACAGCAGAAAAATTAGCACAAATTAAAGATGTATCCAAATCAGACCTTATAGAATTTACTTCGAACAACTTTAATAAATTATTCTTTAATTAAAATATTATGAAATTTATCATTCTAGGATGTGGGAGTTCAATGGGTGTACCAAGACCAGATGGTTTCTTTGGTAATTGTGATCCAAAAAACAAAAAAAATTATCGTTCAAGATGTTCTGGTTTTATAAAGACCTCTAATGAAAATATTCTTATCGATACATCGCCAGATTTAAGACATCAATTACTAAGACACAAAATTAAAAAGATAGATAAAGTTTTATATTCACATATGCATGGAGATCAAACACATGGTATAAATGATTTAAGGGCATTTTATATAAATTCAAAAAAACAAGTAGATGTATATGCTGATAAAGACACTTCTAATTATTTAAAAAAAACTTTTTCATATATTTTTAAAAGTTACTCAAGAGAATATCCAGCAACTTTAAAATTACATATACTAAAAAAAATTTTATCAGTTAAAAATTACAATAAAATTATAAAGATAAGATCAATTAAAGTTGATCATGGTAAAGTCAAATCAAATTGTTTTATAATAGATAAAAAAATTGCATATATAAGTGATGTAAGTAAAATTTATAAAAAAGATTACAAATATTTCAAAAATCTCAAATTTTTGGTAATTGATTGTTTATGGTACAAACCACACCCATCTCATTTCAATTTAGAAGCATCTTTATCAATGATAAAAAAATTTAATCCCAAGAAAGCAATCTTGACGAACTTATCTCCGGTGTTAGATTATAATGAGCTTAAGAGAGTTTTACCAAACAATGTTATTCCTGCTCATGATGGATTAACAATTAACTTATAAGATTTTTTCAATTATATTTGTTATTTTCTTAGACATTGGATTTGTAAATGATGAAAAGGTATTTTCAATTTTTCCTTGCCGATTAATTAGAATTTTATAAAAATTCCATTTTGGAATTGCTGATTTTCCATAATTTTCTTTTGCCCACTGATATATTTCATGAGCATTTTCACCTTTTACATCGGTAATTGATGTTAATGGAAAATCTATATCAAAATTTACTTCACAAAACTCTTTAATTTCAGAATTTGAATTTTTTTCTTGGTTAAAAGAATTAGATGGAATACCTAAAACAATTAAACCCTTGGATTTGTATTTCTCCCAAAGTGATTGCAACTCAGCATATTGTTTTGTAAAACCACAATAACTGGCAGTATTTACAATCAAAACAACTTTATTTTTATAGTCATTCAAATCAATAATTTCTCCCGAGATACTATCTACCTTAAAGTCAAAAAAAATCTTGTCATAATTTGCAGTTGCTGAATTTTTAAAAAAAAACATGATTATAGTTAATCCTATGATTGTAATTTTTTTCATTATTATAAATTACTTATTTGGAGTGAGTAATATCAAAAAGTAGCCAAATAAAGTCGATAATAATGACCCAGTTAATACTCCGATTTTAACACCATCCATATATTGCATATTGTCAACAAAAGCTAAATTTCCTACAAAAAGACTCATTGTGAAGCCAATACCAGTTAACACTCCTACACCATAAAAATTATACCAACTTGTATTATTTGGTATTTGAGCAATTTTTGTTTTTATAGCTACATATGAAAAAACAAATACACCTAATTGTTTACCTAAAAATAACCCCAAGACTATTCCTAATGGTACTTTATCTAGCAAAGAACCAAGAGATAAACCTTCTAATGAAACACCAGCATTAGCAAATGCAAATAAGGGCATGATACCAAAAGCAACATAAGGACTTATTGCATGTTCAATTTTGATTAATAAAGAAAAATCTTTTTCTTTTTTTCGATGAGGTATTGTCATCGCCAACAAAACACCTGCAATTGTTGCATGTATTCCTGAATTATGAGTAAAATCCCAAAGGAAAATACCAATTATTAAATAAGGTAAGAATTTTTTAATATTAAATTTATTTATTACTAGCAATAATAAAAATGCTAACAACATAAGACTTAAATATTTAATACTCAAGTCTCCTGAATAAAATAGTGCTATAATTACTATAGCACCCAAATCATCAATAATTGCTAAAGCTGTTAAAAAAACTTTTAATGATAAAGGCACTCTTTTACCTAATAAAGATAATACTCCAAGAGAGAAGGCGATATCTGTTGCAGAGGGTATTGCCCATCCATTCATTGTTTCACTATCTCCAAAATTAATAAATACATAAAATAATGCAGGTACCAGCATTCCACCAACTGCAGCAATTATTGGTAGAAGTGCTTGTTTTATATTTGAAAGTTCACCTTGTAAAAATTCTCTTTTTATTTCTAAAGTGACAAAAAAAAAGAATATTGCCATTAAAGCATCATTAATCCAATGAAGAACTGATAATTTTAATCCAAAATTATTTATGCCAATGAATAAATATTGATTTAAAGTTGAAAAATATAATTCTGATAATCCTGAATTACTTATTATTAATGCAATAATTGCTGCGAATAATAAAACTAAACCACTAGCAGCTTCAAGTTTAAAAAACCATATAAAGGGTTTCGATAAATAATTAATCATTTAATTCAGATCTTTAGCAAAAAGTATTAAATCTCTCAAGGTTTCAATTAAGTTATATAATACAAGTTCTAAATTAGGGAAAACATTACTTAATGGATCCTTAAATGTGTCTAATACAATTATGATTGCGACAAAAGTTATTATTGAGACAATTATATAACTTAAAAATTTTGCAAATGTAAAATTATATTTTGATTGATATTTTACTAATTCTGATCCTTTTTTGATATTAGTTGAAAAATTTGATGTGGGTTTTCTAATAATCTTTTCTTTGATGTTAGATTTTTCTTCTGCAACAACTTCATTTATTGATGACTTAACTTCCACATTTTTATTTTTGTTAAAGAACCATGTCTGATTACAAGAACCACATTTCAATAATCTACCTTTATCTGGAATCAAGTTTTCATCCACGTCGAAATTTTTTCCACACGATGGACATACAATTATCATAAGGTTTATATAACAGATTCTGATTAAAAATCCCTTGTTTTACACATCTTTATACATTGAAAAAATAAATAACTACTGTATTAGTACTTCATTCGGAGTGTAGCGCAGCCTGGTAGCGCATCTGGTTTGGGACCAGAGGGTCGCAGGTTCGAATCCTGCCACTCCGACCACCAATTATGAAAAAAGCAAAAATTTACAAACCTAATAAAACAGCCATGCAATCTGGTTTAGGTAAAATTGATAAGTGGGTTTTAGAATTTAAAACTAAAGACCCTACAAAAAATCCTTTAATGGGATGGGAAAGTTCATCTGACACCTACAGTGAACTTAAATTAGAATTTACTACTAAAGAACTAGCTATTACTTATGCAAAAAAAAACAAAATTGATTTTGAAATAATAGAACCCAAACAAAGAAAAGTAGTGAAAAAATCTTATGCAGACAATTTTTTAAACTAATCTTATGTTCAAATTTTTTACAGATAAAAAGTGGCATTTATGGAGTATTGGTGGAACAATACTAATTCTTGCTGCTACCTGGTATCAAGTACAATTAGATGTGAGAATTAATGAATGGTTTGGTGAGTTTTATGATACTTTACAAAAAGCATTAGCTGAGCCAGGTGCTGTTACCGAGAAAGAATTTATTGCTTATCTTTTTACATTCGCAAAAATTGCAGCTGTTTATATCTTAGTAGTTATATTTAGTGATTATTTTACTAGTCATTGGACTTTTAGGTGGCGAACAGCTATGGCTGATTTTTATCATGATAAATGGACTTTTGCTTCTTCCATAGAAGGTGCATCTCAAAGAGTTCAGGAAGATACTCTTAAGTTTGCTAGAATAATGGAAGGCTTAGGTGCAGAACTTTTAAGAAGTGTAATGACATTGATCGCATTCACTCCAATTTTGTGGGGATTGTCAAAAAGTATTACTGTATTGCCATGGATAGGTGAGGTTAATCATGCCTTAGTTTGGGTAGCTATTATCTCTGCTTTAGGTGGTACATTCATACTTGCTGCTGTAGGGATTAAATTACCTGGTATTGAATACGATATTCAAAAAGAAGAAGCAGCATACAGAAAAGAATTAGTTCTCGGCGAAGACTTTAAAGAAAATGCTCAACCAGTAAGAATTGATACTTTATATGGAGGTGTGAGAAAAATTCATTATAAAATGTATTTTCATTATCTTTATTTTAATGCTGTTAAATGGAGCTACTTACAAGGAATGGTTATTGTTCCTTATCTTGCGTTAGCACCTACAATTGTAACAGGTGCAATTACCTTGGGTTTTGTTCAACAAATTATAAGAGCTTTCGGAAGAGTAGAAACATCTCTACAATATTTAGTAAGAAGTTGGCCAATAATTGTTGAGTTAATATCAGTTTGGAAAAGATTAAATGAATTTGAAAATAAATTAAAAGTTAACACAGAAAAAATTTCAAGAGAAAAAATTTAGTGCCTTTAAGAAAAGAATTAATTAATGAAATTATCACTGTAACTTCAAAAGCAGCAATTTCTTGTCACAAATTTATTGGTAAAAATAAAAAAAATGATACTGACAAAGCTGCTACAGACACAATGAGAAATGAAATAAATAAAATACCTGTCAATGCTGAAATTGTTATAGGGGAAGGTGAACTTGATAAAGCACCAATGTTATATATAGGTGAAAAGTTAGGCTCTGGTGGAAATTTGGATTTAGATATAGCAGTGGATCCAGTAGAGGGAACAAATTTTGTTGCAAAAAATCTTCCTGGAGCATTATCAGTTATATCTGTTGCTGAAAAAGGAAATCTTTTTAATGCACCTGAAACTTACATGGATAAAATTGCAGTTTCAAATAAAGTTCCTTATGAAGCAACTGATTTAGATTTTTCATTAGAAAAAAATATTAAGAATATAGCCGATTCATTAAATAAAGATTTTAAAGATATTACTGCTTGTGTATTAGATCGACCTAGACATAAGAAAATAATTGATAAATTAAAAGAAATGAATGTAAAAATGAAATTAATTTCGGATGGGGATGTATCTGGAGCATTAATGGTAACTGATGATAAATATGATGTTGATATTTTTTTAGGTATTGGAGGGGGACCTGAAGGAGTTTTAGCTGCCTCAGCAATTGATGCATATAAATGTAAATTTCAGGGAAGATTTATTTTTGATAATGATAAAGATATAGCAAGAGCTAAGCGAATGGGTATAAAAGATTTGAATAAAAAATATGATTTAAATGAAATTATAAAAGGTGATTCAATTTTTTGTGCTACAGGTATTACTTCTGGTGATTTAGTGAAAGGTATAAATCTCAAAGATAATAATTATGTTACTGAAACCCTAGTAACACATAAAAGCTCAAATACATGCAAAATTGTTATGAGAGAAGACACTATATAAACTTGATAAATATTATTTTTTACAATAAAAGATCCAAATTTGGTCCCTTCGTCTATCGGTTAGGACACGTGGTTTTCATCCTCGAAAGAGGGGTTCGATTCCCCTAGGGACCGCCAATAATGCCTTTTTTTGTTTACCTTATTGTTTCAAATCTTAAAAAAAACAAAAAAATCTCATATGTTGGTTATACAAATAACCTAAAGAAAAGACTAAGTTTACATAATTCAGGAAAAGGAGCAAAATTTACTAGGGGTAAAAAATGGAAGCTAGTTTACTATAAGAAATATGATTCGAGAGCTATTGCTATGAAAAATGAATTTCTTTTAAAAAAAAATTATATACTTAGAAAAAAACTTAAGACAAATAAATGAAAATATCAATTTTATTGCCGTTAAAAGAGAATTTTTCACCTTCTTATGCCGGAGCTGTATCTTTATTTATAAATGATACATTAAAACTTAGTAAATTTAGAAAAGATATAACTGTTTTTGGCCATACAGAATATAAAAAAAAATTTGATCAAAAATATTATAATATACTTATTAAAAAAAATTTTTTTTCAAGCCAAAATAAAGAATATGTAAAAAAATTTATTGAAATTGAAAAAAAAAATAATTCTCAAATTATAGAACTTCACAATAGACCAATTTACTTAAAATATCTTGTCAACGATTTAAATGAAAAAGATTATATATTGTATTTTCATAATGACCCTTTAACAATGTCTGGTTCTAAGAGCATCAAAGAAAGATCATTTTTATTAAATAATTGTTACAGAATAGTTTTTAACAGTAACTGGTCAAAAAAACGATTTTTGCAAAAAATGAAGTCTGATGCAATTAATAGTGAAAAATTGATAGTGATAAACCAGTCAGCCTCAAAAAATAAAATTAATTTTAAGAATAAAAAAAAATTGATTACTTTTGTTGGAAAACTTAATAGATCCAAAGGTTATGATCTTTTTGGTAATGCGGTAATAAGAATTCTAAAAAGATATAAAGATTGGTCTGCATATGTTGTTGGAGACGAACCAAGAGATAAACTTAATTTTAAACATAGTCGACTTAAAAATTTTGGGTTTAAAGAACATAAAGAAGTTATAAAGATTTATAAAAAAACTAGTATAGCAGTTGTATGTTCTAGATGGGATGAACCTTTTGGTAGAACAAGTTTAGAAGCTGCAGCAAATGGATGTGCAGTTATTATAAGTAATAGGGGAGGTTTACCTGAAACAATTACCAATGGTCGAATACTTAAAAATCTGACTGTTAATGATATTTATAAAAATATTGAAGATTTAATTAAAGATTCATCAATTAGAAAAAAATATCAAAGATTGTCTTACAAAAATTTTTATTTATCTCATAAATTTGTTTCTGATGAAATAGATAAAGTTAGAAGTAATTTAATTAAAATAAGCAAACCATTTTTGTCTAATTTACAATCAAATTTAAGAATATTACACATTACTAATTTTAATGAGAGGCATAACGGTAGACTTTTCTTTAATACTGGCAGAAGACTGAATAACGGTTTCATTAGACTTGGACATAGCGTTTTAGAATTTAGTGACAGAGATATTGTAAGTAGAGGAAAATCTCTAAAAGATTTTTATGGATCTGATACATTAAATGATAAATTAATTAAAACTTGTTATCATTTTAAACCAGATCTAATTGTTTTGGGACATGCAGATATGATATCGAAAGATATTTTATATAATCTTAAAAAGGATTATTCTAATTTAAAAATAGCTCAATGGTTTCTCGATCCGTTGAACAAAAATGGTCCTGATTTTCAGAAAAACAAAAAACGAATTCTAGATAAATCTGATGTAATAGACTCAAATTTCTTAACTACTTCTCCTGATGCATTGAGCTTTTTATCTAAAAATAAATCAAATTATTTTATACCAAATCCATCCGATCAATCGATGGAAACACTTAATAATTTTAGAAAAGATTGCTCCAATGATGTTTTTTTTGCCTTAAGTCATGGAGTACACAGAGGTCAATTAAAAAACCGATCAACTGATGATAGAGAAAAGTTTATAAAATCTTTAATCAAAAAATGTAAAAATATTAGATTTGACATTTTCGGTATGGATAATATTCAACCAATTTGGGCTGATCAATATTTCAAGAATATATCTAATTCAAAAATGGGTCTTAATTTAAGTAGGGGGACACCAATAAAATATTATAGTAGTGATAGAATTACTCAAATTATAGGTAATGGTTTAGTTACACTGATTGATGAAAAAACTTGTTATGGTGATTTTTTCGATGATACAGAAATGGTCTTTTATAAGAATGTAACGGATTTATCTGAAAAAATTGAAAAAATTTCAGAGGATGAAAAGTTGAGAAAGAAAATTGGAAAAAAGGGTAAAACTAAATACATGAAATACTTTAATTCAACACTTGTGGCTGATTTTATCATTAAAAAAACATATGAAATGAATGGCTCAAAAAAGTTTTTGTGGCATAAACCATAAAATGATTTCCATAGTAATTCCAACTTATAATAATTTAGATTATTTAAAACTTTGTTTAAAAAGTTTAAAGAAAAACTCCTCTTTTAATCATGAAATTATAATTCATATTAATGAAGGTTCAGATGGTACATTAGATTTTATTAAAAATAACAGTTACAAACATACGAGCTCAGATAATAATATTGGTCTTTGTTCATCAATCAATAAAGCTGCAAAATTAGTATCTAATCAATATATTCTTTATAGTCATGATGATATGTATTTTTGTCCTAATTGGGATAAAGTTTTATTAGATGAAGTAAAAAGTTTAAATCATGATAATTTCTATCTATCTGGCACTATGATTGAACCTAACTCTGGTCATATAGTTTATGATTTTGGTATTGATCTAGATACTTTTAAAGAAAAAGAACTATTATCTAAATATAAGAATATTAATTTTTATGATCATCAAGGCACTCATTTTGCTCCACATTTAGTCTCAAAAAAAATGTGGGATAAAGTAGGCGGTTTCAGCGAAGAATTTAACCCTGGTATAGGTTCTGATCCAGATTTTAATATGAAATTATGGAAAGAAGGTGTGAGGATATTCAAAGGTTTAAATGATTTTAAAGTTTATCATTTTGGTTCTTTAACAACTAGAAATAAAAAAAATTTTATCCAAAATAGAGGAGATAAAACATTTTTAAAAAAATGGGGTTTTTCTACTAAATTTTTTAAGAAATATTATTTAAAATCTAAAACTAAATATGAAGGTCCTTTAAATGAACCAAAAAAAACTTTTAATTATTTCTTAGATTTACTAATTTGTAAAATAAGATTATTTCTCACATAAAATTTCATGTTTAAACTTATTGATAAATTAAGTATCTTAAAAAAAAAAATTTATTCTCCCAAAAAAAGTTACTCTTTTGGAGGATGCGATTTACTAATTGATTATATTTTCAAATTTAAAAAAAGAGGATTTTACTTAGATGTGGGTTGTCAACATCCAGTATCTAATAACAACACATATTTACTTTATAAAAAAGGTTGGAACGGAATAAATATTGATTTAGACCCCAAAAATATAAGATTATTTAATTTAGAAAGACCAAATGAAATCAATATTTGTAAATGTGTATCATCTAATAATTCTAAAAAGGATCTATTTTTTTTTCACCCTGGATCACCAATTAACTCATTAGAAAAAAAAACTATCAAAAATAAATCAAATTTTTCTTTAAAAAAGATCAAGACATTCACGCTTAACTCAATTTTAGAAGAACATAAAATACGAAATATAGACTATTTCAATTTAGATGTTGAAGGACATGAGATCGATATATTAAAAAACTTTGATATCAAATATTATAAACCCAAAGTTATCTCCGTAGAATTTATTGATTATCAAATGGAAAAATTAGAGTTTAAAAATAATGATATCAATCGTGTATTAGAATCTGATTTATATAAGTATTTTATTTCTAATGATTATCATTTTGTAAATTGGTCTCATGCAGATTTAATTTTTGTACATAAAGATTTTAAAGATTAAATCTTTATTTTATTCAAAGCATTATTCTTAAATATATTTGCTTCTCTAATATACCTTCTTACCATTTGTGTTGTTTTATGTCCTGTCATGGCCATTATACTTCGCTCATCAGCGCCTGACTCTGCAGCTACAGTTGCAAAACCTGACCTTAAACTATGACCAGCAAAATTTTTGTTTTCTATACCTGCTAAATTTAAATATTTTTTTATTAATAAAACTACAGATTGATCAGTTAACCTTTTATGTGTTAATGATGAACCTTTAGAAAATCTTCTAAAAATAGGTCCAGACTTAATTTCAGAAACTTCCAACCATTTTTTTAAATTTGAAACAGGGCAGTAAATTTCATTGGCAAAATAGGGTAGTCCCTTGATCATTCCTTCGCCTAATTGATCAGTTTTAGATCTTTTAATAAAGATTTTCAGGCCCTCCGTTACAAATTCTAAATCCTCGTGATTGATAGAAATAAGCTCTGTTCTCCTAAATCCACCTCCAAAGCCAATAAGAATTATTGATTTGTCTCTCAGTTTTTTAATTTCATCAACTTTTTCTTTATCTATTACATTAATAATTAATTTTAAATGATTGATTAATAATGGTTTTTTACCTTTCTGAATGCTTCCTTTCACCCTTCTTATGCCCATTAAATTTTCAACTATAATTGGATGTTTGGTATCTAGATAATACCCTTTGAGCTTATGTATCATGCTTATTGATACTAATCTTCTTCTTAAAGTGCTTATTTTTGAGTTTTTAGATAGGTGTGTAAGGTACAGGGAAACTATTTTTGGTTCAGTTGGCAATGAATTTACACCATGCTTTGCACAAAAAGCTCCAAAGTCTTTGAAATCAGATTTATAAGCTCTCAAAGTGTTATTTGCTTTAGAGCTTTTGAGGTTATTTAAAGTTGCCTCATGTAGTGATTTTAGGTCTGTAGTTAACTCATTCATATTATTACTATTGATAACAATTAATTATCGTTAGTAATATATCAAGTGATTTATAATGTCAATAGTTTAAATTATAAATTTATGGGTTCAATTGATGGTGAAATTCCAGCTGTTTGGTTTTTGATAAGCTCAATTGGTTTTATTATTTTGAGTTTAATTCAATATAGAAATACTGGTAAAAGTATTAATACAATTTTTTTAAGCATAATGGCCATTTTGTTTTTATTTAGTTATTTTATATTGCTTTTTAAAACCTGATTTATCCCCACTATTCACAAGGAAAATGAGAAAAATAATAGAATCACCTAAAAAGTGATACATTTTAAAATCAGTATTTGTTAGGTTAATTATGAATTAAGAGGCAACTCTTAACTGGCCAATTGGAGAAAAGCCGAGAGGTACAATTCCAGGGGGCAGAAAGCTTCACAAAGCATCGCTGAACATGTGGAGCGGGAGGCATGGCGGTAGCGCATCAACGACGTGCCAAAACAACTGTTCTTTGCACCCTTAAAAGTGCAAGGAAACAGGGGTTTTTCACTTATGATACTCAAAGGAACTAAATTTCAATTAAAAGTTTGGAAATACCTCAAAACCATTCCTAAAGGTAAGATAAAAACCTACAAACAAGTAGCTATTAGCATAAAAAGCCCTAGATCAGCTCGTGCTGTCGCTAACGCTTGCGCTAATAACCCATATGCACCAAAAATACCCTGTCATAGAGTGATTAGATCAGATGGAGCTCTTGGAGGATACTCAGGAAGAGGTGGAATCAAGCAAAAGCTTAAATTACTTAGATCTGAAAAAGTAGCCATTTAGCCTTATTTTAGGGATTTTTTATGTTAAAAAACTCAATAAAATCAACATTTTTTGATCTTTTTTCTTAATTTTCTCTTAAATATCATAATTCACCCTTTAGTTGTACCATGGATAAGCCTACGCTTAAAATAGACCCCTATTTGGCCGTTTAAATGCTATATTCAATTAGTGCATCGCTCTACTATCTAACTATATCAACGCTTTTAGAGCACCTCATTTTTTCAAGATTTTCTTTTTTCTTATGTTCAAAAAGCCCCTATTTTTAACGATAATTTTATATTTTAAAGATTTAGCTGAAAATTTAAGTACTGAAACTGAAGTCAACTATGTTTTACATTTTATAATATCTATTTATATCAAATTCTTATTAAATTTTAGATTTTATAAAAATATAATAATTACAATAGTTTACATATTTTAATTAATGTAATACTTTATATATTAGTAAATAAATACTACCTATTATTTAATTTTTTTAACTATATTCTCTCTCCTAGAGATATAGATACCGCTTAATACAATAATAAATAATCCTAAAAAAGTCCAATTATCTGGGAAATCACTAAAGAAATAATAACCTATAATTATGTTAGTAATGATCTCAAAGTAGCTAAATGGAGCTAATTTAGATGCATCAGCGTATTTAAGAGATAAAATTAAAAATAGATGCCCAATACATGCAAAGATCCCTATCGCAGCCATCATACACCACTGATTTAAAGAGGGCGCAACCCATACAAATGGCATTACTGTAGAAACTATTATGGCCCCTACTACACCAGTTAATAATAGAGTTAATAAAGGATTATCTGAAGTACTTAATTTACGAGTAATAATTAAATAAAACCCGTACATTATTCCAGTTCCAAGAGCTGCTATACTTGCTAAGTTTATTTCTACAAACCCAGGTCTTATAACCACTAATGAACCTATAAATCCAATAATCACAGCAGACCATCTTCTAAAACCAACCTTTTCTCCTAAAAAAATTGGAGAAAAAGCTGTAACAATTAAAGGTGCAACAAAAGCTAATGTTAATGCTTTTGCTAAAGAAATTACTGAGATTGCATAAAAAAAACAGATATTAGCTGTTAAAAGAATTATACCTCTTATAAATTGTAATTTTGGTTTATCTGTCCAAACCAGATTTTCTCTAAAAAAGAAAAACATAATTGGAAGAGTAAAAGCAACTGTAAAAAAATACCTTGCCCATGTAATTTGTAAAACAGGAAGGTCTGCACTTAAATACTTAGCAAATCCGTCCATAATTGGAAGCATTACCCAAGCTAAAAGATTGAAAGTTATAGCCTTCATGAACTTAAAGGATATAGATTAATTAAAGTATTTTAAAGCAAAGAATACAACAATTGGAATGGTTATAAAAGACATCAAAGTTGAGACAACTATTGTACTAGCAACGCTATCAACTATTTTTTTTGGTGAATATATTGATGCAACAAGATAATTAAGGACAGCGCTAGGCATTGAACATTGTATTAATAAAACTCCAGCAGCAAATCCCTCTAAATTAAAATATAAGATTAATAAATATCCTATAATAGGTCCTGCAATTACACGTCCTATTGAGGAAAATATAGCTTTATTTAATGAAAAAACCTTCAGTCTTGTTAATGCAATTCCTAACGACATTAAGATTAAAAAAATTGTTGCATACATTAAAAGAAAAGTCGTATTTTCAACAAAGCCAGGTAGTTCTAAATCGTAATAAAGTAGAAAAACCGCAACAATGATTGCATAAAATGGTGGGCTTTTAATTATAACTTGTAGACTAAATTTTCTATCAGCCAAAAATACACCTAATGTGAAGTGACACAAGATTATTAAAGCAGAAATGGCTGCAGAAACTCCTAGACCTTGTGAACCATAAGCAAATAAACATATTGGCAACCCCATATTACCAGTATTGGGCATTGTTAATGGAGGAAGTTCTCTTATAATATCTTTAGTATTTAAAAGATATAATATGATTGTTCCAATAATCATAAATCCTAAAATAGCTATTGCGTAATACCAAAAATAATTGATGAAAATATCAAATGAGATATTTACCGGGTTTAAAGCATAAATTATCATTGCTGGGGTACCTACATTCGCTGCAAAATTAGTGATAAACGTAGTATCTATTTTAGGATTTTTTTTACCCAAGTAGTAACCAATCCCAACAACAAAAAAAACAGGAAACAAAACCTCAAAAAGTTTTATATAAATTTCCATTAACTATACAGTCTGATTAATGTTGGAAATTTTAAAATATTTCTATTCTTTCTAAATATCGATAAACAATTTCTTGCATTTTTTTCTGATGTTTTATGGGTAATTATGACAATAGTAGCTGAATTTCTTTTTTTATCAGGTGTCTGTATAATTCTTTTTACAGACATTTTATATTTAGACAATCGATTAGTTATCGAAGATAAAACACCTTGTTTATCTTTAACTTCAAATCTTAAATATAGAGAATTAGAGTAGTCATCATTATTAAAAGCCTTAACAGCTTTTCTTTTGTTTGAGGAAATTCCAAAAGGATATTTTATATTTCCTCTAAGAATAGACAATAAATCAGATAATAAAGAGGATGAAGTAGGTCCTGGTCCTGCACCCTCCCCTTGAAGTATGCTCTCACCAACAGGCTTTCCCTCGGTAATAACGGCGTTCATAACACCATTTACATTACCTATGTATGTGTCTTTACCCACTAAACACGGATGAACAGTTTCAAATAAACGATTATTTATCATTTCACATATACCAAGTAACTTAATTCTAAGATTTAATTGATTTGCAATTTTAATATCTTTTAAATCAATATTTTCTATACCTTCCATAATACATTTTTGATGTGAAATTTGATTATTGAATGCAAGAGCTGATAAAATCCTAACTTTTGCAAAAGCATCAAACCCATTCAAATCTAATTTAGGATTACCTGGTTCAGCATAACCAAGTTCTTGAGCTTTTTTTAAAACTTTATCAAAAGTCTCATTTGAATTTTCCATCTCTGTTAGAATATAATTAGTTGTTCCATTTAAAATTCCGTAAACTTTTCTTATTTTGTTTGTAGCTAAACCCTCTTTAATTGTTCTAAGTATTGGAATTCCTCCAGCAACAGAGGCTTCAAATTCTAAATTTACTTTATTCCTCTCAGCTAATTTAGCTAATTCATTACCGTGTTTAGAAATTAAAGCTTTATTTGGTGTTATAACATTAATCTTATTCTTTAACGCCATCACAACAATTTTTTTTGAAATTCCATCGGATTGACCAATAGACTCAAATAAGATATCTATTTTTTTTTCTTTGAGAATTTTAAGAGGATTTGTAAAAAAAATCTTTTTGTTAATATTATATTTTCTCTTTTTATTTTTATTTTTTGCAGAAATTGCAACGATATTTATCTTTTTTCCTGTTTTAATTTCTATTTCTTTTTTTTTTAATCTTAATTCATTGTAAAGATAAATACCTACTTGACCCAAACCAACAATTGCAATGTTTACTTTTTTATTCATCTATATTTGGATAATCACTGTTATCTACGTAAACTTTTAAATTTGACTTAAATTCTTCAAAAGTTAGATCTTTTGAAAAATTAATTTTTTTCTCAGTTTGAACAGGGACACAAGAAATAACTAGAAAGAAAATTAATAATGATAATTTTTTCATAATAATCCCTCATTATTTTTAAAACCAAATTTCAAATTCATATTTTGAACTCCTTGACCTGCACCTCCTTTAATAAGATTATCAATGACCGATAAAATTATTATCTTATCTTTAAATTTGGTTTTACATACAGAAATAAAGCAATAATTAGTATTCATAACGTCATTTGTGCTCAAAAAAGAGTTAATACTCTTTATTTTTACAAATTTATTATTTTTATGAAATATTTTCAAAATATTTTGTACTTTATTTAAAGTAGTACCAGGTTTTAAGTCCAAATAAATTGTACTTAATATACCTCTAAACATTGGAATAATATGGGGTGTAAAAGTAAAATTAATTTTTGAAGAAGAGTTATTTTTTAGTTCTTGATCAATTTCTGAATTATGTCTATGAAAACCTACACCATATGCACTAAGAGATTCGTATAAATTTTTGTTTTTGAATTTTTTGTGCACTCCTCTACCCGCCCCAGAATATCCAGATTTAGAGTCTATAATGATATTCTTTAAGTTGATCGATCTTTCTTTAACTAATGGAACAAGAGGTAAAAGTATTGATGTAGGGTAACAACCTGGGCACCCAATAATGCTAAATTTTTTAACTAATTTTCCTGTTATTTCAGGTAAAGCATAAATACTATTTTTTATATTACTTGGGGCTTTATGCTTTTGTTTATACCATTTTAGATAATCAGAAGCTTTATTTAGTCTAAAATCAGCAGCTAAATCAATTAAAGTATTTTTTTTTAATAAATCTTTTGAAATTAATTGAGCTTCCCCATTCGGAAGAGCAGTAAATATAATATCGACATAACTTAAATATTTTTTATTATACTTAGTAATTCTTGGTAACTTTTTGGACTTTAACGAATTATCATATGATGAGATTTTTTTTCCTGCAGAAGAATTACCACATAGATACTTTATATTTATATTCTTGTGTTTAATTAACAATTTTATTAATTGAACTCCAATATATCCAGTTGATCCAGCAATTAGTACATTAAGCTTAGGCATTTGATATTATAACAGTTAAAAGTTAAAAAAGAATTATCTTTTAGAAAATTGAAAGCTTCTTCTAGCTTTTTTACGTCCAGGTTTTTTTCTTTCAACTGATCTGGAGTCTCGGGTAGTCAATTTTTCGGTTTTAAGTGTAGATTTCAATTTTTCATCAAACATAACTAAAGCTTTAGAGATTCCGTGTACCATTGCTCCTGCTTGTCCTGTAGGACCTCCACCTTTTACACTACATTTTACATCATATTCCGTTGCTTGATTTATAAGTTCAAAAGGTCTTACTATTTGCATTTTATGATTATCACTTGAAAAATAATCACTAAAGAGTTTACCATTTACATAAATTTTACCTGAACCCTTTTTCAGCCAAACTTTAGCTATGGAAGTTTTTCTTCTTCCAGTAGCATACTTACTGTCTTTAAAGTCAAGTTTCATCTTTGGGGCTTTAGTTGATGTTTGGGTATTTTCCATTTTAGTTTCTTGCTATATTTTTAGAGTTTAATTTATCCAATTGTATAACTTGAGGATTTTGTGCTGAATGAGGATGATCATTTCCGACATATATTTTCAATTTAGTAAGTTGCTTTTTTCCCAACACTCCCCCTGGAAGCATTCTTTTTACTGCAAGTTTAAGAGCCTCGCCTGGTTTTTTTTTAGCAAGATTTTCAGGTGTAGTCTCTTTTATTCCACCAGGATGACCTGTGTGTCTATAGTATTTTTTATTTTGAAATTTATTGCCAGTGAATTTGATATGTTCAATATTTTTAACAACTACAAAATCTCCATCATCCATATGTGGTGTGAAAGTTGTTTTGTTTTTACCTCTAATAATTTTTGATATGACAGTAGCTAGTCTGCCTACTACAGCATTTTTAGCGTCTATTTCAAACCAATTAGATGATAATTGATCTTTTTTAAGGAATTTTGTCATTGTGCGAGGATTAATACTATTAATAAGATCAAAGTCAAATTGATATTTTTATTGTTTTAAGCCTTTTTTTTGTTATATTGATAATGCCGATTTGTTCCTATTGCGGGCTTACAGCTAAAGAGGAAATCATCACACAAACTCGGTAGGCATTTGAACTATATTGTGCGCCTTGCATAAAGCTAAAGCACTAAAAAAGGAGTAAAATGAGTAAAAAAAGAAATAATCCTGAAACCATTGCCATACATGGTGGTGATTACAGAAGTGACCCAGCAACTAATGCTGTTGCCGTGCCAATATATAGAACAACTTCATATCAATTTCAAAGTACTGAACATGCAGCAAATTTATTCGCATTAAAGGAATTTGGAAATATTTATACTAGGATTATGAATCCAACTAATGATGTTTTAGAAAAAAGAATTGCAGCATTGGAAGGTGGATTATCTTGCGTAACGGTTTCATCAGGGCAAACAGCTTCGAGTTTTGCAGTTCTAAATGTAGCTCAATCAGGTGATAATATTGTTAGTTCCACGGATCTTTACGGCGGAACAGTTTCATTATTTACACATACGTTAAGTAAACTTGGGATTGAAATTAGATATGCTGATCCAAGTGATCCTAAAAATTTTGAAAAGGCAATAGATAATAGGACCAGAGCTTTTTATGGTGAGACATTACCTAATCCATATCTGAGAGTATTCCCTATCAAAGAAGTTTCTGATATTGGAAGAAAATATAATATTCCTTTAATAATGGATAATACTGCTGCGCCAGTAATATGTAAACCAATAGAACATGGAGCGGCTGTTGTTATACATTCATTAACAAAATATATTGGAGGACATGGAACTGCTGTTGCTGGAAGCATAGTTGATAGTGGTAACTTTGACTGGACTGCAGATCCTAAAAGACAACCTTTATTTAATGAGCCTGATGCAAGTTATGGAGGTGTAGTTTGGGGAAAAGCTGTACCAGAATTAACTGGAGCTAATGTGCCTTTTGCAGTTAGAGCAAGAGTTTGTTTGCTTAGAGATTTAGGTTCAGCTTTAGCACCAGATAATGCTTTTGCAATAATTCAGGGACTTGAAACCGTAGCTTTAAGAATGAAGCAACACTGCGAAAATGCTGAAAAAGTAGTTAATTTCTTAAAAAAACATAAAGAAGTTATTAAAGTTATATATTCCACTGAGCATGAGAAGAAAATAGCTGATAGAGCTCAACAATATCTTAAAGGTGGAAATGGACCAATGGTTGGTATTGAACTTAAAGGTGGTATTGAGGCTGGGAAAAAATTTATTGAGTCTTTAAAAATGTTCTACCATGTAGCAAATATTGGTGATGCAAGAAGTTTAGCTATACATCCAGCTAGCACTACTCATAGTCAATTAAATGAAAAAGAGTTAGCAGCATCAGGTGTAACCCAAAGTTATGTTAGACTTTGTATAGGTATTGAGCACATTGATGATATTATTGATGATTTAGACCAAGCTTTGAATAAATCATCCAAGGGAAGTTTAAAAGCAGTTAGTTAAATTTTGTATTTAAATAAAAAAAATAAATACATGAGCTAACCAAAAAAATTGAACTTATTTGGTGCATAGATGCAACATAAATCTGTGCACCATATAATACTGTGAAAATTCCTAATATAATTTGAAGAATTATAAATATTCCCAAATAATTAATAGATTTATATAAATCATACATCTTGTTTCTATAAATCTTGTAGAAAATTAAAATGTAAAAAATTCCTATTAAATAAGCTAAATTACGATGAATAAATTGTACTAAAGAGGGATCACTTAGAGCTGCAAATTCAAATAGATTATTGATATTATTATCATTAGGAAAATAAGTATCACCCATCAGTGGCCATGAATTATAGATTTTGCCAGCATCCATACCGGAAACAAAAGCACCAATCGAAATTTGTAAAAAAACCAAAATTAAAAAGAATAAAGGAATGAATACGTTTAGTTTGTTTGTTATTTTTCTTGATATGTTAATTTTTAAATAATTCCAGTAAATTAAAGATAAAATCAAAAAAGCCACAAATAAATGTAAGGATAATCTAAAGTGACTTACATCCACTCTATCAACTAATCCACTACTAACCATATACCAACCGATGAAACCCTGAAAACATATAAGAAAAAATATGAAATATAGATTAAATAATTTAGTGATCTTTATTTTAAAAGAAAAATAAATTAGTGGTATTAAATATCCAAGGCCAATCAATCTTCCAAGAAATCTATGTACCCATTCCCACCAAAAGATAACCTTAAATTCACTTAAAGTCATATTATAGTTTTGTAATTTAAATTCAGGAATTTGTTTATAAAGATTAAAATAAACAATCCAATCGTTCTGGTTAAGAGGTGGAAAAAATCCAGAAAATAATTCCCACTCTGTTATTGAGAGACCTGAATCAGTAAGTCTTGTTAAGCCACCAACTATTATCATAAAAGATATAATCCAAAACATAACAATTAACCAAATTGATAGCTGATTATTTATTTCTGTATTTGTTGTGTACATGTGGGGATAAATATAATAATTTTCTTATTATCCAAATATATAAATGTCGCCTTTAAAAAGAAAAGAACTTAATAAGATAAGATTAAAGCTAGATAAATTAGATAATTCATTAATTAAACTGATAAAACAAAGAACTAATCTTGTAAATCAAGTTTTAAAACTTAAAGATAAAAAAAAAGAAATAGTCGATAACAAAAGAATTAAATTAATATTAAAAAATATAAGAAAAAAATCTCTTGCAAATAAAATTGATCCTAAAATTACCAATCGTATTTGGAAAAATATGATATGGTCTTACATTGATTACGAAAAAAGAAATTTTAAAAAAAAATAACTACTTACTGTGAGGGGGCAGTTTTTTTTCAACAAAAACTTCGTGCTTTCTAGTACTCGGGTTATATTTACGAGCTGAAAGTTTAACTTTTGCTTTTTCACCACCTGCAGGTTTTTTTACATAATAAAAAAATGCGCTGTCTGGTTTACTTTCAGGTACCAATCTAACTTTTACGTGTGTTTTTTTTGCCATTACTTATAATTTTTAAGTTTTTTAACAATTTTAGAAATTTTTAAAACTTTATTTTTAAAATTGTCAGTTCTTATAGAATTATTTGAAATTTCGTCAAGATTTAAAGTATCGTTATTATTTGGATTATCTAAGATTTTTTTAACTCCATTGATTGTCATACCCTGATCTTTAAGAAGAAATTTTATTTTTTTTAGGATATTGATAGTTTTTTTATCATAATATCTTCTATTAGAATTAAGTAATTTTGGTTTGACTTGCTTAAATTGTGTTTCCCAAAATCGAATAGTGTGAGTTGAAAAAACTCCCTTATTCTTCGACCTTAATTCTAAAATTTCAGCTACTTCCCCTATTGTTTTATAAGCATTCTCAGATTTATCAGTCATTTTTATTATTAATAAATTCCTTAAATTCTTTTGAAGGTTTAAATAAGACAACGTCTCTACTTGAAATAACTTTAGGTTCTCTAGTTTTAGGATTTCTACCAACTCTTGAATTCTTTCTTCTTATGAAAAAAGTACCGAACCCTGATAATTTGATTTTTTTTTCTTCTTTCAAATTAAGTATCACTGTTGTTAGGAAATCATTCAAAAGATTTTCAGATACTAGTTTTGAAAAACCTAATTGCATATAAATTTGGTTAATTAAGTCTTTTTTAGTTAAATTTATTCTCATTTTTAAATATTAAACTTTATTTTTTCTATCAAATTTCCTTTAACGATTTTATTACAAACATCTAAAGAATTTGAAAACCCAATAAAATCTGTACCTCCATGACTTTTTACAACTGGTGAGTCTAAGCCTAAAAAAATTGCACCGTTATATAGTCTTGGATCTAATCTGTTCTTAAATTTTTTCAAATTATAATAATTTAATAACGAAGAAATTTTGCCTATAAGAGAACCAGTCATTGCTTTTTTTAATTCTTTTACAATAAAATTTGCAGTTCCCTCTGCTGTTTTTAAAGCTATATTTCCTGTAAATCCATCAGAAATTATTACATTTATTTTGCCATCCATAATTTGATTACCTTCAATGTATCCAGCAAAATCATAATTTTCAGATTTTTTATTGCTTAATATCTTGAATGTTTCTTTAATAGTTTCATTTCCTTTAAGTTCTTCTGAACCTATATTTAGTAAACCAATATTTGGTTTTTTATCTGGGTATAAAGAAGTATAAAGAGATGCGCCCATAATTGAGAAATCAAATAAATTTTTTGAACTACATTCAATATTCGCACCTAAATCTAATACGACACTCATTCCATTCTTATTAGGCCATAAAGCTGATAATGCTGGCTTATCTATATCTTGGATCATCTTGAGATTTAATTTTGCAATCACTAATAAAGCTCCAGTGTTACCTGCAGAAATAACCACATCTGCCTCTTTTTTTTTAACACTTTCTATTGCTAGCCACATACTTGTATTTTTGCCCTTTTTTGCTGCCTCTAAAGGACTATCTGTACTCAAAACAACATTCTCTGTATGAATTATCTCGTAGTATTGATTGTCAATTTCATCTTTAATTAATGAAATAATCGTATTTTTATCACCAAAAATTTTGAAAAAATTTCCTTTATTATTTTTGTGATTATGAATAATGCCATCAATAACTTTTTTAGGTGAATTATCACCACCCATTGCATCAACTGCAATTTTAATCAAATCAGCCATTACTTAATACTAAATTATTTAATCTTTTGGGTCTATAACTTGACGGCCTTTATACATGCCAGTTTTTAAATCTAGATGGTGAGATAATCTGTATTCACCTGATTTTTTATCTTCAACAACATTTTTAGCAGAAAATTTCATATTTTTAGCTCTTCTCATTCCAGTCCTTGAAGGAGTTTGTTTACGTTTTGGAACTGCCATAATTATGGGTTAATTACACTTTTTAAATAAGAATTCAAAGTATTTTTTGACAAATTTAAATAATAATTATTGAAATAATCAACTAATTCCTCAATATTTTTAAAATTTTCCAAAAATTTAGATATAATCTTTGTCTTTTTAGCATCTTCTAGATCATCCCAGAAATGAATATCTGAAACAATGGCATGAAAAACATTTATATAATCTTTCATCTTTTTATTAATAGATTGATCACCATATCCAATTTCTCTTATACTCAATTCTAGTTGTCTGAAATTAAAATCATATATTTCTTGTAATTTTTTTTCGTTTTCTTGAGATTTAAATACTTTTAAAAAGAATGCAAAATGAAATAAAAAAACCAGCAACCTATCATTAAAACTATCTTGTTTATTAAGGCTTTTATATAAAGTTTTATTTGTGGTTAATTTAATCAATTTGTTATAAAAGTGTATATAGTTCATTTCATGAAAATTATTTTTATCATTTTAGCAATTTTCTTAACTAGTTGTAAATTAAATAAAATTGTCAATCATCATGGTATTCATAATTTAGAAGCTAAAAGTAAAGAATTATTTATAAACCAAACAAATATAAATCAAATAAAAAATTTATTGGGTCCACCATCATCTACAAGTTATTTTGATGAGGATATTTTGATATATCTAGAAAGGAAAACATCAAATTCAAAATTATTAAAACTTGGAAAAAAAAAATTAATTGCAAACAATATCTTATTATTAGAAATAGATAATAGAGGAATGTTAATTAATAAAGAATTTTTGAATCAAAATGATTTGAATAAAATAGAGTTTACGAAAAAAACAACCAATGTTGATATTGACCAAAAATCATTTATTTACCGAGCGTTATACGGTATTAGAACTAAAATAGATGATCCTCTTGGTAAAAAAAGAGGAACCCTTGGAAGATAAGATGGATCTTATCCAGCTATTACAGCTAGTAATAATAAAGCAACTATATTTGTAATTTTAATCATAGGATTTACAGCTGGTCCAGCAGTGTCTTTATAAGGATCGCCTACTGTGTCACCAGTTACAGCAGCTTTATGAGCTTCTGACCCTTTGCCTCCATGATTGCCATCTTCAATATATTTTTTTGCATTATCCCAAGCACCACCACCTGCAGTCATAGAAACTGCAACAAAAAGTCCTGTTATGATAACACCAAGTAACATTGCACCAACTGCTGCAAGAGCAGCAACTTGTCCTCCGATAGAAAGAATTATAAAATATAATACTACTGGTGAAAGAACAGGTAATAATGATGGTATAATCATCTCTTTTATTGCGGCGACTGTTAATAAATCTACTAATTTAGCATAGTCAGGTTTTTGTTTTCTTTTCATAATCCCTGGGTATTTTTTAAATTGTCTTCTTACTTCAACAACCACAGCACCGCCTGCTCTACCCACAGCCTGCATTCCCATTGATCCAAATAAGTATGGTAACATACCACCAATTAATAATCCAACTACAACATAAGGGTTTGATAAATCAAAAGTTACCACAATGCCCTCTAATGCAGATCCTGCTTCTTTTGAAAAGTGTTTTATGTCCTCTGTATAAGCAGCAAATAAAACTAGAGCACCTAAACCTGCAGAACCAATAGCATAACCTTTAGTTACAGCCTTTGTAGTGTTTCCAACAGCATCTAATGCATCAGTAGTTTTTCTAACTTTCTTGTCAAGATTTGACATTTCAGCGATACCACCTGCATTATCTGTTACTGGACCATATGCATCTAATGCTACAACCATTCCAGCTAATGCCAACATTGTTGTGACGGCAATAGCAATTCCAAAAAGTCCAGCTATCGAATTAGTAATTAAAATTCCTGCAACAATAATTAAAGCAGGTATTGCAGTTGCCTCCATAGACACAGCTAATCCTTGAATTACGTTAGTACCATGTCCTGTTGTAGATGATAAAGCTACTGATTTGACGGGCCTATATCCAGTACCAGTATAATATTCAGTGATCCATATTAGTAAACCAGTAATTATAAGACCAATCACACCACAATAATATAAATCCTTACCATTAAAAGTTCTGTCATTTATTGTATATTCATTTGAAAAACCAATCACATAATCAGTGACTGGCCAAAGAATCAATAATGAGGCTATAGCAGATACTATAAAACCCTTATATAAAGCATTCATCACGTTATTATTTTTTCCAAGTTTTACAAAAAAGGTTCCTATAATTGATGTAATTAGACATGCAGCGCCAATTGTCAAAGGATAAACCATCATATTTAAATCCCCCATGAAAAAAATGGATGAAAGAACCATGGTTGCAACAATAGTAACAGCATAGGTTTCAAATAAATCTGCAGCCATACCAGCACAATCTCCAACATTATCGCCAACATTATCCGCAATAACAGCTGGATTCCTTGGATCATCTTCTGGTATTCCTGCCTCTACTTTACCAACTAGATCTGCACCGACATCAGCACCTTTGGTAAAAATTCCACCACCTAATCTTGCAAAAATTGAGATTAAGGATGCACCAAATCCTAATGCAACTAGTGCATTCACAATCTCTCTCTCATCAACTTCAAATTTTTGTAATAAAAAATAATAAACTGCTATTGCTAATAAAGCTAAACCTGCAACTAACATTCCAGTGACTGCGCCAGATTTAAATGCAACAGACAGTCCTTCTGCTAAACCTTTTCTTGATGCCTCTGCAGTTCTGACATTAGCTTCCACAGAAACTAGCATACCAACATAGCCAGCAATCCCTGATAAAGCAGCACCAATTAAATAACCAAGTCCAACAAGAGGACTAAAGGCCATACTAACAATTACCAAAACAACAACACCAACAATAGCTATAGTTTTATATTGTCTTGCTAGATATGCTTTTGCTCCAATTTGAATGGCTGAAGCAATGTCTTGCATTTTTGAATTTCCTGCACTTGAATTAAGAATATTCTTTCCAGTTAAAAATCCATAAACAATAGATAATAAACCTGCTACAATTATGTATATTAAGATAGTTTCTGCTGTTGTGTTCATATAAACCCTAAGTTATTGGTTGTTAAATTTTTAAGCCGGACAATACAAAAAAGAATGAAAAAGACAACGATTAACTTTCAGAATCGGTGAATATATCCTTTATTTTTAGGCTCAATTTGCTTATTTTTTATGTTAATAATCTTAGATTTATTTTTACCAGGTATAATCTTACCAATTTTTGTAATCTTAATTCCTGTATTATTTGATATCCTTTTTATGATTCTTGATTTAG
>CACGUZ010000005.1 GCA_902576375.1 uncultured Pelagibacteraceae bacterium
TGATGTCGTTATCGATTTAAAAAAAGCACTTGAAGTTTTAGATAAAGATCATTTCGGTTTAGAAAAAGTTAAAGAGAGGATTATTGAATTTTTAGCAGTCCAAAAAAGAATGGATAAGATTAAAGGCCCTATTTTATGCTTAGTAGGTCCGCCTGGTGTCGGAAAAACATCTTTAGGAAAGTCAATTGCTAAAGCAACAAACAGAGAGTTTGTAAGAATGTCGGTAGGTGGAATGAGAGATGAAGCTGAAATTAGAGGTCACAGAAGAACTTATATTGGTTCTTTACCGGGTAAAATTATTCAAATGATGAAAAAAGCTGGAACTAAAAATCCACTGATACTTTTAGATGAGATTGATAAAGTTGGAAATGATTATAGAGGAGATCCTTCTTCAGCTTTATTAGAGGCTTTAGACCCAGAACAAAATACGACTTTTAATGATCACTATTTAGAAGTTGATTATGATTTATCTGATGTAATGTTTGTGACTACAGCTAATACATTAAATATTTTACCTCCATTATTAGATAGAATGGAAGTTATTAGATTAGCAGGTTATACAGAAGATGAAAAAATAAATATTGCAAACAAATATCTTCTTCCTAAACAAATAAAAGATAATGGTGTGAAGGATAAAGAAATGAGTTTGGGTGACGATATTATAAAAGAGGTAATTAGGAGTTACACAAAGGAGTCTGGTGTAAGAAATCTTGAGAGAGAAATTTCTAAAATTGCAAGAAAAGTAGTCAAAAAGGTTGTCTCTGGAGAAGAAAAAGAAGTCAATATTAACACAAAAAATCTACCAGACTTTTTAGGAGTTCCTAAATTTAAATCAGGTGAACTAGAGTCTGAAAATAGAGTGGGTATAGTAACAGGATTAGCCTGGACTGAGTACGGTGGTGAGATTTTAAAAATAGAGACAGTAACAATGCCAGGTAAAGGCCGTATGCAAATTACTGGAAAGCTTGGTGACGTCATGCAAGAGTCGGTTAAAGCTGCAAAATCATTTGTAAGATCAAAATGCTTAGAATATGGAATTATTCCTCCATTATTTGAGAAAAAAGATTTTCACATTCATGTTCCTGAGGGTGCAACACCAAAAGATGGCCCATCTGCTGGAATAGGAATGGTTACATCAATAGTTTCATCAATTACAAACATTCCAGTAAAAAGAGATGTGGCTATGACTGGTGAAGTAACATTGACTGGCCAGGTATTGCCTATTGGCGGGCTGAAAGAAAAGCTATTAGCAGCTCATAGAGCAGGTATAAAAGAGGTTTTAATTCCAAAAGAAAATGAAAAAGACCTTGTAGACATGCCAAAAAAAATTATCGATGAGATAAAAATCACTCCAGTTGAGTTTGCTGATGAGGTTTTAAAAATTGCCCTAACTAAAGAGCTGAAGAAGACAGAATGGGTTGAGGTTGATATGTCTAAAAAAGATGATAAATCTCAAGCTAGCATTCAATAATTTGAAACTTTTTCTCATTTTGAACCCTTAAATTTTTTTCTATAAAGCTAATTTATTCACTAGATCTATATTCATATTTTAGGTAACCTATTTCAAATAAATAATAACTAAGGGAAATAAATATGAATAAATTTAGTAAAATAATCGTTGTATTGTTCTCATCTTTATTCTTAAGTTTTGCAGCAAACTCAGTTGAAGTGAAATTTGGACACGTGGGTAAACCAGGTTCTCTATTTTCAGCTTCAGTTGATCATTTTGCTAAGCTTGCTAATAAGAGATTAGGTGACAAAGGTAAAGTAACTGTATTTGGTTCTTCACAACTTGGTAAAGACAAACAAGGAATGCAAAAACTAAAATTAGGCACAGTTAATATGTGGTTACCTTCATCAGTAATGGCTTCTATTCATGATGAGTTTGGTGTCTTTGATATGCCTTTTATTATTAAAGATAGAAAGCACATGGCTAAAGTAGAAAAAAATGTTTTACCAGGGATGTTTAAAAACCTTGAAGATAAAACAGGTTACAAAGTCATTGCTGTATGGGAAAATGGTTTTAGACATATAACAAATAATACTAGACCAATTAATACTCCAGGTGATTTAAAAGGGATTAAATTAAGAACTCCTAAATCAAAATGGAGAGTTAAAATGTTCCAATCATATGGTGCAAACCCAACTCCAATGTCTTTTTCTGAAGTATTCACTGCTTTAAAAACAGGTACAATGGATGGACAAGAAAACCCATATGCACAAATAGCTAGTGCTAAATTTCAAGAAGTTCAAAAATATTTATCAATCACAGGTCACGTTTATACTCCTGCTTATGTAACTGTTCATAAGGATCACTGGAGTAAACTACCTGCAGATGTTCAAGATATTTTAGAGAAAGCTGCTCAAGATACACAAAAATTTGTGTACAAAGAAGCTGCTAAACTTGAAAAATCTTTATTAAAAGTAATTAAAGATGCTGGCGTCCAAGTAAACAAAGCGGACAAAGGTGCTTTTATTGCAGCTAGTAAAGGGATTTACGATCAATTTGGATCAGAAGTTCCTACGGGTGGTGCTTTAGTTAAAAAGGTATCATCTTTAGCAAAGTAATATAATTTAGATTATCTTATCAGGCCCTTATTCAGAGGGCCTGAATATAATATGAAATTACAAAATTTTATTAATTCGTACGAAAAAATATTAAAACTAATACTGTTTATAATGATGGTAGCATTAGCAGTAACGGTTTTACTTGGAGTTACCTTTCGTTTTGCTGGCAGTGCATTAGTTTGGTACGATGAAGTTGCTGCTGTCCAACTTGCATGGATAACATATTATGGTTCTGCATATGCCGCATTAAAAGGTTCTCACATAAGTGTACCAAGTATTTTTAAAGCTTTTCCACTGCCATTAAGAAAAATTTTTTTTGTTGTTTCTAAGCTAGTTGTTTATGGTTTTTTAATATTATTAGCATATTACGGTTATTTAGTTTTAACCTTAATAACAGGTGAAACGTTGGTGACATTAGAATGGGTTCCTCAACCATTTGTTCAATCAGTAATTCCAATTGCATCATGTCTTTTTATTCTATCTGAGACTTTAAGAATTCCAGAAGATTATAAAAATTTAGTTTTACAAAATACGGGTGACGAGCAAACAGGAGATATTTAATGGTAATTCTGACAATGTTTATGGTCTTGTTACTTTTGTTGTCTATAAATGTGCCTATTGCGATTGGCCTTGCAGTAACAACTATTATTGCAATGGTTATGAAAACTGGCACAAGTTTTCTAATTGATACTGCGATCGTAATGTTTGATGGATCAATGAAGTTTCCATTGATTGCAATTCCACTATTTATTTTAGCTGGTTCAATTATGAATAGTGCTGGTATTTCAAGAAGACTAATAGCTTTTGCCTCTGCTCTAGTTGGATTTATTAAAGGTGGGTTGAGTATGATTAATATTGCAACCTCAATGTTTTTTGCTGAAATTTCTGGATCGGCAGTTGCTGATGTCGCTGCATTAGGTTCTATTTTAATTCCTGCGATGAAGAAGAAAGGATACCCAGGCGCATTTGCTGCTGCAGTGACTTCATCTTCAGCATCTTTAGCAATTATTATTCCACCATCAATACCAATGATTGTTTATGCAGTTATGTCTCAAAGTTCAGTTGTACAATTATTTGTTGCTGGAATTATTCCTGGAGTAATAGGTGGATTTTTTCTTATGTTGGCAGCTTATGTTACAGCAAGAAAGAAAAATTTTCCTGTTGAGGAGACATTCAATATACCAAACGTTAAAAAAACAGCAAAAGATGCAGCTTTAGCCTTTTTACTACCAGTAATTATTTTAGGAGGGATTTTTGGAGGCGTTGTAACAGCTACAGAGGGAGCTGGTTTAGCAGTTGTAGCATCTTTGGTAATAGGTTTTATATATAAAGAGATAGACTTTAAAAGACTGTATGAGTCAGCTTGCGAGGGAGCGATACAGACTGCATCAGTAATGTTATTAGTTGCAGCATCTGTTTTATTAGGAGAGTTTTTAACCATTGAACAAATTCCTCAAAAGGTTGCTGAGTCAATTATTGAATTTACTAATAATAAATATGCAGTTTTGGGAATTTTAAATATATTTTTATTAATTATAGGTTTCTTTTTACACTCAGTTGCAGCAATAATTTTAACCGTTCCAATAGTGATGCCATTGGTTAATGCAGTTGGTATTGATCCTGTTCATTTTGGAATAATTGTAACTTTAAACCTAGCCATAGGACAGCAAACACCTCCAGTAGCAAGTGTATTAGTAACAGCCTGTTCAGTTGCAAAAGCAGATATCTGGGATGTAACAAGATCAAATATATCATTTATATGTGTGTTGTTAGTTTTATTACTTTTAGTAACGTATGTACCAGCAATACCAATGACATTAGTAGAGTATTTTTATAGGAGTTAGATGAGCAGTTTAGTTAAGCTAAATAAAATAAATAGTCATTTATCTGAAGTTGTTATTAATAGACCAGAAAAATTAAATGCAATGACTAAACCAATGTGGATAGAACTTGGTAAAATTTTTAAAAAAATTTCAAAAGAAAAAAACCTTAGATGCGTTATCATAAGAGGTGAAGGGGGAAAATCTTTTTCACCTGGAAATGATATTGGGGAATTTAAAAAAGAAAGATCGTCATCAAAATTAGCAAAATCTTACGGAAAGTTTTTACATGGAACCTTAGGAGCAATATTTAATTGCCCAGTACCTACAATAGCTATGATTGAGGGAATTTGTGTGGGTGGTGGTTTGGAAATAGCTGCTTGTTGTGACATTAGGATCTGTGGGAAAAGTTCGAGGTTTGGTATACCGATTAAAAGACTTGGTTTAACAATGGCTGCAAAAGAGTTGGAAGTCCTTTTGAAAGCAACTACTTATTCAACTGCTATGGAAATTTTGTTTGAGGGAAGAGTATTCGACTCTCAGGAGGCTTTAGAAAAAAGATTGGTTAACAGAGTAGTTAACGATGAAGACGTTAAGAAAGAAGCATATAAATCAGCTGAACTTATATGCGAAGGTGCTCCTAAAGTTGCCAGGTGGCACAAAGAGTTTGCAAGAAATATTTTAAAGAAAGGTAAAGTAACTGAAAAAATAAATAATCTTGGTTACAAATGTTACGATACCGAGGATTTTAAAATTGGATATCAATCCTTCCTAAATAAAACAAAGCCAAAATTTAAAAATAAATAAACATTAAATGGCGTCATTAAAAGGTATTCGAGTGTTAGAGATGGCTCAAATAATGGCTGGTCCTACTTGTGGATTACTATTGGCAGATCTAGGGGCTGAAGTTATTAAAATAGAAAAAACTCCAGGAGGTGATGATACTAGAAATTTCCTTCCTCCTGATGTCAATGGAGTATCAGCAGCTTATTTAATGATGAATAGAAATAAAAAAGGTATTGCTTTAAATTTGAAAGACAAAGAAGGAATTGAGATTTTTAAGACAATGATAAAAAATTCTGATGTAGTTTTAGAAAATTTTAGAAAAGGGACATTAGAAAAACTAGGTATTGGTTATGATACAATATCAAAGATTAATCCTAAAATTATTTTATGTGAAATTTCTGGATATGGTAGAACAGGTCCCTATGCAAATAAAGGAGGATTTGATTTAGTAGCTCAAGGTATGAGTGGCTTAATGAGTATTACTGGTGAAGATAAAAATAAACCACCAATGAAAGTAGGAGCGCCACTTACAGATATCACTGCAGGATTACTTGCTGCAAGTGGTATTTTAGCTGCTTTAATTCATAGAGATAAAACTGGCGAAGGTCAAAAAGTTGATACATCTTTATATGAAGCAGGGATAGTTCATACATACTGGCAATCAGCAATTGCTGGTGCAACCGGTGTATCTCCAGGTCCTCTTGGATCAGCTCATCCTTTAACTGCACCTTATCAAGCTTTTAAAACAAAAGATAAATGGATTACTATCGGCGCATCAAATCAGAATACATGGCTTATGTTATTAAAGGCAATCAATCGTCAAGATCTTAATGAGGATGAAAAATTTTCAACTAATTCAAGTAGAAAAGAAAATTTAAATGAACTTGTAGAAATACTTAATAATGAATTTATCAAAAAACCTTCTCAAGAATGGTTAAAAATATTTGATGAAAATGGTTTACCATGTGGTCCTATAAATTCGATAACCGACATGTTTAAAGACCCTCAAACTATTGAAAGAGAGATGATTATTGAGGTAAATAATAAAAAAGCTGGTTTAAGCAAAGCTGTTGGAATGCCAATTAAATTTTCAAAAAGCAAAACCGAAAAATCCAAAGGTGCACCAGATTTAGGCGAGCATACGAGAGAAATAATGCAAAATTTTGGATATAAAGATGAAGAGATAGATAATTTTTATAACAAAAAAATAATTCTTTAATTTACAGTTTCGAAAATCCTAAATAGTAATTCTGAAACGTGCTTCCCTTTTTTTTCTGATAAATCAGATATTTGGTGTCTACAGCTTGTGCCATTTGCAACAATAAAATCATTTTTGTCACTGCTATTAATCGCAGGTATTAAAGATAGATTAGCCATTTTTTTTGATGTTTCATAAGTTTTACTATCATAACCAAAAGAGCCTGCCATCCCACAACAGCTAGAATCTATCATCTTATTATTTACATTTAGCTCAGATAAAAGATCTTTTAGTCCTTTCATTCTATCTTGTGACTTTTGATGACAATGTCCATGGATCAAAACATTTTGACTAAAACTATTTGATTTAACATTTTTATCTTTTTTAATTTGTTCTAAAATAAACTCCTCTAACAAATAAAATCTATTTTTTATTTTATCTCTATTCTTTATGCCCTTAAGTGATTGATACTCATCATTAAAAGTAAGTAAACAAGATGGTTCAATACCTACAATAGGTAATTCAAAGTAGTTATTTTTTATAATATAGTCATTAAATCTATTCAATTCCTCTGCAGCCTTATCCAGTTGACCATATGATATATAAGTTCTTCCACAACAGAGTGGTCTATCAAGTTTATCACTACCAAAACTTGGGATTACTGCTTGATAACCAAATTTATTTAATACTTTAATTGTATAGACCAAATTTTCATTCTCAAAATTAATATTAAATGTATCTGCAAATAAAATTACTTTATTTTCTGAAATTTCTTGATTGTTATAAATATCTTTTAAAGCCTTTTGATTTTGGACTTCAGGCAGGCTTCTTTCAGTTGCAAAACCAAATTTTTTAATAATGTTTGAAATAACTGGAAAATTTTTAATCTTATTAATTATTGGATTTATGATTTTATATAACCAAATCAGCCTAGGCATATCAGAGATAATTTTATCTTTAATTCTCATACTAAATTTTTTGTAATAATGAGAGAGAAATTCACTTTTCATCTTAGCCATATCTACCGACATTGGACATTCTCTTTGACAAGCTTTACAGCTCACACAAAGTTCCATTGTTTCATACATTTCTTTAGATGCAAAAGACCCCTCTGGTAATTGATTAGAAAGTGCGAGTCTTAATGTATTTGCTCTTCCTCTAACTAAATCTTTTTCTTCTTTCGTTACCCTGTATGAAGGACACATCACTCCTGAATCTAATTTTCTGCATGCGCCGTTGTTATTACACATTTCAATTGCATCTGAAAATTGACCCCAATTAGACCAATCATAATGAGTACTTATATTCTTTGTTTGATAATCTGATTTATATCTCATCAACGATCTATCATTTGATTTAAAAGGTCTTACAATTTTACCTGGATTTAATAAATTTTTATTATCGAATGTATCTTTAATTTCTTCGAATGCATTTGTGATATTTTTTCCAAACATCATTTCGTGGAATTCTGATCTAACTATTCCATCTCCGTGTTCACCAGAATGAGAACCTTTATAATTCTTAACCATTTCAAAAGTTTCCTCAGATATAGATCTCATGTTTTTAATATCTTGGTCAGATTTCATATTCAAAACTGGTCTTACGTGAAGGGTTCCAACCGATGCGTGAGCATAAAACATTCCACTTGTATTATATTTTTTAAATATTTCATTTAATCTTGCTGTGTATTCTGCCAAGTGATCTAAAGAAACTGCACAATCCTCTATAAATGCAACTGGCTTTTTATCTCCCTTCATCGACATCAAGATATTTAATCCAGCTTTTCTAATCTCAAAAACTTCTTTTTGTTCCGATAAGTCTGTAAAAAAAGAAAATTGATTTTTCTTATTTTGATTAAGAACTAAATATTCAAGGTCTTTTATTTTTTTCTCATAAACATTTTGGTCTGTATCTATAAATTCAACCATCAAAACAGCTTCTGGATTACCTTTTATATATTTCTTTATACCACCTGCATACATTGGTATCTCTTTCGCTAGATTTAATAAATTCTGATCCATTAATTCAACGCAAGTTGGTTTTAATTTTACAATTTCTTTTGTTAATTCCATGGCTTGATGAAAGTTATTAAAGTAACAAACACCTAAAATTTTATTTTTAGGAATTTCAGATAATTTTAATTTTATTTTATTAAAAAGTGACAATGTCCCTTCAGAACCAACTAACAAATTTGATGAATTAAATCCATTTGGATCAATCAAATCGATATTATAACCACCAACCCTTCTTTGAGTGGTTGGCCAATTTTCATCAATATCCTTACTAACTTTTTGTCTTAAATTTAAAAATTTATCAATTATTTTATAAAAACGATCTTGGTTATTAGTCATTGTTAGATAGTTTTTATTAATTTGATCGAAAGTATGTAACGAACCATCATCTAAAATTGCTTCAATAGCTAGTACGTTGTGAACCATATTCCCGTAGTACAAAGATCTTGACCCACATGAATTGTTTGCTGACATCCCTCCAATAGTTGCTCTACTACTTGTAGACACATCTACAGGAAACCATAAACCATATGGTTTTAAAAATGAGTTTAAATGATCTAATACAACACCAGGCTGAACCCATACATATTTTTCCTCTACGTTAAGCTCTAATATTTTATTTTGGTGTTTTGAGTAATCAAGAACTACACTTTCACCTACAGTTTGACCACATTGAGAACTTCCACCACCTCTAGCTAGTAGAGGAATAGAATTCTTTTGAGAATATTCCATTAAGTTTAAAACATCATTTGTATCCTTTGGAAGAACTACACCTAGGGGCTTAATTTGATAAACTGATGCATCAGTGCTGTATCGACCCCGAGAAAACTCATCAAATAAAGTTTTCCCATCAACTTTACTACTTATTTCTTTTCCTATTTTTTGTATTTGATCTGAACTAAACCGCATAAAAGTTAATTAAAGGTTTATTTATTTTTGTAAACTAGTTTACCGAACTTTTTTAACGCGGTTTCTGAAATTTCTAATCCTAAACCTGGATTATCATTTAGATGTATCCAACCATTACTCATTTTATGGGAATTTTCAAATAATTCAGCTTGTAGAGGATCTCTTTCATCATCAAATGACTCGACTATTCTTCCTGATGGTGACGATGCAACTAAAGGAGCATGAATATAACAATCATGATGTGGTGCTATATCCAAATGATTTAATTCACATAAAGCAGATAGTTTTTTACCATTTGTAAAACCACCAAACATTGTGCAATCAAATTGTAAAATTTGAATTGCATTTTCTTCCACCATAGATCTACATCCATAAATCGTAATTTCACTTTCTCCACCTGATAAAGGAATTTTTGTTTGTTGTGATAAAAGTTTTAAATTTCTTCTATCATCTTCCCATCTCACAGGCTCTTCTATCCAAGTTGGATTAAATCTCTCAAATTCTTTTACTCCCTCAATAGCGGTTTTTAGGTCCCATGCTCTATTAACATCAATCATTAGATCTTTATCGTCACCAATTTCTTGTCGAATTATTTCTAATCTTTCAGCATCTTCTTTTATACTTAATCCACCTACTTTAACTTTAAAGCTTTGATGGCCAATTTTAATTAATTTTTGTAATTCCTCTCTTAGTTCTTTTTCATTTTTTCCATCTCTATAATAAGCACATGTTACATATACAGGAATTTTATTTCTGAAACCTCCAAACAACTTATATAGTGGAATTTTTGAGGCTTTACCTATCAAATCCCAGCATGCAATATCTAAAGCAGCAGAAATTCTAATCAAAGCTTCTCTACTCCAACCTTTTTCATTGCTTTGACGTGTGTCTGTTAATCTAAATATTTTTTCATACAATTTCTCTGGACAAAAAGGATCTTCCCCAACTATTAAATCCTGTAAACCATTAGAGAAAGGTTTGATAATTGGTTTGATATCCGTATAACTTGTCGCCAGCCCAAAACCAGAATTACCATCTTTAGTTTTAATCTTAATCAATAATTCATTTGCTGTCGGAACTACGAAATGACTTACCCAGTGAGGATTAACCTCATCAGGGTTATTTAAAACATAAACTTCCAATGTCTCAATTGAATTACTACCATTTGTCATACATTATAAGTTTGATTATATAATTTCTTTAGCATATACAGCAGAATGGCAATTTCAAACAATATAAGACCAGGTCGACATTTTTTACAAATACCAGGTCCAACTAACGTTCCTGACAGAGTTTTAAGAGCAATGGATTATCCAACAATAGACCATAGAGGTCCAGATTTTGCAGAACTTGGTTTAAGAGTTTTAGATAGAATAAAGTTAATTTTTAAAACTTCAGAACCTGTAATAATATTTCCTGCTTCAGGCACAGGTGCTTGGGAAGCTGCAATCGTAAATACTTTAAGTGCAGGTGATAAAATTTTAATGTTTGAAACAGGACACTTTTCTACACTTTGGTATGATATTGCAGAAAAATTTAAATTAGAGATTGACTTTGTTAAAGGTGATTGGAGAACAGGTGTTGACCCAAATATTGTTGAGCAAAAATTGAAGGAAGATAAAGAGAAAAAAATTAAAGCAGTCTGTGCAGTTCATAACGAAACATCTACAGGAGTTACAAGTAGAATTGGAAAAATTAGAAAAGCGATGGACAACGCAGAACATCCTGCATTACTATTTGTTGACACAATTTCCTCACTTGGATCTATAGATTATAGACACGAAGAATGGAAAGTTGATGTTACAGTTGGTGGATCTCAAAAAGGATTATTATTACCTCCAGGACTTTCATTTAATGCAATAAGTTCAAAAGCGTTAAAAGCTTATGAAGTTTCTGATTTACCAAAATCATATTGGGATTGGAAACCAATGCTAGAAAATAATAAAAAAGGTTATTTTCCATATACACCAGCAACAAATTTATTGTATGGATTAGATGAAGCAATTAACATGTTGACTGAAGAAGGTTTAGAAAATGTATTTACTAGACATAAAAGATTTGCAGAAGCTACTAGAGTTGCTGTAAAAGCTTGGGGTTTAGAAATACTTTGTAAAAATCCAGAAGAATATTCAGATTCGCTAACAGCAGTAATGGTTCCAGATGGACATGATGCGGACTCATTAAGAAAAATAATTTTAGATCATTACAACATGTCTCTAGGAACAGGTTTAGCAAAAGTTGCAGGTAAAATTTTTAGAATCGGACATTTAGGAGATTTTAACGAATTGATGTTAGCTGGAACTTTAGCTGGTGTTGAAATGGGATTAATGAAATCCAAAATTCCTTATAAAAAAGGTGGAATACTTAAAGCACTTGACTATCTTTGTTAACTTTCAAAAGATTTATTAATAAAATAATTTTTAAGCCAATTTTTCAATAGTAATAGAACTTGACGTTATTTTTCCAAAAGATATAAATCACTCTGTTTTGGTTTAGGGCGGTTAGCTCAGTTGGTAGAGCATCTCGTTTACACCGAGGGGGTCAAAGGTTCGAGTCCTTTACTGCCCACCAAAAGAATCAAAAGTGGGGGTGTAGCTCAGTTGGTTAGAGCGATCGCCTGTCACGCGATAGGTCGAGGGTTCGAGTCCCTTCACTCCCGCCACTTTGCAAGTTTACTACTGATAATCACTATCAAATACGCTGTATATTTTGAATAATGTGACCTAACACCACTTCATCTAGCTATAAAAAATGATATATATTCCACATGACTGCGGAATTTTTAAAGGATTATTTACCTATAATATTGTTCCTAATTATTGCATTAGGATTAAGCTGTGCGTTCATAGTAATTAATTTTATTCTTTCTCCAAAAAATCCAGATCCAGAAAAGTTATCAGCTTATGAATGTGGATTTGAACCATTTCAGGACTCTAGAATGGAATTTGATGTTCGTTTTTATTTGGTTGCTATACTTTTTATAATTTTTGACCTTGAAATAGCATTTTTATTTCCGTGGGCAATTTCTTTGGGAAATATTGGAATTTTAGGTTTTACCTCAATGATGATTTTTTTATTCATACTTACTATTGGATTTATTTATGAATGGAAAAAAGGCGCTTTAGACTGGGAATAAAATTTTTTTTAAATGAATAATAAGTTAGATCAAGTTCCGGAAGAGTTTAAACAACTTGCTGAAGATTTTAGTAAGAATGGTTTTATTACTACATCATTAGACAATTTAATAAACTGGTCAAGGTCGGGATCATTACACTGGATGACTTTTGGCCTTGCTTGTTGTGCAGTTGAAATGATGCAAACTGCAATGCCCAGATATGATTTAGAAAGATTTGGTGCCGCACCTCGTGGGTCACCAAGACAATCTGATGTAATGATTGTTGCTGGCACTTTAACTAACAAAATGGCACCAGCTCTTAGAAAAGTTTACGATCAAATGCCTGAACCAAGATATGTTATATCAATGGGAAGTTGTGCTAATGGCGGTGGATATTATCACTACTCTTATTCTGTAGTAAGAGGTTGTGATCGTATTGTTCCAGTTGACATTTATGTTCCTGGATGTCCTCCTTCTGCAGAGGCTTTATTATATGGAATTATGCAATTACAAAAAAAAATAAGAAATAAAGGATCCATTAGTAGATAGTATGAATAACTTAATTGATTTAGAAAAAAAGATTAATTCAGAGCTTGGCACCAAAATAAATACTTCTGAAATCAAACATAATCAAATTTATCTTGAGATAGATAGTGAAGATTTAATTGATGTAGTTTTATTTGTTAAAACTAATAAAGATACAAAATTTAGACAACTTATAGACATTACAGTTGTCGATTATCCTGAAAGGTCCAAAAGATTTAAAATTGTATATTTATTTTTAAGTCATGAGTTTAATCAGAGAATGATCTTAAGTTACGATATAAGTGAAAATGAAGTTATTGCATCATTAACACCAATTTTTCCATCTGCTAACTGGATGGAAAGAGAAGTTTTTGACATGTATGGAGTGAGTTTCAAAGATCATCCTGACTTAAGAAGAATTTTAACAGATTATGGTTTTGAGGGTCATCCATTAAGAAAAGATTTTCCTTTAACTGGTCATACCGAAGTTAGATACAGCGAGGATCAAAAAAAAGTAATTAATGAACCTGTAAAACTGGAACAAAATTATAGAAACTTTGATTATGAAAGTCCGTGGGAAGGCACAAAATATATTAAAGAATTAACTGATAGTAATGACAAAAAAAATTAAAAACCTAAACTTAAATTTTGGACCTCAACATCCAGCAGCTCATGGAGTTCTTAGACTTATATTAGAATTAGATGGTGAAGTTGTTGAAAAAGCAGATCCACATATTGGCTTACTACATCGTGGCACTGAAAAATTAATAGAAAATAAAACTTATATGCAAGCAGTTCCATATTTTGATCGATTAGATTATGTAGCTCCGATGAACCAGGAACATGCTTTTGCTTTAGCTGTTGAAAAAATTTTAGATATTGATGTTCCAATTAGAGCCCAACTTATAAGAGTGATGTTTTGTGAAATCGGAAGAATTTTAAGTCATATTTTAAATGTTACAACACAAGCATTAGATGTTGGAGCTTTGACACCATCTTTATGGGGTTTTGAAGAAAGAGAGACTTTAATGACTTTTTATGAAAGAGCATCTGGATCAAGATTACATGCAAATTATTTTAGAGCAGGCGGTGTGCATCAAGATTTACCAGCTGGTTTAGAGACAGATATTGCAAAATTCTGCGAAACTTTTCCAAAAATAATTAATGATTTAGAAAACTTATTGACTGACAATAGAATATTTAAGCAAAGAAATGTTGATATTGGTGTTGTTACAAAAGAAGACGCCCTAGATTACTCTTTTAGTGGTGTTATGATTAGAGGATCTGGTGTTCCATGGGATTTAAGGAAATCACAACCATATGATTGTTATAACCAACTAGAATTTAAAATTCCTGTAGGAAAAAATGGAGATTGTTACGATAGATATTTGTGCAGGATTGAAGAAATGAAAGAAAGTGTCAAAATAATTAAACAATGTTTATCAAAAATGGAAAAAGGTCCAATCAAAACTTTTGATGGAAAAATAACACCTCCATCTAAAAAAGATATCAAACAATCGATGGAAGCTTTGATACATCACTTTAAATTATTTACTGAAGGATATCGTGTTCCTGAAGATGAAATTTATACAGCGGTTGAAGCACCTAAAGGAGAATTTGGAGTTTATTTAATTTCAGATGGATCAAGCAAACCTTATAAGTGTAAAATTCGAGCACCTGGATTTTCACATTTACAATCAATGGATTATTTAATTAAAGGACATATGTTGGCCGATGTTCCTGCAGTGCTCGGTTCTTTAGATATAGTTTTTGGTGAGGTTGATAGATGAGTTTAAAGAGACCAGCCAAAGATCAACCAGAGAGTTTTGAATTTAATTCATCTTCTTTAGAGGCAGCAAATAAAATTATTTCAAAATATCCTAAAGGAAAACAACAAAGTGCCGTCATGGCATTGTTATATATAGCTCAAAAACAAAATGATAATTGGATACCTTTAGTTGCAATGAAATATATAGCGAAACTTCTAGATATGCCTTACATAAAAGTTTATGAAGTCGCGACTTTTTATAGTATGTTCAATTTATCACCAGTTGGAAAATATTTCATTCAAGTTTGCACTACAACACCTTGTATGATAAGGGGAGCTGGTAAATTAGTTGAGGCCTGCAAAGAAAAAATTTCCGAAAATGAATCTGAATTATTACCTGATAAAAATTGTTCTTGGATGGAAGTAGAGTGCCTAGGTGCTTGCGTCACTGCTCCAATGATGCAAATTAATGATGATTATTATGAAGATTTGGACAAAGAAAAAACTTTAGAAATTTTAGATAAAATTTTAAAAGATGAAATACCAAAACCAGGTTCATACAGAGGACGCATAAATAATGAACCAGAAAATGGAAGAAAAACATTAATGGAATTAAAAAATGCTTAAAGATCAAGATAGAATTTTTCAAAATTTATATAACGATTTGGGTTCAGATTTAACTTCAGCTCAAAAAAGAGGTGATTGGGTAAATACAAAAGAAATTACTGAAAAAGGTAGAGACTGGATTATAAATGAAATCAAAGACTCTCAATTAAGAGGAAGAGGGGGTGCAGGTTTTCCTACAGGTCTTAAGTGGTCATTTGCACCAAAAGAAGTCGGATCTAGACCTCACTACCTTGTTATTAATGGTGATGAGTCAGAGCCAGGTACCTGTAAAGATAGAGATATCTTAAGGTTTGAACCTCATAAACTTATTGAAGGTTGTTTAATAGCTTCATATGCAATTCAAGCACATGTTTGCTATATTTATATAAGAGGTGAGTATTTTGTGGATGGACAAAAACTTCAAGCTGCAATTGACGAAGCTTATGAAAAAAAATTAATTGGAAAAAATGCGGCTGGAACTGGATGGGATTTAGATATTTATATACATTACGGTGCAGGAGCTTATATCTGTGGAGAAGAGACAGCATTACTCGAGAGCATTGAAGGTAACAAAGGTCAGCCAAGATTAAAACCACCTTTCCCAGCATTAATTGGTTTATATGGATGTCCAACAATAATTAACAATGTTGAGACCATAGCTGTAGTTCCAACAATTCTAAGAAGAGGTGGTAAATGGTTTGCTTCCTTGGGTAGAGAAAAAAATACTGGTACTAAAATATTTTGTATTTCTGGAAATGTAAATAATCCATGTAATGTTGAGGAGGAAATGAACATACCTTTGAAAGAGTTAATAGAAGTTCATGCAGGAGGTGTAATAGGCGGTTGGGACAATCTACAAGCTGTAATACCTGGAGGATCTTCAATGCCACTTATTCCAAAAGAAAAGTGTGAAACACTAACAATGGATTTTGACTCTTTAGTTGTTGAAAAAAGCGGGCTAGGTACAGCAGGAGTAGTCGTTATAAATAAAGATCAAGACATAATTAAATGTATGGCAAGAATAGCAAGATTCTATAAGCATGAAAGCTGTGGTCAATGTACACCTTGTAGAGAGGGTTCGGGTTGGATGTGGAGAATGCTTGAGAGAATGGCTAAAGGAGAGGCTTCAAAAGATGAAATTGAAATGTTAGGTGATGTAACTAAACAAATTGAAGGTCATACAATATGTGCATTTGGTGAGGGTTCATCTTGGCCTGTTCAAGGTTTGTTAAGGCATTTTAAAGATGAAATTAAAAAAAGAAATAATTTTGATCCAATTGTAAAAGAAACTCAGAATATTCCTTATTTGGTGGATCAGCACTTGTTAGATAAGAATGCTTAAATTAAAAGTAAACGATATAGAAGTTGAAGTCGAAGAAGGTTTGACTGTTCTACAAGCTTGTGAAAAAGCTGGAGTCGAAATTCCAAGATTTTGCTATCATGAAAAACTATCAATTGCTGGAAATTGCAGAATGTGTCTTGTTGAGATGGAAAAATCTCCAAAACCTATAGCCTCTTGTGCAATGCCTGCTGCTGAGGGCATGGTTATAAAAACAAATACTCCCAAAATAGAAAAATCTAGAAAGGGCGTAATGGAATTTTTATTAGCAAATCATCCTTTGGACTGTCCTGTTTGTGACCAGGGTGGTGAATGTGATCTTCAAGATCAGTCAATGTTTTATGGAATTGATAAATCTAGATTTAAAGAGAATAAAAGAGCAGTTCCTGATAAAAACATGGGTCCACTTATTAAGACCCAAATGACCAGATGTATTCATTGCACTAGATGTATTAGATTTGCAACAGAAATTGCTGGTGTGCCTGAATTAGGTGCAATAGGTAGAGGTGAAGATATGCAAATCACAACATACTTAGAAAAATCAATACAATCAGAATTATCAGGTAATGTAATAGATCTTTGCCCTGTAGGAGCCCTTACGTCTAAACCTTATGTGTTTGAAGCAAGACCCTGGGAGTTAAAAAAAACCGAGACTATTGATGTAATGGATGCTGTTGGATCAAATATTAGAGTAGATACATATGACTGGGAGGTAAAAAGAGTACTACCAGTAATTAATGAGGATATAAATGAGGAATGGATATCAGACAAAACAAGATATGCTTGTGATGGTCTTTTAAATCAAAGACTAGATACACCATATATCAAATATAACAATAAGTTTGAAAAAGCTTCATGGGATGAAGTTTTTAAAATTATAAAATCAAAAATACAAAATACCGACAAAGATAAAATAGCTGGATTTGTGGGTGATCTGACAAATATGGAAACTAGCTACATATTTAAGGAATTTTTAGAGAGGACTATAGACACAAAAAATTATGAGTCTAGATCATTTGATATGTTTATTGATAGCTCTAAAAGAGAAAACTATTTATTCAATTCAACGATTAATGGTATTGAGGAGTCAGATTTTATTTTGTTAATTGGTACTAATCCAAGATTTGAAGCTACAATGCTAAATGCAAGAATTCGAAAAGCTTATCTTAAAAATAAAGTAAAAATTGTTTCTTTAAATGATGTAGGTGATCTAACTTATCCTTATCAAAGTCTTGATGGAAAAACTCAAACAATCAAAGATATTTTTGAGAATAAAAATGCAATTGCAAAAGACATTATTGATGCTCAAAAACCATTAATAATATTTGGAGAGTCTTTTTTAAGATCTAAGTCAGCAGAATTTTTGTTTAGTTCATTTAAAAACTTTTTATTGAATAATAATAAATTTACTGATGATTGGAGCCCTTTTAATTTTTTACCTACTGATGCAGCTACAGTTGGGAGTTTAGATCTTGATATAATTGATCCATCAAATGAATTAATAAAGAAACTGAATGAAAATGAATTTGATTTAGTTTTTTTAATAGGACAAGATAATCTTAAATTTAATAAAAAAAATGAATTTGTAATATATGTAGGAAGCCACGGAGACAATGGTGCAGAACTAGCAGATATTATTTTACCAGGAGCAGCTTATACAGAACAATCAGGTCATTATACCAATTTAGAAGGAAGAGTCCAAAAAGCTTATAAAGCTTCATATCCACCAGGAGATGCTAAAGAAGATTGGGAAATTATAAATGATCTTGCTGAATTCATGAATAATAGAAAACTTTTTAATGATAAAGATGAATTAGAGAGCAGTATGTTTAATTATCTCAATTTAAAAAAAGAAAAACAAGAAAATCTCTCTAACACTAAAGTAGATTTAATAAATTTTGAGGATGAAATCCTTAAAATAACGTATAAGGATTACTATTTTTCAAATGTAATTGCACGATCATCAAAAACAATGTTGAATTGTAATAATTCTAAATTAGAGGTTAAACGAACTGGCACCGAAGGGTAAATAATGGAATATATAAATTTAGTTTTTGAAGAGGTTTACAAAATCCTGTTTCTTCTTGTCCCAGTTTTAGTTTCTGTTGCCATGATTGTTTGGTTAGATAGAAGAGTTTGGGCTTTCGTTCAAAAAAGACAAGGTCCTAATGTTGTTGGTCCTTTTGGTCTATTACAGTCATTAGCTGATGCACTAAAATATATTTTTAAAGAAATCATAATACCAGCTAGCTCTAATAAGATTATTTTTATTTTAGCTCCAATTATTACCATGACTTTAGCTTTAATAGCTTGGGCAGTTATACCTTTTGGAGAAGACCAGGTTTTAGCTAATATAAATGTTGGAATTCTTTATATTTTTGCTGTCTCATCTCTCGGAGTTTATGGAATTATCATGGGGGGTTGGGCGTCCAATTCCAAATATCCTTTTTTAGGGTCAATAAGATCTGCAGCGCAAATGGTTTCCTATGAAGTTTCAATTGGCATTATTATCATTAATGTCCTTTTGTGTGTAGGATCATTAAATTTAAGTGATATAGTTTTAGCTCAAAAAAATATCTGGTTCATAGTTCCTTTATTTCCAATGTTTGTAATATTTTTTATTTCTGCTTTAGCAGAAACAAATCGACCACCTTTTGATTTACCAGAAGCTGAAGCAGAATTAGTCGCTGGATATCAAACTGAATACTCTGGTATGATGTATGCAATGTTCTGGTTAGGGGAGTATGCAAACATTTTATTAATGTGTGCTTTAGGATCTATTTTATTTTTGGGAGGCTGGCTATCACCTATTGATTTATATCCATTTAATTTGATTCCAGGAGCTATTTGGTTAATTTTAAAGATATTACTTTTATTTATTTTATTTGCATTAGTTAAAGCAGTTGTACCAAGATATAGATATGATCAATTAATGAGATTAGGTTGGAAAATATTCCTTCCATTTTCTCTTACCTATGTTGTTTTGACTGCTAGTTATTTATTTTATTTTAACCTTTTACCAACACTCTAAATGAAAATTACAAGATTTTTAAAAACAATATTAATGGTTGATTTTGTAACTGGCTTACTAATCGCTTTAAGAGAAATGTTTAAAACAAAAAAAACAATAAACTATCCTTTTGAAAAAGGAAAAATTAGCCCAAGATTTAGAGGAGAGCACGCACTTAGAAGATATCCAAATGGTGAAGAGAGATGTATAGCATGTAAGTTGTGTGAAGCAGTCTGTCCAGCGCAAGCAATTACAATCGAGTCAGCTGAAAGATCTGATGGAAGCAGAAAAACTACGCGTTACGATATTGATATGATGAAATGCATTTATTGTGGTTTATGTGAAGAGTCATGTCCTGTAGATGCAATAGTTCAAGGCCCAAATTTTGAATTCTCAACAGAGACAAGAGAAGAGCTTTATTATACTAAAGAAAAATTACTAGATAATGGTGATAGATGGGAAAATATTTTAGCAGCGAATATAAAATCAGACAATCCTTATAGGTAAATTTATGGTAGCTCATGCAATATTTTTTTACGTCTTTTCGATTATTGCAGTTATTTCAGCCATCATGGTTACAGTTTCGAAAAATACCGTACACTCAGTTTTTTTTTTAATATTAGATTTTATTAGTATTTCATGTCTCTTTATAATGATTGGTGCGGAGTTTTTAGGAATGATAATGCTAATTGTTTATGTTGGTGCAGTAGCTGTTTTGTTCTTATTCGTTGTGATGATGTTAAATGTCGCTCAACAAAAAAATCAATGGTTTAATTCTGAGTCAACTACTTCTAGCCACATTCCAGTCGGTTTAATTATAAGCACAATTATATTTTTTGAATTAATTATTGTTGTAGGTGGTTGGAAATATAAACCTGAGTTGTCTAATCCAAATACTACTCAAAGTTCTAATGAAATAAGTAATACACATTCATTAGGCCAGGTTTTGTATACTGATTACATTCATATTTTTCAAATTAGTGGAATGATATTATTAATCGCAATGATTGGTGCGATCGTTCTTACCTATAGACGAAGAGAAGGATTAAAAACACAAAGTTATTTGAAACAAATTTCTAGAGAAAGGTCTGAAGGTATCGAAGTTTTAGAAGTTCAATCAAATAAAGGAGTAAAGATAGATGACTGAAATAGGTTTAGGACATTATCTTACTTTAGGAGCAGTTATCTTTAGTATTGGTGTAATTGGTATCTTTCTTAATAGGAAAAATATTATCGTGATTTTGATGAGTATTGAGCTGATACTATTAGCTGTGAACATTAATTTAGTATCATTTTCTATTTATCTTGGTGATTTAACTGGTCAAGTTTTTACACTATTTATTTTAACTGTAGCAGCTGCTGAGGCAGCTATTGGTCTTGCTATAATAGTAGTCTATTACAGAAATGCGGGAACTATAAGAGTTGAAGAGATAGATAAATTAAAAGGATAAAATGGAAATTTCAATTTTAGCATTACCATTAATCGCATCAATTATATCTGGATTTTTTGGTAAATTTATAGGTGACAGAAATTCTGAAATAGTTACAAGTTTGTTGGTATCAATTTCAGCTATTCTTTCAGCAATTGTATTTTATGAGGTAATTTTCAATCAATACGAGGAAAATATCATAATTGCTACATGGATTAATTCTGGATCACTTGAGGTAAGCTGGTCAATGAAAATAGATGCATTGTCATCAGTAATGTTAGTGGTTGTAACTTTTGTATCTGCATTGGTTCATATCTATTCAATTGGATACATGTCCCATGATCCTCATAAACCAAGATTTATGGCTTACTTATCATTATTTACATTTGCCATGTTAATGTTGGTAACAGCTGATAATTTTATTCAATTATTTTTTGGTTGGGAGGGGGTAGGCCTTTGTTCTTATTTCTTAATTGGTTTTTGGTTTAAAAAAGAAACTGCAAATGCAGCAGCTATTAAGGCGTTTGTTGTAAATAGAGTTGGAGATTTTGGTTTTGCTCTTGGTATATTTCTAATTTTTTATTTATTTGGTACAGTTAACTACACAGAAGTTTTTAATCAAATCCCGACAGTTGTAGATGAAAAACTTAATTTTTTAGGTATTCAGATTAATGCTGTAGATTTAATTTGTATCTTATTATTTATTGGTGCTATGGGTAAATCAGCTCAAATTTTTTTACATACCTGGTTGCCAGATGCAATGGAAGGTCCAACACCTGTTTCGGCTTTGATCCATGCAGCCACTATGGTTACTGCTGGAGTTTTTTTAGTTGTAAGATGTTCACCGATATACGAATATTCAGAGTTAGCTTTAAACATTGTCACTGTAGTAGGTATGAGTACCGCTTTTTTTGCAGCGAGTGTAGCTTTAGTTCAAACAGACATAAAAAAAATCATAGCTTATTCCACTTGTAGTCAATTAGGTTATATGTTTTTTGCTGCTGGTGTAGGTGCATATAATGTTGCAATATTTCATTTATTTACTCATGCATTTTTTAAGGCATTATTATTTCTAGGATCAGGGTCTGTTATTCATGCTTTTAAAGATGAGCAAAACATAAATAATATGGGAGGAGTATGGAGAAAATTGCCATACACTTATGCTCTAATGATAATTGGAACTTTAGCGTTAACTGGATTCCCTTTGCTATCTGGTTTTTATTCTAAGGATGCAATTATAGAATTTGCATATTTAAGTGGCACTACAACAGGGTACTATGCAGCTGGTATAGGAATATTTACGGCTTTTTTAACATCAATCTATTCTTGGAGACTGATGTTTAGAACTTTTCATGGTCAATATAACAACAAGAAACTCAATATCGAGGAGACACATGAGTCTCCATTAGTTATGTTAATACCTCTGATAATATTATCTCTTGGAGCGATTTTTGCTGGATTTATTTTTAAGGATTTATTTATAGGTTATGAGGGAATTAATAATTTTTGGAATAAATCGATTTTCTTTTTAGAACCATTAAGCACTGAACACCCACCATTGTGGTTTTTAGTTTTAACCCCAACATTAGTAACTTTATCTATACCACTTGCCTATTATTTATTTGTAAAAAATAATAATTTTTCAGCTCAACTAGTCAGTATTAATGAGCCACTATATAAATTTTTGTTAAACAAATGGTATTTTGATGAAATTTACGAAACATTATTTGTAAAATCCTCAAAAAAATTTGGTTTATTTTTATGGAAATTTTTCGATGTTAAAGTTATTGATGGCTTTGGACCTGATGGTATTTCTGGGATAATTAAAAAATTTTCTATCAAAGCCAATAAATTTCAAAGTGGTTATATTTATCAATATGCATTTATAATGTTACTTGGTTTTTCTGCTTTTTTAACCTTCTTAATTGTTAAATAATGAATTTCCCAATTCTTTCTTCATTAATACTTTTACCTTCCATTGGAGCACTCTTTTTATTTTTTACAAAAAGTAAAAGTGAAAATAAGATTACTGCAAAATATGTTGCCTTATTTACATCTCTAGTAAATTTTTTTTTATCTATTTATTTATGGTTTTTATTTGACCAAACAACTTCTGCTTTCCAATTTGTTGAAGAAAGAATTTGGATCAAAGGTTTAATTAATTACAAAGTAGGAGTTGATGGAATATCAATACTTTTCATAATTCTTACAACATTTATTACACCCCTATGTATAATTTCAGTTAATAATTCAGTCACGAAAAGATTAAATGAATTTTTAATAGCTATACTTGTTATGGAAACTTTCATGATAGGTGTTTTTTGTTCTTTAGATCTTGTTGTTTTTTACTTATTTTTTGAGGCTGGATTAATCCCAATGTTTTTAATTATTGGAATTTGGGGTGGAGCTAGAAGAGTTTATTCTGCTTTTAAGTTTTTTTTATTTACTCTTTTGGGATCAGTTTTAATGTTAGTGGCAATAATTTCAATTTATTGGATCACAGGTACCACAGATGTTGTTCAACTTTATGAATTAGGTATAGACACGAAATATCAAAATTTGTTGTGGCTAGCTTTTTTTAGTTCATTTGCAGTAAAAACTCCAATGTGGCCAGTTCATACATGGCTTCCAGATGCACATGTTGAAGCTCCAACAGCAGGATCGGTGTTGTTAGCTGCTATTTTACTTAAAATGGCAGGCTATGGATTTATAAGATTTTCTTTGGGATTATTTCCCTCCGCTTCAGAGGTTTTTACTCCTTTAATTTATACATTAAGTGTTATCGCAATCATTTTCACGTCGTTAATAGCTTTAATGCAAGAGGATATGAAAAAATTAATAGCTTATTCTTCTGTGGCCCATATGGGGTTTGTTACTTTAGGTATATTTACAATCCAACAGCAAGGTATTGAAGGAAGTATAATTCAAATGATCAGTCACGGTTTAGTATCAGCAGCTTTATTTTTATGTGTTGGCGTTGTTTATGATCGAATGCATTCTAGATTGATCGCAACCTATGGAGGTATTGTTACTGTTATACCCAAATATGCTATTTTATTTATGGTATTTACTTTAGCTGCTTTAGGATTACCAGGAACAAGCGGGTTTGTTGGTGAATTTTTAATTTTAATGGCTGCTTTTAAAGATAATTTTTTAGTAGCAGTATTAGCTAGTTTAGGAGTTATCATTGGAGCAGCATATATGCTTTGGTTATACAAAAGAGTTATTTTTGGAAAACTAATAAACTCTGAGTTAAAAAAAATGATTGATCTAAATAAATCAGAGGCGTTCACGCTCACCTGTTTAGCTATACCAACTTTATATTTCGGTTTTTATCCAGAACCATTAATTAACACTATTGAAGTTTCAATAAGAGATTTAATAGATACATATAATTTCAGTGTGGCAAGTAAACAATGAATAATATTCAATTAATATTTCCAGAAATTTTTATCTCATTATCAATAATGTTTTTACTTATCTTAGGGGTTTTTAAAAAAGATAGTTCAAAAATAATTCATAATATTTCATTATTAGTTTTATTAATTACAGCAGTCATTACATTTAATGAAACTTTAAGTATTAATCCGACAACTCTATTTAATGAGAGTATTATCATTGATTATTTGTCATCATTCATGAAGATTATAACTTTATTGGCTGCTTTTGTAGTTTTGCTAATTTCATCAAATTATTTAAGAACCTTTAAAATTTTCAAAATTGAATATCCAATTTTAATTCTAAGTTCTGTATTGGGCATGATGATTATGATCAGCTCTAATGATCTAATTGTTTTCTATATGGGTTTAGAGCTTCAGTCATTAGCCTTATATGTTTTGGCAACATTCAATAGAGATCAATTAAAATCATCTGAAGCAGGATTAAAATATTTTGTTTTAAGTGCATTATCCTCAGGTTTATTATTATACGGTTGTTCTTTGATTTATGGTTTTACAGGTTCAACAAATTTTAATGTTATTTCAACCCAATTTAATACAAATGAATATGCTATTACTTTTGGAATAGTTTTTATTTTGGTGGGTTTAGCGTTTAAAATTTCTGCTGTACCTTTTCATATGTGGGCCCCAGACGTTTATGAAGGGTCGCCAACATCAGTAACATTATTTTTTACAATGGTTCCTAAAATAGCAGCGTTAACTGTGTTTATAAGATTTTTATATGTTCCTTTTTTAAATCTTATTGATCAGTGGCAAATGATTTTAGTTTTTTTATCAATCGCATCCATGCTTTTTGGTGCGATAGCAGCAATAGGACAAAAAAATCTTAAAAGACTTATAGCTTATAGCTCTATTAGTCATATTGGATATGCATTAGCAGGTTTAGCAACTGGGTCTAATGAAGGGATACAAAGCTCAGTTATTTATATGACTATTTATATAATCATGAACTTAGGTTTTTTTTCATGTTTGTTAATGATGAAAAGAAATAATATTTATTATGAACAAATAGATGATTTATCAGGATTATCAAAAAATCATCCCTTACTTTCAATTTCATTATTGATAATTTTATTTTCTTTAGCTGGCATTCCACCACTTGCGGGATTTTTTGCGAAATTTTATATTTTTAAATCTGTCATTGAACAGTCAATGTATTTTTTAGCTATTGTTGGACTATTATCAACAGTTGTTGCCGCGTTTTATTACTTGCGAATTATTAAGATAATGTATTTCGATGAGGAAAAAGATAGTTATGACAAAGATCATAACCTTTGGTTGAAGTTATCTTTAACAGTTTCTACAATAATAATTTTAATGTACTTTATTTTTCCTAGTGAATTGATTGATGTAGTTTCAAAGATCAATATAATTTAATGAAATTTAAAATATTTAGATTTAATAAAGTAAAAAGTACTAATAATACTGCAATAAGAATAATCAAAAATTATAATTATGATTTTGGTATGATCTTATCTGATTTGCAAGTTAATGGTAGAGGCCAATATGGAAAAAAATGGGTTTCCTATAAAGGAAATTTATTCGTAAGTTTTTTTTATAATCTTAAAAACTTTAAGATATCTTTAAATAAATTAACTAAAATTAATTGTTTAATAGTTAAAAAATGTATTTCACAATATTATAAAAAAAAGATTCATTTTAAAAAACCTAATGATCTTTTAATTCAAAAAAAAAAGATATGTGGAATATTACAAGAAAAAGTGAATAAATTTAATAATACTTATTTGATTGTTGGTATTGGAGTAAATTTAATAAAAAGTCCCCTTATAAGAAATTATCCAACTACTCATTTAAGAGAGGTTATAAACAAAGATATATCAAAAAAAAAATTTGAATTAAAACTAAAAAAAATTTTTGAAAACAATTTAAAGAGATTAATTAAAAAAAGAGTATAAATATAAATATGCTAATTTTAGGAGATATTGGAAATTCAGTAACTAAATTATTTTTAGTAAATCCTAAAGATAAGATCTTAAAAAAAATAAGTTTACCATCAAAATCAATAACAAACTCAATTCTTAATAAAAAATTTAAAATTTTAACAAAAGATTTCAAGAATATTGAAAAGATATTATTTTGTAGTGTTGTCCCAAAAACTTTTAACTCTATTAAAAGATTTATATCAAAAAAAACTAAAGTTAAGTGTTATGAAATAAAAGATCTCAATTTAAAATCTATTCTAAATATAAAAGCAAACTTTAAACAAGTCGGCTCTGATAGACTGGCTAATGCAATAAGTTTAATGAGACCTAAGAAAAATTTCATCATTTTAGATTTTGGCACAGCTACAACGTTTGATGTATTAGCAAATAATACTTACCGAGGAGGTGTTATTGCTCCCGGTATAAGTATTTCATTAAATACTTTGACTGATAAGGCTTCTTTAATACCAAAAATTAATCTTAAAAAAATAAAAAAAGTAATTGGAATTGATACGAATTCAGCTGTTAGATCAGGTTTCTTTTGGGGCTATGCAGGCTTAATTGACAATATCATTAATTTGATTAAGAAAGAAACAGGAAAATCTTATAAGGTTGTTATTACGGGTGGCTTTTCTGATTTATTTAAAAATTCGATTAAAACAAAAGTTATTGAAAACAAAGATATCACTGTTAAGGGTCTTATAAAAATTTCTAAATTATTAAATAGATGAAAGAAGAATTATTATTTTGTCCACTAGGTGGATCTGGTGAAATTGGGATGAACATGAATCTGTTTGGTTATGGTTTACCAGGCGACCACAAGTGGATCATGGTTGATATTGGTGTTACTTTTGCAGATGATACTCTTCCTGGAATAGATTTAATTTATCCAGATCCAGGATTTATTGTTGAAAAGAAAGATAATTTATTAGGTATAGTTCTTACCCATGCCCATGAAGATCACATTGGAGCAATTGCTCATTTATGGCCAAAACTTCAATGCAAGATATACGCAACACCGTTCACAGCTGTTTTGATAAAGGAAAAATTTAAAGAAAAACATATTGATATTACTAAAGATCTACAAATAGTTGAATTAAATGGAAATATTTCATTAGAAAAGTTTGAGATTGAATACATCACTTTAACACATTCAATATTAGAGCCAAATGGTTTGAGAATAAAAACTCCAGCAGGTGTAATTCTACATACTGGAGACTGGAAAGTTGATCCAAATCCACTAATCGGTGATGAAATTAATTCTAAAAGGTTAAAAGAAATAGGTGATGAGGGTGTCTTAGCAATGATTTGTGACTCAACAAATGTTTTTAGTGCCGGAAGATCAGGATCAGAGTTAGATGTAAGAAAAAATTTGTTAAATATAGTTAATCGATTAAAAAAAAGAGTTATCATTACTTCTTTCGCGTCAAACGTTGCAAGAATGGAAACAGCTTTTTACTGTGCTGAAAAATCTGGGAGACAGATATCTTTAGTTGGAAGATCAATGCACAGAATTTATAAGGCTGCAAGACAATGTGGATATTTAAAAAATACAATTGAACCAATTGATCCTAGGGATGCAAAAAATTTCTCTAGAGAAAAAATTCTCTATTTATGCACAGGTAGTCAAGGTGAACCAATGGGAGCAATGATGCGAATAGCAAATTATGTTCATCCAGATGTATTTATTGAAAAAGATGACGCTGTAATTTTTTCATCAAAAATTATCCCAGGTAATGAAAAAAAACTTTATAAGCTCCACAATCAATTAGTGAAAGATGGTATCGAGGTGATCTCTGAAGAAACTGAATTTATTCATGTATCAGGTCATCCAAATCGAGAAGATCTTAAAGATATGTATCAATGGGTCAAACCCCAATGTGTTATTCCTGTTCATGGAGAGCACAGACATATGATAGAACATATCAATTTTGCGAAAGAAATGCAGGTTCCCCATCCTGTTCAAGTTGAAAATGGAGATATTGTAAAATTATCACCTGGAGATAAACCAGAAGTTTATGATAAAGCACCGAGTGGTAGATTATATTTAGATGGAAATGTTAGTGTTGAAGAGGATTCTCAGTCAATAAAAGACAGAAGAAATTTGAGTAGTAATGGATATTTGGAAATAACAATTTTAATTACTCCAAAGGGAAATATCCACAATAGTCCCATAATCACTTTCAGGGGGTTGCCTGTTTATGAGAAAGAGGAGTTTTTATATGGACTAGAAGATGAAATTGAAAAAACATCAAGAACATTTAAACTTGGTAATAAACAGCAAGAGCACAATTTAATAGATGCGCTAAAAATTGCTTGTCGTAAATTTACTAAAGAAAAAACTGGAAAAAAACCTTTCGCTAATATTAACTTGGTTAAGATTTAATGAGCCTCACAGGATTAGCAATAATCTATATAATTATTTGGTGGATAATTTTCTTTGCAATTCTACCAATAGATGTAGAGAGAAATAAAGTGATTAAAATTGAGGGTGAGGATCCAGGCTCCCCAGAAAATCCAAAAATGTTAAAGAAATTTGTTTATTGTACTGGAATTACAACAGTTTTGTTTATAATTATTTACTTACTTATGAAATTTGAATATTTAAATTTAAGAAATATAATCACTTAGAATGTATATTTCACAATCATTTATTCCAATTTTAAAAAACAATCCTTCAGAAGCCAAAATAAAATCACATCAATTAATGTTACGTGTGGGAATGATTAAACAATCATCAGCAGGAATTTACTCTTGGTTACCATTAGGTTTTAAAGTTATGAAAAAAATTGAGGATATTGTTAGAGATGAGCAAAACAAAATCGGAGCTCAAGAAATTTTAATGCCAACCATACAATCAAGTGAAATATGGAAAGAGAGTGGGCGCTACGAGGACTACGGTGAAGAAATGCTACGAATAAAAGATCGTCAAAATCGTGAAATGCTTTACGGCCCAACCAATGAAGAACTTGTAACAGATATATTTAGAGCATCAGTTAAATCTTATAAATCTCTTCCACAACTTTTATATCATATTCAATGGAAATTTAGAGATGAGATTAGACCACGATTTGGAATAATGAGATGTAGAGAGTTTTATATGAAAGATGCTTACTCATTTGATATTTCTGATGAGGAAGCTTTATTTTCTTATAATAAATTTTTTTTATCTTATTTAAAAACTTTTAAAAGATTAGATCTTACTGCCATTCCAATGGCTGCTGATACTGGACCTATAGGAGGTAACCTTTCTCATGAGTTTATTATTTTAGCTGAAACTGGTGAAAGTAAAATTTATACGGATAAGAGAATTTTTGATTTGAAAAGTGAAGGCACAAAATTAGAAAAAAAATCGTTAGAAGACCTGAGAAAAAAATATGAAGAATTTTACTCAGTTACTGATGAAAAATTTGACAAGAATGAGTTTGAAAAAAAAGTTTCAGAAACTAATCGATTGAAAACTAAAGGTATTGAGGTGGGACATATATTTTATTTTGGTGACAAATATTCAAAACCAATGGGTGCATCAGTAGATCTTCCTGGTGGTAAAAAAGATTTTGTTAAAATGGGCTCATACGGCATAGGAGTTTCAAGGTTAGTAGGCGCAATAATAGAAGCAAAATACGATGAGAAAAATGAAATCATGAAATGGCCAATATCTGTTGCACCATATGATATTGGTATAATAACAATGATAAATAAAAATGATAATTCAGCATTAGAAAAAGCAAAAAAGTTTAATTCTGAATTAGAAAAAAACAACATTGACACAATAATTGATGATACTGATGAAAATTTTTCATCAAAAATAAAAAAGATGAATCTAATAGGTGCTCCATATCAAATAATAATAGGTAAACAAACTGAAGGTGACTTAATAGAATTTAAAGAAGTTGGAAAAGAAACAAAAAAATTAAAAATAGCTGAAATAATAGAAATAATAAAAAAACAAAAAGAAAAAAATTGATTTCTACTTTAGAAAAAGAAATTACCTTCAGGTTTTTGAAAGCTAGAAAAAAAGATGGCTTTCTAAATGTCATTTCAATTTTTTCCTTTATAGGTATCAGTCTTGGTGTAGCTGTTTTAATAATTGTAATGTCAGTTATGAATGGTTTTCGGACAGAACTAATTAATAAGATAGTTGGTTTTAATGCTCATATAACTGTCAAACCATATGAAAATGTAATTGAAATTGAAAAATTAAAATTTAACAATTTAAAACTTATTTCTGATCAATTGATTTTAAGCAATTCAGGTGAGGCTATAATGATTAAAAGCGAGACTTCCAAAGGAATAGTATTGCGAGGTTATAAAAATAATGATTTCTCAAAACTTGAATTAGTAAAGAATAAAAATTTTTTAGGTAACAGAAACAACTTAAGTAAAAATTTTATTTCAATTGGAAAAGAGCTCAGTTTTACTCTAAATCTTGATATAGGGGATGATATTACAATTATGTCCTCAAGTGGAATTGAGACAATAGTAGGTAATATACCTAAACAAAAAACTTTTACAGTTGTATCAATCTTTGAAAGTGGACTTGTTGATTTTGACAACAATATAGCTTTCATAAATTTATCAACTCTAGAAGAGTTCTTTAATCTAAATAAGGATGATAGAAATTTAGAAATTTATCTTAAAAATCCTCAAAAAATTGAAGACCAAAAAGAAATAGTACAGAAAATTTTTAAAAATGAATTTGTGTATTCTTGGTCAGATATGAATAGTGCACTTTTTTCAGCTCTTAAAGTTGAGAGAAATGTAATGTTTATAATATTGTCTTTAATTATTATTGTAGCCGCTTTTAATATTATTTCTGGATTAACAATCTTGGTTAAAAACAAAACAAAAGATATTGCGATATTAAAATCTATTGGTGTACTTAATAAATCAATTGTAAAAATTTTTTTTCTTGTTGGAGTAATAATAGGAACATCTGCTACAATTTTTGGAATTATTCTTGGTGTAACTTTTTCAATATATGTTGAAAATTTAAGACAATTTTTAAGCACTTTGTTTAACATAAGTTTGTTTCCAGAAGAAATATATTTTTTAAGTACGATGCCTTCAGAGATTAACCCGCCATCAATTTTATTAATCTCGCTATGCTCAATAATTATTACAATTATTGTTTCAATTTTCCCTGCTTTAAAAGCAGCAAAACTAGATCCTGTTAAAGCATTAAAATATGAATAATTTTATTAAACTTTCAAATATTTCTAAGTCATTTACTCACCAAAAAAATTTAAGAGTTTTAAAAAAATTAACTTATAATTTTAAACTTGGAAAAATTTATTCTTTAATGGGACCTTCTGGTTCTGGAAAATCAACATTACTAAACTTGTTATCATTAATCGATAGACCATCAAGTGGTATAATGAAATATGAAAATAAACAAATAGATTATAAAAATTCTAACTATAACGACATTTTAAGAGCGAATAAAATTGGAATTATATATCAACAGGATAATTTACTTTCAGATTTCACAGCTTTAGAAAATGTCTATTTGGCTCATCTTGCAATTGAAAAAAATAAAGAAATTTCAGAAATAAAATCAAAAAAATTATTAAAAAAAGTTGGTTTATCGAATCGAATTTACCATTATCCTGCAGAACTCTCCGGAGGTGAAAAACAAAGAGTATCAATAGCTAGAGCTCTAATTAATGATCCTCAAGTTATCTTAGCTGATGAACCAACAGGAAGTTTAGATTTAGAAACTGCAAAAAGTGTTTTTGATCTTTTAAAAAAACAAATTAATGCAAACCGACTAATAATCTTTGCAACTCATAATAGATTTTTTGCTAAAAAGGCTGATTGCATGTTGGAAATAGTTAATGGTAATATAAAGACTATTAATGCAAGAGTCTAATTCTGAAAATTTTAATCATTTAAAAATACATTCTCAATTTTCTATTTGTGAAGGAGCTATCAGATTAGATGATTTAAAAGATTTTTCTAAAAATAATAAACTAAAAGCAATAGGTATGTGTGATACCTCCAATCTATGTGGTGCCCTAGAGTTTGCTGAAAAATTATCGAAATCTGGATCTCAACCAATAATTGGAACTCAAATTAATTTTAAATTAGGTGATACAACAGGTCTTATACCTTTATTCGCATTAAATGAAGATGGATATAAAACAATAATAAAGTTATCTTCATTGTCTTTTTTAAAAAATGACGAGCTTTCTGAACCTCATTTAGATTTTGATGAGCTACTGAATAAAAATGAAGGAGTAGCAATATTTTCTGGAACGGTTAATGGTTTCTTTGGACAATTGTTTAACAAAGGTAAATTTGACGAAATTCAAGAAATTTTTTTAAAATTAAAAAATTGTTATAATGATAGATTTTATATTGAAATACAGCGTCATGGTGATTTAAATGAAAAAGAGTTTGAAAAATTTAATTTAACAAGTTCAAAAACATTAGATATTCCTCTAATCGCTACTAATGAAGTATTTTATATAGATAAAGATATGCATGAGGCTCACGATGCATTGATATGTATAAAAAACAAAACTTATGTAAACGAAAAAAACAGAGTTAGATTTAGCGATCAGCATTATCTTAAAACTAATTCAGAAATGATTGATTTATTTGCTGATATACCTGAGGCATTAGAAAATAATTATAACTTTCCATTCCGATGTAATTTTAGACCTCTATCATCTAAACCTATATTACCTAATATCAGTTCTGATAAAGGCATCAGTGCAGACGAAACTTTAAAGAAAAGCTCATTAGATGGCCTGAATGAAAAATTCATTAAGATATTTAACTTAGACAATAAAGATTTTGCATCTAGCAAGAATTATTTGAAATATAAAGATAGATTAGATCATGAGTTAGAAATCATAATTAAAATGAATTATGCAAGTTATTTTTTAATTGTATCTGACTATATTAAGTGGGCAAAAGAAAATGATATACCAGTTGGACCTGGTAGAGGATCTGGCGCTGGTTCTCTAGTCGCTTGGTGTCTTTCAATAACTGATGTTGATCCAATAAAATTTAACCTAATTTTTGAGAGATTTTTGAATCCCGACAGAATCTCAATGCCTGACTTTGATATAGATTTTTGCGAGGAAAAAAGAGATTTAGTTTTTAAATATTTAACAAAAAAATATAAAAATAGTGTAGCTCATATAATCACATTTGGAAAATTAAAGGCCAGAATGGTTATTAGAGACGTTGGACGTGTTTTAGGATTGGCTTATGGTTTTGTTGACAGTATATCGAAAATGATTCCGTTTGATCCATCAAGACCACAAAATCTAACAGAATGTATAGCTGGAGAACCAAGACTTCAAAAACTGATAAATGAGGATAGTAGAGTAAAAAAACTCACAGATCTTTCATTAAAATTAGAAGGACTAAATAGAAATGTTGCAACTCATGCTGCTGGTGTAGTAATAGCAGACAAAGAGTTAACTGAGATAGTACCATTGTATAAGGATGCAACATCTGACTTATTATTACCTTCTACACAATTTGACATGTACTCAGCTGAAAATGCAGGATTAATTAAGTTTGATTTTTTGGGATTAAAAACCTTAACAGTTATAAATAACACTCAAAAGCTAATAAGAAAAAAAGATAAAAAATTTAATATTGAAAACATAAATTTTGAGGATCAAAAAGTTTTTGATCTATTATCTTCTGGCAAAACTGTTGGTTTATTTCAAATTGAAAGTGCTGGAATGCGTGAAGCATTGATGCAAATGAAACCAAATCACATAGAAGACATTATTGCTCTGGTAGCACTTTATAGACCAGGTCCAATGAGTAACATACCAATCTATAATGATTGCAAACATGGGAAAAAGACACCCGATTATTTACATCCTTTACTTGAAGATATTTTACGACCTACCTATGGTGTAATAATTTACCAAGAACAAGTAATGCAAATTGCACAAAAATTATCTGGTTTTACTGCTGGTCAAGCAGATATTTTAAGACGAGCGATGGGTAAAAAGAAAAGAGCAGAATTAGAAAAACAAAAACAAAATTTCATTTCTGGTGCTGTTAATAATGGTATTAGCAAAGATGTTGCTGCAGGAATATTTTTGAAAATAGAGCCTTTTGCAGAATATGGTTTTAATAAAAGTCATGCAGCTGCATATGCAATTATTTCTTATCAAACAGCATATCTAAAAACATATTATCCAAAAGAATTTATTGCTGCATCAATGACAATGGATATTTCTAATCAAAATAAATTAAGTGAATTTTATGAGGAATTAAAAAGATTGAAAATAAAAATAGTAAGACCAGATATAAATGAATGTTATGCGGATTTTAGAACAGATGGAGAAAAATTCTATTATGCATTAGGGGCTATAAAAGCTGTAGGATATGAAGCGGTCTCAAATATTGTTGAGGAAAGAATTAAAAATGGAAAATTTAGTTCTATTAATGATTTTTTAAACAGAGTAAATCCAAAAGATATTAACAAGTTGCAATTAGAAGGTTTAGTAAAAGCAGGAGCTTTTGATAATATAAATCTAAATAGACAATCGTTATTTAATTCAATACCGAACTTTATAACAAAATCAAAAAATATTTATGAAAATAAATCTGCCAATCAGATTGATTTATTTGGTGAAAATAATACCACAGATAGTGAAGTGATAATAAAGATTGATGACTGGAAGTTTGAGGAAAGATTGGCCAAGGAATTTGAGTCAGTTGGCTTTTTTATATCAGATCATCCCTTAAATCAATTTAAAGAAATATTTGAAGACTATAATATAAAAGACTACCTAAGTTTTAATAATGATTATGAAATAATGAATTCAAATATCGCTGCAACTTTATTAAAAATACAAGAAAGAAAAACTGCCAAAGGAAATCCTTATGCTGTTTTAAAATTAACTGATCTAACTAGTGTTTTTGAATTATTCATTTTTTCTGAGGTTTTAGAAAAAAATCGTGAAATATTGAAAGAAGGATCATCAATAATATTAACTTTAGCCAAATCTGTTTCGGATGAAGAAAATCGTTTTAAGAGAATAAATGTTCAGAAAATAGCCTCACTTTCAGAGTTGATAAATAAACCAATCGAAGAGGTACTTTTTAACTTAAAATCATTAAAGGAATTGAATGAAATCTCAAAAATTATCCCTAACTATGGAAATACAGTTGTTAAAATTAAATTACGAGATCAAAATAGTGAATTGGATTTTACCCTCAAAAATAAAAGAAATGTCGATAGAAAAATGTTAAATATAATTAGAAATAAAGATATTACTGCGGTTATTCGATAATTTTAGGCTTGTTAAATAAAAAAATTCTTTGTAAATAGACAATAAAATTAACAAAAACGCACACAGTTTTTGGTTTTATACCTCCGGTCCTTAATTGGAAATTACTGTGGTGGCTTAACCGGGAATAAATATGAAAATACCTAACGTTACAATTCAACAATTATTAGAAGCAGGTGTTCATTTAGGACACAAAACACTGAGATGGAACCCAAAAATGAAGAAATACATTTTTGGCAAAAGAGACTCAATTCACATAATAGATTTGACACAAACATTAGAGTTAACAAAAGTTGCACTTCAAAAGATACATGATGTAATAATTAACAACGGAAAAATTTTATTCGTATCAACCAAAAAACAAGCTTCTGAAGCTATTGCAGAGGTTGCAAAAGAAACTGATCAGTATTTTGTGAACTATAGATGGTTAGGAGGAATGTTAACGAATTGGGGAACAATCTCAAATTCAATTAAAAAGTTGAAAAAATTGGAATTAGACTTAGTTGCCGAAAATAGGGGTTTTACAAAAAAAGAGCTTCTTAAAATGAGTATTAAAAAAGATAAATTACATAGATCATTAGGTGGAATTTCAGAGATGAAAAAAGTTCCAGATCTAGTATTTGTAATTGATACAAATTATGAATCACTTGCTATTCAAGAATCAGTTAAATTAGGAATACCAATAATTGCAATATTAGATAGTAACTCAAACCCAGATGGAATAGATTTCCCAATACCTGGAAATGATGATGCTAGAAGGGCGATCGACTTGTATTGTAATCTTATTAAGGAAACAATTATTTCTGCAAAAAATTCGATACCAGTTGAGGTAAAGAATGAAACCAAAAAAAAAGAGGAAAAATCAACTAAAACTGTTCAACAATTAGACAGAGATAAATTAGAAAAAAAATTTGCTGACAAAAAACAAAAAACAATAAATTAAAATGAGTGATATTCAAAAAGTTAAAAAACTCAGAGAAGCTACAGGTGCAGGTTTTAAAGATTGTAATTTAGCAATTAAAGAGTCTGAAGGTGATTTAGATAAAGCAGTTGAAATTTTAAGAATTAAGGGAATTTCTAAAGCATCAAAAAAAATGTCAAGAGAAGCAAAAGAGGGCGTTGTCGCTATTAGTGGAGATGAAAAAAAAACCTCGATGATAGAGGTAAATTGTGAGACAGACTTTGTTGCTAAAAATGATGATTTTATAAATTTTGTTAAAGAATTAAGTGAATTGAATAATCAAAATGATTCTAATCTTGATAATCTAAAAAAATCTAAAATGAAAAATGGTTCTTCAGTTGAAGATAACCTGGTTTCGTTAATTGCTAAAATTGGAGAAAAAATAACAATTGGACAAACCAAGACTATTTCAAATTCCTCGTCAATTAATTGTCAATATTTACATACAGTCGTTAAAGATAATTTAGCTAAGCTAGCAGTTGTTGTCTCGTTGGAAACAAAAGAAAATTCTGAAACTGTAAAAACATTTGGTAAACAATTATCAATGCATATTGCTGCCTCCAAACCTCTAGCATTAGAATCTGAATTAATAGACAAAGCGATTATTGATAAAGAGCAAGAATTGATAACAGAGGAACTTAAGAATTCTGGCAAACCAGATGATATTGCTAAAAAGATTAGTTTAGGAAAAATGAATAAGTTTAAAGAGGAAAATGCTCTTATGACCCAAGCTTGGGTTATGGAACCTAAAAAAAAAGTTCAAGATGTTTTAAAAGAGCTTGCAGTTAACGATTTAAAAATCAAGGAATTCAGCAGAATAAAAATAGGTGAATAAATGTTTAATGAAAAGTCACATAGCTTAAAAATGGATAAAGCTATTGAGGTATTTTCCAAAGAATTATCATCATTGAGAACTGGAAGAGCTAATGCTGCAATGTTAGATCTTATTAAGGTAGATGTTTATGGACAACAAATGCCAATTAATCAAGTTGGAAGTATAACAACTCCAGAACCAAGGATGATCAATATTCAAGTTTGGGACCAGAATAACGTTTCCCTAGTTGATGCTGCAATAAAAAAATCTGAATTAGGATTAAATCCCCAAATAGATGGTCAATTAATAAGATTACCAATCCCAGAATTAAATGAAGAAAGAAGAATTGAATTAAAAAAGATGATTAAATCAATGGGAGAAAAATGCAAAATATCGATTAGAAATATTAGAAGAGATGCAAATGAGGAATTGAAAAAACTTTTGAAGTCTAAAGAAATAGGAGAAGACGAGGAAAAGTCTTTCGAAAAAAATGTTCAAACCATCACCGATAAACACATTGCAACTGTAGATGAAAAAGTTTCTTCAAAAGAAAAAGAAATAATGACAATATGAACCCACTAAATCATGTAGCCATTATCATGGATGGCAATGGTAGATGGGGATTAAAAAATAAAAATTCAAGAAACGCAGGACATAGAGCAGGAATAAATACTGTTGAAAAAATAATTAAAGAAACAATAAGAAATAATATTAAATTTCTTACATTATATGCTTTTTCTACAGAAAATTGGAAAAGGCCAAAAAAAGAGATTAAGTTTTTATTCAATTTATTAGAAAATTTTCTCAAAAATAAAATTGAGGATTTAAATAAGCAAAAAATAAAACTAAAAATAATTGGTAAAAAAAATTTTTCTACAAAATTAAATAAACTTTTGAAAACTTCTGAGAAAAAAACACATAAAAATAAGAAATTACAAATAAATCTAGCTTTAAATTATGGTTCTAAAACAGAGTTGATTAATGCCTTTAAAGAATTAAAGAAAAAAAGAGAGATTATTAATGAGAAAAATTTTAAAAAATATCTTCAAACAAAAAATATACCAGATCCTGAGATATTGATAAGAACTGGAAATACAAAAAGATTAAGTAATTTTTTATTGTGGCAACTAGCCTACTCAGAGATTTTCTTTGAAAAAAAATTATGGCCAGATTTCAATGAAAAAGATTATTCTAAAATAATAAAGAAATATAAAAATATAAAAAGAAATTTTGGAAAGATTTAATGTTTAAAGAATTTGAAAAAAGATTAATAAGTTCAATTATATTAATTTTAATGACTTTTTTAGTTGTATTAGAAGGTAATATTATTTTTTATATTTTTTTAATCATAGGTTTTTTAATCTCCTCATACGAGTGGTTAAAAATGATTAAACGAACTGATATTAAAATTTTAGGTATTTTATTTTTATTTTTTTCATTTTACAGTGCATTTTATTTTAGAGATCAAAGTCTAGAGGGTTTTTTGTTGATAATACTAATTTGTGTATCTACTGACATAGGTGGTTATATTTTTGGAAATTTATTTAAAGGGCCAAAATTAACTAAAATAAGTCCTAATAAAACTCAATCGGGTATGATCGGTAGTTTTGTACTCTCTTTGATTGTTTCATCAATATTTGTACTTCAATATTCTAATGACATTTATATTGATGAAAATTTAATAGAAAATGATCTTAAGTTTGTAATACTAATTCTTTTAATATCAAGTATGAGCCAAGCTGGAGATTTGATCATATCTTATTTTAAAAGATCCTCAAAAATAAAAAATACAGGAAATATTATACCAGGACACGGAGGGTTGTTAGACAGAATTGATGGAATGATTTTTGTTTTCCCTTTTGTATATTTGGTTTCCTTAATCTCTGTAATAATTAAACTTTAGTTGATGAGAAAAAAAATAGTAATTTTAGGTTCAACAAGTTCTATAGGTAAATCTTTACTTGATATAATTAAAAAAAATAAAAATAAATTTAAGATTGAGCTATTAACAGCCAATACAAATTATAAGGATTTAATAAAACAAGCAAAAAAATTTAATGTTAAAAATATAATTATTACGGATCCTAATAGTTTTAAAAAAACAAAAATTCTTTGTAAAAATAAAAAAATTAATATTTTCCAAAACTTTGAAAACTTAAAAAAGATACTACCCAAAAAAATTGATTATGTGATGAGTGCTATTTCTGGAATTGGTGGATTATTACCCACATATAAAATAATTAATCGAACTAAATTGATTGCAATAGCAAATAAAGAAGCAATTATATGTGGATGGCCACTTATAAAAAAAGAATTAAAAAAAAATAAAACCAAATTTATTCCTGTTGACTCTGAACATTTTTCAATTTTTTCCCTATTACAAGATAAGGAAATCAATGATATTGAAAAAGTTTACATTACAGCCTCAGGTGGACCATTCATTGATCTACCAAAAAGTCAGTTTAAAAGTATAAAACTTAATGATGCACTTAAACATCCTAATTGGAGTATGGGAAAAAAAATAACAATTGATTCAGCAACTTTAATGAACAAAGTTTTTGAGGTAATTGAAGCAAAAAACATTTTCAATATTAGTTATAATAAAATTTCAATACTGACTCACCCTAAATCTTATGTTCATGCAATTATAAAATTTAAAAATGGTTTGAGTAAATTTCTCATTCATGAACCTGATATGAAAATACCAATTTATAACTCAATTTTTTATAAATCTTATCAAAATTTAAAAACTGATTCTTTAGATTTTAAAATTTTAAATAATTTAAATCTAAAAAAAGTAGAAAAAAATAAATTTCCATTGGTGAGTTTACTTCAAAAATTACCAAAGAATTCATCTTTATATGAAACAGTTTTGATATCAATTAATGACTATTTAGTTTATAAATTTTTAGATAAAAAAATAAATTTTCAAAAACTTACAAAATTAATTTACAAAATTTCAAAT
>CACGUZ010000006.1 GCA_902576375.1 uncultured Pelagibacteraceae bacterium
TCTCTTCCATTGATTTAACTGTGACTCCTTTTAATCCACAAGCATCAGCAACCTTTGCATAACTTAATTCTGGATCTAGTTCAGTTCCAACAAAATTATTATCGAACCAAAGTGTTGTATTTCTTTTTTCTGCACCCCATTGATAATTTCTAAAAATAACCATAGTAATTGCTGGCCACTCCTTACGAGCACAAGAACTCATCTCATTCATACTAATTCCAAATGCTCCGTCTCCCGCAAAACCAATTACAGGTGTATCTGGACATCCAATCTTTGCTCCTAAGATTGATGGAAAACCATAACCACAAGGACCAAACAAACCTGGTGCTAAATATTTTCTTGGTTTTTCAAAGGTTGGATAAGCATTTCCTATTGCACAGTTATTTCCAATATCACTTGAAATAATTACATCTTCAGGCATTCCGGCTTGGATTGCTCTCCAAGCTTGTCTTGGAGACATTCTATCTTTATCTCTTTCTCTTGCCTCTTTATTCCAGACTGTTCCTTCGTCATCATTTTCATGATCTAAACTGGATAATTTTTGTAACCATGCAGATTTTGTTTGATGAATTAAATCTTTTCTTTTTTGTCTATCTGCATCACCTGCATTAGATGATAATTTATCAAATATTTGTTGAGCAACTAATTTTGCATCTCCGCTTATTCCAACAGTAACTTTTTTAGTTAAACCAATTCTATCAGGATTGATATCAACTTGGATTATGCTAGCTTTCTTAGGCCAATAATCTATGCCATACCCTGGAAGTGTTGAAAATGGATTTAGTCTTGTTCCTAAAGCCAAAACAACATCTGCTTTTGAGATTAATTCCATAGCAGCTTTTGACCCATTATATCCTAAAGGTCCTACAGCTAATGGATGACTTCCTGGAAAACTATCATTGTGTTGATAACCAGAACAAACTGGAGAGTCTAACTTTTCTGCAAGTTTTTTTGTTTCTTCAATTGCACCACCGATTACAACTCCTGCACCAGATAAAATAACTGGAAACTTTGCACTTGATAAAAGTTTTGCAGCTTTATCTATTGCCTCTACTCCTCCACCTTGTCTTTCTAATCTTACTATAGGTGGTAATTCAATATCGATAACTTGTGTCCAATAATCTCTTGGAACATTGATCTGAGCTGGCGCTGAGCCTCTTATTGCTTTTTCAATTACTCTATTTAAAACTTCAGCCATTCTTGATGGATCTCTAACCTCTTCTTGGTAACAAACCATATCTTTAAATAAATTCATTTGCTCCACTTCTTGAAAACCTCCTTGGCCCATAGTCTTATTTGCCGCCTGAGGTGTTACTAATAATAACGGTGTATGGTTCCAGTAAGCAGTTTTAATTGGGGTTACTAATCCAGTGATGCCTGGCCCATTTTGTGCAATGACCATAGACATTTTGCCTGTGGATCTTGTATAACCATCAGCGATTAGTCCACCATTTGTTTCATGAGCTACATCCCAAAAAGTAATACCTGCGTCAGGAAAAATATCAGAGATAGGCATGAATGCTGAACCTATTATTCCAAAAGCATGTTCGATACCGTGCATCTGTAAAACTTTTACAAAAGCTTCTTCTGTTGTCATTTTCGTCATTAATAGAACCTTTCTAATCTAGCAAATGTAATAATTTTTTTTATAAAACTATTTCTTAATTGTCGCGATTAATATATAAGATTTTTGAAAATTCAAATAAACAAATCGACACGATATAATGGCTACTGACATCATAATTCACGATAAAAAGGATAATGTAGGAGTTGTGGTAATTGAAAAAATAACACCAAATCAAGACTGTAAATGCTGGATTATGGAGGATGATAGTTCAACAGATATTCAATCAATGGATGAAATACCTTTGGGTCATAAAATTGCTATGACGGATTTAAAAGCGGGGGACACGATTTTAAAATATGGACACGATATTGGAAAAGTTGTTAAATCGATTAAAAAAGGTGAACATGTTCATGTTCATAACGTAAAGACAAAAAAGTGGTAAATTAATGGAAATTCCAAAAAGTTTTTTAGGTTATAAAAGAGAAAATGGAAGAGCGGGAACTAGAAATCACGTAATTATTTTACCAGTAGATGATATTTCAAACGCTTGTGCAGAGGCAGTTGCAAACAATATAAAAGGGACTATCGCATTACCACATTCATATGGACGATTACAGTTTGGAGCAGATTTAGAACTACATTTTAGAACAATGATTGGAACTGGAAGCAATCCAAATGTTGCTGCTGTGATTGTAATTGGTATCGAGCCAAAGTGGACTAAAAGAATTGTAGATGGAATAGCGAAGACTGGAAAACCTGTAGAAGGTTTTCACATTGAACGAACAGGGGATATTGGAACTGTTATGAAAGCATCCAAAAAAGCACAAGAGTTTGTAATGTGGGCTTCAGAAAAACAAAGAGAGGAATGTCCGATAAGTGATTTATGGATTTCAGTAAAATGTGGAGAGTCAGATACTACATCAGGTCTTGCATCTAATCCTACAGTTGGAAACTTAATGGATAAACTTGAGCCACTTGGTGTTCATTTATGTTTTGGTGAAACCTCAGAGCTAACTGGTGCTGAGAAAGTTTGCGCAACTAGGGGTGCAACAAAAGAGGCTTCAGATAAATTTATGAAAACTTGGAGCGCATACAATGATTTTATTCTAAAAGAAGCAACAGATGATCTTTCAGAGAGTCAACCAACTGCTGGAAATATTGCTGGAGGCTTAACAACTATTGAAGAAAAAGCATTTGGAAACTTTCAAAAAATTGGTGATTGTAAATTTATAGACGTTTTAGAGCCAGCGGAAGAACCAAAGAAAGGTAAAGGTCTATACTTTATGGATACTTCTTCAGCTGCAGCAGAGTGTGTAACACTGCAAGCAGCAGCAGGGTTTAATATTCACCTATTCCCAACTGGTCAAGGTAATATTGTCGGAAATCCTATAGAGCCAGTTGTTAAATTAACTGCTAATCCATTAACTGTTAAAAGTATGGGCGAACATATTGACTGTGATGTATCGAAAATTCTTTCAAGAGAAATGAATTTATCAGAGGCGGGTGATAAACTTATTGAGACAACTCTAAGAGTTGCTAATGGAAGATTAACCTGTGCAGAAGCTTTAGGTCATAAGGAATTTGTTATGACTAAACTTTATAGAAGCGCATAATCAATTTATAAAAGATGGTTTTAAAAAATTACTTGGTGTTACTACCAGGTATAATTCTTGCGTTTATTCTTTATTCTCTCTCACAAGGTTTTAACAATATTATCGGGATTGAACTCCTTGGATACAATAAAAGTCCAATCTCAACAGCAATGATGGCTATTTTACTTGGGATTTTCTTTGGAAATTTTTTCAAAATTCGTGAAAGTTTTCAAAAGGGATTAGATTTTAGTAAAGATTATATTTTAAAACTTGGAATAATTTGTTTAGGTATACAATTAAAACCTTTTGAGTTTATAGAATTTGGAAAAATAGCAATTCCATTGATAATAATTTGTATGGTCAGTGTCTTAATTGTAATAAAGATAATTATAAAAAAACTTCAAATACCTACAAGAATGGCTTACTTAATATCAATTGGTAGTACAGTTTGTGGCACTACAGCCATCATGGCAACTGCACCGGTGATTAAAGCTAATAAAAGTGAAATCTCTTATGCTATTGCCAATATCACTTTATTTGGAATACTATCGATGTTGCTATACCCCTACTTTGCGAATTTTTATTTTGAAGAAAACTCATTATTTGCTGGTCTTTTTTTAGGCACCGCTATACATGAAACTTCACAGGTAGCTGCAGCCGGATTAATATATGATCAGCAATTCAATAGTCCTGAAACATTAAATATCGCAACTGTTACAAAGCTTATAAGAAATACTTTTTTAATAGTTATGATCCCTCTTTTTGCTTTTCTTTATAATAGAGGCCAAACAAAAGAAAGGAATTACTCGATTTTAAGTGTATTTCCTTATTTTGTTTTGGGTTTTGTTGGAATGATCATTTTAAGAAATGTAGGTGATGAAGTTTTTTCAACTAATAATAACTGGATTAGTTTAATTAATTCAATTAAAGCTTTTTCTAAAATTTTTTTGACTATGGCTATGGCAGCTATAGGCTTATCAACAAATTTAAAAGATATTAAAAATATAGGTTACAAACCTTTTGTTGTTGGATTTATATCTATGTTGGCTGTCGGTATCGTAAGTATATTTTCAATTGAGATCTATATAAAATTTTTTATTTAGATTGTTTTACTGTTTTTTTAAAATATTTTTCTCTAAACTTTGAAATTGATCTTCTAATAAATGCAGCACCTATTCCTAAAATAACTGCAAATAGAATTGAAAATAATCCATAGAAGAATGGCATATCCTCTGAAAACTCCTTAATAAATTTCGAAAAAAAATTTAAATCTGGTGAACTTATGGAAATAACTTCATTATTCATCTTCTCAGCAAAAAAAGTATCATAAGCTATAACTATCCCAACAATTAACAACAAAATCGCCAATAAAGCCTTTAATCCTGAACTATCAATTTGTTCTCCTAGTTTCTGACCTACTTGAACCCCAACTATTGATCCTACAACTAACATTAAAACTAACATTAAATCTATTGATCCATAATTAATTGAGTGAAGGAATGTAACTATTACACTTACAAAAATTGTTACAAATAAAGAGGTTCCAGGCACTAATTTTGTTGGCATTTTGATAATGTAAATCATTGCAGGCACTAGAATAAACGCACCACCAATACCCATGATAGCTGCGATAAAACCAACGATTAATCCAATTACAATAGGTGTAAATATACTTTCATATAATTTAGATTTAGGAAATCTCATCCTAAAAGGAAGTCCATGAATCCAATAATGAACATGTAGTTTTTTCTTTTCTACTATATTTTTTTTGGCTTTATCGATTTCACCTAAACTTTCAACTAACATCAAAGTACCAATTATTGCAAGAATGTACATATAGGCTAAAGAAATTACCGTATCTATTTTTCCAATATCTTTAAAATAAGTGAAAGTGAAAATACCTAATATAGTTCCTATTGTTCCACCAATTACAATCATTAATCCCATTTTATAATCTAAAGTATTCTTTAACCAATGAGTGGTTGATCCGGATACAGAGGTTGCAAGGATATTGTTGGCCTCATTTGCTACTGCATAAGCTGGTGGAACACCCATAAAGATTAAAAAAGGTGTCATTAAAAAACCACCTCCTACTCCAAACAAACCTGAAAGAACACCAACAATGGCGCTTATCAAAAGTATTTCTACTGGATTAATAAATACTTGAGCTATAGGTAAAAAAACATCCATTTAATAATAAAACTCAAAATATTACTTATTTAAAAGTAATAAAAGTTCCAACTAAGATTACACCCCAACATGCAGCTATAGCTGAAAAAATTCCAGTTTTAATAAAAGTTGATTTTTTATTAGCTAAGATATTTAAAATTTTTAAATTTGAAAGATGCATCTAAGTCCTTGAATACACCCAGTAAAAAAATTGTCAAACTTTAATTAATAAATTGTAGCTCCAAAAATTTTGATTTCATCATCCTCAACCCCAAGTACCAATCTTCCTAAAAACTCTCCAGGGATTTCCTTGTTGGTCTGTTTGATTAATACTGTTATGTGATCACCACGTCTTAAAGTTCCAAAGGGTTTGTAAGTTTCCTCTAAATTTGTGATAATTTTATTGTTTGCCCATTGTTTACCTAACTCAACTTCATTTGCTCCAAATAGCATCTGAGTTGAAAAATCTTTGGTAAAACCTCCATAATCCTTCATATTTGATGCTCGCACTAAATTTTCCCAAAAAGGTTTGCCGATCTTAAAAATCTCTTCATCTGACTTTGATAAAAGATCCATAAATGTTCTTAAAATAAATTATGATGCCTTCTTTTTCTCTTTTTCATCCACAATGTGATAAACCGGAACTTTCTCTAGAGTAAATTTTCCAGTTTTAGGATCTCTTCTTGAAACTGTCAGACAATGCCAATTTTCATCATCTAATTTCATATGATCTCCTCTATAATAATAACCTGGCCAACGAGTTTCTTCCCTAAACAAAGTATGCTCGGTCACACATTGTGATGTCAATGCTCTATGTTTCAACTCCCAAGCTCTCATTAACTGATGATAATCCTCTGCACCAACATGTTCCAAGTCTTCTTGGAGCCAAGCTAAAAGTTCTAATGCTTTTTTTAGTAAATTTCCGTTGGTCATATAATTTGAAGTGATGCCCCCAACGTATTCATCCATAATCTTCTGAAGTCTTTGTAATCCTTGTATTGGAGAAATATAACTTGGTGAAACTGTTCCTCCAGTTATCTCGTTTTGAGCAACTGTGTAGGTTTCTAATGGTTTGTAGACAGCTTTTTTAAAATTATCACATTGTTTATCTGTTACATTAATTCCTTCAGCTTTTTTATCTTCAATATATTTTACTGCTGCTTTTGCTGCTAATCTACCCTCTGTAAAAGATCCTGATGAAAATTTATGTGCACTACCACCTACTGTATCTCCTGCACCAAAAAGTCCATCGATTGTTAACATTCTGTTGTAACCCCAGAAGTATTCTGGTGGAGACAGGTCTTCAGGTCCACTAACCCATGCTCCTGAACATGTCGCGTGTGATCCCATAACGTAAGGTTCAGAAGTTGTTAATTCAGGATTTGTATACTTTGGATCAATATTTTGTGATGCCCAAACAACAGCTTGTCCAACTGTCATCCCTAAAAAGTTTTCCCATCCAACTGTTTCTAAATGTGGATCTTGAAAAGCTTCTTTAGTAACCATGTGGATCGGTCCGCCACCAGCAGCCACTTCTTGTATAAATGCGTGGTTTCTTAAACAAGTAGGTGTTGGATGATGATCAATATATTCACCAACTAATTCTTTAGTTTGATCATACCATTTTTTTTCATAATTTTCGCCATTAGCATTTTGTGTATATGTTTTCAAATGTAAAAAATATGCTCCAACAGGTCCATAACCATCTTTAAATCTACACAATACAATTCTATTTTCCATTTGAGTCATCTTTGCGCCTGCAGCAATAGGTAGTGCATATGCAGATCCATTACTCCATGGTGCATACCAAGTTCTTCCCATACCTTCTCCAACTGCTCTTGGTTTGAAAATATGAGATGCACCACCTGCAGCGACAATAACTGCTTTAGCTCTAAATACATGAAAATCTCCTGTTCTCATATTAAATCCAACAGCTCCACCAATTCTATTTTCTTGAGCTTCATCCATTAATAAATGAGTAACCATTATTCTATTATAAATTTTATCTGCAGATTTTTTTGCTGCTTCAGCAACGATTGGTTTATAGCTTTCACCATGTATCATGATTTGCCATTTACCTTCCCTTAAGTATCTTCCAGTTTTCTCATTTTTCATCATCGGAAGACCCCACTCATCAAACATGTGAACAGTTGAGTCTACATGACGAGCCATATCATAACCTAAATCTTCTCTAACCATTCCCATTAGATCATTTCTGGCATATCTAACATGGTCCTCAGGTTGATTTTCATCCCATTGCATACCCATGTAACAATTGATTGCATATAAACCTTGTGCGACTGCACCACTTCGATCAATATTTGCTTTTTCAACACAAACAATTTTTAAATCTCTTCCCCAATGTCTGGCCTCGAATGTTGCTCCAGTACCAGCCATTCCACCACCAACAACTAATACATCACATTCCTCATAATGTGTTTTGTGCTTAGCCATTAATAATAAACACCTTTTTTAAAAGACTCTTTTGGAACTGATGGTAATTCTTTATTAGTGTTTAAACCCTCTGGCTCACTATATAATCTTTGTGAATTAATTTCTCCTTGGTTAGGAGTGTCACCTTCAGCAAGTTTAGGAATAAATTTTCCCCAAGGTTTGGTTGTAATTGGGGATACGAAATTTTTTTCTGTTCCATTTCTAAATTTGATTTTCCAAGAGATGGTTCCTTTTTCCTCTTCTCTTCTAACTCTCACACTGTGACCCATAGGAGCAAAATCAGCATACCCTCTTACGTCAATTGCATGATTAGGACATGCTTTAACGCATGAGTAACATTCCCAACAAAAATTTGGTTCAATGTTTTTTGCTCTTCGAATATTTTCATCTATGTGCATGATGTCCGAAGGACATATATCTACACAATGTCCACAACCATCACATCTTGTCATGTATACAAAAGTTGACATAATTTATTTTTCTCCTTTTTTTAATAACATATTAATAGTGTTTTGGCTCTTCTCTTTTTATGCCTAAGCCAAATTGCTCAGGGGCATCTGCTGGTGGAGGAAGATTGTCTCTTGAACCATCAGCTTCAGCTAGATTTTTTTGTATTGCTGCTCCAGGTTTGTAGAACATATGGGCAAATTTAGACCAATAAACACCACCAAATAAAATTAAATTAGATGCAATGAATAAAGTTAAAAACAAATATGATAATCCCATTTGTCCGTTAAATTGAGTGTAAGACCATGCTAACCCAAAAGTTGAACATGCAAGTAAAGCTAAAACAAATAAATCAGCTTTAATGATTCTATACCAAGGATGAGCTTCTGCTGAAACATCAACTCTTAAAAAGAACCAAAACCAATACCCACCCAAGCAAGTTAATATTGCTCCTGCATGCCAAATTAATGACCAAGTTTGAGAACTTGGTTTATCAGCACCTGTGTAACAAAAAACTAAAACAGCTGAAGACACCCAAAATAAAATTGTTCCGTACATTCCTAGAACATGGGCCAGTCTTCTTTTGCCAAAACCTAATTCAGACGTAGTACCTATATCAACAACTGTTGTTTTAGCAATCACGGAAACTTTTTCCCCAACACCTAGTTCTTTTGTCGCTGATAGTTTTGCTTTTTTTGCGTTATTAAAAAAATAAGTCAAATTTTTATGATGTATCATTTGAATAATAGTTCCAACTGCAATCAACAAAACCATTGCAATAATAAAAGATTGCATAGCAAACGGTGAAATGGTTTCTGATAAAATTGAAAATGGATTGTTGCTTAACATTTTCGCCTTTTGTTAAATTTTGAGTTAGTTTTAAAGTTTTATATATAGTTGAATTTATAGTTCAACCTCAAACTAGGGTCAATTTGTCTTTTATAAAAGGCTAATTATTTCTTTTATAATGTTGTTTGTTTGGAATGACCGATCGTACTCCCCCCTGAGGATTATCCACATCTCCTTCTCTTCGGGGAATCAAATGAAAATGACAATGTAAAATAGATTGACCAGATACAATTCCTATATTTGTGCCTAGATTAAATCCTTTAACTAACGGATCTTTATTAATTATTTCTTTTTTTACAATTTTTAAAAGATCATTACAGGCAACCAATTCATCATTAGATAAATCAAAATAATCTTTTATGTGTCTTTTGGGTATAATCAAACAATGATGTTCTGAAACTGGATATGAGTCATAACTTGCATACGCCAGCTCATTTTCATGAGCACATCCACTTTTTTTAACATTACAAAATAAACAAGGACTGTTTGGATCTTTCATGTATTAAAATCTATAAAGATTACATTTATTTAAAACTGCATCATATTGTTTTGATAGAAACTTGAATTTTTTTAGGTTTTTTCTTTTCCATTTAAGTTCATTAATAGTCCTTACTGAAGTAACACCTTTTCCAGATCCTATTAATAATATTTCATCATAATTTTTTATTTCTTTAAGCAAAATATCTTTTTTAATTATCTTTCTTATTTTTGTTTTAAAAAATTTATAAGTATTTCCCTCATAATAATCTTTTTTGGGTGTAAAGAATTTTTGATCTTTAACAAATAATAAATTTGAAGTTCCGGTCTCTAATAATCTTTTATTAGATACCAACGCAATATCAGATTGGGAATTATCCATTTTAGATAAATAAGATAAAATCTTTTTGTATTTTAGATTTTTAAATTCTGGTTTCTCTCTTTTTAATTTTACTAATTTCAAATTAAAATTTAATTTTGGTTTAACTCTTTTTCTTAAAGATATTGAAATAATTTTCTTATTTATGGCTATTCTCAATAGATGATTATATTTCCTCTTTTTGGATAAATTCTTATTAATTATTTTTAGAATATCTGATTTTAAAGATCTTTTTTTTATTTGATATTTTTTTAATGATAAAATTAAATTTTTTAAATGATTATCAAAAAATAAAATTTTTGCTGGTTTACCAAAAATCCACATCGTTGTAAAAATTCCATGATCTCCCCAAAGATCTTGGAATTGGATTTCTCTTAAGTCTTTAAGCTGATAAGATTTTTTTAATAAGTAAGTTACCATTGATAGTTAAAAAAGATTCTGGGTGAAATTGAAATCCATATATTTTTTCTTTTTTATTTTCAAATGCCATAGCGACTTTTGAATTTAAACATCTCATAGTTATCTCAAAATTATTAGATTTGAAAGGCTCTTTTAATTTTAAAGAATGATACCTGCCAACTTTAAATATTTTTCCTTTTTTGAATAAAGATTTATTAGTGGTAACTTTTACTTTTGATTGAAAACCATGATAAATTTTTTTTTGTTCAACAATTTTTCCACCTTCGCAAAATAGAATATGTTGAAATCCTAAACAGATACCTATTATTCTTTTTTTACCTTTGTATTTTTTGTATATTTTTGAAGTGATTGGGTAATTTCTAGGATTTCCTGGTCCAGGTGAAAAAATTATTGTTGATGCTTGCTTAATTTTATTTTCACTAACTTTATCGTAGTTATCACAATCAACTTTATCAAATAAAGCAAATTGATGAACTACATTATGAGTAAAGGAGTCGTTATGGTCAATTACATAAATCATTTGAATAAATCTATTAACGCCTTAGCTTTAAGAAAATTCTCATTAAACTCATGATTGGCATTACTATCGACAACGACACCTGAGGCGACTGAAATTTCAGATATGTTCTTAAAATTTAAAATTGATCTTATAATTATATTAAATCTCATATCGCCATTAAATTTTATGTAACCAAAACTTCCTGTATAAATATTTCTATTTTCTTTTTCCTGATTATTTAAAAGGTTAAGCGTATTTATCTTTGGACACCCAATAACTGAACCGCCTGGCATCATTGATTTAATTATTTCAAAATTATTTATATTTTTTTTTAATTTTCCCGTAATTAAGCTAACATAATGAAAAAGGTCTTTATATTCCTCAACGATTTTTTGTTTAGACAATTTTACTGAACCTACCTTGCAAATTCTTGATAAATCATTTCTTTCCATATCAACAATCATATTGTGCTCTTTGGTTTCTTTTAAATTTTTTCTAAAATAATTTAATGCTTTTATTTTATTTAACTGCTTAGTTTTTTTTACAGTCCCAGCTATTGGTTTTGTAGATATGTCGCCTCCTTTTTTTATAATTAAAGTTTCTGGAGAACAGCTAATAATTGAGTAATTATTATCTTTAATCATAAAAGCCTCTGGAGCTAGATTGGTATCAGATAACCTTGAAAAAAAATCTAACGGATTGATTTTTGACTTTGTTTTATATTTAGTGCAAATTTTAATTTGATATGTCTCGCCACTCTTTATCTTTTTCTTAAATCTATTGAATATTTTTGTATAATTTTTTCTATTAATATTAATTTTAAAGTTCCCACATTCAAAATTTTTTGAGTCATAATTTAACTTGTTACTGAGTTTGATCTTTTTTTCTGGTTTATAAAAAATACCCTTTGGAAAGTTAAAATTTTTTTGTTTAGGGACTTTTACATCAATTAGATTATTTAATAACTCATATCCAAAAAAACCAATGAAAAGATCTGTGTTGGTTGATTGTTTTTTATTTTTTTTTGTTAAAAAACTTTTAATATTTTTATTATTTAAAATTATTTTTTTTGAAAAATCAGTGTAAAGATCAAACCCGTTTTGAGATTTATAAATAATGTAGGGTTTCCCTGATAAATGTATTTTTGTTAATTGATTTGTTCTATTCAATTTATTCTGTTTTTAATCTTAAAACTGGTTCTTCTTTTATTGGTAAGTGAATTATTGCTGCAAAAACAGATAAAGCAATTGCTAAATACCACGCATAGTCATATGACCCATAAGTATCGTGAAATAAACCTCCAAGATATGCACCAAAAAACGAACCAATTTGATGACTTAAAAAAACTATTCCATATAATAAGCCCAAATATTTTGTTCCAAAAAGATGAGCAACTATTCCGCTGGTAGCCGGTACTGTCGATAACCAGAGGAACCCAAAACTTGCTCCAAATATAAATGCTGCAATATTACTAGCTGGAGTAAATATAAAGAATATTATTGAAACTCCTCGCAAAAAGTAGATTGCACTTAAGATTAATTTTTTACTCATTTTTGTAGAAAGATAGCCACTTAATAAAGAGCCAAAAATATTGAATAACCCAATTAGAGATAAAATAGCTGCAGCAGTCCAATCTTCAAGACCTCTATCTATTACATACTTAGGAACATGAGTTCCCACTAAAGTAATATGAAATCCACAAACAAAAAAACCAGATACAAGTAAAATATAACTTTTTGTGTTAAATGCTTCATTGAGTGCTTCAGAAAATGATTGGTCTGATGTTTTTTCTACATCTTCAATTGCAGATGGAGATCTTACGAAGTAAGCGGCTACTAAGCCGGCAATTAAAAGCAATCCGAACACAAATAAAGTATAATTCCATCCAAATTCATTTAGAGAGTAACTTGTGAAAATTGGAGACAAAAAGTAACCAAACGATCCAACAGCAGTCACAAAACTCATTGCAATAGTTCTTGTAGATAAAGGAAAGTGTTTTCCAACAATAGACATTGGGATACTTATGGCAGTTCCTCCTAGTCCAATTCCAATTAACAACCCCATGTGTATTTGAAAAAAGATTCCTGTATTGGGTCCAGTGTATAAAAAGAATATTCCAGCTGCATAAAAAATAAATGCTGAAATAATTGCTATATGACCACCATACTTATCTGCAATAGCACCAAAAATAGGTCCGGTTAATCCCCACATTAACATCTGCATTCCTATCGCAAAACCAAATGCTGTATTGCTTATTTTGAGACTTTCATTGAAATCCATGAAAAACAAACCAAAGGTTTGTCGTACACCAAGAGAAATTAAAACGACAAAACAAGCCGCAAATAATGTAATTAATGCTGTTCTGGATTGAAAAAATTTTTCTGAACTCATTTTAAATGTCTTAATGCTTGTTTTATATCAGCAATTAAATCATTTGGATCCTCAAGTCCTATATGAAATCTTACTAGATGTTCATCCTTAGCTAAATTCATGAATTTTCTATTTCCTGTTTCCCTAAATTCTTGATGTAAAACCAAACTCTCAAAACCTCCCCAACTATAACCATATCCGAATAATTTAAGTGAATTTACAAATTTTCTGACAGAATTAATATTATTTGATTTTATTTTGAGCCCCATTAATCCTGAGGCGCCAGAGTAATACTTTTTCCACATTCTAAAATTTAAGGAATTTTTCTTAAATGGATAGAGAAGTTTAATCTTTTTATTTTTTGACAGGAAAGCAGCAATTTTTTTTGCATTTTCTCTATGTTTATCTAATCTAACATCCAAAGTTCTTAAACCTCTAGTAATTAAATATGCATCATCAGGTCCCAATCTTAAACCTGTTATTTTTTCAGCTGCTTTCACTTTTTGGAAAACTTTTTTATTAACTGCTAGACTTCCACCCATAACATCAGAATGACCAGAATAATATTTAGTAGCAGATACAATAGACATATCAAAACCAATTTTTATTGGTTTAAGATAGTAAGGTGTGCCCCAAGTATTATCTATTGCTGTCAAAATTTTATATCTTTTAGCAATCGAAACAATTTTTCCAAGATCTTGAAAATCAAAAGTATTACTACCTGGATTTTCAACAAAAATTAATTTTGTTTTTTTTGTTATGCTTCTCTCTAAAGTTTTTAAATCATGTGGATTATAAAAAATTGTTTTAATATTAAATTCTTTTAAAAAATCTTGAGTTAAAACTCTCGTAGGGCTGTAAACTGGGTCTGCAGCAATTATTTCATCACCAGGTCTAACAACACTGAATATGGCTAGAAATACTGATCCAAAACCTGTAGGAGTGGTAAATACATGATAACTATCCTCGAGCTTAGTTAAAATCTTTTGTAAAATGTATGTAGTTGAGGTCCCTTGTCTTCCATAATCGTAATGACCACCAACTGGATTTTTTTGGGCCTTTTTTTGAGTCTTTCTAATATGTTTCATTGATTTAAATATTATAGTTGAGGCTCTTACAACTGGAGGATTTACTGACTGATTGTGAAAATCTTTTGCAGTGTGTTTTAAAAATGTCTTAAACGATTTGAACATAAAAAAATTGATAACTATAAAGGACAATGCTATATCCCACCAATAATTTCAATTAAATTATAACTAAAGGAAATCATGGGATACCCAAAAAAACATAGAGGCCGAAGAAAAATGGGCTCAAAAAAAAGAAGAGCAAGAAAAAAGAATAAGAAAAAATAAAACACTTTAGTGAAATGAAATATAGTATTCGAAAACTTCGAATAATTGCATTACTTTTATTTATTACGCCGGCGATTGCACTCGTTGGTTCTTTGTTATTTCATAATTTCTTGACTATCTTTAAATTTACACCAGATAATAATTATAATTTTACAAACTATCTTCCTGGAAATTCGGTCAGTGTGCTTTGTGGTGAAGAAAATAATTATTGTACTGAAATCAAACTAAAAAAATTTAATAAATTAAATCAATGTAATCTTAACATGGTTAATGAATATTTTACTTTTGAAGATGGAAATATTGTTAAAATTAATAATAATGAGGAAATAAAAAATTTTAATAAAAAAATTTTTATCAAATATGAATTAGTTGATGAATTAAATCCCTATTGTATTCTCAATTCAAAATATAAATCATATTATGATTTATTTCCAACCCTTTTCGAGACTTTTTATAGAATAAGAACAAATGAAAGAACTAATCTTGGTACAAGCAGTCCCGTAAATCCTTTTTTATATGGAGAAACGTCAATTAGTAATATCGTAAAGCGATTTCCAGTTAGTTATTTTTTTAAACCTCTTTTATACATCAGTGTTATATTTATGCTCTTGTATTGGATTTATTATAATAAAATTTTTAAGAATATTATTAAAACAACAAAAAATTTCTATTTTTTTTCATTTGGTATACTTTCTGGAACTTTTTTATTACTTCATGTATTTTTTTTAGGTTGGTCTTTTGAAAATGAATTTTTGACAAAATTAAGGAGAACATTTGTTGTATTCTTTATTTTTTTCGAAGTTCTTGCACAAGCTTTTTTGATTAAAAAAATTTTTTTTATTAAGGATAGAATTAACAATTATTTATATCCATTAATAGTATATTTGAAACTATTTTTTGTCATTGCAATTTGCTTAACGACTTTTTTAATCTTAATATTATTGATGATTTTTGATTTTAGTTCTAAGGTAGATTATATTTTAGAGTGGAACTATTTTTTAGTTTTGCTTTTTTTCTATTATTTATCTTTTTTAATGTGGAGAAAATCTATTAGTAATCCAACCTCCTCCTAAAAGTTTTTCTCCATAAATATCTCTTTTATAAAAAACACATGCTTGACCTGGAGAAATTCCATCCTCAAATTCATCTAAAATAACTGAGGCTGTTTTATTATTTTTCAAATTTATTTTTGCTTTGATAAGTTTTCCTGTTGATCTCAATTTGACTAAAATGGTGTCTTTAAATTCATCTTCATTACTAAGTAAATTTAAATTATTCAATTCAATATTTTTTTTTCCAAGTTTTTTTCTTGGACCAACAAAAATTTCATTTCTTTTTGCATCAATCTTAATTACATATAGTGCATCTTTATCAGAAACTTTAATTCCTTTTCTTTGGCCTATTGTAAAATTAATTATTCCATCATGTACTCCAATCACTTTTCCTTCTAGATTTTTTATATTTCCTTTTTTAAAAGAGTCTGGTCTAAATTTTTGAATTACCGAAGCATAGTCGCCATTAGGTACGAAACAAATATCTTGACTATCTGGCTTATCCGCGACGTTAAGATTTAGTTTTTTTGCTATAGATCTTGTTTCATCTTTGAGCATGCCCCCTAATGGAAATCTTAAATAATTTAATTGTTCTCTAGAAGTATTGAATAAAAAATAACTTTGGTCTCTATTTTCATCGATTGCTCGATACATATTAGTTTGATTGTCAACAGTAACGCTTTTTACATAATGACCAGTAATTAATGCATCTGCCTTAAGATCTTTCGCAACTTCAAATAAATCTTTAAATTTAACAGTTTGGTTACATTGCACACATGGAATAGGAGTTTCGCCTTTTAAATAACTATCAACAAAGTTATCAATTACTCCTTGTTTGAACTTATTTTGATAATAGAGAATTTTATGTTCAATGTCTAATTTTTGAGCGACTCTTTTTGCATCCATTATATCCTGACCTGAGCAGCATTGTTTTGATGCAGCAACCTCTTTACCATCATCGTAAAGTTTTAAAGTAATACCAATAACTTTGTAACCATCTTTTTTCATCATTCCAGCAACTGTAGATGAGTCCACTCCACCTGACATTGCTACAACAACCGTTGTTTCTGATGGATTTTTTTTTAACCCAATAGAGTTTAAATTATTATTCATTCTGATGGTATTTATACTTATTTCTAATATAAGTTAAATTAAATGATTTTTGATTTTGAACCAGGTGACAAAGTTTTCAATCCAGCAAATAAAGATTGGGGAATAGGACAAGTTCAATCGATAATCAAAGGTAAAATTACCGTTAATTTTCAAAATGTTGGTAAAAAAGTAATAAACTCTGAAAATATAGAATTAAAAAAAATAAATGACCCAAAGTGATATTAAGAAAATTGTTGAAAATCTAATTCAAACTTTTTTAGATGCAGGTAAAATTTCTATAGATCTTAGGAAAAAAGGTCTTACTAAAGAAATAAAATCTGACAATACACCTGTAAGTAATGGAGACTTAGAAGTTAACAAAATTTTGAGTAAAAAAATATTAAGCTTAACGCCAAATATACCAATAGTATCTGAGGAAACATCAGAAAATAAATCAAAAAATAACCTGGAAAATTTTTGGTTAATCGATCCGATCGATGGAACTTATGATTACATTAATGATCTGGATGAATTTACAATTAATGCAGGATTAATAATTCAAAAAAAACCTGTTGCTGGATTAATTTATGCCCCAGCAAAAAATAGAATGTTTTATTCTTATGGAGATGATTTTTCTTTTGAATTAATTAATGGTGAACCAATGAAATTAGATAACTCAAAAAATTTTGATAAAAACGAGATTAAGTTTGTATCCTACTCTAACAAAATCAAACCAGAAATAAATGAAATATACAAAAAACTTAATGTTAAAAAATATGTAAGAATGAAAAGTTCTTTAAAATTTTGTGTTATTGCAGCTGGAGAGTATGATGGTTATGTTGCAGAACCAAGGGCATCAGAATGGGACATAGCTGCAGGCCATGCAATTTTAAAACACTCTGGCGGAAGTGTAACAGATTTCAATGGACAAGAAATTTTTTATGGAAAAAAAGATTTTAAAAATCCAAGTTTAATTTTAAAAAGCAAAAATATTCAATAATGGATGAAAAACTAAGAATTATTTTGATTATAATTATTTCAGTTTCAATTTTTGGTTTACTCGTTTTTGTCTTCGTAAAAAATTATATAAAAAATAAAATTGATTTTTTAGTAAAGGAAAATAAAAAAAATAAGTTAAAGTAGTTTTACTATTTTTATAAAATCATCTTTTGCAATTTCCATTACCTTTTTTGAGGTTTCAAAATCAAAGCCGTTTCTTGCTAATAGGGATATATCTTTTTTATAAAATAAAGGTCTGTTATCTTCTATTCTTGCAGGACCAATTCTTTTTTTTTTACATAATTTAATCGCAGAAAAAAAATCTTGGTCTGAATTATTATCGTGAATTTTATTCACAGTTTCTTTAATATATTCGCTATTAATACCTTTACCTATTAAGTAATTTCTAATTTTATTGATTGAATTACCCCTTTGAATCATACTTTTAGCTTTGCTCTCTGAATAAAATTTATCGTTAATAAACTTATTTTTTTCTAAGTCTGAAAGAACAATATCAATCAAATTAGTAACATCTTGTTTTTTTACATTTGGCACTGAAGTTTTTAAGTATTTTTTAAGTAAGTAAGTTTTAAGCTGTTGTTTTGATGGAGCATATTTTTCCACATAAGAAAATGCAAAATTTCTCATCTCCTCGACAGTTACTTTTAGAGTTTTTTTTTTATTTCTTATAGGAATCATAGAAAGATTTAATATAATATATTTTAAAATGATCGAACAAATTTATACCTATTTTACAATAGATATGCTCTATTATTGGGTGAATTTAGGTGTTCTTCCATTTTGGTTGATTTTAATTTTTTTTCCAACTTCTAGCCTCTGTAGGTATTTCGTAACTTCAATATTTCCATTCATTATATTGAGTGGTGCATATATTTTTTTATTGTATAAATCTTATTTAAGTTCATACGATTTTGATAATAATTTTAGCCTTTATTTAGGGATTGATAACATACAAGAATTATTTTCTAACAAAAATTTTCTTATGATGTTCTGGATACATTTTATATCTATTAATTTATTCACTGGAGGTTGGATTGTAAAAGATTCACAAAAATTTATGATGAGTAAATTTTTATTATCGATACCGCTTATCATTTTATATTTAATTGGACCTGTAGGATTGTTAGTTTATTGGTTAATTAGAATTTTTTACGTCAAAAATATAAGTTTATATGACTAAAAAAATCGATTTTTACTTTGATTTCATTAGTCCTTATTCATTTTTAGCTCATAAAAAAATTATCAGTTCTAATGATAGGAATAAATTTAATTATAAAGCAATTCTACTTGGTGGACTTCATAATTTAGGAGGAATTACTGCACCTGCATTTAATGAGAAAAAAATGAAAAATATGAAAAATGATTGCAATTTAATTGCTAAGAAAAGTAAAATTGACTTTGTGTGGAATGATAAATTTCCAATTAATTCATTATATCTAATGAGAGGCTATCTTTTTGTTAATAGTGATAAAAAAGATAAATATTTTGATCTATGTTTTGATGCTTATTGGAAAAATAATGAAGATATTTCAAAAGAAGAAAATATAAAAAATATACTATCAAAATGTGAGATTAAGCCTAATGACTTTAAAAAAGGCATTGAAGATCAAAAAATTAAAAATAAATTAAAAGATTTGACAAACATTGCTTTCCAAAATGATGTCTTCGGTGCTCCAACTTTTGTTGTGAATAATAATTTATTTTGGGGACAGGATAGACTTGAATATGCTTTAGATGAATTGAATAATTAAGTAATTTTAAATTTACTTTGTTTCAATGCCCCAAAACCCCCATCAATATGCGAGACCTTATCAAATCCCATATCTTTTAAAGATTTTGCTGCAAGAGCTGATCTCATTCCACCTGCGCAAAATAAAACCATTTCTTTGTTTAAATCAAGTTTACCTTGCTTAAAATATGAGCTCTCTGGATCAAGCCAAAACTCTAACATTCCTCTTGGAATATGATTTGAATTTTCTATTCTTCCCTCTCTTTCTAACTCTCTTACATCTCTAATATCAATCAGGTTACATTCATTTTTATTAAATTTTTCAAAAGCTTCTTCGGTAGATATAGTTTTAATCTCTTTTAAAGCTTCTGTCACAAGAGTTTGAGATGATTTAATTTTCATTATATTGTAAATATTTATATCATAAATAAAAACATATGAAAAAGTTTTTCATTAAAATTTGTAAATTTTTTGGCTTTGAAATTATAGATCAGAATGAATTTACTTCTCCTACATTAAATAAAGAGTTGAATGAGGATCTTTCAATTTTAAATAAAAAATCAATAATCCTTCCATTAGGAGAAGTAAAAATTACCAGAAAAGTTAAATCAATACTGATAGTTATTAGAGTTAATACAGAAATTGAAGTTTGGGATCAAAATAAAAGAAGATTATTCGAAAAACCAAAAATCGAATATTCAATTCGATCAATAAAATCATTGATAAACTCTATTAATTATTGTCAAAGCAAATACTTGGATTTAAAAATTAAAACAATAATTCTAGATGACTCTTCAAAAATTGAAAATTTAGATAAAATCAAAGGAATAATAAAAAATGTAAATGGGGAAATTATTTCTTTGGACACAAAAAAATTTGAAGCCAAAATTAAAAAACAAAAAACACAACAAACCTTCTCTAATTTAGCAAGTTTATATCAGTGTTTTGAGATTGGAAAAGAGATTGGTGAAGATCTAATTTTTTTTATTGAGGATGATTATCTTCATTTTGAAACCATGTTGGAAGAGATGATTGCTACATATGAAAGAGTGTCATCTCAAGTAGGTAAAGATATTTTTATGTGTCCTGCAGATTATCCATATCTGTATATGAATAATGAAAAAACGAACATACTTATAGGGAATAAAAGGCACTGGAGAACAATTGCTAAAACTTTATGTACCTTTTTGACAAGCAAAAAATTATTAGACTTATATTGGGAAAATTTTACAAAAAATTGTGAAGATCGCCATGACCCTTTTGAAAAATATATTAATGAGATCTATAAAAATGAGTTTTGTATATCTCCTTTAAAAAGTTTATCTGTCCATTTGACAAATGTTAATTCAAGTTATGGTTTGTCACCTTTTATTGATTACAAAAATTTGTGGGATCAAAATAAATAAGCCCCTTGAGGGAGGGGCTTATTACTTAACTAACTAAAAGAGAGTTTGAGGATCCTTCTATGAGTATTCGCTGAGAATATACAGAGAGCGAAGGATCCCCATGTTGTTAACAACTAGTCTCGAATTGCGTATGCAATTACACCAGTCTCAGTGACATCAGTGCCTTTGGTTTCAGCTTCTTTACTTAACCTTAAACCAATAGTTGCTTTGATGAGGCTGAATGCAATATATGCAACCACAAAAACAAATATGTTTACTGATAATACACCAATTAACTGAGTGCTAAAATTTGCACCAGAATTAGTTGCAGGTACAATTAATGTACCCCAAATTCCAGCAAATAAGTGAGCAGGAATAGCACCAACTACATCATCAATTTTTAGAGAAAATAATAGTTTAGTACCATACACTACGATTAGTCCACCTACAGCACCAATTAAAATTGCAGCAAATGGTGATGGTAATAATGGTTCTGCAGTCACAGCAACCAAACCACCGATACATCCATTTAACATTTGAACTACATCAGTTTTACCAAAATGCAATCTAGTTATAATTGCTGCACCTATAACACCTCCTGCACCAGCAAGGAATGTGTTAATAAATATTTTTGATACAGCGATTGCATCCGTAGCCGTTCCCAATGCTAATTGTGAACCACCATTAAATCCAAACCAACCTAGCCATAAAATAAATACCCCAATTGTAACTAATGGTATTGATGATGCTGCAAAAGGTTTGATCGGCGCTGGGGCTCCAGACTTAGTAAATCTTCCTAGTCTTGGACCAATTATCATTGCACCAGCCAAAGCAGCTGCACCACCAGTTGAGTGTACTAAAGTCGAACCAGCAAAATCAGAAAAACCTGCCTCTGCTAACCAGCCTCCACCCCACTGCCAACCCATTACGATTGGATATATAATTCCTGATAGAATTGCAGCGAATGTAAAGAATGGCCATAACTTAATTCTTTCAGCCATTGTTCCTGATACGATTGAAACGGTAGTTGCACAGAATACCATCTGGAAATACCAATCTGAACCATCTGAATAACCTGTATCTATTTTACTACCATCTGCCCATGGAATAAATTTACCAATGTACCCACCTGGATCAATACCATAAGCTAAGTTATAACCTACAAGCCAGAACATTATACCTGCAATTGAGAATAAACCTATATTTTTTGCACAGATTACGGATACACTTTTTGATGTAACAATACCTGATTCTAACATTGCAAATCCTGCAGCCATAAACATTACTAAGAATCCACAAATCAAGAATAATAGGGTGTTAAATATAAACCCTACTTCGGCAGAAACAGTTGTATCTGCCATACCAGCACTACTCATGTTTAATAAAAAAATTAAACTAATAAGTGGCGCACTTATTACTTTTATTAATTTAGTCATACGACCTCCCTGTTAAAGAAAGTCCTTTTATTTTATTAAATGCTAATAACTAACGCTGATTACGAAAATTGGGTATGCAGTATTTGCATATAGAAACAGCCTTAACGAGAGTTTCGTTAAGGCTGTAAAAAGACGTTATTTATTGAATACTTCTTTTAAAGCTTTTGCTGGTAAAAACTTAACTTTTTGAGACGCAGCAATTTGAATCTGTTCTCCTGTTCTTGGGTTTCTTCCAACTCTAGCTTTTCTCTTAGCTACTTTATAAGTACCAAAACCAGCAATTTTTACTGAATCGTCAGCTTTTAAAGCATCTAAAATTGTGTTGGTAATTGTATCAAAAGTTCTCTCAGCATCAGCTTTACTTAAATTTAATGCCCCAGAAATTTTGACTACTAGTTGTTTTTTGTTCATTTTAGCTCCGGTTTTATTAGGTTATTTTCATTGTTGTCAAAAGTATTGATAAATCAAGACTTTTTTTAGTATATTAAGAAAAGTTATACACAATATGTTGTGTAAATAGAAAAAATGTTGATTTTATTGAGTTTTTTAAACTTTTTAAAAAATTACTAATTGAACAATCCTAAGTCTTTTAGGTCGTTAAAAGTTGTGAAAAACATTAAAGATATTAATAAAAATATTCCGATTCGAAAAAAACCTTCTTGCGTTTTTTGAGATAACGGACGACCTAAAACTTTTTCAAATGCATAAAACATTAAATGTCCCCCATCAAGCATTGGAATTGGAAACAAATTAACTAAACCAAGACTTATTGAAATATATGCCATCATGCTGATAAATGCCAAAACACCAAATTCTGCAACCTGGCCTGAAATTTTTGCTATTCTTATCGGCCCTCCAAGCTGAGAGGTATCAGCTTTACCAAAAATCATTGCACCAATATATTTCAAGGAGGAAATTCCTACAAAATAAACTTCATTAGCAGCATGGTATATGGCTTGTGCAGGTCCTAATTTAACGTGATTAATTTCATTATTATAAGCACCTAATTTTATACCAACTATTCTTTTGTTAAGTTTATTTCCTAAATTATCTTCACCTGGAACAATATTAGGTTTTACTTTTAAAATTAACTCATCATATGAACGTTTCACTTTAAAATCTATAATTTCATCAGTGGACATAGTAATGAATTTAGAGACATCCATAATACTTTCAACTTTGTTGCCATCTATTTCTAAAATTATGTCATTTTGTTTTAATCCTCCAGCCATAGCAGGGCTATCTTTCTGAACTTCATTGATGACGGCTGGTGTAAAATCTTTACCAACAAAAGTATAAATTGAGAAGAAAATTACTAAAGCTAATAAAAAGTTTGCTAAAGGGCCACCAAAAACAATTAAACTTCTTTGATATAGAGGTTTAAGAGTAAATAATTTTTTTTGGTCCTCTTCACTATATTTTTCTAAAATTTCTTTATGATCCGCTTGAGAATATACATTTCTATCTCCAAAAAATTTTACGTATCCTCCTAGAGGTATCCAGCATATTTTCCACCTTGTCCCAGATTTATCATTCCAACCAAATATTTCCTTACCAAATCCTATAGAAAAATCAGTGACACCCACTCCAAATTTTTTGGCAAAGTAATAATGACCATATTCATGAATAAATACGACAATTAATATTAGAATAATAAAAGGTAAAATATAACTAAGCATTTTTGATTCAATTTATACTATCCATCCAATTTTTTAACTCAATCATTCTTTGAGACTTATTTGACACAGCAATTTCCTTTTTTATGAATAATATATGATTTTTAATTTCTTCTTCATCTCTAAATACTTTTCTTGTTTGAATTAATCTGTCCTTCCTAAACTCAATTAAACTTATCATTTTCTCATAAGTAATTTCAGGATGATACTGTAACCCATAAATTTTCGATTTTCCAACTGTGAAATATGAACTTTGTACTTTATTAATTTTATTTGATGCTAAACAAATTCCGTTTGTTGGTAATTTTACTACCTCATCAAAATTAAACGCTGGAGAATTAAAATTATTATTCTTATTCTTATAAATAAAATTATTTAATCCTTCATTATTAATTATAATCTCATTTGCTATTCCTATATGAGAATTTTCTGCTTTTTTTACCTCTCCTCCAGCAGCAGTTACTGCGACTTGCATTCCCCAACAAATCGCTAAAATATTTTTAACTTGTTTTTGACATTCTCTCATAAATTCAATTTGTCTTTTTATCTCTGGTGTATTGTTATAGATGTTCAAACTACTTCCACCCCAAATTAATCCATCATATTTTGGAAGTTTATTTTTAACCTCATCTAAATTTTGATCCGAGGATGGATTAATAACATCAAAATGATAATTATTATTAAATACATTAAGACTATCTTTTAAACTCTCAGTATGTGTTTGAATACCTACTTTTAAAAAATTTTGATTTTCCTCTTTTAAATTTCCCTCAACTATTAAAATATTAAGATTTTTCATTTAAAACAAATTACCAGACATGCTGTGTTGATACATTATTTTCATGTCTTCAATGCTCAATTTTTTTGGATTACCATTCGTTGATGGATCCTCTAAAGCCATTTTTGATAAACGATCAATTTGTAAATCTTTTTCATTTATGACACTTGATAATTTATGAGGAATTTCAAATTTTTCTCTTAAATCTAAAATCCATTTTAAAAAACCGTCAAAAGATTTATCTTTTAATTCAAGATATTCTGAGATTTTTGCAACTTTACTTTCAATCACATCTCTGTTGAAAGTTAAAACATACGGCATGAAAATTGCGTTTGAAAGACCATGATGAAGGTTATTTAGAGCATTTACTGGATGGCTCAAAGAATGAATTGCACCTAGGCCTTTTTGGAATGCGGTTGAACCCATACTTGCAGCAGTAAGCATGTTCATTCTGGCCTCAAGGTTAGATCCATTTTTATATGCCTCTGGTAACCAGTTAAAAATTAATTTCATACCTTCTAAAGCTATTCCATCAGCCATTGGATGATAACCTGGGGCACAAAATGCCTCTAGATTATGAGCTAATGCATCCATGCCTGTTGCGGCTGTCATTTTTTTTGGTAAATCTTTTGTTAAAACTGGATCTAAAATGACTATGGACGGTAAAAATTTTGGATGAAATATAATTTTTTTAACTCCTAGATCTTCATTTAAAATAACAGATGCTCTCCCCGTTTCAGAACCTGTTCCAGCTGTAGTGGGTACTGCTATAATAGGAGCAACATTATTTGAGTCAGCTTTAGTCCAATTATCACCAACATCCTCAAAGTCCCACAATGATAAAGTTTGACCTATCATGAATGCAATTGCTTTTCCTACATCAAGACCACTTCCACCACCAAAAGCAATCACACCATCACAATTTTTTTCTTTATAATGTTTTACACCATCACTTACATTTTTACCTGTTGGATTACCAATCACATCATGAAATAATTCGGCTGATAAATTATTACTTTTTAAATGTGATAAAACATCTTTAACAATAGTTGATTGTCCAAGTTCTTTGTCAGTCACCAATAAAGGTTTTTTTATATTTAAATTTTTACAAGCTATACTTAAATCTTTAATTCTATTTTCACCCACCCACATTGAAGTAGGATAATTCCAATTAAGCTTTTTCATAAATTTTTAGTTAATAATATCTGATATTTTTGAAATTTGACCAATCTTAAAAATAAGTGCATCCTCTTTATTAAATCCATAATTCTCAGCATTATCTTTAAATCTTATTGGTGGTTCCATAATTGGCTCCAAAGATAATACAAAAGTTCCCCAGTGCATACCTAGTACCTTTTTACTTTTCAAATCTCTTCCAATTTTGAGAGCCTCTTCTGGATTGGTATGATAAATAGATTTATCTTTGTAAGGCAATATTGGATAAAAATTATATGCGCCAATGTTGATTATGGTTAAATCAATTGGTCCATATTTATTTCCTAAATCTTTATAAATATTTCCATATCCTGTATCGCAGGCAAATAATATTTTTTTTTCATTATACTCAATTAAAAAACTTCCCCACAAAGTTTTGTTGGTGTCTGTTAAACTTCTTTTTGACCAATGAACAGCTGGAAGAAAAGTAACTTTCAAATTTTTATTAATATTAATTTCATCATACCAATCCATCTCATTGATATCTTGATATCCATTAGTTTTAAAATATTTGCTTAGTTTAAGTGGAACCAAAACTTTGGAGTCCTTGAAAGGAAATCTCCTTATTGTCATCATATCTTGATGATCATAATGATTGTGAGTGAGTAAAAATAAATCAATGTTAGGTATCTCACTTAATTTCAATGCTGGTTCAGTAAATCTTTTTGGTCCAAATATTAGTGGACCTGCATTTTTTGAAAAAACTGGATCAGTAATAATAGTAGTATCTCCTAATTTAATAATAAACGTAGCATGACCAATCCAAGCAATATAATCATTATCTTTATATTTTTCTAAGTTTCTTAATACTTCATTTTTTTCTAAAACGTGACCTTCAGAAATTGTCATATCAAGTTTCTTTTTCTCTTGATTAAAAATTTTATAAGACCATTTCACATTTGGATCTCTTTTTGGTGAGCCTTCCGGATTCCTAAAAGTACCGTCAGAGAGATGATGATAAGGTTTTTTTTCCATAGCAAATGTTAAATTGTTTAAACTTAAAACTAAAATTAGAAAATATAAAAAATTTATCATATATATTTTCATTTTATATGAATTTAAAATTTTTTATTCTTTTATTATCTCATACTCAAAATTTTGAGTAGTTTCATTGACTTGTAAAAGTTTCGCACCATTTTTGCTATGAAATTTTGTAGCCATTTCAGTTAGAGGAGAGAGCGTGACTAATCTATTTAAATGGTTAGATTTTTTAATCTTTTTATAAACTTCCTTAACAATCAATTTTCCACCACCTTTTTTTTTAGACCAAACTGTATAAGCAATAGCAATCTGACCAACATTTTGACCTCTGTGAGTGCTTTGTAGATGAGCATCTTGGCTAAATTTATCCAGCTCCTCTACATTTATTGGTACTTTATTTGTAAAAGCGAAGCACATTACAGCATGAATTTCTTTTTTGTATTTTACACCGTATATTTTTCTGCCGTGACTTCTTCTGAAAGTCACACTTAATTCTGGTCTAACTGGATCTTCAGAAACATTACATTCTTTAAGTTCAACTAATTCAGCACCTTTAACCCAGCCAAAAAAGTCATCAATGTTTTTATTTATTATTTGTTTATTTTTTCGAATTCTAGCTTTAATTCTTGGTTTAAATTTTTTTGAGTTTTTTAAACTATTATTATCTAGGTATTTCTCTGCTAGTTTATTTCTTACATTTTTAAAAATCTCTTTCATTTTTTAATTTTTATTTATTTTAACTAAAAGTATAATAAAGCAAAAATTACCCCTAAAATTACTACTGTAATCGTAGCAACAATGTAATTTATCTTTATATTAAATTTTTTATAAATTGTATCATTTATCTTATCCCAGAATAGAACTAACAAAAATATAGCGATAGCAGGTATGATAAATTTAATCATCGACTATGTGTTTTTATCTCCAACATATACTGAAACACCTCTAGAGTTAATATCAACATCGAATTTCTTGTGTAATGGAGGGAAAGCTCTTTGTGAACAGTCTAATCTATCACACGTTCTACATGACACACCTATTGGTATTTCTGTTGATTTATCATTAATGTTTAAATTTTCTGAATAAATAAATTCTTTTGCATATTTTGCTTCACATCCCAATCCAATAGACAAAATACTTTTTGATTTTCCAAATCTTCCAATCCCTTTTTCAACTGTTCTAGCAATACATACATACTTTTCACCATTAGACATTTTGCTAACAGCAGCTTGAATAATACCAGGTCTTGTCAAAGCTGAATAAACGTTCCAACGTGGACAAGCGCCACCATATCTTGGAATTTCTATTCCTGATAAGGAAAATCTTTTAGATATATTCCCAGCCATATCTACTCTTAAAAAATGGAAAGGTATCCCCGGTAATTTTGGATCTTGTAAACACGTTACCCTATGAGCTACCTGTTCAAAAGATGTAGCAAAAGTATTTTGTAGTAACTCTAAATCATACTTAAGTTTTTTACATTCTGTGTGAAAAAGTTTATAAGGCATTAAAATTGCAGCACCGCAGTAATTTAATAAAGCAATTTTTGTCAATTTTTTAGATTCATCAGATGGAAAAGTAAATTTTGACAAATATTCTTCAATTTCTTTATCAGCACCTTCTTGGGCTATTTGAGCAGCTGCATGAAGTTTTTTTGTTTCTAAAGAGCTGTAATCGCTTAATAGTAGTTCTTTTTTATTTTTTTTATAGAGCTTTGAGAAAGGTTTATTTTCTTCAGGAATAACATCTTTTACTGTTATGTCATATTCTGATTTTAAATAATCGCAAAGAGCTATATATCTAGTCCTATTATTTTTTTGAACTTTCTCAAAAACATCATTTGCGAAATCTTCTAATTTTGGAAAATAGTTTTTATTGTCTTGTAAAAAATCTGAAATAACTTCACCAGGAAAAGAATTCTTTCTATTATCAACAATTTTACCAGATATTGTCTCAATTTTATTAATCATTTCATGATCCTTTTTTTTTAAAATATCTCCTAGTCTAACGATGGCTCTACCAATTTTTGGATTAGTGCTAACTAAATCTTTTACTTCTGGACCTAGAATATCTAAATCTTCAAACAATTTATCATCTAGTATTTCTGATAAAGTATTTTCTAAATTGATATCTGATTTTGAGGTTAATTGAGAAAGTTCAATGTTCAATTTTTCACAAATTTTTAAGAGTAAATCTCCATCTATTTTTCTTTTTCCACCCTCAATAAGATTTAGATAACTAGGAGATATATTTAAATCCTCAGCCAATTTATTAGCTTGAAGCCCTAACTGTCTCCTAAAAGCCTTGATTTTTGGTCCTATTTTTAGATTTAATTGACTCATATTTTCTATTAGTAAATTTTGTAAATTTATTTTTACAATATTTTTCTTTTATTTACAACAGTTTTATACTTTTTAATAGATTTTGTAAATTTTGTAAATTATAAAATTTACATGGACGAAAAATTAAAAAATAACGAAAATGAGACTCAAATCATAAGACATGAAGACCTTGCTAGACATAATAGTAGGGGTATCTACATGAGAGATGATCATTGTGATTGGGGTTCAAGCGGAATGAAAGATCTAGTTGAGACACTTAACGACTCAAACTAATTTTCAAACTCTTAACATTCATTTTCAATTACTTGAACATTACAGGGGCAAATGATGAGTGCAGAAAACATTTCTTATGATTTAAAAAGATTTGCAGGGATTAAAAGAGATTATACTCCTGAAGAGGTTGAAAGACTTAGAGGCTCAATTAAAATCGAATATTCAATTTGTAAACAACAATCAACAAAGCTTTGGAAATTATTAAATACGGAAAATTATGTTAATACTTTAGGATCCTTGTCAGGTAATCATGCAGTTCAACATGCAAAAGCTGGTTTAAAAGCAATTTATTTAAGTGGTTGGCAAGTAGCAGCTGATGCTAATAGTGCTGGAGAAATGTATCCTGACCAATCTTTGTATCCTTATGATAGTGCTCCCAAATTAGTAGAGTCTATGAATAACGCATTGATTAGGGCTGATCAGATTCAGCATATGGAATTAAAAGATGGTGATATGAAAAAAGAGAAGAGAATTGATTACATGTTACCGATCATTGCTGATGGAGAGGCAGGTTTTGGTGGACCTTTAAATGTATTTGAACTTGCAAAAAAATTTATTAAGGCAGGTGCTGCCGGTGTTCATTTTGAAGATCAATTAGCAAGTGAAAAAAAATGTGGCCATATGGGAGGAAAAGTTTTGGTTCCAACTGGTACCATGATAAAAAATTTAAAAGCCGCTAGATTGGCTGCCGATATCGCAGATGTGCCTTTAATTATTCTAGCTAGAACAGACGCAAACGCTGCAAAATTAATTACAAATGATTACGATGAAAATGACAAACCTTTTTTAACAGGTGAAAGGTCTCCAGAAGGTTTCTATTATGTAAAAGCTGGAATTGAACAAGCTATATCAAGAGGCCTTGCTTATGCACCCTACTCAGATTTAATTTGGTGTGAAACAGCTACACCAAATCTTGAGGAAGCAAAAAAATTCGCAAATGCAATTCATGAAAAATTTCCAGGAAAACTTTTAGCATATAATTGTTCTCCATCATTTAATTGGAAAAAACATCTATCCGATGATGAGATAGCATCGTTTCAAAAACAAATTAGTCAAATGGGTTATAAATTTCAATTTATTACTTTAGCAGGATTTCATACACAAAATATTGCAATTTTTGAGCTAGCTGAAAAATATAAAAAAGAAGGTATGACAGCATACTCAAGAATTCAACAACAAGAATTTGCTCGTGAAAAAGATGGATATACTAGTGTTAAACATCAACGTGAAGTTGGTACATCTTATTTTGATGCTGTATCCAATACAATAAGTAGTGGAAAAAGTTCTACCACGGCAATGGCAGGTTCAACAGAGTCTGAACAATTCTAATAAAACTATCCTTCTTAATTAGAGTTATTAACTGGCCCAGAAATGGGTCAGTTAAGATTTGATTTTATAACCTTTTTTAAGAAGAACTGTAACTACTGTTATACAAATGGATAAAAATAAAAACATTGTTCCAATACTTATCCAAATATTGAAATCAGAAACTCCATAAAAAGAAAATCTTAAACCATTTATTAAGTAAACAACTGGATTAAAATAAGTTACAGTTTGCCAAAATGATGGCAGCATATCTAATGAATACAAACTCCCACCTAAAAATACCATCGGTGTTACAAACAAAGTTGGAATTATAGACATTTGCTCGAAATCTGAGCTAATTAAACCTATTAGAAAACCAAATAATGCAAAAGTAAATGCTACTAAAATTAATAAAAATATCATAAGTAATGGATATTTGACTTGGACATCAACGAAAAATAATGAAGTAATAAATATAATTATACTTACAATAAGAGTTTTTGTTGCACCTGCTCCTACAAAAGCAAGTACGACCTCTAATGTTGAAATTGGAGCAGCTAAAATCTCATAAATTGTTCCATTAAATTTTGGAAAAAAAATTCCAAAAGAAGTGTTACTGATTGATTGAGTTAATAATGTTAGCATTAGAAGACCAGGCACGATGTAAGATCCGTAGCTTATTCCATCAATTTTTTCCACATACCCTCCAATTACTGAACCAAAAACTATAAAATATAACGAAGTTGTTAATACTGGAGACAATACAGATTGAGTTAAAGTTCTTCTAAAACGATCCATTTCATGAAGATAAATTGCTCTCAACGCATAAAGATTAATTTTCATTTTTTTCCCTAACTAAATTTACAAAAATTTTTTCCAAAGTACTTTGTTCAGTTTTTAAATCTTTTAATTTTAGGCCGGCATCTTTTAAATCTTGTAGTAAATTTGTAATTCCAGTCTGTTTTGCCTGAACATTATAAGTATAATTCAAACTCATCAAGTCTGGTGTAAAAGATAAGTTATATTTTTGAAGTGTTGTTGGTATTTGATTTATTCTTTCTTGTAAATCTATTGTAAGTTTTTTATGACCCATTTTTTTTAATAATTCCTTAGTTTCATCGACTACTACGATTTCTCCCTGATTTATAACTCCTACTCGATCAGCTATTGCTTCTGCTTCTTCTATATAATGAGTGGTTAAAATAATTGTAACGCCTGTTTTTCTTAAATTTTCAACAACCTGCCACATTTCTTTTCTTAACTCTACATCAACACCAGCTGTAGGTTCATCTAAAAATAAAATTGTCGGTTCATGAGATAAGGCTTTAGCTATCAAAACTCTTCTTTTCATTCCACCAGACAACTGCCGAAGCTTGAGATTTTTTTTATCCCATAAACTTAGTTGTTTTAAAACTTTCTCAATATGATTTGGATCTGCTTTTTTTCCATAAAGACCTCTCGAGTAAGAAACATTATTAAAAACTGTTTCAAATTGTTCTAAAGTTAATTCCTGAGGAACTAAACCTATTCTTGAACGAGTTTCTCTGTAATCTTTTATGATATCATAATCATCTACACTAACATTCCCTGAAGTTGGATTAACTATTCCACAAATAATACTTATCAAAGTAGTTTTACCAGCTCCATTAGGACCAAGCATTGCGAAAATTTCACCTTTTCTAATCTTTAAATTTATATTCTTTAAGGCATTAAACCCATTGTCGTAAACTTTTGATAAGTTGTTTATTAAAATCTGATTATCTGACATTCGGCATTTATATAGTTATTTATGGATTTAATACAATCAACTTATATGAAGCTTTTTAGCTTTAATAATCAACAAAGGTAAAAAAGTCGCTATTACAAAAGATAAAAAAAGCAAAGATTGTGTAACAAAAGATGGAAATAGATCTATTGGTATGAAAACTCCAACTAATAAACTTTTAGAAAAATCAGGAGAAGGGAATAATAAAAACCCACCTATTAATCCAATCAGTATAGAAATATAAGCTGTATTTTCATTAATTGATTTATCATAAAAACTTAGAAAAACAGTTAATACAAAAGCACAACAAAACAGGTCTGCTAATAAGAAAAGATACAAAATGTCAAATCCTTTTGATGCAATAATAAAAGAGATGAAAGATAAAAATAAAATTATAAATTTAGAAAAATTTAAATAATCAGTTTTTTTACTCAAATTAAATACCGCTTTTCCATCTAAAATTACCAAACTTGAAATTGCATTAATTAATGTGTCCACAGTTGAAATTGTTAATGCCATACCAAGAATTATTATAAACAAAGATAAATAAATTGTTTGTTCTTTAAGTAATAATGAAAAAAATCCCAGATCTGGTCTATTGCTTGAGTCAATTGAGAAAGCTACCATTCCTGAAAAGCCCATAAAAAAAACAACAGGAATTATTATTAAAAAAGAAATGATTAAGCTTTTTTTTAAAGTTTGGTAATTTTTAGCTGCATATACACGTTGCCAATTTCCTTGATGGAACAAATTAGTTGCAGCTACTGCTATAAAAAAAGTTAAGCCTGCAGTATAATTTGGAATGTAATCACTACTCAGAAGTTGAGGATTTTTTTTAATCACAAATTCAAAAGAAAATTTAGAACCTGTAAATGAAGTTATATATATAAAGGAGATTATTAACAAAACTCCTATAACAATCATTTGAATATTATCAGTAAAAATTGAAGCCCTTAATCCACCATATAATGTATAAATTAGAGTGGACGAAAGAACTACTAAAGCTGTAGTCCAAAATTCAGTACCAGATATATAATTGATCAAAACTGAAATAGCGGTCACCTCGGCGCACAAAAAAATGAACATATAAAATATGGTCATTAATAAAATTAGCTTAAATAAACTTTTGCCAAATTTTCTTCTCATAAATTCTATTAAAGAAGATCCTTTGGGGAATTCATTTCTAATTTTTTTTCCTAAGTAAATTAAAAAAAATAGTGGAAACGCTGTTCCTAAAGAATAGCCAATAACTGCACCTATACCTCCCCAAGTCGCAGCAGAAGCAGGACCAAATAAAATCCATGCTCCTAATGCTGATGCTGTTAAACTGGTGGTTAATGAAAAGACACCAATATTCCTATTAGCAGTTAAATAATTATTTAATCCTTTGAATTTTTTAGTGTGATTAATTCCCAAAAAAGCAAATAACAAACTGATTGCAATTATTAAGAATAATGAAGTGGATTGTTCTAAAAAAAAAGAATTATTCATTTATTTCCCTTTCTGAATTACCGGACAGGTTCTTAGGGTTTAATCTCAGTCTAAAAAGACACCCCTTTAAATATAATACTTTAATATTATTAAAAAAAAAGAAGAATAATGTTTAGAAGTTTAATTTCTATTTTCTAAAACAATTATTCACTAAAATTGCCATTAAAATCCACATCACAAATACCTCGCCATTTGTAAATGAATAATCAGCTCCAGCAAATCTCGCCACAAAATTTATTGCATAAATTATTATAGTTGAAATAACTAAACTGATTACAAGATTTATAAGTCCGCTTACGTAGTTCATGATTAATCTTAACTACAATTTGCTTGAATGCAAATTAAATTTCTATTTATAAGGGAAGATTTTTTGAATGCTGGAAGACTACAAAAGACCAAGGTTGTATTCAAGAAATATATTTAACTAAATTCAAAATTAATATCTTGAATACAACCTATCTAAAATTTATCTTTTTATATAAGGAGGTAGTTTTAATGAATCAAATGCCACCTGACACTTAGCTGGGTAGCTTTATATTTCATAAAAACATAAACGAAAAAAATAAAAGTCCATTAGGACTTAAATGCCAAAAAGGCGACTAAGGGGAGCTCTTTTGGTTGGAGAACGAAAGAGCGAACCCCTTCGTTTAATCTTAAAATTTAATGTGGTGCTCTAAATCTACTATGACAAGCTTTGCAATTACTCCACATCATTTGAGTTAAAGTAGCCCTTATATCTTCAGAATCCTCAATTAGGGAGGTTAATTTAATCATATCATCTGATGATTTTTTCATTAAATCATTAAACTCTTTTTTATTTTCCCAAATTAAAGGTAGAGCCTCAGTTTTAAAACCCTCTTTTGAATTTTCCGGAAAATATTCTAATAAAGTTTTGTAATTTTCACTCATTTTGATCATCAAAGATTTTGCCTTATCAAATTCTCCTTTACTAGCTAAAGCTTGTACTCTTTTTGCAGTACTATAATTCTTACTGAATAAAGCTTTTCTGCCTTTAATAATTTCTTCTACAGTTTCAGCATTAGCAGAAAAAGTTAAGCTTAAGGAAAAAATAATTATGATTGCTTTTAAAATTTTTATTTTTTGTATCATAAGGTTTATATTGTCATGAATACTGAAAAATTCCCATCGACAAGTTGATAAATGACATAAGGCTCCTCTTTATCACCAGGCATACCTGGTGTACCTATTGGCATGCCAGGCAGTGCTAATCCATCAATATCAGGTCGTTCTTTTAATAATTTATTTATCGCTTCTAGCGGAACATGACCCTCAATAAAATAGTTATCAATAATTGTTGTATGACAAGACTGCATTTCTAATGGGATAGCATATTTCTGTTTAATTGTATGAATACTTTCCAAATCTGTTTGCTTTACTTTGAAATTTTCTTTTTCTAAAAATAAAACATAACCATTACAACATCCACAAGATGGGCTTTTAAAAACTTCGACAATCTGTTTATTCTCAATATTAGCCAGAGCTTCATTTTTATCTGTGACAAAATTAA
>CACGUZ010000007.1 GCA_902576375.1 uncultured Pelagibacteraceae bacterium
AAATGAAACAGTCATTCAACAAATTTTAGAAGCTAACATTCACACTCTAGAGATATCTATTACAAATTCAATTAACAAAGGTGGCTATTTATTAACAACTATATTTAATGATAAAAATAATACTAAAGATGAAGCTATTACTGAAATCTATAAAATGTTAAGACCTGGAGAGCCACCTACTATCGAGATTGCCACTCAAATATTTAATAATTTATTTTTTAGCTCAGATAGATACGACCTTTCTGATGTTGGAAGAGTAAAAATGAATTCTAGGTTAAATCTTGAGTGCTCAGATAAAATCACAATTTTAAGAAATGACGATATTATTTCTATAATTCATAAAATGCTCGATTTAAGAGATGGTAAGGATGAAGTAGATGATATCGATCATCTTGGAAATAGAAGAGTTCGTTCAGTAGGAGAGCTTGTGGAAAATCAGGCGAGAATTGGTGTTTATAGAATGGAAAGAGCAATAAAAGAAAAAATGACAACCTTAGATATTGAGTCAGCGATGCCCCAAGACTTAATTAATGCGAAACCTTTAACTGTCTCATTAAAAGATTTTTTTGCTAGCTCTCAATTATCTCAATTTATGGATCAAACAAACCCTTTATCTGAAATAACACATAAAAGAAGAGTATCAGCTCTCGGTCCAGGTGGTCTTACTCGTGAAAGAGCAGGTTTTGAGGTTCGGGATGTTCACCCTACTCATTATGGAAGAATATGTCCAATAGAAACTCCAGAAGGACCAAACATCGGTCTAATAAATAGTTTATCGACTTATGCAAAAATAAATAAATATGGATTTATTGAAAGTCCCTATAAAAGAGTTAAAGACGGAGTGGTTCAAGATAAAGTTGAATATCTCTCTGCAATGGAAGAAACGAAATATACCATTGCTCAGGCAAATACGAAGTTAGATAAAAATAATAAGATAATAGAGGAGCTAGTTTCTTGTAGACAAAACCTTAACTTTTTACTCTCTAAACCTGAAACCATTGACTTTATTGATGTATCACCAAAACAATTAGTTTCCGTTGCCGCCTCACTTATTCCATTTTTAGAAAATGATGATGCGAATAGAGCGTTAATGGGATCAAATATGATGAGACAAGCAGTACCATTATTAAAACCAGAGGCTCCACTGGTTGGCACTGGAATTGAAAGTGATGTAGCACTAGATTCTGGGGTAACGATTGTTGCTAAAAGAGATGGGATCGTTGATAAAATTGATGGAAAAAGAATAGTTGTAAAAGTTACAGAGGAAACAGACTTTACAAAATCAGGAGTCGATATTTATAACTTGCAAAAGTTTAAAAGATCAAATCAAAACACATGTATTAATCAAAGACCATTAGTAAGAGTCGGTGATAAGGTAAAAACTGGTGATATCATAGCTGATGGTCCATCAACAAGATTAGGTGAACTAGCTTTAGGTAAAAATGTTACTGTAGCATTTATGCCCTGGCAGGGATATAATTTTGAGGACTCTATTCTTATTTCTGAAAGATGTGTAACTGATGATGTTTTTACATCTGTGCATATAGTAGAATATGAGATTATGGCTCGAGATACTAAGCTAGGTGAAGAGGAGATAACGAGAGATATTCCGAATGTGAACGAGGAGGCATTAAAAAATCTAGATGAATCTGGAATAGTTTATATTGGAGCCGAGGTAAATGCTGGTGATATTCTTGTTGGTAAAGTAACTCCTAAAGGTGATTCAGCTTCGGGGCCAGAAGAAAAATTACTAAGATCAATATTTGGTGAAAAAGCTATTGATGTTACAGACACCTCATTAAGAATGTCTAGAGGTAGCAGTGGAACAGTTGTTGATGTTAAAGTTTTTAATCGTCATGGAATAGAAAAAGATGAAAGATCTATTACAATTGAAAGAGCAGAGATAGATCAGGTGCAACAAGATAAGATTGTTGAGGAGGAAATTTTACAAAGAAGTATTAAGCAAAGGGCTTCACAAATTTTTTCTGGTTCTCCTCTGACAAAAAAAATTAAAAATGTTGAAGTTGGGTCAAAACTTGATTTTGAAACTATAAATACATTGACAATTAATGATGTATTCAAGATTTCTGACGGAAATGCAAAAAATGAAGCAGCAATTGCTCAACTTAAAGATCAATATAGTAAAGCTGAACAAGACATCATTGATAGATTTGAGGATAAAGTTTTAAAAATTAGAAGTGGAGATGACCTTTTACCAAGTGTAATGAAAATGGTAAAAGTATTTGTTGCAATTAAAAGAAGATTAAGACCTGGTGATAAAATGTCAGGCAGACATGGAAATAAAGGTGTAGTTAGTAAAATAGTGCCAGTTGAGGACATGCCATATCGAGAAGATGGAAGACCCGTTGACATTGTATTGAACCCTCTTGGAGTACCAAGCCGAATGAATGTTGGTCAAATTTTAGAAACTCATTTAGGCTGGGCTTGTAAAGAATTTGGTGAAAAAGTGAAAAATTTAATAAATGAAAATAGTAGACGAATTGAAAAAACTGAAAAAATTTCTAAATTTCTTAAGTCAGTTTATGGAGAAGAAATTTTTGATCAAAAAGTTGATAAATTGAGTAAAACAGAATTTGAAGATCTATGCGAAAATCTTCAAAATGGTATTGCAATATCTACACCAGTATTTGATGGTGCTAAAGAAAATGATGTAACTCAAATGCTAGAATTAGCAAAATTACCTGGATCTGGTCAAACAAGTTTATGGGATGGAAGAACTGGTGAAAAGTTTGATAGACCAGTAACGGTTGGGATTATATATATGTTGAAACTTCATCATCTTGTAGAGGATAAAATTCATGCTAGATCAACAGGTCCATATAGTTTAGTTACACAACAACCTCTTGGTGGAAAAGCTCAATTAGGTGGTCAAAGATTTGGTGAAATGGAAGTTTGGGCTTTAGAAGCATATGGTGCTTCGTATACGTTACAAGAAATATTAACAGTAAAATCAGATGATGTTGCTGGTAGAGTAAAAGTTTATGAGACAATTGTAAAAGGTGAGGAAAATTTTGAGTCAGGAATTCCTGAGTCATTTAACGTTTTAGTTAAAGAGATTAAATCCTTGGCTTTAAATGTGGAATTAAACTAATTATGAGTAAAGAATTATCAAATCTTTTTAAAAATACTGAAATTGCAGACTCACAAAATTTTAACAGTATTAAAATATCATTAGCGAGTCCTGAAAAGATTAAATCATGGACTTACGGTGAAATTAAAAAACCTGAAACAATTAACTATCGTACTTTCAGACCAGAGAAAGATGGATTATTCTGTGCAAGAATATTTGGTCCCATAAAAGATTATGAATGTTTGTGTGGAAAATATAAAAGAATGAAATTTAGGGGAATAATTTGTGAAAAGTGTGGTGTCGAAGTAACAAAATCAAATGTTCGAAGAGAACGAATGGGACATATTAATCTAGCTACACCTGTAGCTCATATATGGTTTTTAAAATCTCTACCAAGTAGAATAGCATTAGCTGTTGACATGAAATTAAAAGAAATAGAAAGAGTGTTATATTTTGAAAACTTTATTGTAATAGAACCTGGCTTGACAGGTTTACAAAAAAATCAACTTTTAAACGAGGAAGAATTAGCTAAATATCAAAATGAATTTGGCGAGGAGGCTTTCACAGCAGGTATTGGGGCGGAGGCTGTTTTAGAAATGTTAAAAAGTTTAGATTTAGAGTTAGAGAAAAAGAATTTAGTAAATTATATTAAAGAGACAAAATCAAAGGTTAATGAAGAAAGAGCAATTAAAAGATTAAAACTGATAGAATCTTTTATTGAGACAGGTCAAAAACCAGAGTGGATGATAATGACAGTTGTTCCTGTCATTCCACCGGAATTAAGACCGCTAGTCCCACTTGATGGAGGTCGTTTTGCTACCTCAGATTTAAATGATCTGTATAGAAGAGTAATAAACAGAAACAATCGTCTAAAAAGATTAATGGATCTCAAAGCTCCTGACATAATAGTTAGAAATGAAAAAAGAATGCTTCAGGAGTCTGTAGATGCATTATTTGATAATGGTAGAAGAGGCAGAGTAATTACTGGAACAGGTAAGAGACCACTCAAATCTTTGGCTGAAATGTTAAAAGGTAAACAAGGTAGATTTAGACAAAATCTTCTTGGTAAAAGAGTAGATTATTCTGGAAGATCTGTAATTGTAGTTGGTCCAGATTTAAAATTACACGAATGTGGTCTTCCAAAAAAAATGGCTTTAGAGTTATTTAAACCATTTTTATACGCGAGATTGAATAAACTTGGGTTAGCCTCTACAATCAAACAGGCAAAAAAATTAGTTGAGAAAGAGACTAATGCAGTTTGGGACGCATTAGAACTTATTGTAAGAGAACACCCTGTGTTATTAAATAGAGCTCCAACTCTTCACAGATTAGGAGTTCAAGCTTTTGAACCTAAGTTAATTGAGGGAGATGCTATTGAATTACACCCACTAACTTGTGCAGCATTTAATGCTGATTTTGATGGAGATCAAATGGCAGTACATGTCCCCTTAAGTTTAGAGGCACAGCTAGAGGCAAGAATATTGATGTTATCTACAAATAATATTTTGTCACCATCAAACGGTAAGCCAATCATAGTTCCAAGTCAGGATATGATATTAGGTATTTATTATTTGTCACAAGAGCCTTTAACAGATAAACCAGCTGGATATTTTTTAAATGCTGATCAAATAGAGTTTGCTTTATCATCAGGTCAGCTAAAAGTTCATAGTACAATTATCTCAAGGTTTGAAACTCTTGATGAAAATGGAAATAAGAAATATGAAAAATACACATCTACAGCCGGTAGATTTTTACTAGCTAACTTATTACCAAAAAATAGATATATTAAATTTTCTTTAGTAGATAGATTGCTACCTAAAAAAGTAGTTTCAGAAGTGATTGATATTGTGTTTAGATTCTGTGGACAAAAAACAACGGTTATATTCTGTGATAAACTAAAAGATCTAGGATTTAAGCATGCCTTTAAAGCAGGGATTTCCTTTGGAAAAGATGATTTAATTATACCATCAAATAAGACTCAATTAATTGATGATACAAAGAAATTGATTGCTGATTATGAAACTCAATATGCAGAAGGACTAATTACTAGGGGAGAAAAATATAATAAAGTAGTTGATGCCTGGTCTAAATGTACGGATAAAGTTGCTGGAGAAATGATGAAAGGTATTTCTGCTACAGAAAAAACTCCTGATGGATTAAAAATAAATTCAGTATTTATGATGGCTGATAGTGGCGCAAGAGGTTCAGCTGCACAGATGAAACAATTAGCAGGTATGAGAGGTTTAATTGCTAAACCATCAGGTGAAATTATTGAAAGTCCAATCACATCTAACTTTAAAGAGGGCTTAACTGCCTTAGAATATTTTAATTCAACCCATGGTGCAAGAAAGGGTTTAGCTGATACAGCATTAAAAACCGCAAGCTCTGGTTATTTGACTAGAAGACTTTGTGATGTGGCTCAAGATTTGACAATTACAAAAGTTAAATGTGATAAGCCAGGATTTATAGAGCTATCAGAAATTTTAGAGGGTGGAAACGTAGTTGTAAGTTTATCAGAAAGAGCACTAGGAAGAGTTACAGCTTCTGATCTAAAACATCCATTAACAGGTGAAGTTATACTTAAAAAAACTACAATGATCGATGAAACTGCATGTGATAAGATTGATGCAGCAGGTATTAAATCACTTAACGTTTACTCTGTCATGACATGCAGCTCAAAAGAAGGTGTATGTGCAACTTGCTACGGAAGAGATTTATCAAGAGGTAAAATGGTTCATGTTGGTGAGGCTATAGGAATGATATCAGCCCAATCTATTGGTGAGCCTGGAACTCAATTAACAATGAGAACTTTTCACGTTGGAGGAACTGCTTCAGTTAAACAAGACTCACAAATTGTAAGTAAAAATGAGGGAGTTTTAAAGATTATCAATTCAAATATTTTGGAGGACTCTAAAAAGAATTTAATCGTTATGGGACGAAATACTCAATTATCTATAGAGGATGAAAAAGGAGTTCAAATTGCAATTTATAAAGTAGCTTATGGATCTAGATTATTTTTTAAAAATGGAGATAAAATAAAAGCGAATACAAAGATTTGCGAGTGGGATCCTTACACTACTCCCGTGATTGCTGAAAAAAGTGGTATAGCTAGTTATGTAGATTTGATTGATGGCGTATCAATACAAGAGACCACAGATGATGTTACAGGAATATCATCTAAGTCTGTGGTTGACTGGAGATCTCAATCAAAAAGTACAGATTTAAAACCGAGAATTACATTGAGAGATGAAAAAGGAAACGTAATTAAAAAAGCTGATGATAATGAAGCAAGATATTATTTAGTTCCAGACTCAATTTTATCAGTTAAAGATGGACAAAAAGTTTCTGCAGGTGATGTTATTGCCAGATTACCAAAAGAGACAACCAAGACTAAAGATATTACTGGTGGTCTTCCAAGAGTAGCAGAGTTATTTGAAGCTAGAAAAGCTAAAGACAGTGCCATTATAGCAGAAAATGACGGCCAAGTTATTTTTGGTAAAGAGGTTAGAGGAAAGCAGAGAGTTTCAATAGTTCCTGAAGATGGAAATGAACCTTCAAATTATTTAATACCAAAAGGAAAACATATTAATTTTAATCAAGGTGAAAAAATTAAAAAAGGTGAATACCTTTTAGATGGGCAACCCTTACCTCATGATATTTTACGAATTATGGGCATCAAAGATTTAACTGAATATTTTGTAAATCAAGTTCAAGAAGTTTATAGACTGCAAGGTGTTATCATAAATGATAAACATATCGAAACTATTTTAAGACAGATGTTGAAAAAAATTGAGGTAAAATCTTCAGGTGACTCTTCTTATTTACCAGGTGAAATTGTTGATAGAATAAAATTTGAAAATATGAATGAAAAGCTTAAATCAGAAAATAAAACTCTAGCAATAGGTGAAAGAGTTTTAATGGGTATAACAAAAGCTTCTTTACAGACTGAGTCGTTTATTTCCGCTGCTTCATTCCAAGAGACTACAAGAGTTTTAACTGATGCTGCAATTAAAGGTAAAATTGACCCATTAAATGGATTAAAAGAGAATGTTATCGTTGGTAGATTGGTACCTGCTGGAACAGGAAATATCAAAAATAGATGGAATAAAAAAGCACTCGAGGATGATAACAAATTCTTATCTGAGCAAGAAAAGATTGAGGCCTCAGAAACTCAAGCAAATCAATAGAAAAAACAGGTTAAAATCACAGGTTTTGTTTGACAAAATTCAATTTATAAGTATTTTGGCGATGTTTTTGGTTGGAATGTAGTACTAATCAGATGTACTAAACGCTGCCATAATTGATCTGTCAGTTATTTCATCAAAAATATAATTAATTTAAAATTTTTATGCCAACAATTAACCAATTGTTAAAAAAAAAGAGAGTTAAACAAGTTAAGAGGAATAAAGTTCCTGCTCTACAGAAACAACCTTTAAAAAGAGGTGTTTGTGTTAAAGTTTATACAACTACTCCAAAGAAACCTAACTCGGCACTTAGGAAAGTTGCAAGAGTTAGACTGTCAAATGGTTTTGAAGTTACAGCATATATACCAGGGGAAGGTCATAATTTGCAAGAACACTCAGTTGTTTTAATAAGAGGTGGAAGAGTTAAGGATCTGCCTGGTGTGAGGTATCACATATTAAGAGGAAATCTCGATACCCAAGGAGTTGCAAATAGAAAAAAAAGAAGATCTTTATACGGAACTAAAAAGGGTAAATAAAATGTCTAGAAAAAAATCACAACCCAAAAAAGATATAGTTCCAGACCCAAAATTTAATTCCACTATTATTCCTAAATTAATAAATAACTTAATGTACGATGGTAAAAGAGGTATAGCTTCGAAAATTGTTTACGATGCTATAGAAAAAATTAAAACTAAATCAAAAGATGAGCCGATAAATATTTTTAATGAGGCGATCAATAACATTAAACCAACTGTTGAAGTTAGATCTAGAAGAGTTGGTGGAGCGACTTATCAAGTACCGGTTGAAGTAAAAAACAAAAGAGCCCAAGCTTTAGCGATCAGATGGTTAATAGATTCTGCAAGAAAAAGAAAAGATAAAAATATGTCTGATAAGATTTTCAATGAGCTTTATGATGCTTATGAAAAAAAAGGAGCTGCTGTTAAAAAAAAGGAAGATGTCCATAAAATGGCAGAATCAAATAAAGCATTTGCTCATTTTAGGTGGTAAAAAATTATGTCTAGAACCCATACTTTAGATAAATATAGAAATATTGGTATTATGGCACACATTGATGCTGGTAAGACAACTACAACAGAAAGAATTTTATATTACACAGGAAAAAGTCATAAAATTGGAGAAGTCCACGATGGTGCTGCAACAATGGACTGGATGGAGCAAGAACAAGAAAGAGGAATTACAATTACATCAGCCGCAACAACTTGTTTTTGGCAAAATCATAGAATAAATATCATTGATACGCCTGGTCACGTTGATTTTACTATTGAAGTTGAAAGATCTCTTAAAGTTTTAGATGGTGCTGTAGCAGTTTTTGACGGTGTAGCAGGTGTTGAGCCTCAGTCCGAAACTGTATGGAGACAAGCAGATAAATATAAGGTTCCAAGAATTTGTTTTGTAAATAAATTGGACAGAACAGGAGCTGATTTTTTCAGGTGTGTAGATATGATTAAAGATAGATTAGGTGCAAAGCCACTTGTCATCCAGGTTCCTATAGGTATTGAAGCATCTTTAACAGGTGTTGTTGACTTAGTAAAAATGAAAGCTCAAGTTTGGAAAAATGAAGCTTTGGGTGCCGAGTGGGAATATAAAGATATTCCTGACGATTTAAAAGAAATTTCTGAAAAATATAGGACTGAGCTAGTTGAAGCAGCAGTTGAACAGGATGAAAAATTAATGGAGTCATATTTAAATGGTGATGAAATTAAAGAAGAAGATTTAATAAAATGTATAAGAAAAGGTACATTAAATTTTGATTTTGTGCCTGTTATGACAGGATCAGCTTTTAAAAATAAAGGTGTGCAACCTTTATTAGACGCTGTTGTCAATTATTTGCCTAGCCCAGTTGATATTGGTTCAATTAAAGGAACTAAATTAGGTAGCGAAGATGAGATGGATATGAAATTTGAAGATAGCGCCCCTTTTTCAGCTCTAGCCTTCAAGGTTGCAAATGATCCATTTGTTGGGTCGTTAACTTTTATAAGAATTTATTCTGGTACTATTAAAACTGGAACTGCTGTTTACAACTCATCAAAAGAGAAAGAGGAAAGAGTTGGAAGAATGTTATTGATGCATGCCAACTCAAGAGAAGATATTAAAGAAGCTAATGCTGGTGACATTGTAGCTTTGGCTGGTTTAAAGAATACGATTACTGGACACACTTTATGTGATAAAGAAAATAGTGTTCTTTTGGAACCTATGGAATTCCCAGACCCTGTAATTGAAATTGCTGTTGAACCTAAAACTAAAGCCGATCAAGAAAAAATGGGTGAGGCTTTAGGAAGACTTGCTAAAGAAGATCCTTCTTTCAGAGTGACTTCAGATGAGGAGTCAGGTCAAACAATCATTAAAGGTATGGGGGAATTACATTTAGATATCATTGTGGATAGAATGAAAAGAGAATTTAAAGTAGAGGCAAATGTTGGAGCCCCACAAGTTGCATACAGAGAAACAATAGAGAATTCATCAGAAGTTGAGTACACACATAAAAAACAAAGTGGTGGTGCTGGACAATTTGCTAAAGTTAAGTTGTTAGTAGAACCACAAGAGCCTGGAGGTGGAAGAGAAGTTGAAAGTAAAATTAAAGGTGGCGCCATTCCTAAAGAATTTATTCCAGGAGTTGAAAAAGGAATTGAAACAGTGTCAGATGGTGGAATTCTCGCAGGATTTCCTATGATAGATTATAAAGTAACCATTTTAGATGGATTACATCATGATGTAGACTCTAGTGTGTTAGCTTTTGAACTAGCAAGTAGGGCTTGTTTCAAAGAAGCATGTACAAAAGGTGGCTTAAAACTTTTAGAGCCAGTTATGAGAGTTGAAGTTGTAACGCCTGAGGATTATATGGGTGATGTTATTGGTGATTTAAATAGTAGAAGAGGCCAAATTAACACTCAAGAGCAAAGAGGTAATGCCACAGTTATTACTGCAATGGTGCCATTAGCAAACATGTTTGGATATATCAATAGCTTAAGATCAATGTCTCAGGGTAGGGCACAATATTCAATGTTTTTTGACCATTATTCAAAAGTTCCTCAAAATGTTCAGGATGAAGTAACAAAAAAAATTGCAGGCTAATATGGAAAAACAAAATATAAGAATTAAACTAAGAGCATATGACAATAAAATCCTAGATGCATCGACTGAGGAAATAGTCAACACAGTTAAAAGGACTGGAGCAACGATTAAAGGTCCAATACCTTTACCGACTAAAATTGAGAGATATACAGTTTTAAGATCACCTCATATTGATAAGAAAAGTAGAGAGCAATTTGAGTCTAGAACACATAAAAGATTAATAGATATAGTTGAGCCAACACCACAAACTGTCGAAGCATTGATGAAATTAGATTTAGCGTCAGGTGTTGATGTGGAGATTAAAATTTAATTATGAGAGATATAGCTTTAATAGGTAAAAAAATTGGAATGACAAGAGAATTTTATAAAACTGGGCAGTCTGTGCCTGTAACAGTTCTCAAAATGGAAAAAGCTAGAGTTATCCAGGTAATTAATAGTGAAAAAAGAGGTTATAAGGCTGTTCAGTTAGGATATGGAAAAATTAAAAATTCAAAACTTACTAAGGCAATGAAAGGTTATTTTGCAAAAAAAAATACTGAAGCGAAAAGAAGATTAAAAGAATTTAGAGTTGAAAATGTTGAAAACTTTAAAGAGGGGAATGAGTTTGGTCTTGAAATATTTAAGGATATAAAATTTGTCGATACAAAATCAAAGACTATAGGTAAGGGTTTTGCTGGTGCAATGAAGAGGCATAATTTTGGTGGATTAAGAGCAACCCACGGTGTTTCAATTTCACATAGATCTCATGGTTCTACTGGACAAAGACAAGATCCTGGAAAGGTTTTTAAGGGAAAAAAAATGGCTGGACACATGGGAGATAAATTAAGAACTATGCAAAATATTGAAATTATTAAAACAGATTTAGAAAATGAGTTACTTTATTTAAAAGGATCAATACCTGGCTCAAAAAATTCGGAAGTTATTGTTAAAGGCTCTGTTAAGAATATAAGTAAACTAACAATTGATGAAAAAATTAAAGTAGTAGAACAAGCTAAAAAAACACCAGATAAAAAGAAAAAATAATGAAACTAGATAAATTAAATTTAGATGGAAAAAAAAGCTCTATAGAAGTTTTAGATAAAATTTTTTCAGCAAAGATAAATCATAAATTAGTAAGTAGTGTTCTGTACAAAACTAATGCTAATTATAAAGGCCGACATGCGAAGACTAAGCAACAAAATGAAGTAAAAGGACCTACCTCAAAAATTTATGCTCAAAAAGGAACAGGTAATGCTAGACATGCAAGTAGAAAAGCACCCATATTTGTTGGGGGTGGTGTAGCTCATGGACCAAAGGGACAACTAGCTTACAAAACAAGAAAATTAAATAAGAGTGAAAAAAAACAAAGCATAGCTTCTTTAATAAGTGAAAAAAATAAAAATAAAGATTTAATAGTTCTTAATGACTTTAATAACCAAATAAAAAAAACAAAAGAGATGTATCTTATTCTTAAAAAGTTTCAAATTACAAACTCTTTAATTATTCTTGATAAATCTTCTAAAGAAAAAATAGAAAAATCAATGAGAAATATTCCAAATATTAAAGTTACAGATATAAATCACTTTAGTGCTTTTGATATTATTAAATTTAAAAAGATAGTTTTTACAGAGAGTTCTGTAAAAGAGCTGGAGAAGAGATATGTATAAATTAGAAAAATTACATTTATATGATAAAATTTTGTCACCATTACTGACGGAGAAGTCTACTAATTTATCTGGAGAAAATAAAATAGTATTTAAAGTGCATAAAAGTGCAAACAAAAAAAATCTTAAAAAAAATATTGAAAAGATTTTTAAAGTAAACGTAACAAAAGTTAATATTATCAATAAACAAAATAGAACAAAATTTACCAGAGGAAGAAAAGTAAAAGTCTCTGGTTTTAAAAAAGCAATAATAACACTTAAGAAAGGTCAAAGCATCGATCTAACTACAGGAATTTAAATGGCATTAAAAACTTTTAAACCGTATACAAAATCTACTAGAGGAACAATTCTTGTTGATAGGACTGGTCTTTGGAAAGGAAAACCATTTAAGTCATTAGTTTCGCCCAAAAATTCAATGAAGGGGAGAAATAATAATGGGCACATAACTTCTATAAATCGAGCTGGTGGTCATAAAAAGATGTACAGACATGTAGATTTTTATAGAAAAAAATTTAATGCACCTGCTACAGTTGAGAGAATAGAATATGATCCAAATAGATCTTGTTACATTATGTTGGTAAAATTTGAGGATAATTCTCATGCTTATTACTTAGCCCCACAAAAAATTAAAGTTGGTGATAAAGTTGAAAATGGCTCTAAAAAAGAAATAAAAGTTGGTAATTGCATGCCTTTACAAGATATTCCTGTAGGCATAAATATTCACAATGTTGAGATTCAGCCTGGTGGTGGTGGTAAAATAGCAAGATCAGCTGGGACCTCTGTTACCATTAGCGGATTAGATGGTAACTACAGTCTAATAAAATTAGCGTCTGGTGAGGTAAGAAAAATTGACTCAAGATCTTTAGCTACAATTGGTGTTTTAAGCAATCCTGATCAAAAAAATACAAAAATAGGCAAAGCTGGTAGGTCTAGATGGTTAGGAAGAAGACCGCATACAAGAGGCGTAGTTAAAAATCCTGTTGATCACCCACATGGAGGTGGAGAAGGTAAAAGTGCAGGTGGAAGACATCCAGTTTCGCCAAAAGGTCAATCAGCTAAAGGATTAAAAACAAGAGATAATAAACGAACGGATAAGTTTATTGTGAAAAGAAGAAACAAAAGAAAGGATACTAAATAATGGCTAGAGCGGTTTGGAAAGGTCCTTTTGTAGAGGAAAGTTTAATGAAAAAGGTGGATAAATACAAAACTGACCCTAAAAAAATTCCAATTAAAACTTGGTCAAGAAAATCTACAATACTTCCAGATTTTGTTGGAGTAAGTTTTTTAATTTATAATGGTAAAAAATTTATCCCAATAACAGTGTCAGAAGACATGGTAGGTCATAAACTTGGTGAGTTTGCGCCTACAAGAACTTTCTTTGGACACACACCAGCAGACAAAAAAGCGAAACCTGCTGAAGCTGAAACTAAAAAGTAATTTATGAGTAAAAAAAAGAAAACACAGAACAATAAAGATAAACTTGTTAGATCGATCAACAATAATATCAGATCAAGCGTAAGGAAACTTAATCCAATTCTTAAAGGAATTGTGGGCAAAAAAGTAGATGTTGCTATAAGAGATCTAGAATTTTCAGAGAAAAGAATTACAAGAGATATTAGAAAAACAATTAGTTCAGCTGTTGCAAACGCTGAAAACAATTTTCAATATGATATTGATAAACTAGTCGTGAAAGAAGCTTACTGTGGAAAGAAAATTACAATGAAAAGATTTAGACCAAGAGCGAAAGGAAGAGCTGCACCAATATTAAAACCTTATTCAAGTGTAACGATAATATTATCTGAGATGAAAAAAACGGAGGGTCATGGGGCAAAAAGTTAATCCAGTTGGTTTTAGATTAGGTGTGAACAGAGGTTGGGACTCTGTTTGGTATGCTAAAAAGAAAGATTTTGGAAATTATCTTATTGAAGATTTTAAGATTAGAGAATACGTAAAAAAAAATGTAATTAATTCTGGTGTATCTAAAGTTATGATCGAAAGAACCTCAAATAAATGTTACGTAACCATCTATACTTCAAGACCTGGATTTGTAATTGGAAAAAAAGGAAGTGATATTGATAAAATTAAAAATAATCTTTCAAAATTTACTAAGAATGAAGTTGCGTTGAATATTAAAGAAGTTAAAAAACCAGAGACAAATGCCTATTTAGTTGCTGAAAATATTGCACAACAATTAGTTAAAAGAATTTCTTACAGACGAGCAATGAAAAGAGCGATGCAATCTTGTTTAAGACTAGGGGCAAAAGGAATTAAAGTTTCAATTAGTGGAAGACTAGGTGGTAATGAAATTGCAAGAACTGAATGGCTAAGAGATGGAAGTATACCATCTCATACCCTTAGAGCTGATATAGATTATGCTGAAGCGGAGGCGCTTACAACATATGGTATTATCGGTATAAAAGTTTGGATTTATAAGGGTGAAGTTTTTGCTAAAGAGTTTAGCCAAGAAACTAATAAAGTAATATCTAAAGAGGGTAAATAATATTATGTTGCAGCCAGTAAGAACTAAATGGAGAAAAGCTCATAAAGGAAGAATACATGGCAAAGCTTCAAGGGCTAATTTTATAAATTACGGAGCATACGCTTTAAAAGCTCTAACTCCTGAAAGAGTGACAGGTAAACAAATTGAAGCAGCCAGAGTTGCATTAACCAGACATATGAAAAGACAAGGTAGAGTTTGGACAAGAATATTTCCTAATATACCTGTTTCAAAAAAACCTATTGAGGTACGTATGGGTAAAGGTAAAGGGTCTCCAGAATATTATGCTTGTAGGGTAAAACCAGGTAGAATTTTATTTGAAGTTGATGGTGTTTCAGAGCAAATTGCCAAAGAAGCCTTGTATAAAGCTTCAGCAAAACTTCCAATTAAAACTAAAACAATTAAGAGATTTTTATAAATATGAAAAAACAAGAAATTAAAAAACTTACAAAAGATGAAATCTTAAAGAATATAAATAAGTTAAAAAAAGACTTATTTAACTTTAGGTTTCAAAAAATAAATTCACAAGTTATTAATCCATCAAAAATAGGTGAGACAAAAAAAATTATTGCTAGGTTGAAAACTTCACTAAGGGAGAAAAAAAATGCCTAAGAAAATATTAACTGGAGTCGTAGTTAGTGATAAACCAAATAAAACTATCACTGTTTTGATCGAGAGGAAATATTCACATCCTGTATTAAAAAAGGTTGTTAAAGTTAGAAAAAAATATAACGCTCATGATGAAAACAATAAATTTAAAACTGGTGATAAGGTCTCAATTATTGAGAGTAGACCCTTCTCGAAAAATAAAAGATTTGAAGTAATGGAAAGTTCTAAATAATGATACAGGTTCAAACTGAATTACAGGTAGCTGATAACACTGGTGCAAAAAAAATAGAGTGTATTAAAGTTTTAGGAGGATCAAAAAGAAGATATGCAAGTATCGGAGACACAATTGTGATAGCAGTCAAAGAAGCCATTCCAAAAGGTAAAGTAAAAAAAGGCTCTGTTCATAAAGCTGTCGTAGTAAGAGTTAAAAAAGGTATACATAGAGATGACGGATCAAAAGTAAAATTTGATAATAATGCTGCTGTATTAGTTGATGATAAAGGTGAACCAGTAGGGACTAGAATTTTTGGTCCAGTCACAAGAGAACTGAGGACAAGAGGTCAAATGAAAATAATTTCTTTAGCACCTGAGGTTTTGTAATGATTAAAAAAGGATTTAAAGTAAAAATTTTAACTGGAAAAGATAAATCAAAGGAAGGCGAGATTATTGAAATTGATAGAGTTAATAATAGAGCAAAAGTAAAAGATATAAACATGGTAAAAAAACACATAAAAACGACTAAAGAAAAAAAGGGTGGAATTATTTCAAAAGAAGACTTTATTCATCTGTCTAATTTAAAACTAATAAAAGATCAAAAAAAAATAAAAAAAGCTGAGGTTAAAAAGTAATGACACCAAGATTGAAAGAACTTTATTTAAATGAAATACAACCAGCTTTAAAAAATGAATTTGGTTTTAAAAATTTGAACATGGGTCCGAAAATTGAAAAAGTTGTTTTAAATATGGGGCTTGGCCTAGATGGGAACGACTCGAAAGTTTTGAAATCATGTGCGGAAGATTTAGCTAAAATAACTGGCCAAAAACCTGTAACAACTAAATTTAAAAAGTCTGTTGCTAATTTTAAAACTCGTAAAGGGTCAAATGCTGGATTGAAAGTAACCTTAAGAAAAAATAAAATGTATGAATTTCTTGATAGACTAGTAAATATTGCCTTACCAAGAGTGAAAGATTTCCGAGGATTGTCTTCAAATGGTTTTGATAAATTTGGAAATTATACATTCGGTATTAAAGAACACATAATATTTCCCGAAGTTAGTTTTGATAGAGCTGATAAAGTAAGAGGACTAGATATTGTCATTGCAATATCATCTTTAAATAAGGAACATAGTTTTTCATTGTTAAAAAAAATGAATTTTCCATTTATAAAAAAAGGAGATAATTAAAATGGCTAAATTGAGCTCAATTAATAAGAATAATAGAAGAATTAAACTTTCAAACAGATTTTATGAAAAAAGAGCCAAACTTAAAAAGATAATAATGGATAAAAAAATTTCTTTAGAGGAAAGATTTAAGGCTCAACAAAAGCTTTCTAATTTACCACGTAACTCAGCTAAGATTAGAGTTATGAACAGGTGTCAAATAACTGGACGACCCCACGGAGTTTACAGAAAACTAAAGATATCAAGAATTGCATTAAGACAACTTGGATTGCAAGGAAAAATTCCAGGTTTAATCAAATCAAGTTGGTAGAAAGGAATTATTATGAGTTTAAGTGACCCTATAGGAGATATGATAGCAAGAGTAAAAAATGCGCAAGCAAGAAATCATAAAAAAGTAAATTTACCTTCTTCAAATTTTAAAAGTAAAATTGCAGATATTCTTAAAAAATGAGGGTTTTATTAAAGATTTTAAAGTCTCAAGCGAGCAAAACAAAAATATTTTATCTTTAGAGCTGAAATATCATTCTGGTAATCCAGTAATAAACAATTTTGAGAGAGTATCTAAACCTGGAAGAAGAATATTCTCAAGTGCAGATAGTTTACCTAAGATAAATAACGGTTTAGGAATTGCTATATTATCAACATCAAAAGGTGTGATGACTGATATTGATGCGAGAAAGCAAAAAGTTGGTGGTGAAATAATTTGTAAGGTTTTTTAATATGTCTAAAATAGGTAAAATAAATATATCAATTCCTGAAAAGGTTAAAGTTGCTTTTAATCAAAATATTTTAAATATTGAGGGACCTTTAGGCAAAAAATCACTAAGCATTGATTCAAAAATTTTTAATTTAGATATAATAGAAGGCAAAGAAATAGCTATTCGTCC
>CACGUZ010000008.1 GCA_902576375.1 uncultured Pelagibacteraceae bacterium
CTTCTTTTTTATCTATAATTATTTTAGAAGAGGGATCAGTTATTCCTATGATATAATGACCTTGTAAAAATTTTCCTTTAAACTCGATAGCAATTGAATGAGTTGATATAAAAAAAATTATTAAAAAAAATAATCTTGGTATTACTTTGCAGTCCATCCGCCATCAACTAATAAAGAAGTTCCAGTAATCATTGACGCTGCATCAGATGCAAGAAATACAGCTGCGCTTGCTACATCCGAAAGTTCAGCAAATTTTCCTAAGGGAATATTGCCCAAAACCTCTTTTTTAAACTTTTTACTTTTCAAAAATTTACTTGTCATTGGAGTAACAACAAAAGTTGGGCAAACAGTATTTACCCTTATGTTATATTTGGCTAGATCAATCGACATTCCTTTTGTTAAACCTTCTAAGCCAAATTTTGTCATATTATAAACACTTCTAATAGGACCACCAACATGACCCATCTGAGAAGACATATTTACAATCGCACCGCCAATTTTTTTTCTATTTTTGGACTTAATCATTTTTAAAGCACATAATTGAGCTAGATTAAAAGTTGCCATTGTGTTTATCTTAACCAAATATTCCATATTTTTTTTTTTAACTTTGGTAAAATGTTCTGGAATATTATTGCCTGCATTATTAATCAGTATGTCTATTTTTGACTGCTTATTAATTATCTCTTTAATTTGATTGTAATTTGTGATGTCACATACATAAGATTTACATTTAGACTCTATTTTTTTTATCTTTTTTGAAACTTCATCTAAATCTTTTTTTGTTCTACTTATAATGATCAAATTAGCACCAGCTTCAGCAAGCGCTATAGCACATGCTTTACCAAGTCCTTTTCCAGCTCCAGTCACTACTGCAGTTTTATTCTTTAAATTGTAGTTTTTCAGATACATCATAAAAATAATATTTTAATATCAGTATAAATCAATTCAATAGCAACAATTAAAATTGCCAATAATCCTGCCCAAGCAATCCATTTATATTTTTTTATCCAATTCGATATTAATGTTGCTGCTGTTGCCATAAGTACAATTGATAAAACAAGACCAAAAATTAATAAGTAATAATGGTCTCCTGCTGCACCTGCAACTCCTAAAACATTATCTAAACTCATGGTAAAATCAGCTAATAAGATTGTCCAAATAGCTTTAAGGAAACTGGAATTATCTACCTTTATATCACTTTCGTGATCAGAACCTTTAATGACATCTACATAAAGTTTGTAGACAATATAGAGAAGAAGAATACCTCCAATTAACCTTAAACCTGTAATTTGTAATAAATAAGCAGTCAATAAAGTTAAGATTATCCTTAAGACAACTGCTCCACCTATTCCCCAAAAAATAATTTTTCGTCTTTGTTCTAAAGGAAATTTTGATGCAACCATTCCAATTATGATTGCATTATCTCCTGCTAAAACAAGATCAATTAAAATGATTTGTGTTAAAATTGTAATTTGTTCTGGAGTAATAAAATCAGAGAGCATTAACTTCTAAGTATCATATCAGCACCTTTTTCGGCAATCATTATTGTAGGTGCATTAGTATTACCCGAAGTTATATTAGGCATTATTGATGCATCAATTACTCTTAAATTATTTAAACCCTTTACTTTAAGAGTCTCATCAACTACCGCCATATCATCTTGTCCCATTTTACATGTGCCAACTGGATGAAAAATAGTTTGTGCATAATTTGATCCAGCTTTTACAAGTTCTTCATCATCATTAATATCAATACCAGGTCTATATTCTTCTGGTTTATATTTTTTAAAAGTTTCAGACTCCATTACTATTTTCCTTGTAAGTCTCAAACCTTTTGCAGCAACCATACGATCATGGTCAGTTGAAAGATAATTGAGTTTTACCTTTGCATAAATTCTTGAGTCTCTATTAATAATATTTACGTGACCTCTACTTGTTGGTCTTATATTTGATACAGTAGGTGTGAATGCATGAAAGTCATGGTTTTTTGTAGCACCTAAAGTGTCCATACTCATTGGTTGCACGTGCCATTGAAGATCTGGCAATTCTAAAGAAGGATCACTCTTAGCAAACATACACATCTGACTAGCGCCCATTGTCATTGGTCCACTTCTATTAAAAACATACTCTAGACCAATCATTAATTTACCAAATAAACTATTCACTTTTTTATTTAATGATTTAAGTCCATTAACTTTGTAAATTGGTCTGAACATTAAATGATCTTGTAAATTTTCTCCAACGCCCTTTAGTTCATGCACCATAGTTACACCAAGGTCTTTTAATTTTTCTGAATTACCTATTCCGGAAGTTTGTAAAATCTGAGGTGATCCAATTGACCCAGATGAGAGTATTATTTCTTTGTTAGCGGTAACCTTTTTTAGAGCATTTTCTTGCCAGTACTCAATATTTTTAGCAGTTTTATTTTCAAAATTAATTTTTTTTACATGAGCATGAGTAATAATCTTTAAATTTTTTCTATTTTTAACTGGGTTTAAATATCCAACTGCAGTACTACACCTAAATCCATCTCTCTCAGTTACTTGAAAGTATCCACACCCATGATTATCACCAGTATTAAAATCTTTCGTTTTTGGAATACCAAATTCTTCTGCTGCATTTTGAAATTCATTTAACAGCGGTAATTGAATTCTTTGATCTGAAACAGACAAAGGCCCTCCAACACCATGGTAATCATCTTTACCACGTTCTTGATCTTCAGCTTTGATAAAGTAAGGTAGAACATCATCCCAACCCCAACCAGTATTACCCAGTTGACGCCAAACATCATAATCTCTACTTTGACCTCTTATATATAGTAAACCATTAATAGCTGAGCTTCCTCCTAAAGTTTTCCCTCTAGGATAACGAATTGATCGATTATTCATTGTTTCATCAGGTTCAGTTTTGTAACACCAATCAACTGAAGGATTATGCATAGTTTTAAAATAACCAACGGGTATATGTATCCAAGGATAATTATCTTTACCGCCAGCCTCAATCAAGAGAACTTTATTTTTTGGATTTTCAGATAATCTGTTAGCCAAAACACATCCAGCAGATCCAGCTCCTAAAATTATAAAATCAAAGTTTTCCATCTATAGTTGAAAAGTTATTTTTATAAATCTCATTTGTTCATCTTTACACTCATATTAATCAATTGTCACTTGTACGACCTTTGTTTTTCTGATTGTATGTTGTCGTTAAATTTAACTAACAAGAGGAAATATAATGAAAAAAATCATTTCAATGTTGTTTGCAACTGTTTTGGTACTTGGATTTGCATCTAGTGCTAATGCTGCAAAAACACTAAAATGTCAGACAGTTCTTAACACTAAAGCTGATGAAGTAAAAATGTTAAAGGACTTTACTGATACAGTAACAGAACTTACATCTGGTTCGTTAAAATTTGAAATTTTACCAGCAGGTGCAGTTGTGGGAGTTAAAGAAACTCTAGATGCTGTTGATAAAGGATTGATTGATTGTGGTTTCGCATGGACACACTATTGGTCAGGTGATCACCCTGCTGCTATGTTATTTGGTTCGCCAGTAGCTGGTGGTGGAGTTGGTATCGACAACTTAGCGTTTCTATCATGGTTTCAATATGGTGGTGGTAAAGAATTATACGATCAGCTTTGGAAAGAAATGGGAAGAGATATCAAAGGATTTATGCTTCAACCAGTTGGTCCAGAAGCTTTAGGTTGGTTTCCAAAACCAATTAAAGATATGGCTGACTTTAGAAAATATAAGTTCAGAACTCCTCCAGGAATTCCAGGACAAACATACAAAGACATTGGTATAGCATCTGTTGCAATGGGTGGTGGAGATATTCTACCAGCTCTTGAGGCAGGAACTATTGATGCTGCTGAGTGGTGCTGTCCTAAACCAGACTTAACATTTGGTTTCCAAAAAGTATTAAAGCACTATTACCTACAAGGTTTACACCAAGTAGTAGTAAATGCTGACTTTTACATTACTGGAAAAACTTATAATGCTATGAGTGCTCATGAGAAAAAGTCTCTTGAAGTTGCAGCTAATGCTTCGTTAGCTAAATCTTTAAGTTACAGAATCTATGAAAATGGAAAAGCATTACAAGAACTTACTACTAAACATGGGGTAAAATTAGAAGATACTCCATCAGACTACTTTACAGAGTACATGGCAGCTGCAAAAGCTACATTGAATAAAAACGCAGAGAAGAACAAATTCTTCAATGAAGTTTATACTTCAATGAAAAACTTTGCTGATGTTGCTGTTCCTTTCTGGAGCGGTGCTCAAATGTCTAATGCGAAGCTAGGAATGGCTCACGCTGCAACATTAAAGTAATCAGTAATTAATCTTGATTTTTTAGAGCGGACTTTTACAGTCCGCTCTAATTTTTTTAACTAAAATTTTATGGCAGAAGAACCTGGTAAACTAGATATCTCAGATGAAATGATTGCCGAAAGGCGAGGTGGATCAGGAAAAATGCCAACTGATATGCCATCATGGATGGCAAAATCTATAATTAATATTGATAAATTTAGTAAGTGGATTGGTAATACTGTTTGTTGGATATTGATGCCACTAATATTTGCAATGACTTATGAAGTTCTTGCAAGAAAACTATTTTTAGCACCCACAATTTGGGCTTATGACATTAGCCGTTTCCTTTACGGGGCGTTGTTTATGTTAGGAGCTGGTTACGCGCTTTCTCGAGGTGTACACATCAGAGCAGATTTTTTATATAGAAATTTTAAAACAAAAACTCAAGGTTTGATAGATTTTTGGCTATATCTATTATTTTATTTTCCTGGTCTTTTGGTTTTTCTTTACATGACAATCGGGTTTGTAGAAGAGTCTATTAGAAGAGGTGAAAGAGGTATGGATACCACATGGATGCCTTTCATGTGGCCTATAAAAACTTGTTTATTAGTCGGAATTATTTTTTTACTTATTCAAGGTTTCTCAGAATTACTTAAAAGTTACTGGGCAGCTAAAAAAGGTGAGTGGCCAGGAGAGGATAAAAAATAATGATAGCTGAGTTAATTGATCCAGCAATTTTAGGTTTTATTCTCGTTGGTGTAATGCTTTTTGCAATTTTTGTGGGATTTCCGATTTCATTTACTCTGATATTTTTAGGATTTGTTTTTGGATACCTTGGTTTTGGAAAATTAGTTTTTTATTTGATGACACTTCAATTTTCCATGGTAATGACCGAGCAAACTCTTGCCGCCGTGCCACTCTTTGTGTTTATGGGGATAATGATGGAACAAGCTGGATTAATGGAAAGATTATTTTCAGCTTTTCAATTAATGTTAGCAAAAGTTAAGGGTTCGCTATATTATGCAGTTTTGTTTGTCTCAGTAATTTTTGCTGCAGCCACAGGTATTGTAGGTGCATCAGTAACTATTCTTGGCATCATGGCTGCTAAATCAATGAATAGATCAGGTTATGACGTTAAGCTAGCAGCAGGTACGATCACTGCAGGTGGAACCCTGGGTATTTTAATTCCTCCAAGCATTATGCTTGTTGTCATGGGTCCTATAATGGAAATCCCAGTTATAGATTTATTTGCTGCTGCAATCTTACCAGGAATACTTCTTGCAAGTTTATATGCAGCTTACACAACAATAAGATGTATGATTAATCCCAAGTTAGGACCGGTATTACCTGATGATATGAGAGCTGCCAGTATGAAAGAAGTTTGGGTCGAGTTTTTCCTTGGCTTAGTCCCTCCTGCGGCCTTAGTTTTTGCAGCTTTGGGAAGTATATTATTTGGATTTGCGACTCCAACTGAAGCAGCAGGATGTGGTGCTATGGGAGCATTACTTCTCTCTTTAGCTTATAAAAAATTATCACTGTCTAAATTACAAGAAGCTTTGGTAAAAACTTTAGAAATAACAGCTTTAATTATGGTTTTAGTTGCAGCTTCAAATTTCTTTGGTGCAGTTTTTGCAAGACTAGGAACACCAACTTTGCTAACTGAATTTTTATTAGGACTAGAAATGAACAAGTATTTAATTCTAGCAATGATAATGGTTATGATCTTTTTATTAGGCTGGCCATTAGAATGGGTTCCTATTGTAATGATAATAGTCCCAATTATCTTACCTTTGGTGGAAGCATTAGGATTTAATTTAACTTGGTTTGCAATATTAGTTGCAGTGAATCTACAAACCGCCTGGCTATCTCCACCAGTAGCTTTATCAGCGTATTTTTTAAAAGGAGTTGTTCCAGAATGGGATCTTAAAGACATCTATTATGGAATGATGCAATTTATGGTCTTACAAGTCATTGGTCTAGTATTAATTATAATATTTCCTAAAATTGCTCTTTGGTTACCAACTCTCTTATATGGACAGTAGAAACTTTAAGTTTTATATTGTCTAAGTGAGTCCTCAAAATTTAAAAAAAAATCTTACTAATTGGGATTTAGTTTCAGTTAATCCCAATGATAAAAATTGGGATTGGAAAGTTTTATTTTGTTTTTGGGGAGTAAATATTCAGAGTGTTATAGGTTTTTCATTAATCACCTCATTATATGTAATCTATAATCTTAATACTTTTGTTGTATTTTTTGGAACAATATTTGGAACTCTTCTAGTCTATCTATTTTCAAACTTAATTGGAAAACCTTCTCAAAAATACGGACTACCCTTTGTTGTTTTATTACGACCCTCATTAGGTATTATTGGAGCAAAATACTTTGGTTTACTGAGATTTTTAGTTGGTATTTTTTTATTTGGTATTCAAACATATTTTTTATCAAAAGCATTTAGTTATTTAATTAGAATTGGAATTTTTTCTATAGAACCCGCAATACTTGATCAACAATTATTACTTTTATTCTTTTTGGGTATGAACTTAATTGATTGGATTGCAATTATCATAGCAATAATTTTTCAAGGATTTCTATTTAGTATTGGAATGAACATGAATAAAAAGATTATTATTTTTTCAGCAATTACAGTTTATCTTGGAATTTTATTGTTTTTTTTATCTGTGTTACTAAGTGACGTTAAATTAACGTCTAGTGCATTTTTAAATTCATTAAATACAGAAAATTTTCTGAATAAAAATAATTTTGTGCCATTAATAACAGTCACCAGTACGGTATTTGCATATTTTTCGATTATTATTTTAAATTTTGGGGATTTTTCAAGGTATGTAAAAAGTGAAAGTCAGCTCAAAAAAGGAAATCTAGCTTTAATATTAAATTTGATAATTTTTTCCTTTGCTGCTTTATTTATAGTTTCAGGCATGGATGCCTTTTTAAAGCAAGATCCGGAAAATCTTTCTAGAATATTAACAAATCCTACAGATATTCTTGGAAAAATAGATAATTTATTTCTGATTGTTTTAGCTTTAATTTTTATAATTATTGCCTCTGCCTCAACAAATTTAATAGCAAACTTTATTCCATCTCAATATACTTTAATTAATTTTTTACCTTTTTCTTTATCTATTAAAAGTGCGGGTTTGATAATCACTATCATAGGCTTTATTATAGGAATATTTTGGTTAACTTTTCTAAGCCAAGTTGGTGCTTTATCATTTATTGATACATTTGGAGCTTTTTTTGGACCTCTTTTTGGAATAATAATTTTTGATTTTTATTATATTCAAAAGGGTAAATTAGATAATAAAGATATTTATTCTTTGGAGAACAATGGGATTTATTATTACAGTAGTGGATGGCATATAAAAGCAGTTTACTCAGTAATTTTGGGTTTTATTTTTTCAGCTTCAACTATTTGGAATACTAATTTAATGTTCCTTCAATCATTTTCTTGGATTATAGGAGCCTTTGTGGCGGCTTTTACTTATTATTTATTAACACGAAAATAAAAAAATGGAAAAAATTACCTTCGATTTCAAAAATAGAACGGCAATTGTAACAGGAGGTGCTCAAGGTTTTGGTTTTGATATTACTAAACGTTTTTTAAAATCAGGTGCAAAGGTGATCATATGGGATAACGACTCAAAAGCTATAGAATCAGCCGTTAAAGAAATAGATAATTCAAATTTGAGCTCCAATACTGTCGATGTATCTAATTATGATGAAGTTGAAAAAAATGTTAAGCAGATTACAAAAAATTCTAATATTGATATTTTAATAAACAATGCAGGCATAACTGGTCCCACAGCTACTCTGTGGGAATATGACATTGAGATGTGGAAAAAAGTTGTAGAAATCAATGTAATGGGAACTTTTAATTGTTGCAGGTCAATAGTGCCAAACATGATCAAAAATAATTATGGTAGAATTGTAAATGTAGCCTCAGTAGCTGGAAAAGATGGAAATGCTAATGCTAGTGCATACAGTGTAGGAAAAGCAGGCGCAATAGGTTTAACTAAATCATTAGGTAAAGAGCTGGCAGATAAGAATATAGCTGTAAATGCAGTCACTCCAGCGGGCGCAAAGACTAGAATTTTAGATCAAATGACCAAAGAGCATGTTCAAAGAATGCTATCAAAAGTACCTAGAGGAAGATTTCTGGAAGTTGAAGAGTTTACCTCGTTAATTTGTTGGCTTTCTTCTGAGGAAAACACTTTTTCAACAGCAGCAGTCTTTGATATTAGTGGTGGTCGCTCTACTTATTAACTTCTTGGTTTTTGTTCAACTATTTTGATACTATTAATTTTAGCTCTACTAAACTTGATGTCTTTGGACATAACTGGTGCAAAAATCATTATAGACCAGTAAATTAAGAGTATAAAAGCGGATATTGTCTTCATATTATTTATATAGAACTGAATGTTGAATTTTGAATGTTTAAATTTTGTCTAAATAATGTATTAAGAATTTTTTTTAATTTTTATGAAAATTTTAATAAATATTTTAATCATTATAATTTTATCTATTAATTTGTCTTTAGCAGATGAATTACAAGTCTTTGATTTTACTGAAACAGAGCTCGCAGAACTTAAAGTTAGAAAGGTAAGAGGGGCTGACAATAAAACACTTTATACCGTTGGAACAAATGATAACGGAAATTATTTAAAATCGGTTGCTGATAATGCTGCTTCTGGCCTTGGAAAAGAGATCAAGATAAACTTAGATAAGACCCCGTTTATAAACATAACTTGGAAAATTGAGAAAGATCTGTCTGGGATTAAAGAAAATACGAAAAAAGGGCATGATTTTGCTGCAAGAGTTTTTGTGATTAAAAAAACTGGAGCTACACCACTATCAAATAGAGCAATTAATTATGTTTTCTCAAGTAATAATGAAGTTGGGGCAAATTTTCCAAGTCCATATACAAAAAAATCGATAGACAATGTTTTAGCTAGCACAAAAGATAATTTAAATGAATGGGTAACAGTTAAAGCTAATGTTAAAGAGGATTTTAGAAGATTACACGATCTAGATGTTAAAGAGCTTGATGGAATTGCCATTATGTCTGATACTGATAACTCAAAGATGAAATCTATAGCTTATTTTCAAAATATATATTTTTCATCTCAATAATTAAAATTTAAGATATTTTTTAAGATAAATATTAAATAAAGAAAGTATAACAGCTACTACAACATCTTCTAAAGGACTTGCTTGTGGATAACCAAAGTTCCATGCGGTAACCATCACTAACCAAATTACAAATATATTCATTAAATACTTATACCTTAGTTTCTATTAAATAGTTTACTTTTTTGATATAATTATATTATGCATGAAAATTTTTTTCATACTTTAAAAGTTTACTATGAAGATACTGATGCTGGAGGTGTCGTATATTATGCTAATTATTTAAAGTTTTTAGAGAGAGCCAGAACAGAAGCTCTTCATTCAATTGGGTTCAGTAACCAAAAAGTGAAAAAAGATTTTGGCTCACTAATCATAGTAAAAGCTTGCAACATTGAATATAAAAAACCTGCAAGTCTTGAAGATGAACTAACTATAAGATCTTTTGTTAAATCTATCACTAAAACATCTTTTTTTATGAATCAAATAATTACTAAAGGTGATGACACTATAGTTGAAGCACAAGTTCATTTAGTTTTTGTTAATGATTTAGGTAAACCAGTAAAAATACCTAATGAAATTTACTCAAAATTTAAACCCTATTTTTGTGATACTATTAAAATTTAGCTATTTTCTTTGCCTTAATAAGTAATTGGTTAATCATAGGAGTCGTCACTAATTTTGTATTTACGTTTCTTGGGCTTGGGTGATAACAAGCAATTAAAACTTTATTATCTGGCAATAAATATTTGTTTCCGTGTTTAAATTCAAATTTTTTTTGAATCATAAATTTTTTTTTATAAATTTTTAAACAATTATCAAATGCAACTTTACCAAGAGTTATGATCACTTTAAGATTTTTTAAATTTTCAATTTCATTTTCAAAATAATTTGAACAGCGATTTAATTCTTTACTTTCTGGTTTATCACCTGGAGGAACACATTTAAGAATATTAGTTATGTAAGTATCATGTAATTTCAAATTATCATTTGCTTTCTCTGAAAAATCTTGATTTGAAATTCCTGTTAAAAATAAACTCTTAAATAAAAAATTTCCTGATTTATCTCCTGTGAATGCCCTTCCGGTTCTTGTTCCACCATGAGCTGCAGGAGCAAGACCTAAAATCATCAATTTTGCTTTATTGTCTCCAAAGCCAGGGACTGGTTTTCCCCAGTATTTCTCATTCTTATTTTGTTTTCTTTTTTGTATTGAAATTTTTTTGATAAAACTAACAAGTCTTGGACATTTTTTACATTTAATAATTGTATTATTTATTTTTTTTAATTTAATAGTCATCAATGAAATTTATAAAATTTTTTTTTATTATTTTTATAACTTTCCCCTCATCGATTAAAGCAGATTTAAATCAAGAATTATCTTTAGAACTAAAAAAAGGTGGTAAACTTATATTTATTAGGCATGCATATGCACCAGGTGGTGGAGATCCTGAAAATTTTGATATTAATAACTGTGATACCCAAAGAAATTTAAGTGAGGAAGGAAGAAACCAAGCCAAAAAAATTGGAGATTTTTTTAAAGATAATGATGTTCAAATTTTCAAAGTTTTCTCAAGTGAATGGTGTCGCTGTAAAGAGACTGCTAAATTAGCTTTTATAAATTTCGAAACAAAAGATTTCTTAAATTCCTTTTTTAGCGCAAAGTTTGCCAATAATAAAAACAAACAAATGTTAGATTTGAAAAATTATGTTAAAAAATTCAAAGGTAATGAAAATTTAATTTTTGTGACACATTATGTAGTAATATCTGAAGCTTTAGATTATGCTCCTTCATCGGGCGAAATAGTTATTGCAGATAAGAATTTTAATAAAATTGGTAGTATAGAAATAGATTTTTAATATTATGTCATCAAAGCGAGCAATGAAACAAGCCCAAAAACAAGCTTACGCCAAACATAGAAGCAACATTACTAATAATAGATTTGGAAATAAAAAAAAAAATTTCTCCAAGAAAAATAAAAAAAGTTAACTTTCTTTTTTAAATTTCTCAATTTTTTTACAAGAAGAAATTTTAGATATTCCTTCTTCATCATTAAGAACAGTTTTCATGAAAATCTCTTGTTTGTCTTTTTCAAAAAGAATTTGAGTATAAAATTGAGGATATCCGTGTTTATGAGTGAGTATTTTACCGTTTTCTTCATAAATATTTCGAACATAAGAGTTTGATTTTTTAGTACTTAAATCAGTTAGTCGATATTTTTGATATGTTTTTTCCTTATAAACATAATTTCTAGTCATGATTAATTCGTCTAGATTTAAGATATACTCATTTTTTAAAAATTCATCTTGTTTATCATCACATTTACTCATAATGATTATTTCTGATTTAAGATGTTGGAAGGGAAAAATTATTAATAAAAGAGAAATTAAAAATCTAATTTCTTTCATCTTTTTCAGCAAAAAATAAACCAATTAAAAGTAAAGCTGTCCAACCAAGTCCTATTAATCCTTTAATAATATTAGTGTCAGCACTCCATAAATCAAGGAACAATGCTCCGAAAATAAGACCTAGAATGTATACAATAATTACAATTGTAGTTTTACTCATCTAATAATTTTTTTTTGAAAAGAGAGATACCATTTTCAATTTTATAAGTATAGGACTCTTTAAAACTCTCTAACTGCCAACCAGCTAATCTTTTCTGAATAATTTCAAGATTTTCATTTTTCCAATCGTCAGTTGTAGACTCTATTTTCCAGGTTTTTTTTTCTTCGTTAGTTCTTCCACACCCATAGCAATAACCAGTTTTTGGATCAGTTTTGCAAATACTTATACACGGAGAAACAACCATAATAATATTATAGAGTAAAAATTATATAATTTACAATAATTGTCGTTGGACAAATAGTTTCAATCATATATAAAACCCCTTAAATTTGTGGGGCGATGGCGGAATTGGTAGACGCGTCGGTCTTAGGAACCGATAGAGCAATCTGTGAAGGTTCGAGTCCTTTTCGCCCTACCATTAATGTATTATGAAAGTTACAGTAGAAAATAAAAAAGGTCTTAATAAAGATATAAAAGTTTTCATCGATAAAAAAACTATGAATTCTTATATGGATGAAAAATATGAAGAAATAAAAGGCACTGTAAATCTAAAAGGTTTTAGACCAGGTAAAGTTCCAGTAGAAGTTTTAAAAAGACAGTTTGGGAAAGCAGTATTTAGCGAAGTTTTAGACAAAGTTTTAAAAGACACAACTACAAAAGCTTTAGAGGAAAATAAAATAAAACCAGCAGGACAACCAAAATTGGATCTCAAAACTTATGGTGAAGATAAAGATCTAGAATATATAATTTCCGTCACAGAGTTTCCTAAAGTTGAGTTAAAATCTATAGAAAATATTAAATTTGATGAATACACGGTTAAAATTGACGAGAGCGAAACTGAAAAAAGAATTAAAGAAATAGCTAAAAATACACCAAGCTTTAAAGATGCTCCACCTGAAACAAAAGCAAAAGAGGGTGATTTAGTTTCTTTTGACTATACAGCTACCGTTGATGAAAAATCATTTAAAGGAGGGGAAGGAAAAAATACACAATTAACCTTAGGTAAAGATTTATTTTTAAAAGGTTTTGATAAACAATTGGTAGGTGTAAAAAAAGATGATCAAAAAGTTGTTGAATCTATTCTTCCTGAAAATTTTCCTGAAAAAGAGTTAGTAAATAAAAAAGCAAAATTTAATTGTAAAATATTATCGGTAAAAATTTCAGAGGAAGTAAAAATAGATGACCAATTTGCAAAAAATCTGGGAGCGAAAGATTTGAAAGATTTAAAAACTTTGATTTCAAAGCAAATAAATGATGAATATAAGAATTCACTAGACAGATTGTCAAAAAATCAAATTCTTAAAGAATTAGAGAAATTTAAAGTAGATGAAATCCCACAAAATTTAGTCGATGAAGAAGTGAAAGTTCTATCTCAAGGAATGACAGATGAAGATAAAAAAAAGAGTAAAGATAATTTTGAAGAAATAGCAAAAAAAAGAATTAAAGTTGGTTTAATATTAAATGAATTTGGTGAGCAAAATCAGATAAAAGTATCAGAACAAGAATTACAGGCTGAAGTTCAAAAACAGATAAGAATGATGCCTGGTCAAGAAAAAATGGTAATGGATTTTTATCAAAAAAATCAATCAGCATTAGCTAGTTTAAGAGGGACAGTTTATGAGGAAAAAATTTTAAATCTTGTTAAACAGAAAGCTAAGTCTAATAAAAAAGAGGTTTCGAAAGAGGAAGCCGAAAAAATATTAAAACAATCTCAAAATCAAGATGAGGGAACAAAACAAGCCTCAAAGAAAAAAGTTGAGACTAAAAAAAAAGAAGTAAAAAAAACTACGCCAAAAACTAAGTCTCCTGCCAAAAAAACAAAAAAAGTTAGCAAAAAGTAATCTCAAGTTGTATAAGTAATACGAATCAACTTTATGAATAATAAACTGTCAGAACATATGAGTAGCTTAATACCCATGGTTGTTGAGCAATCTAACAAAGGTGAAAGAGCTTATGATATTTATTCAAGACTATTAAAAGAAAGAATTATTTTTTTGACAGGTCAAATTAATGACAATGTAGCTTCATTAATCACAGCTCAATTATTATTTCTAGAAGCAGAAGATCCTAAAAAAGAAATTTTTTTATATATTAATAGTCCCGGCGGACTTGTTACTGCAGGTTTAGGTATTTACGATACAATGCAGTATGTAAAACCAGATATTTCAACTTTATGCATTGGACAAGCAGCCTCGATGGGATCTTTTTTATTATCGGCTGGAACAAAAGGAAAAAGATTTTCACTTCCAAATTCAAGAATTATGGTTCATCAACCATCTGCGGGATTTCAAGGACAGGCTACTGATATCGAAATTCATGCGAATGAAGTATTATCATTAAAAAAAAGATTGAATGAAATATATTCTAAACATACTGGCAAATCTGTGGATGAAATTAAAACTGCTTTAGAAAGAGATAATTTTATGACTGCAGACGCGGCCAAATCTTTTGGACTTATAGACTCTGTAGTAGAGAAAAGATCTTAGAACACCACATATAGTTTACAAAATCCAAAACTTGATTAATAGGAGTCATTTATAATAGAGTAGATTTATTGATTCGTTTAAAATTTTATGAACACAAATAATAAAAATATTCTTTATTGCTCTTTCTGCGGCAAAAGCCAACACGAAGTAAGAAAATTAATTGCAGGTCCAACTGTCTTTATTTGTGATGAGTGTGTTGAACTTTGTATGGATATTATAAAAGAGGAAAGTAAAGACACATTTGTAAAACATCAAGATGGTTTACCATCACCAAAAGAGATTTGTACAGTCCTAGACGATTATGTAATTGGACAATCTCACGCAAAAAAAGTTTTATCAGTAGCTGTTCACAATCACTACAAAAGACTAAATTATGAAAATAAAACTAGTAAAAATGTAGAGCTTGCAAAATCTAATATACTCTTAGTTGGTCCAACTGGATGTGGAAAAACATTATTAGCACAAACGCTGGCTAGAATCTTAGATGTTCCATTTACAATGGCTGATGCAACAACTTTAACTGAAGCAGGTTATGTAGGAGAGGATGTAGAAAATATTATTTTAAAATTGTTACAAGCAGCAGATTATAATGTTGAAAAAGCCCAAAGGGGAATTGTGTACATTGATGAGGTTGATAAGATTAGTAGAAAATCTGAAAATCCATCTATTACAAGAGACGTTTCTGGTGAAGGTGTTCAACAAGCTTTATTAAAGATTATGGAAGGGACAATTGCAAGTGTACCTCCTCAAGGTGGTAGAAAACACCCCCAACAAGAATTCTTACAAGTTGATACTACAAATATTTTATTTATTTGTGGTGGAGCATTTGCGGGACTTGATAAAATTATTTCTCAGAGAGATAAAGGTACATCTATTGGTTTTGGAGCAGATGTAAAGAATATACAAGATAAAAAGACTGGTGAGTGGATGAAGAACTTAGAGCCTGAGGATTTGCTCAAATATGGATTAATACCTGAGTTTATTGGTAGATTACCTATGATTGCAACTCTAGAAGATTTAGATGAAAAATCTTTAATTAAGATACTGCAAGAACCAAAAAATTCTTTAACAAAACAATATCAAGAGTTATTTAAACTAGATGGAGCAAAATTAATATTTAAAGACTCTGCACTTAAAGAAATTGCAATTAAAGCAATTAGCAAAAAAACAGGAGCAAGAGGTTTAAGATCTATTTTAGAAAATATACTTCTTAAAACTATGTATGATTTACCAAGTCAAGAAAATATTGAAGAGGTAATAGTCGACTCATCAGCGGCTAAAGGTCTGTCGCAGCCTATAATTGTTCATTCAAAAAAGGATGGTAAATCCAAAACAACTAAGACAACAGCGGCTTAATAACCCTAATAACTTGTAAAAAGGTATTGCAAAAATAATATTAATATCCATATTGATTTTATGGACGTAAAAACTTCTTCACCATTATTACCACTTAGAGATATTGTGGTTTTTCCTAGCATGGTAATTCCACTTTTTGTTGGAAGAGATAAATCAATCTCTGCTTTAAATGAGGTGATGAAAAAAGAGAAAAAAATTATTTTAGTAACTCAAAAAAATTCTGAAATCGATGATCCTAAGAAAACAGATATATTTATGTATGGATGCGAAGGTAGCATTTTACAACTTTTAAAACTTCCAGATGGAACAGTAAAAGTTTTAGTTGAGGGTGTTCGTAGAGTAAAAATTATTGATTTTAAAGATAATGAAAAGTTTATAACTTGTGACTTTACACCTCACAATGATGTGATCGATGGTGATGAAGATTTGTATCCATTAGCTGTTACAGCAATTAGAAGAATGGAAAAATTAACTTCTATTAATAAAAAAGTTTCTAGTGAAACTATTAATACGATTAAACAATTAAAAGATCCATCTCAGATTGCAGATAACATTGCTTCACACATCACTGCAACAATTTCAGAGAAACAACAAATTTTTGAGACTATTGATGTTAAGAAAAGATTAAATGCAATCATAAAGATAATGGAAAATGAAACAAGCATTATTGGAGTAGAAAAAAGAATTAGAGGACGGGTTAAAACCCAAATGGAAAAAACTCAAAGAGAGTACTATTTAAATGAACAATTAAAAGCTATTCAAAAAGAG
>CACGUZ010000009.1 GCA_902576375.1 uncultured Pelagibacteraceae bacterium
TGGTAGTGAAGTTTTAGCAGCAGAATTAGCAACAAGCATTGATAGATTTGATTTTGCTATTCAAATAGCAAAAATTGCATCATATGAAAAAAGATTTCATAACAAATATAATTATCCAATTATAAGTACTCCAAATTATATAAATGGAAGAAAAATTCCTGATACTGCATTTATACTGTCAATAATAAGACAAGAAAGTGAATTTGATTTAAGTGCTAACAGCCACGCAGGAGCAAAAGGATTAATGCAGCTCATGCCTTACACGGCAAAAGTAGTTGCTAAACAAGCAAAACTTCCTTATTCAAAATCTAGATTAACAAGAGATGCAGAATATAATATCAATTTAGGTTCTCACTATATAGCTGGACTAATTTTAGAATATGATGGTGCTTATCCCTTTGCAATAGCGGCCTATAATGCCGGACCTAAAAGAGTCAGATATTGGAAAAAAATAAATAAAAATCCACAAAAGAACCAAATTGATTATGTAAACTGGATTGAATTAATCAGATTTAAAGAAACAAGAAATTATGTGCAAAGAGTACTGGAGAACTACAACGTCTATCGTTATATTTTAGCTCAAAAGCCAGTTACAATGATAAATTTCTTTAAGGATGATCCTTTATACTAAAAATGGCGGAAGAGGAGGGATTCGAACCCTCGGTACAAGTTTCCTCGCACGGTCATTTAGCAAACGACTGGTTTAAGCCTCTCACCCACTCTTCCAATAAATTTGTCACTTCTGATTGTATTGAATAATCAATATTTATAAAGTAATTATTCAATAATTATGAAAAATAAGTATTCAATATTTTCACTTATTAAAAACGCTTTTTCTTATCATGAAAATTGGGAGAAAGCTTGGAAAGATCCTGAGCCTAAAAAAGAATATGATGCAGTAATTGTTGGTGGTGGAGGACATGGTCTTGCAACTGCCTATTATCTAGCAAAAAAACATAACATGAAGAATATTGCTGTTGTGGAAAAAGGTTGGATAGGAGGAGGAAATACTGGTCGAAATACTACAATAATAAGATCTAATTATTTATGGGATGCAAGTGCGGGTTTATATGACCATGCTCTTAAAATTTGGGAAGGTTTATCTCAAGAATTGAATTATAATGTTATGTTTAGTCAAAGAGGAGTTATGAATCTTGCACATAATTTGCAAGATGTTAGAGATTTAAAAAGAAGAACTCACGCTAATAGATTGAATGGTATCGATGCAGTTTATTTAAATACTGAAGAAGTTAAAAAATTTTGTCCAATCATAAATACCTCGCAAGATATTCGTTATCCAGTTTTAGGTGGAACTCTTCAAAGAAGAGCCGGTACAGCTAGGCATGATGCTGTTGCTTGGGGATACGCCAGAGGTGCTGATGAAATGGGTGTTGATATAATTCAAAATTGTGAAGTAAAAGGTATAAAAAGAAATGGTGATACAGTTGAAGGAATTGAAACGACTAAAGGATTTATCAAAACAAAAAAAATTGGAGTAGTAGCAGCTGGTCACTCCAGTGTAATAGCAAATATGGCTGGATTGAAATTACCTTTGGAAAGTAAACCACTTCAAGCTTTAGTGTCTGAACCAGTAAAACCAATAATAGATACAGTTGTAATGTCTAACGCTGTTCATGCATATGTCAGCCAATCTGATAAGGGAGAATTAGTTATTGGAGCAGGAACTGATGATTATGTATCTTACTCTCAAAAAGGAAGTCATGATATTGTGGAAGGAACTTTAAATGCAATTTTAGAACTATATCCAATATTTAGTAGAATGAGAATGCTTCGTCAGTGGGGTGGAATAGTTGATATATGTCCTGATGCAAGTCCAATCATAAGTAAAACGTCAATTAAGGGTTTGTACTTTAATTGTGGTTGGGGAACAGGAGGTTTTAAAGCTACACCTGGTTCAGGAGATTTATTTGCTCACACAATTGCAAATGACGAACCTCATAAATTAAATGCTGCCTTTAATATAAATAGATTTGTAAGTGGTGATCTAGTTGATGAACATGGTGCAGCCGCTGTTGCACACTAATGTTTTTAATTAATTGTCCTTTTTGCGGTGAGAGAGAACAAAGCGAATTTAAAGCTGGTGGTGAAGCACATATTGTAAGGCCAAAACAACCTACAGAACTAAGTGATGATGAATGGGCAGAATATTTGTTCATGAGAAAAAATATAAAAGGAATTCAGTTTGAAAGATGGAATCATGTTCATGGTTGTAGAAAATGGTTCAATATGGTTAGGGATACGTCAAACGACCAAATAAAAGCTGTATACAAAATGGGTGAAAAACCACCAGTAAAGTAAAATGACTAATAATTTAAGATTTAAAACAAGCAAATTTATCGATGAGACTTATCGAGTTTCTTTTAAATTTAATAACAAAACATATTTTGGTTTTAAAGGTGATACTCTAGCATCAGCTTTGTTGGCTAATGGAATTCATCTTGTTGGACGAAGTTTCAAATATCATAGACCTCGAGGAATTATGACATCAGGTTCTGAAGAACCCAATGCAATTATTCAATTGCATGATAATTCCTCAAGAACTGAACCAAATGTAAGAGCTACAGAGGTCGAAATCTATGAAGGTTTAGTTGCATCTAGTCAAAATTGTTGGCCTAGCGTTAATTTTGATATTGGAGGGATTAATAATCTATTATCCCCTATCTTACCTGCAGGTTTTTATTATAAAACTTTTATGTGGCCTGCAAGTTTCTGGGAAAAGTATGAATATTTTATTAGAAAATCTGCAGGTTTAGGTAAATCACCTAAAGTAGCTGATCCAGACATATATGAACATAAATATATTCATTGTGATGTTTTAGTTATCGGAGCAGGTATTTCAGGAATAATGGCAGCTAAAATGGCAGCTAAAAATGGTTTTAAGACTCTTTTAGTTGATGAAAAATCTTATTTGGGGGGATCTTCTATTTATGATAACTCAGAATTTTCAAAGATTAATAATCAAATAACAAGTTCATGGTTAGAAAAAGAAATTAACGAAATATCTAAATTAGAAAATTTAGAAATAAAAATAAGAACAAGCGTTGCAGCATTTCATGAATACAACTTTTTATTGGCCCGTGAAAATCTCACCGATCATTTACCGATTAATCAAAGAGAAAATAAAGTAAGACAAAGATTATTAAAAATTCGAGCTAAAAAAGTAATCACAGCAACTGGCTCTATAGAAAGACCTTTAATATTTGATAATAATGATCGTCCAGGGATACTGTTATCTTCAGCAATTAAAAAATATATTGATTTATATGGTGTGGCTTGTGGTGAAAATAATATTCTTTTTACCAATAACGATACCGCATATGAAACAGCCATGAGCTTAATTCAAAGAGGAATTAAAATTAACGCAATAATTGATAATAGAGAGCAGATTGACTCTAAAATTTCATACGAGGTTGAGAAAAATAATATTGAAATTTATAAAGGTTATACTGTCGTTGATACTTGCGGATATAGAAGAATTAATAAAATATCCATCATGAAACTTTCAAAAGATGGTCAAACAGTCACTGGTGACAAAACAAAGTTGAATTGTGATTGTTTAGGTGTATCTGGTGGTTGGACACCAGCAGTACACTTGTTTACACAATCGGGAGGTAAATTAAAATTTAGAGAAGAAGACCAAGTATTTATACCTAATGTTTATCCTTCAGATCAAATAAGTGTTGGATCTTGTAATGGAGACTTTGGTTTAGAGGAAATAATAAGCAACACCTTATCTTCTATTAAAAAGTTTCTTGATATTGATAATTCTGAATACAAAACTGTTGAAACTATCTCAGGTTTAAATCAATCAAAGAGAAATATTTGGTTATTACCATCTGATAAATCCATAGGGAAAACTAAGTCTTTTGTTGATTATCAAAACGATGCAACTGCAAAAGATATTAAATTAGCTCTAAGAGAAGGGTTTAGATCTATAGAACATGTAAAAAGATACACTACTACTGGTATGGGGACTGATCAGGGTAAACTTGGTAATATGCATGCTCTTGGAATTATCTCAGAAACAGCGGGAACTAAAATGGGTGAACACGGAACTACAACTTTTAGACCTCCTTATACACCTCTTACTTTTGGAACTATTGTTGGAAGAAATGTAGGAGAATTTTTTGATATATTTAGACGTACTCCTATACATGATTGGCATGTTGCCAACAACGCTGAGTTTGAAAACGTTGGTCAATGGAAAAGAGCTTGGTACTATCCAAAGGATAATGAAAATATGCATCAAGCAGTACAAAGAGAAAGTAAAGCTGCTAGAGACTCAGCAGGTATTTTGGATGCATCTACATTAGGAAAAATTGATATTCAGGGTACAGATGCCTCGGAATTTTTAAATCGTGTTTATACTAATGCATGGTCAAAACTAGCAGTGGGTAAATGTCGTTATGGTTTAATGTTAAATGAAGATGGAATGGTTTATGATGATGGCGTCACAACTAGACTAGGTGAAAATCATTACATTATGACCACTACTACTGGCGGTGCGGCTAACGTATTGGGAAAACTTGAAGACTATCTTCAGACAGAATGGCCTGAATTAGATGTCTATTTATCATCTGTAACTGATCATTATGCTACAATAAGTGTGTGTGGGCCTAACAGTAAAAAAATCGTTTCAAAAGTTATTCCTGATTTAGATCTTTCTGATGAAAAGTTTCCACATATGTCATTCAAAAATGCAAAAATAGATAATATTAAATGTAGAGTGATGAGGATCAGTTTTACTGGAGAACATAGTTATGAAATTAATATCCAAGCAAATTTTGGTAAATCTGTTTGGGAAAAATGTATGGAAGCAGGTAAAGATTTTAATATTACACCTTATGGAACTGAAACGATGCACTTATTAAGAGCAGAAAAAGGTTTTATAATAGTTGGTCAAGACACTGATGCAACACTAACACCAATTGATTTACAAATGGATTGGATAGTAAGCAAAAAGAAATATGATTTTATTGGAAAAAGATCATTATATAGATCTGATACTATTAGAGAAGATAGAAAACAATTAGTTGGTTTATTGACAGAAAATCCTGAGGAAGTTTTGGAAGAAGGCGCACAGATAGTTGCTGATATAAAAAAATCACCTATTGAAATGCTTGGCCATGTAACCTCAAGTTATTACAGCCCAAATTTAAAAAAGTCGATCGCATTAGGTGTTGTAAAAGGTGGAAAAAACATGTTGGGGCAAAAATTGATTATACCAATGGAAAATAAGAATATTAATGTAACTGTAGCTGATCCAGTTTTTTTAGATAAAGAAGGTGAAAGATTAAATGCTAAATTATAATCATACAATTAAAGAGGAAAAATCATATCAAGGTTTACAAATGAACGAGGTTAAACCTGTTATGAAATTGATAGTAAGAGGTAAAAAAAGAGAATTTTTATCAGCTATTGGTAAATCTTTAAATATGGTTTTGCCTACAAAAGCAAATACTTCCACTCAAAGTGAAAAATTGACTGCTCTATGGTTGAGTCCTGATGAATGGATGATTTTTTCAAATGGCGTTGTTAAAGAAAATACAAATTCCTATGAAACTGAAACACTTTTGAATAAAAACATATCTAAATTAAATTTAGGAGCTGTGGTGGATGTCACAGATCAATTCGTCAGGATTAATCTCAAAGGGGATAAGATATATGATTTGTTTCAAACAGGCTCTCCTTTTAATTTTAATGATTTTAAGGGTAAAATTGGCTCAGTGACCCAAACAATTCTCACAAAAATAGATGTAATCATTCATAATCAAAATAAAAATGAAGTTAATTTGTTTGTAAGACGCTCATTTTCTGAGCATTTATTCGCATGGATAAATGATAGTGCGTCAAGATTATAGTCACATTTAGATCTCAAATAAGTTAAATAAAATTATGAAAAAATTATTTTTAGTAGCTTTATTTGCTCTTTTACCCTTCTCACTTAACGCAGAATCTAATTTAGATAAAATTTTGTCTTCTGGAATACTTAAAGTTGGTACTACTGGAGATTGGGATCCTATGACAGTCAAAGATCCTGCAACCAACAAATATAAAGGTTTCGATATCGATGTAATGAATCAATTAGCTAAAGATATGGGTGTAAAAATTGAGTTTGTACCTGCAGAATGGAAAACTATTGTTTCAGGAATAACATCTGCGAGATATGATATCTCAACTAGTGTTACAAAAACGCCAAAGAGAGCCGAAGTAGCCGGTTTTACCGATACCTATTACAAATATGCTACTGTGCCACTTGTTCTGAAAAAGAACTTAAAAAAATTTCCAACTTGGGACTCGCTTAATAATTCAAATGTAACAATCGCAACTACTCTTGGTACTTCTCAAGAGGAAAAGGCAAAAGAATTTTTTCCAAAATCAAAATTAAACTCAATTGAAGCACCAGCAAGAGACTTTCAAGAGGTCTTGGCAGGTAGAGCTGATGGTAATATTACAAGTTCAACAGAGGCAAATAAATTGGTTATTAAATATCCTCAGTTGGCAATCGTTCCAGACGGTGGAAAAAATCCAGCATTTTTAGCAATGATGGTACCAAAAGGTGATACTAAGTGGAATGATTATGTCAATAAATGGATTAAAGACAAAAAATCTTCAGGCTTCTTTACCGAGTTATTAGCTAAATATAATTTAAAGAGCTTATAAAAAATTAGTAATTAATTTTTTATTCTTTATAAGTTAAGGAGTGAAAAATCTACTTTTATTAATTTTAATTTTCACATTAACCTCATGTGGAAAAAGTGAATTAAACTGGTTAATCTTATCACCAAACAACATTGAGGGGTTAACTAATCTAAAGTTTTTATTAAGTGGTTTAACAACTACTATTTATATTAGTTTAGTCTCAATCATTATTTCTATTATTCTTGGCCTTTTAGTCGCTATTCCATCACTGGCTAAAAGTAAATTCTTAACCTACCTTAATATTGGCTATGTTGAAATTGTAAGAGCAATTCCTTTGCTAGTTTTAATTTTATGGATTTATTATGGTCTTCCAATCATGACGGGTATAAGTTTTAGCCCATTCGTTTCTGGTATCATAGCGCTATCAATAAGCGAAAGTGCTTTCCAAGCAGAAATATTTAGGGCAGGAATTAATTCAATAAAAAAATCACAATGGGAAGCTGGAAGCTCTTTAGGATTAAGTTTTTTTAGAAAATTAAGATTAGTAATTCTACCTCAAGCAATAAAGAATATTTTACCAGCTATTGGTAATCAATTTGTATATGTGCTTAAAATGTCCTCTCTTGTATCGATAATTGGTATTGGAGATCTGACTAGAAAAGCAAACGAATTGGTTGTGACGACTTACCGGCCACTTGAAATATATACATTTCTAATTCTAGAATATTTAGTCTTGATATTAATTGTTTCTTATCTTGTTAGAAAATTAGAAAAAAAATTACAAAAAGATTAATTTTTTCTTCTATAGTCCCAAGGATACTCAAAAGTCATTGCCCACATACCTTTTTTATTTTTTTTGGCATACTCCTCATCTGGAATGTATTTTGTTGAATATTTCCTGTAAGCAAAAGCATAACCCTCTCGAACAAGATACTTAGATAGACTTTGATTATTTACAAAACATTCAGCTAAAATTCTCTTATATCTATCTACACCCTCCTTGACACATCTTACTTTGTTTTTACCTATCTTATTAATAAGTAATTGTTTTGCTTGAACTCCACATTTGATAACCTCATTATTCTTATTACAAATTTGTTTAATTTCAGGAGTGTCAATGCCACTAAAACGAATTTTTTCGTTTTTTAAATGAATGGTATCTCCGTCTATAACCTTTAATTCACTAGATTTTACTTCAAGGTATGTGACAAAGAAAAATATTAGACAAATACTAGTAAGTAAAAAGACTTTTATTTTGTTTGAAAACATTATTCAAAAAATAACCAATAAATATTAGAACTGCAATTCCCATAAACCAATTTGTTACTAAAATCGTATAAAAAATATCCTCATAATCCCCTCCTTTAATATTAATTACATACCATAAACTTAAAAATGGAAGAGCTGTTAATCTAAGAATACTTAGATAAAGACTGTACAATGGTTTTTTCACTGCTTGGAATACTGCAGTGGTTATAAAAAAAACAGGATAAATTGGGCCAATTAATGCAGCAACTTTTAGATATATCGTACCATGCTTTATTGCCTCTTGGTTATCAGTAAATAATGAAACTAAAAACTCTGCACCTAAAAATATTATTATTCCTGCACATATCATAAAAGATGATCCAAACATTAAAGCTTTTCTGTATAATTCTCTCAATCTATCATAATTTTTTGCACCAAAATTTTGTCCCCCAATTGATAAAACTGCTGTATTTAATCCAATTACAGGAAGTAGAAAGACTTGTTCAATTCTTAAAGCAGCACCATAACCAGCAGTAGCTAAATCTCCAAATTGACCAATGAAGTAAAGGATGTTGAACAAACCAACACCAATCAACAACATGCTAAACATCACAGGTATCGTCTGATACAAGAGTTCTCCAAGAAGATCAAATTTTGGAATAAAACACTCAGGCTTAAGATATTTCTTTAATTCACAACAATAAACTTTATATGCTAAATACAAAAGACCAACAAACTGAGCCACTACAGTAGCTATTGCAAGTCCAGCTATACCAAATGCTGGAATAAAACTATAACCAAAAATAAATAATGGATTTAGAATAATATTTAAAAAGAAACTAAAAATTAAAACGTTTCTGTAACTTTTTGTATCCCCTTGCGCATTTAGAGTTCCATTTAAGGAAATTTGTATCAAAACAATTATAGTTCCATAGAAAATTACATCTAGATATTTTCTAGTTAATATAATTGCCTCTTGGTCTGATCCCATAAGAGAAAGTAAAAAATCTGAAACATTCAAACCAAAAAAAGTAACTACTATGGATAAAAAGATTGCAAAAATAATTGATTGAGCAACAAATAATGACGCCTTCTTTTTATTATTAGCCCCTATATTATTTCCAATTAAAGTATTAGTTCCAGCAGTTAATCCAACACCTATTGCAATAATAGTAAAATAAATTGGAAAAGATTTTGCGATTGCTGCTATTGCTTCAGCAGATATTCTTCCTGCGAACCATGTATCTACTAGATTGTAAAACGTTTGAAATAATGAACCAACACTTGCTGGAATAGTAACTTTTCTCAATAAAAACCATATTGGATCTTTAGTTAATTTGAAAGATTGTGACAAATAAATCCTTAGTTAAATTCTTTTTGAAAATTATATTTTTTTCCTGATAGCTTTGCCTTGTATATCTGACTTTGTCTCATTCTAAAACGAGATTTTTGGTTTTTTGAGAGTTTATCAAAACAATTAGGACAAGTTACACCCTCCTCATATTTTTTAGATTTTTTATCTTTAATCGAGATTGGTTGTCTACATCCACCACAAATTGAATAGGTTCCTTGTGCTAATCCGTGTTTTAAACTTACTCTGTTATCGAATACAAAACACTCGCCTTTCCATAAACTTTTTTTTGGTTTGATTTTTTTTAAGTAATTCAAAATTCCACCCTTTAATTGATAAATATTTTTAAAACCTTTTTTTTCTAAAAATACAGAGGCTTTTTCACACCTAATTCCACCAGTGCAAAACATTGCTATTGGCTGATCTTTTTTTAACTTTTTTAAGTATTTCGGGAAATCTCTAAAGTTACTTATATTTGGATTTACTGATTTTTTAAAAGAACCAACTTTATGTTCAAAAGGTTTTCTTGCATCTAATAAAAGAGTTTCTTTTTTTTTAATTAATTTATTCCATTTTGTTGGATCAATATGAGTATTCTTTTTTGTGATCCTATTCGACATTTTAAGATCCATTGGAACAACTTCTCTTTTAATTTTCACTTTAGGTTTATGAAAAGGTTTAAATTTACTTATTGAATTATTGACACTATCAAATTCTTTAATATTCAAAATTTTTTTTAATCTAATAATTGTGGTTTTAATATCTTTATTCATTCCAGAAATAGATCCATTTAAACCCTCTTTAGAAATGATAATTGATCCATTTATATTTCTATTATTTAAAAGATTACTCAATATCTTTTGATTTTTTTTTAAATCATTTATTTTTTGAAATTTATAAAAACCAAATACAGTGAACATTAAATCTTCCTACAAACAGTCATTCCATCACCAAAAGGCACCATGACCTTTTCAATTCTTGTATCCTTAGAGATAAAATCATTCAAATCTCTAATACTTTTTGTAATTTTGTCATTTATATCTTTGTTAACAACTTCCCCATGCCATAATACATTATCGATTATCACTAAACCCTCTTTATCTAATAGATCTAGGGAAATTTCATAATATTTTTTATAATTCATTTTATCTGCATCAATAAAAACTAAGTCAAATTTTTCATTTCTTATACTCATTAAAGTTTCTAATGCTGGTTTAATCATTGTTTTAATCTTATGATCTTGATTGGCCTTCTTAAAAAAGCTTTGTGCAACTTTAGTTGTTTCCACATTTTTATCTAATGCAATTATACTGCCTTCATCTGGTAAGGCTAATGCCATAGATAATGTACTTAAACCTGTAAAAGTTCCTATCTCTAGGACTTTTTTAATTTTAGAAACTTTTATAATCAGATGTAGAAATTGACATTGAGAAATAGATATTTGCATTCTTTTTGAGTCACCAAGTGATAGGTTGTAATCTATTATTTCTTTTTGAATTGGATGTAATTTCAAACCATTCTTTAAAATATAATCTTGTAAATGTTTTGTGATATTAAGGTCTGAACCCATAACCTTATAATTTTTTCTTTAGGATCTCATTGATTAATTGAGGGTTAGCTTTTCCACCTGATGCCTTCATTGCTTGACCAACGAAAAAACCAAATAATTTTTCTTTACCTTGTTTATATTCAATAGCTTTTTCTCTATTATCATTAATTATTTTATCAATTAATGCCTCCAAAGCCTTTGGATCACTTTGTTGTTTTAATCCTTTTTCCTCAACAATTGTTTGTGGATCTTTATCTCCATCAATCATTAATTCAAAAACAGTTTTTGCTATTTTTCCTGAAATGGTTCCATTCTTAATTAGATTTATCAATATGGCAAAGTTCTTTGCACTCACTGGACTTTGAGAAATTTCTAAACCTTTGCTGTTTAAAACAGCAAATAGTTCTCCTGTAATCCAATTGACTGCTAACTTAATATCTTTGTTTTTACCCATTTTAGCTACAACCTCTTCAAAGTATTTCGCAGTATCAATATCAGACACTAAAATGTTTGCTTCATAAGGAGACAATTTAAACTCTTCAATAAATCTCTTCTTTTTATCATCTGGAAGTTCTGGAATATCATTTCTAAGTTCTTTAATAAATTTTTCTGAAACCTCTAAAGGTAACAAATCAGGATCAGGAAAATATCTGTAATCATGAGCGTCTTCCTTTGATCTCATTGATCTTGTCTCATTTTTCTTCGTATCAAAAAGTCTAGTTTCTTGATCAATAGTTTTGCCCTCTTCTATCAAATCAACTTGCCTATTAGCCTCATATTCTATTGCCATTTGCATAAACTTAATTGAATTAATATTTTTAATTTCACATCGAGTGCCAAATTCTTTTGAGCCTTTTGGTCTTACAGAAACATTCACATCAGCTCTTAAAGAGCCCTCTTGCATATTTCCGTCACAGGTTCCTAGGTATCTCATTATAGATCTTAATTTTTTAATATAAGCATTAACCTCATCTGGGGATCTTAGATCAGGCTTGCTCACTATTTCCATTAAAGCTACCCCTGATCTATTCAAATCAACAAAGGTATTCTGTGGGTCAAGATCATGTATACTTTTTCCAGCATCTTGTTCTAGATGTAATCTCTCTATACCAACTTCTTTTTGGCCATTAGGCATATCCAAAATAACTTTACCCTCGCCTACTATTGGATCTTTAAATTGTGATATTTGATATCCTTGAGGTAAATCAGCATAAAAATAATTTTTTCTATCAAATACTGAACGCTTATTAATTTTTGCGTTAAGGCCAATACCAGTTTTAATTGCTTGTTTGACGCAAAATTCATTTATTACTGGTAGCATTCCTGGAAATGCAGCATCAACTAAACTAACTTGCGTATTAGGTTCTGCCCCAAATTTGGTTGCTGAGGTAGAAAATAATTTAGACTCAGATAAAACTTGAGCATGAACTTCTAAACCAATCACTACCTCATACTGATTATCTTTTCGATTGATCAAATATTCTGAATCTTTTTTACTCATTTTATCCACCAATCAGTAATTTTGTTTTTAAAGTTGATCTTTTTTTCCATAGCATAAGCTATGTTTAATATATTTTGTTCATCAAAAGCTTTTCCAATAATCTGTAAACCTAAAGGATAACCTTTTGAGTCATGTCCAGCGGGTATTGAGATACCTGGAAGTCCAGCTAAGTTAACAGGAACTGTAAATATATCATTAAGATACATTGAAACTGGATCATTTGTTTTTTCACCTATTTTAAAAGCTGAGCTAGGTGTCGATGGGGTTAAAATTGCATCGACTTTTTTATAAGCCTCATCAAAATCATTTTTGATGAGTTTCCTTACTTTTTGAGCTTTAAGATAATATGCATCATAGTATCCAGAAGATAAAACATAAGTTCCAATCATAATTCTTCTTTGAACTTCAGCTCCAAAACCTTCTGATCTAGTTTTTTCGTACATATCAATTAGATTTTCACCTTTAGCTCTAAATCCATACTTAACACCATCGTATCTTGCTAAGTTTGATGATGCCTCTGCTGGAGCAACTATATAATATGTTGGTAAGGCATAACTTGTATTTGGCAAAGAAATATCAATGGTTTCAGCACCACAATCTTTAATATATTGAATACCTTTTTGCCAAAGATCTTCAATTTCCTTTGGCATACCCTCGACTCTATATTCTTTTGGTATTCCAATTTTTTTTCCTTTTATATTATTTGTAAGTTCTTTACTGTAATGATTTCTTTTAAAATCTATTGAGGTAGAGTCTTTAGGATCATAAGAACTAATCACTTCATGTAATAAAGCACAATCCTTGACATTTTGTGCCATTGGTCCTGCTTGATCCAATGATGAAGCAAAAGCAACTATTCCATATCTTGAACAACTTCCGTATGTAGGTTTCAATCCAACAATACCAGTGAAAGAAGCTGGTTGTCTAATTGATCCACCAGTGTCAGTACCAATTGTGACAGGAGTCAATTGTCCAGCTACCGCTGAGGCAGAGCCACCAGATGATCCACCAGGAACTAAATTTTTGTCAATAGGACTTTGCACATTACCAAAAAAACTTGTTTCATTTGATGAACCCATTGCAAACTCATCACAGTTTAACTTACCTAGAAGTATTGCACCTTCATTCCAAATATTTTCAGTTACTGTTGACTCATAAGTTGGTACAAAGTTATTTAAAATCTTACTACCAGCAGTTGTTTTAATATTTTTTGTACAAAATAAATCCTTAACTGCCATTGGAATACCAGGCAGTTTTAAATTAAAATTAGGTTTTTGATCGAATTTTTTTGCTTTATCTAAAGCCGATGTAAAGTCATTTGTAATATAAGAGTTCAATTCTTCAGATTTTTCAGATCTATCAATAAATGCTTTGGTCACGTCTGTTGAAGAAAGTTTTTTATTCTTTATATTATCAACCAGTTCTGTAAGGGATTGTTTTGTGATATCTAACATTATTCAATCACCTTGGGTACTACAAAATAATCTTCATTATCCTGAGGAGAATTTTTAATAATTTGTTCTCTGATATTTTTACTTTTTACTTCATCAGATCTTAATTTTAATGTTGTTTCTGCAATAGACGTTAATGGTTCTACATTATCAGTTTTTAATTCATTAAGTTTTTCAATAAAATCA
>CACGUZ010000010.1 GCA_902576375.1 uncultured Pelagibacteraceae bacterium
AATTCATGATTACTTAGTATCGAGAAGTGATACTTTAAGTCTTTTCTCGAATAAAGAATTTAGAATTGTTAATGATCCTGATGGATTAGATGAGTTATACAATTCTCTTTATCATAATTTCAGTTTAAATGGATCAGCAAATAAGATTTATAATTTTAAAAGATTTATTAAAAACAGTCTAGAGTCAAAGTATAACAAAAAAAATAAAATTTTTGATAAAAAAATTTTAGAAATAACTGATAGATTTATAAATAAAATTTCAGTGGTAGATTACAATGGTTGCCCTCGTTTTTTTTTAGATAAGATTTCCTTCATAAAAAAATTAGTGTTTTATCTTAAAAGATTCTTAATCAACAAAAATGCAAAAGATATCGAAATGATTAAGATGATACTTCCATGTGAAGAAAGTTTATTTCTTAAGCATTCAGAGACTTTTATAAATGAAATATTTAAATCAAAAAAATATTATGACCCCAAAAAATCTGTTATCATTAATCAGGGAGGAAATTTTTTATATCCCTTAAGCTCAACGAAATATTATGGTGAAAATAGAAAAGTTATATTTGTGAGCAGAGATCCTAAAGCTATTTATTGGAGTATGAAAAGACGAAATTCTTTAAGTTATCCAGGCAATAACGTGAGAACATTTGTTGATTGGTATAAAAATATTATAAAAAAAATAAATAAAAATGAGTTAAAAAAAATTACTCATATAAAATTTGAAAATTTTTTTTCAAATTATAATGTGGAGGTCAAAAAACTATGTGAAATTCTTAATCTTAAAATTGAAAAAAAAAACGATTTTAACCTAAGCTATACTTTAAGAAATTTATATAAGTACAAACAACATTTAACTTCGGAGGAGATAAATTATATAGATAAGAATATAAATGAAAACTGGTAAATATAAAAAAAAAATAGTTTATATTGCAGAATTTTCTCTTCCAAATATGTCCGCTTATGCGGTACATGTTTTGAAAATGTGTGATAATTTAAGTAAACTTGGTTATGAAGTTGAGCTTATTTTACCCTATATCGACAAATCCTATAAATTTAATGAAATCAAAGATGACTACCTTTTAAAAAAAAAATATAAGATATGTTCAATATTTAATTCACGGTTAAAGTTAAATTTTATTTACAGAATTATCTTTTCATTCAAAATTCTATTTTATATTAAAAAAATCAAATTCAATATGGTTTTGTCGAGAAGTATAATTCCAAGTTTGGTTTTATCAATTTTTGGTTTTAAAAACATATTAGAGATACATACAGAATTAAGTGGTATTACTAGTCACATATTTAAATTAACAAGATTGGATTTTATAAAAAAAAAAATGGGGTTTATAGTTTTAAATGCTAAGCTAATAAATCTTTTAAAAATTGATAAAAACCAAACAATAATTTTAGAGGATGCTGTAGAATTTAGCGACTTTTCAAAAAAAGATATAAAAACAAAAAAAAATACGTGTGTTTATAGTGGCAGCTTTGTTCCAGGAAAAGGAATAGAAATTATTTTTTCTCTAGCAAAAAAAATGCCACAAATTAAGTTTGACCTCTATGGAAACATAAAAACTTTAGATAAAAATTTTAATCTAAAAACTAAACCAAAAAATTTGATATTTAAGGGTTTTGTTTCTTATAAAAAAATTGCTCATAAAATATCTTCTTACAAAATATTGCTTATGCCTTACCAAAGAAAAGTTGATGTGCTTATGAAGGGTATTGATGTTTCTAGCTATTTTTCTCCTTTAAAATTATTTGAATATATGGCTGCAGGTAGAATTATTCTTGCATCAAAACTAAAAGTTTATAATAAAATACTTAAACACAATAAAAATTCGATTCTGCTAGACCCTGATAACATAGATGATTGGATACAAACAATTTACAAAAATTTCAAAACGAATAAGTTTGCTTATATTGGTAAAAATGCCAAAAAAGATGTCAGAAAGTATTCATGGAGAGAAAGAGCAAAAAAAATTGTTTTATTTTATCAAAATAAAAATTTTTACATCTAGTATTTAATGGATAATCATTTCTTTATTTATTTTATTTTTTTTTTGATAGTAATTGAGTTGTTGCTTATTACTTTAGTGAATATCCTAAAAAAAAATTTTAAATGGTTAATAAATAAAAAAGATGAAAGGCCACATTTCAGTAAAAAAAATTTAAAAAATTTTTTTAAAAATTCTTATGACCCATATCTGGGTTGGAATAGGAAAAAAAACACAAAAGGTTACGAAATTTCATTGAAAAAGACATATTTTAAAATTTCTAAACTTGGTTGTAGAGGTGTTTCAAATTATAAAAACTCAAAAATTTCTGTTTTCGGTGACTCTTTTGCCTTTTGTAGATACGTCAATGATAATCAAACATGGGAAAGTTATCTTGAAAAAAAAATAAATTCAAATGTATTTAATTTTGGAGTTGGAAATTATGGACTAGATCAAAGCTTTTTAAAATATTTAAGAAATAGAAATAAAATTAAATCTAAAATTATAATTTTTAATTTTGTACCGGAAACAATTGCAAGAATAAATTCTTACTGGAAACATTATAGAGAATTTGGGAATATTATGGGTTTCAAGCCTTTGTTATATTTTGAGAAAAAAAAATTGAAAATTTTAAAAATGAATATTAAAAAAAATTATTCAGAAAAGCAGATTTGCAAGCAGTTAAATTTTATTAAGGATAATGACATTTTTTATAAAACAAAATTTGAAAAATTTATTTTTAGATTTCCATACTCAATAAACTTCTTTAGAAATTTTAGTTTTTTCTCAAAAGTTTTTTTCTATTTGCTATTAAGTAAAATGTTTGGAAATAAAAACTATTTTAATAAAGCTGTAAGTATTTTTTTTAAAAAGAATATTCAAGAATCACATCTAATGTACGATAAGTATTTTTTTTCGAAAAAATTAGAAAACTTAATTAGACATATAAACGAATTAGTGACCAAAAATAAATCGACAATGATAATGATTATTTCTCCACAATTACTTGATCTCCAAAGCCCTTACTCAAATAGCTATATAAATTTTTATAAAAAGATTTCTAAAGAAATAAATTGTTTAGATCTCACAAAATTTTTATCAAATAAAAAAAATTACAATAAATATTATCTTCCAGATATATACGGTGGACATCTCAATGAAAATGGTAATAAATTGATTTCATCAAAGATATTTAATTTTATAAAAAAAAGAAAAATCTTATGATAATTTGGATAACCGGAATTTCAGGAACTGGAAAAACGACTTTAGGAAAAGCTCTTTTTAATAGATTTAAGAAAAAAAATAATTCAACTATTTACCTTGACGGTGATCAAATAAGAAAAATCTTTAAAAATGATCTTAAATATTCTTTAAAGGATAGAAACTTGAACGCAGAAAGATTAACAAAACTTGTTAAATATCTTTCAGAACAAAAAAAGAATATAATAGTTTCCGCGAATCTCACATCAGTAAAATTTAGGTCTTGGTGTAGAAAAAACCTTAAAAACTTTTGTGAAATTTATATTTATGCAGATTTAAAAAATTTAATCAAAAGGGATTATAAGAAATTATATAAAAGATCAATTACAGGAAAAATTAAGAATGTTGTGGGAATGGATATTAAATTCTCTCATCCTAAATCCTCAGACATATATTTGAATAATAATTCATCAAAGAGCGATTTTTTAAAAAATATAAATAAAGTTGAAAAATATATCAAATCAAGAAAAATTAAGATTTTTTAATAGTGGAAATTTTTGAAGAAATAATAGGTGCTTTAATAGACCCAATTTTTATAATTTTCTTTTTTTTATTAGTTTTTTTTATATTAAAAAAAAAAATTTTTTTAGTCATTGCAATTGTTTGTTTTATAATTTTTGGAATTTTTCCTTTGAATAAAATTTTAAATGAAAGCTTATTAGTTCATGATCAATGGAATAGAGATGAAATAACCGGGTTTATTATTTTAGGAGGAAATGATGATAGAATTATTAAGGGATTAGAAGTTGCAAAAAAATATCCAACAAAAGAAGTTATTTTTACTGGAGGGACTTCAATTTTAAGTAAAAAATCACAAGCAAATAAAGCTCAATTTTTTTTAAGTTCAGTTAGAACTAAAGCAATTCTTTACGAAAGTGAGTCTGTAAATACTTACGAAAATGCAAAATTTTCTTATGACAAATTTAAACCAGGAAATGATTTATACATAATTGTGACTTCAGGGTACCACTATAAAAGATCAATAGAAATTTTCAAAAAAGTAGGTTGGAATGTTAAATCGTATTTAAAAAAAGACGAAAATTACAACTTTTTTGTATCATGTTGTGGAAACAAACCTTTTGATAATTTATATAAATTAACCAAAAATATTAATTATACCCAAGTAGTTTTAAGAGAGTATTTAGCATTATTATATTATAAAATTAAATATTAATGAAAAACTCTATATTTGAATACTTTGCAGACTTATCTAAAACAAACTTAAGCTATACACAAAAATCTGGAAGATACCTAATACAAAAAAAACAAGAAAAAAAAATACCAAAAGAAATAATTGAAAAAATGTCTTTAAACAAAAAAGACAATTTTTTAGAGATAGGTTGTGGTTTAGGTAATCTAATTATACCTATCTCCAAAAAGGTTAAGTCTGTAACGGGAGTTGATCATCCAGTTATAATCTCAAGATTTACTAAAAGATCTTACTCAAAAAAAATAAGTCTTGTCTCAGGAAATTTTCTAAATCTAAAAATAAATAAAAAATTTGATAAAATTCTTGTTTATGGTGTTGTTCACTGTTTAAAAAATAAAAAAGAATTAGACATATTTATTTTTAAAATGCTTAGACTATTAAATAAAAAAGGAATTGTATTAATTGGTGACATTCCAAACTTAGATAAGAAAAAAAGGTTTTCAAAATCTTCTGAGGGAATTAAATTTGAGAAATATTGGAAAAAAATTAAGAAAAAAGAATTATCTTCAAATTTAAAAGAATTTAGAAATTTGATCACTTTTAATGACAAATTAATAATGGAAACAATAAAAAAAATTAGAAATAAAGGTTTTAACGCTTATCTATTATCTCAAGGTGAGGGATTGCCTTTTTCTAACACCAGAGAAGATATTTTAATTAAAAATGGCTAAGAAAAATATTATAATTATAGGTAGTGGTATCACGGGTTTATTAGCAAGTCATTTATTAAAAAATAAATATAATACATATATAATTGAAAATACCAAAAATATTGGTGGTCTACTAAGTTCAATAAAATTTAAAAATATGTATTTTGATTATGGTACGCATATTGCTTTCAAAATTAATCATAAAGAATTAGATAAAATTTTATTTGATAAGCTTAATAAAAAAGATTGGAATATTTTTAAAAAAAGTGTGAAAGAAGGTATTTATAATTTTGGAAAACTCGATAAAAGCAGCGGAACTCTAGATGCGCGAAATTTAAGCAAAAAATTAATTAGTAAAGCACAAAATGAAATCTTGTTAAAAAAAAAAAAGAGAAATTTTAATAATCTTTCAGAAAGATTATTATCCCAATATGGAAAAACTCTTACTAATAATATTTACAAAAAAGCTGTTAAAAAAATTTCTAGTCAAAATCTAGAGAATATAACTCCAGATTTTTTGGAAAATTTTTCAATTGAAAGGATAAGATTGTTTGATGATGAAAAGATTCTAAAGCTTAAAAGAAATTCTACTTATAATTCTAAATTAGCATTTAATCAAATTTCAGACAGACTTTCTCCTTACGAAAAGTATTACCACAAAAAAGGTGGATCAATAAATTGGCTTAAACAGATTATTGATAAAAAAAAAATCAATCTAAATAAATATGTGAAAGATATTGAAATTAAAAATAAAAAAATAATAAATATTAAATTATCGAATAATCGAATTATCAAATGTGAAAAATTAATTTGGAGTGCACCACCAATATCCTTTTTAAAAATTATTAATAAAAAATTTTTAAGTGAAAAACCAAATTTTAGAAATTTATTAATTGTGCATTTGGAAATTAATGAAAAAATAAACCATGATCTTCAATATGTGACTTGCTATGATAACAATTTTAAAATTTATAGAGTAACCTTTTATAGTAATTTAAGGAACATTATTCAGAAAAGACCATTTAATCTGTCTTGTGAGATTATTACTGACGACGTGTCTTTTGATCAAAAAAAGATTATTAAAAATACATTTAAAGAATTAAAATATATGAATTTAATCCCTTCTAAAAGTAAAATTCTTAATTCACTAATTTCTTTCAAAAGAGGTGCGGTAGTTATTCATTCACCTAAGTCATACCTTTCTTTCAAAAATCAAATAAAACAATGTAAAAAATTAGCTAAAAATATTCTTTTTTTAGGTAGAAATAATTTTAAACACTCATTATATCAAAATCTAGTCGATACTTACAATCAGTGTTTAAAATTATTAAATTAATTTTTTTTGTTTTCAATAAAATATAAATCTTTATCAATTTTTTTTAATCTAAAACTCAATTTGAATTTTTCAAATCTAGAAAATTTATCTATTAAACTTTTCACCTCTCCGGCAGTTATACCTCTAAATTTTTTATCTTTGTAGGATTTTGTCAGTAATAAATTAGGATCTATTTCATTTAAAATTTTTACACCAAGCCTTGTATTTAATATAAATTCTTTAACTTTTTGTTTAAATCTATTTGTTTTAAGAGTTTCAGAATTATTTTTAACTTTTTGGAATTCGTATTTAAAAATATTTTTAAACTTTATCTTATTTAGGAGATCACAAAGAGTTGAAGAGAAATTTTTGTCATTTGAATTTTCTATAATATCATTATTTAATTTTGATTTTTTTAGATCATACTTTTTATTTTTTGATAAAAATAAGGAAATAGTTTTTTCAGCTTCATCAACATTTTTTGAAAAATAACCTAATTTTGAAAATACACTAGGTCTTTTTGGTATATTATTTTCAAGTAAATAGATAATCTTTTTTTTCAAAATGCTTGCTTCAAAAACTGTCGAACATCCTGAGTGTAAAAAGAAATCGCAACTCATAATCCAAGGAGTAATGGTATACTTATATTCCACTTTTATGTTATTAATTTTATTGGAAAATCTTTTTTTAACTAATTTAATATTTTGTCTTGGGTGAGGTCTAAAAACAAAATTTACTTTTGGGAACTTTTTGGCAAGTTTATTTACTAATAATATCATGTTATGATAATTTTTATTATCTGCATTTAAAACTTTTTTAGTAAATTTTAAATTTTTCTCTCTTTGATATTTTGGCAGTGTATTCTGATAATATTTATAATAAAGATTTGTGTCTATTTCAGAATCGCCACCATTAAAATTTGATGAAATTAAAACAAATCTTTTAAATTTCTTTTTTATTCGTTCACATTCTTTATTGAAAATCTTTGATTGTGGTTTTTTTAATAAGTCGAATTTTGGATGACCAAGTACTGGAAATTTTTTTCGATAAATTCTGAAATTTTTTTTTGCTTTAATGTCTTGTTTTCCCCATAAAATAAAATTTTCACATCTTGAAAGTAAAAAATTAGAAGTCCTTAAATTTAAGTCAAACTTACCTATATTCAATATTGGCCCCTCCTCATCAAGTACTAAAATTTTGTTATTTTCTAAATGAGAGTCTGAAAATTTAAAATTTTTTTTAACTCCACCTTTAGATAATAAAACTATATTTTTGTTTTTTTTAAAAAAATCATAAATCTTTATTTTTTTTCCAATGATTATATTAAATTTTGTATTTTTAAGAACCTGATTTGCTAAATAAATCTTATTCAAAAATTCTCTTATTTTTATTTCAATTGGTATTGCAAATATCATTAATAAGTTTAATTATTTTTTGAGTTGAGTTTTTATATATACTAAAAGAATAAAATTTTTTAGGCCTAAATTTGTTGATTTTTTTTATAGATGGTGACTTAAAATTTATTTCATATCCATACCTTTTTAATAAGTAATGTAGATATTCCTTTTTATTTTTACTATTTAGTGCAACAAAAGTGGTCTTTTTTGCAATTATTGAAACTAACAATCCCATAGTATAAACACCAAAAACATATTTTGTTTTTAATAGTAAACTATTCAAATGTTCTGAGCTTATAATTAAATTCTTAATTTTTCTTTTTTTTAAATCTTTGAAGCACTTTCTGCTTTTGTCTTTTTGGTGAATTTTCAAGATTACTCTAAGTTTTGAGTATTTATTTAAAATTTTCCTCAAAATCTTGAGATCTTTAATGTAATTTTGCCTAGAGGATAAAAACAAAATATTTTGTTCTTTTGTTTTAAAATTAATTTTTGAAATTTTTTCTAAATAGGGCTGTCCCAAAAAACTTAATTTAGAATTTTTTTTTAAAAAATTTAATAAAGTTAATTTTACTTTACCATTTGGGAAAATTATAAAATTTGGATAATTTTTTTTATTAAATCGAACATTTAAATTTACCCATGAATCAACAAGGCAAAGTGTTTTTACGTTAAGAGTTTTTGAAATCTTCCATAACTTTTTCTCATAATTATGCTTTGCCGAGCCAGTTATTATAAGGTTTGAATTTGAGATTATCCTTTTGAATTTATTTAGTAAAAATTTTTCTTTATTTTTCTTAAATTTTTTTTCATTTCTAAACTTTTCGAAAGTGGTTGAATAAAATTTTTTTATTTCATATTTTTTTTCTAGCCTATTTATTAATATTTTTAAATTTTCATCGTCGCTTGATTGACTGCTAAAAAATGTTATTTTTTTTTTGCATTTTTTTTTAAGCATTTGTTTAAAATATCTATATATACTAAAAATTTCTTATCTGTAATTTTGAAATGTGTTGGTAGAATGAAAACCTTTTTAAAAGAATCAAGAGAATACTTGTTTTTATTTATATGTCTTATTAAAAGATATTTTTCGAGTTTTTTAAAATTTTGAACCTTATTAAAGGGAATAATAATAACTGGTCCTATTCTGTCTGTATGTAAATTGCCTAACTTGAAATTTTTTGAAATAAACTGATTTCTTTTCAAAATTATTTCTTTATTTTTTTTAAAATTCTTTAAACAACTAATTATATTATCAAGAGAATTACAGTCCATATATGTATTCCAACTTTCATGATAAAGCCATGTACTAAATTTTTTATTAATCGATAAATCTTTAAATTTTTCCTCTGATTGATATATACCCAATTTTTTATTTTTTTTTTGTTGATCTTTGCAAAATTTAAAAAAATTCTTATCTTTTGAAACTACCAAACCACCCGTAACACTTCCAATTATTTTGGGTAGAGAAAAAATTTCAAAATCGCCATTGTTTATAAAAAAAGATTTTTTATTAAGAATAATACTATCAACTGAGTCCTCAATAATTTTTTTTTTGCGACTTTTTTTTACTTTTTGGATATTTCCCCATTTGTGAACTAATATTGATAAATCAGGATTATAATATCTTGTGGTAATATTTGAATATGCACCAACAGTGTTAAATATACAATGAGAAACCCATTTATTTACAAAAACCTCATTTGATCTATTTATTTTAAGATATCTTATTATTAAACCGATGCATGATCTCGCAGATGGAAATAAAAAAACATTTTGTTCAAAAAATTGTTTTTTGAAAAAATTTTCAATAATTCGTAATTTCATTGAATTATTTATTTGTTTTTTTTTTATATACTTTTTTTCTTGTAAAAAAGATGAGGGCCATTGATAATCTTTAATACTTTTATACATTCAAAATTATTTCTATTTGCTTTTCAAAGTCTTTATTTTCGCTGCCAATATCAATTATTATTACTTTTTGATAATCGGGGTTCAACATGTTTCTGTTTATATCAAAATGCATTAATTCATATTTTAATTTTTCAATCTCAAATTTTTTAATTATTTTTTGCTTTAAATTTGGATTTAAAATTATAGGCATTTTAAAAAGTATTAAATCTTGATATTTCAGAAAGTCCATTTCTTTAATATTGCCTAATTTTACTTTTGCATACTGAAATCTTTTTAATCGTAAATTAAATTCTTTAGAGAGTTGCTGTTCGAATATTTTTTGTAAAAAAATTAGGTGTTTAGAAGGGAAATTATATAAAGAATAGTTCATATTAAAAAATTTTTTTCTCAAATTACTATTCATTTTCATTGCGTAACCTAATCTAATTAAAAGATAGTTAATAAAGGATTGAATTTTGGAAGATCTGCTAATTTGATTGTCGAAATAATCAATAAAATCCCTCGAGTTTGATCGTATTCCACCTAATAAATAACACTTAAAAAATTTAGAATAACTAAAAATTGTAAAATCTCCCAAATATCCTATGCGATCTTTTTCATTCATATAACCATCTAAAATATGAGCACAATCTTCAATAATTAATAAATCATTTTCTCTTGCAAACTTTTTTAATTCTGTAAATTTTTGTGGAACCCCAAATTGATGATAGATATAAATAATTTTAGTATTTTTGGTAAATACCGGAGTAGTTATACATTTTTGATTGAGAGATGAATAAATCCACTGACCCATATATTTTGGAATAAGAACTTCATCAAACTTTTGGTCAAATTTATTTAAGCTAGATAAATAATCTAAGATTAAATTTAATCCTAACTTTCCAGAATTAAGGAATCTAAAAATTTCCTTATTTTGGATTAATTCGTATTTTAAATTCTGATTTCGGGTAAAAATTTGCTCCATATTTTTCTTTAAATTCAGATATCTTTATTTCTTTGTCAGATGGATTAAATTTTTTTTGTTTAAAAAAATCTTTCTCCTAACTCGTAAAAGTCTAAATTATTTCTTTTATAATACATCATAGTTTCCCATTCCAATAAATGTCTTGGCATAAATTCTTTTTCATATTCTTCCAAATTAACTTGTGACCATCCCCATGCAAAATTCTTATATCTACCACAATACAAATAAGATATTGGAATTGATTTATTTAATAAACAAAATAAGTCTGCCTCATTATCTAAAATTTGATCAAACATTAAATCCCATGTTTTTTTAGGCCTTGTTTTTCTTTTGGCAGATTTGAAGTGATATTTTTTAAGGTTTTCAAAATGATATTTAATATTACTTTTTTTAGACTTATAATTAACAATACTGAATTTCAATTTTTTTTTCATAATTTTGTTTATATTTTTTCTATGATATTTACTTAACTGAGAAAACAATTGATCTTTGGAAAACATACTCAATTTATTTATCAAAGTATTATGTACTAAATAGTTTGAGCTAAACATTATCAATTCAAATTGATTTTTTGACTCAATATTTGCTTTGTGTTCATAAAAATGTATCGGGTGTGATACAAAATTAATTTCTTTAATTTTGTATTTTTTTGCCAATTTGTTTATATAATCAAATATAAATTCATAAATTTTTTTTCTTAAAGAAAAATTGACATCGTTAGAGAATATTGGTTGAGGTGTGAGGTTATTTCCAAAAGAAAAAGTTTTAAGAGAATTTGAATTATTTATCGCAAGAGCTACAAGAGCGACTGTATTATTATGGTCAAGAACTGAAAAAGAAATATTATTAATTTTTTTAAAAGCTGCTTGATAATTTATATTTTGCCACGTCAGCAAATGATTTGAGCCATTAAATTTTTCAACAAATTTATTCCATCTATGTTTTCCTATTTTATCAAATTTTTCCACTGAAAATCTCATGTTTAAATAATCAATATATATTTTTTTTTAAATTCTTTTTTTTGAGCATAAAAGATACATTTCCTCAGACCGATATTCTTTATTTATTAAATATGTTAAATCTAAGACATTTATTTTTTTTTTTCTCAAATAACTCGTAAAATTTTTAGTAAAGGTAAACAAATGTTGCTTTTCTAAATTTTCGTCTACATGGCAATAAATTATTACGTAGTTACTATTATTTAAGGCAAAATCTAAAATTTTTTTAGGATTCTTTGTATGGTCTAGTGTGTGAAATATTCCAAATAAATCAAATTTGACCTTATTCTTTTCATAAATGTTATTTATTTTTATATTAAATAATTCTGCCGCTAGTGCCTTGCTATTCACAGATTTATAATTATCATTTATCCCCCATGCCATGAAAGAATTATCTACAAATAAGAATTTATTAACTTGAGCTTTTTTTTTTAGATATAAATTTTTAAATCTATTAATTTTTTTTAAAATTTTAGTCGCTTTATACTGACTTTTTTTTTGCACTAGACTGTTATTACCTGCTACCTGCCTCGATTTAAGATAATTAAGAGTATCAGTGAAAGCATTGTTAGCGACTTTAGTATTATTTTTAAACTCCTTAGAAAAAAAATCTATCATCAGTCCCATAAATGGACTGTTAAACTCTGCGTAGTTTTTGACTTTTATTTTTTTTGTGATTAAATCAAATAATTTTCCATGATTTGGTTTAATTCCATTTCTAAAAAACCTTATTACATTAGTCCAACTTCTGTTGTGCTGTCCGTAAATTTGATTATAAATTTTGAAAACATCGCCATCTGTAAACCAAGGGTTATTTTGTAAGATATCGCAGACTTTGCATCTATATAATTTCATTTTTAATAAAATCTTGTCTGAAATATTAAGATCTGATTTTATTGCATCTATGTAAAAATTTTTAATTAGTTTTTGTTTTTTTTCTAAAATTAAAGTTTTTGAACCACAAAAAATGCATTTGTTATATTTCTTTAATTTCACAGAATTTTAAATTTCTTAAAGTTAATTTAGGTTTTTTTTATAATCAAAAAAAATTTTTAAAAGATTTTTTATTCCTTTAATTTTAGTTAGCTTTTTTGAAATTGGGTTATCTAATTTTTTTAAGTGGTCTTGTTCATTGTTAATTAATGAAAAAATATCTCTATTTTCATTTAAATCATTTTTTTTTGGTAAAAGAACAAACTCTAAAAAGAGCATATCTCTATGTTTATTATAATCAGGTTTAGATGCACGGTGCATTAATTCAGTCGTTCTACAAATCAATACATCTCCTTTTTTTCCAACATTTTTAAACTTAAATTTATTGTTCAATTTTTCATCTTTATCAAAAATTCTATACTCTTTTTTTTTATAATTAAGTTTGAGAAAATCTTTTGCGTATTTTTTTTTGATGAGTTCTAATGGACCATGATGATTATCAACATCATGTAAATTTATGAAAAATTTTATAAAAGTGAAAATATATCCATCAGTATGAAAATAATTACTAAATTTTTCTTCATCATCTAAATATCCATGATTTCTATTAATTCTTATATATGATAATTTCATCTCAGCCTTGTAACAATCTTCTAGCTCTTGGATTGTATCCTTAAAGTTATTCTTTATAATTATTTTTACTAAGTCTTCTATTTCTTTATCTATCTCATATCTAAATAATGGATTATTTAAGTTAGTTGGTTTTTGTTTCTCTATTAAGAGATTTATTTTATCAATTAATTCAGTTTGAACTGTAGTGATTTTTTGATAACCTTCTTTAAAAAAATGCTCAAGATG
>CACGUZ010000011.1 GCA_902576375.1 uncultured Pelagibacteraceae bacterium
AAAGGAAAAATCAAAGGAAGATACACTATATTTGGCAAAAATCCTGACAAGATATGGGAATTCAAAAATAAAATTTCTTATTTAATTCAAAATGAAAAGAAAATTAAACTGAAAGATAAACCTGAAAACTTGATTGAGAAAATTATTGAAGAATTTAAATTTGAAACTCCCAAAAATTTACCAAAACTGTGTTCTTTAATTTCAGGATATTTCTCATATGACTCAATAAGATATATAGAGAAAATCCCTAATAATTGTAAGGATGATCTAAATATACCTGATGTAAGACTTTTGAGACCAAGAACACTAATTATTCACGATAATTTAAAAAAAGAGATTTTTTATATTAGAAATATCTATAAAGACGAAAAGATTAGAGATTATAAAAAAAAATTTGATGAGGTAAAATCAGATCTTTTTAAATTACTTATTCAATCATCAATTAAGAATATAGATAATAGGACTCCATTAAAATCAAAAAATATTAAAGTTAAATCTAATACTTCTAAAAATAGATTCTTACAAATGATCAATACAGCCAAAAAATATATAAAATTAGGAGATATATTCCAGGTAGTTTTAAGTCAAAGATTTGAAGCTAAATTAACAAAAAAACCGATTGATATTTATAAAAAACTTAGAGTGACTAACCCATCACCTTTTATGTTTTTTTTTAATTTCAATGACTTCCAAATTATTGGTGCGAGTCCAGAAATTTTAGTGAGACTAAGAGATAATAAAATTACTGTAAGACCAATAGCTGGAACGAGACCAAGAGGAAAAACATTAAAAGAGGATCGTTTTTATGAAAAAGATCTTCTTAATGACAAAAAGGAGCTTTCAGAGCACTTAATGTTATTAGATTTAGGAAGAAATGATGCTGGTAAAGTTTCAAAAATTAATACGGTAAAAGTAACTGAGAGTTTTATTATTGAGAGATATTCTCATGTAATGCACATAGTATCAAATGTCATTGGTGTGTATAATGAGAAATTTTCTAAGTTTAAATCACTTCTAGCTGGTTTCCCTGCAGGAACTGTCTCTGGAGCACCAAAAATTAGAGCTATGGAAATAATTGATGAATTAGAAACAACTAAGAGAAAAGTTTATGCTGGTGGTATTGGCTATTTTTCAGCTAACGGAGAATTTGATACATGTATAGCTTTAAGAACAGCTGTCGCTAAAAATAATAAATTTTATGTTCAAGCTGGCGCTGGAATTGTTGCTGATAGTAAACCTTTAAAAGAGTACGAGGAAACTGTTAATAAAGCAAAAGCTTTAATAAATGCTTTAAAATGAAAAAAATAATTCTTATAGATAATTACGATAGTTTCACTTTTAATCTTTATCATTACTTATCCTCATTAAAAGTTAAGGTAGATGTAATAAGAAATGATCAGATTACATCTAATGAGATATTAAAAAGAAAATATAATAAAATTGTAATCTCACCAGGCCCAGGTAATCCTGATCAATCAGGTAATTGTTTAAAAATAGTAAAATCTTTGTATAAAAAAATTCCCATTCTTGGTGTTTGTCTTGGTCATCAAATTATAGGACAAGTATTTGGCTCTAAAATTGTTCAAGCAAAAAAACTAATGCATGGTAAAACAAGCAAAATTATCTCAAAAAAATTGGGAATTTTAAGAAATCTTCCAAAATCATTTGAGGCAACACGTTATCACAGCTTAATTATTGATAAAAAAACACTATCAAAACATCTTGAAATCACAGCTGAGAGCAAAGATGGTTTAATAATGGGTGTTCAGCATAAAAAATATAATGTTCATGGAGTGCAATTTCACCCTGAAAGTATTAAAACTAAATTAGGTATTAAAATTTTAAAAAATTTTATTAGAATTTGAAATCAATGAAACAATTCATAGATAAGATTAAAAATAAAGAAGATCTCTCTTTTGAAGAAAGTAAGGCAGCTTTTGAATTACTAATGGAAGGTAAAGCGAATGAGCAGGAAATATTTGATTTTTTAACCCTTTTATCCTCTAAAGGTGAGGTTTCAAATGAGATAGCTGGGGGTGTTTACGTTCTAAGAAATAAATCAAAAAGAGTTAGTGTGCAAAATTGTGTTGATACGTGTGGTACAGGTGGTGATGGGATGAACACACTCAATATTTCAACAGCTTCTGCATTATTGCTTGCCAGTATGGGTGTTAAAGTAGCAAAACATGGAAATAAAGCAGTATCTTCTAAATGTGGATCTGGCGATGTTTTAGAGGCATTAAATATAAAAATCGATTTAGAACCAAATGATATTGAGTCCCAAATTAAAAAAAATAATTTTGGTTTTATGTTCGCACCAAATTACCATAGTGCAATGAAATACGTTGGACCTACAAGAAAAAAAATTGGTAAAAGAACAATTTTTAATATGATTGGTCCTTTGAGTAGTCCAGCTTTAGTTAAAAGACAAGTCGTTGGTGTCTTTGAAAAAAAGTTATTAAAAACATTTGCCAACGCTTTAAAAAATTTAGATATTAAATTTGCATGGATCGTTAATAGTGAAGATGGTTTAGATGAAATTTCACCCTATGCTAAAACAAATGTCATTCAATTAAAAAACAATGATATATCGGAAATCGTTATTGATCCAAAAAAATTAAATATAAATGCAGATAAATTTGAAAATCTTGTTGGTGATGATGCAAAATTTAATGCTAATAAAATGCTTGAAATATTTAAAGGTGAAGATAATGATTTTTCTAAAGCAGTATGTTTAAATGCCGCAGCAGGATTAATTGTTAATGAAACTCATAAAGAGTTTGCCGAAGCCTATAAAAATGCAAGAGATCATATTTTATCAAATGAAGTTATCAAACATTTAGAGACAATTCAAAATGCCTGAAAATGTTCTCGAAAAAATAATTAAAAAGAAAATAGAAAAAATAGAAAAATCTAAAAAAAATATTTCTATAGGCTCATTAAATGAATTAATAGAGAAAAATAAAATGTTTATTAATTTTAAAGAAAATATTGAAAAAAATATTAAGGAAAATAAACTTTCAATTATTGCTGAGATCAAAAAAGCTAGTCCTTCTGCAGGTGTAATCATAAATGATTATGACCCTGTAAAAATAGCTAACATATATAATAATAATAAAGCTACTTGTTTGTCTGTTTTGACTGAAGAAAATTTTTTTTTAGGAGATTTAAAACATATAAGTGAAATTAAAAAGAATATTAATTTACCAATTCTTTGTAAGGACTTTTTTGTAGATAAATTTCAAATTCCATTAGCGAAGAGTTATGGAGCAGATGCAATATTAATTATATTAGCTGGTGTAAGTGAAAGCCTTGCAAATGAATTATATGAGGAAGCTCTAAAATTAAATATGTCTGTTATAGTTGAGGTACATACAGTTGAGGAAGCAAAACAGGCTTTAAAATTTAAAGATGCATTAATCGGTATCAATAATAGGAACTTAAAAACTCTTAAAACTGACATAAATACAACTTTTGATATTCATGATGTTTTGGTTAATCATAAAGGTCCATTAATTTCTGAAAGTGGAATTAAAACAAAAGATGAACTATTAGAACTCTCAAATAAAACATCTATTAAAACTTTTTTAATTGGTGAATCACTTCTAAAAAATTTAAAAAATAATTCTATTTTTTCGGTTCTTTAGTCAAATAATTCCCTATTTTATTGGGTTTTTTACTATTGTGAATTGAAAAGAACTTTTGTAGAACAGATTTTGTACGATATTTGTTCTTATGCTAACAAAAAAACAAAAAAACCTGCTCTTATTTATCAACAAAAAGTTGAGAAGCTCTGGTGTTTCTCCATCTTATGAGGAGATGAAAGCTTCGTTAAACCTAAAATCTAAATCTGGAATTCATAGACTTATAAGTGCATTAGAGGAAAGAGGTTTTATTAAAAGACTTGCTCATAAAGCAAGAGCATTAGAAGTAATTAAATTGCCAGAAACAGCTTCTGCAAATGATATTTATAATAGTTTTTCACCAAGTGTTATTAAAGGTGGTTTAGATGAGGAAAATTTATCATCAGATGATGCTGAGGTACCAGTTTTAGGAAAAATTGCTGCTGGAACACCTGTTGAAGCTATTCAAAACGAGGTTTCAAGAATACCTTTGCCAGGTAATTTAGAGAAAAATGGAGATTATTTTGGTTTAAAAGTTCAGGGGGACTCGATGATTGAAGCTGGAATTCATGAAGGTGATACAGTAATTATTAAGAGAACAGATACAGCTGATAATGGAAAAATCGTTGTTGCTCTAATTGATGAACATGAAGCAATGTTAAAAAGAATTAGAAAAAAAGGTAAAGTTGTAGCGTTAGAAAGTGCCAACAAAAATTACGAAACTAAAATCTTTGGCCCTGATAGAGTAAAAGTTCAGGGTGTATTAGTATCTTTATATAGAAACTTCTAAAAAAATAGTCTAAACCATTTTAATGAAAAAAGTAGCAACTAGATTTGCTCCCTCACCTACCGGTGCATTGCATATTGGTGGTGTTAGAACAGCTTTATTTAATTGGTTATACTCCAAAAATCATAACGGCAAATTTTACTTAAGGGTAGAAGATACAGATAAAGAAAGATCTAAAGATGAATTCAAAGATCAAATAATACAATCACTTAAATGGATTGGTATCAACTATGATGGGAAAGAATATATTCAATCAAAAAAATTAGATGATCACATTAAAGTTGCAAATGAGCTTTTAAAAAACGGAAATGCATATAAATGTTACTGTTCAAGTGAAGAAATAGAAGAACAAAAAAAAAGAGCAAGGCAAAAAAAGATTCCTTATATTTACGATAGAAAATGGAGAGATAAAAATGAAAATGATGCTCCCAAAGATATTAAACCTGTTATAAGATTTAAAAGTAAGATTGATGGAAAATCAGTATTGAAAGATTTGGTTCAAGGTGATGTCGAAATTGAAAATAATACAATTGAGGATTTTATTATTTTAAGAAACGATGGAACTCCTACATATAATTTATCAGCATCTGTAGATGATCACCAAATGAATATGACACATATTATTAGAGGTGATGATCATAAAATAAATACCTTCAAACAAATTCAAATTTATCAAGCCATGAAATGGGAATTGCCCTCATTTGCTCACATACCATTGATACATACATTAGAAGGAAAAAAACTATCAAAACGAGATCAGGCTTCTACATTAGATGATTACTCAAAAATTGGAATTATGCCTGATGCTCTTAGAAATTATCTTTTAAGATTAGGCTGGTCTTACAAAGATAAGGAAATATTTACATTAGAGGAAAGTATAAAATTTTTTAATTTAGAGGGTGTTGGTAAATCTCCCTCTAAACTTGATATGAGTAGAATTTTATCAATGAATGAGCACTATATTAAGAATATTAATGAGAATGATTTATTCAATCAATTAACTGAATACTGCAAATTATATAAAAATGAAATTAACTCTAATAAAAAAGATAAGCTAAGAAAATCACTCAAATTTCTTAAAAATAAAGCTAAAACTCTAGAGGATATATTTAATAATGCTCAATATATTTTATTAGATAAAATTAATATTAATCCAGAAGATATAAAATTAATTGATGATAACGCAAAAAAGATAATTTCAGATTTCATTGGTCAATTTAAAAAAATTGAACGACCTACTAGAGAAGTTTTAGAACCAATAATTGAAAATTTGATAAAATCACATAAAACAAATTTTAAGGGGGTCGGTCAACCACTCAGAATATTACTAGCGGGATCGAAATTTGGTCCAGGCATTTACGATATTATTCAATCTTTAGATAAAGATGAAGTAATTAAAAGATTAGAATTAATTTAGAAAGGTTTGCTAGCTTTGATAGCAAGTTCATTTTCAAAGTTACCAGTATTTCTATATAATCTTCTCAAGGAAGTCGATATATACCAACTATCAATAAGATTAAGGTCAAAACCTATTTCAAGTTTAATCGAATTATCATATTTTTCTTTTATTATATGATTATATTTTGTATCAGGACTAGATACATATGCTGCTTTTACCGTTGAATGAGGAGAAAAATTTTCAAAAAATTCCAACCTACCATAAGGTAAAAAATGTCCTCTATTTATTTTCTTTTTATATTTCAATAGGCTGCCAATGGAAATAGATCTATTTTGCAACATTTGCTCTTCAAATTTGAGAGCTTGTATATTTCCAGATTCTGTAAAGCCTTCCAAAATTGAAAAACCAAAATCACCCCTTCCAAACAATAAAGAAGTGAATTTATCCTTGTTTGTTAATTTATTAAATTTAATTGATCCAAAAAATTGATTGATATCTCTTTTTCCTGTTAAGGAATTAGAGGTATTAGCTTCCTCAATTCTAATAAGACTATTACTGATGCGTCCATAACCTACCAAACCGTCAATAAAAAAAGAATGACTTTGATAAGTGCTAGAATAGGCTGTTATGCTAGTCGAATGAGATTTTATTTCTGTACCAGACTTACCAATATCGTTTTTTTCGTATTCTTTTCTCAAAGCAAAACCAACAAGTTTATTTTCATCTATTATTTTATCCATACCAATTGTTAAGGCATTTGAGTCAAAATCTTCTTTTTTTTTATTAACTCTAGCTTTAATTTTTCCTTTTTTAAAATAGCCTGAGCTCCAAATTTTCCACTCTTGGGGTAACAATCCAAATTCATTTTTTAAATAATTGGAAAGAGGAAGCTCGTTTACAAATTTTTCAATATTTTTTTCGGAAATTATATGTTTTTTCTCGATGTTGCCCCTTAAAAGATACGAGTCTAATAATTTTGCATATGGATATGTGTTTTCTTTTAAATCTATACTTATTCCTATATCCTTAAATTTAATGTTATCATTTTTTTTTGTCGTTCTATGCCATTCTATTCTCTCTAAGACAGCATTAGTTGAATTATAAATAAATCTTTTCGAACCTTCTGATTGTCCTTCTACGATACCAACTAATTCTTTATCATCAAAAGCAGTATATGTACTATCGCTTGCTTCTGTAGATGTTATTGAAATTGTTGCTGTGCCTTGGACTGTAGCGGTTCCACCCATACCACCATACTCAATAATATATGCATCAACGTTTGTATTATTTATTGTATAATCATTCCAACTCCCTTTTCTAACTCCAGTACCATACACATGCATATAATCTTCTTGTGTTCCATTAAATTGATTAGGTTCTCCAAAATCCCAATTTAAGTAACTTTGTTCTGTACATACGACACCGTTGATTGGACTTTCCTCACCTGTTCCACCAGTACCAAATTTTTGACAAGTATAAGTTTGATCAGCTTCAGGCCCATCCATCCATCTCCAAACTCTTTCAGTTCCACTATCAGATCCTCCAGTCCAAGCATTTACAGAAACTTTATTTGCCACAAAGTCATTTTCCTGTGCAGTTGTAATATTTACTAAGTAACCAGTTAATCCATTAAATTTTTGTGCTTCACTTTTTGCTGCAGCTCTAGCATCATCCCATCTAATATCTGTTGCAGAAACAGCTCTATAATAATGACCGTTTTCAGAATTATAGGCAGCACCAGTGGGTGTTGCAGAAGCAGTAATAGAAACGCTAGAAGTACTTCCATCTCCTTTAAAAGAAAGTGTTGCTAATGCTGCATTTACTTCACTTTGTGTGCCCTCAAATCCAATTTCAGATCTATTATCATCTGCACAATTGCTAGGTTCAGAGCTTGAGTCTGCTGTGTATCCACAATATCCATTGATTTGTTCAAGTCCAGAGACCGTTGTGATTTTCACAAAACCAGCTGTAGCTCTTATCGTGATAAGTACATCAGTTGAAAAGCCACTCACAGATGGAGTAGTGCCTGTTTCAGATAGTAGAACAAAATCTGATGTATTAGTTGTTAATGATGAAGGAAAATTAAAACTTGCTGAAAAAACAGTGTTTGAACTAAAAAAAAATATTAAAAAAAAATGTACAAGATAGAATTTAAGTTTAGTCATCTTCATAAAAAAATAATTAAACTTAAAAAAAAATTTATTTCAAGGAAATTAAGACAGATATTTCTGTAAAATCAAAGAGACCTCCATAGATGACGAAGTTCTAGACTTAATTTCATCTAAAGTATTATTTATCTCATTAATTTGTTTTTTCATTAAATCTGGATTTTTTAAGAAATAAACAACAGATCTAAAAATTTCTTTTGCATTGCATTCTTTTTGAATTAATTCAGGAATGACTTCTTTTTTATTTATAATATTAATTATATTTGCAAATTTTGTTTTAACTAAAAATTTTACAATTAAAAAATTTATAAAATTCATTTTATAGATAATAATCGATGGTATCTTTAAATTACATATTTCTAAAGAAACTGTTCCAGACTTTGCTACAGCAAATATAGAATTTGATAATATCTGAGTTTTAATGTTTTCATCAGATATGACTTCAACATTACTAAAATTCTTTTTTTGTATCTCGTTTTTAATTAAACTTTTATTTTGATCAGTTGCATGAAAAACAAAATTATATTTATTAAATTTTTCATTCATTAATTTGATGAAGTTTAACAAAATTGGTAAAAGAATATTAGTTTCAGATGTACGGCTTCCAGCGAATAAAGATATAATTTTTTTATTGTCGTCAATCATATTTGATAAATCTGTTTTAACATTCTCTTTACTTTCAAGTAATGGATGACCAACAAAAGTATTTTTAATATTTTCTTTATCAAAATATTTTTTTTCAAAATTGAATAGTAATAAAACGTGGTCTAAAAACTTTTTAAAACTCTTAACCCTGCCCTCTCGCCATACCCATACTTGTGGTGCAACATAATGTATTGTTTTAATATTAGGATTGATACTTTTTACTTTTTTAGCAACTCTTAAGGTAAAATCTGGGCTATCTACACTAAAAAGAATATCAGGATTAAATTCAATTATTTTATTTACAGTTTCATTAATTTTATTTCTGATTTTAAATAGATTTAAAATAACACTAGTAAAACCAATATAAGTTATTTCTTTAAGATCATATATTGATTTGATGCCAAGTTTATTTAAATGAGAACCTCCAACGCTTAAATATTCTATATCTGAGTGACTTTTTTGAAGCTTTGTAATTACAGTTGAGGCTAATTTATCTCCTGAGGGTTCACCAGTTAATATAAAAATTTTTTTCATTTAACTGAAATAAACATCTTATTTTTATTAGCAAAACTAATACATTTATTTTTATCTAAAAATACATGTTGATTACCTTTTACCACAATGCCTTTTAATCCAGCTATCTTACTTTGTTTTAAAGTTTTTAAACCAATAGTAGGTAAGTCAACTCTGAGATCCTGTTTCTTTTTCGGAAACTTAACTAAAACACCACAATTTCGAAATTTTTTACTTTTACTTTTTTCAAGCATTTTTTTAGTTCCACCTTTTGCCTCTATTGAAATTACTTTTTTATTTCTGACTACTACAGCTTGGCTGTAATTATATGCTTTTAAATTATTTAGCGTTTTAATAGCTTTCTTAATATCTAATTGATCAATATTATTTGGTTTAATCTTTGAATAATTCCCCTTTTTAAGTGTAAGCTCTGGATTAAATTTAAGAGAATTTTCAGTTTTTATCCTGTTTTGAGCTAATATTTTTATAATTTCTTTCAAAATTGCAGCATCACCAAGCTTGGACGCTTTGATAATTCTTGGAATATAATAAATTCCTTTAAAATCTAACTTTAATTTGGAAAAGTTTGGTTTATTAACTTTGCCTGCAAATAAAACTTTTTTACAGTTATTTATTTCAAGAATATCAATTATTTTACCAAATTGACCAATGGAAACTGAATAAGATCTACTATCTCTTTTAAATTTCTTGGATGTAGATAAATCTATTATTATATACTTTAATTTTCTTTTCTTGATTGTCTTAAGTATTTTATTTGGAAAATCTGTGTCACCAAAAATTAATCCTATCATCTTATGAAAATGGGGTACAAATAGACCTTTTTTTATCCTTAGTAATAAATTCTATTACTTCTTTAACTAATGGATTTTCATGAAATGAACCATTTAATTTACTTATATTTTCATTGATATTTTTGGTAGCGAAAATTTCTTTATATGCCTCACCTAATCCTAAAATATCCTTATTTTCAAATTTAGCTCTTCTTAAGCCTATAAGATTTAATCCTTGTAATGAATTTCTGTTACCTGTTGATAATCCAAAAGGAATAACATCGTGCAATACTCCTGTCATTCCTCCAATCATTGCCATTTTACCAATTCTTGTAAACTGTTGAACAGCAGAATTTCCCCCTATAACCACATTATCTTCAATTATAGCATGACCTCCTAAAGGCACATTGTTTGCTATAATGACATTGTTCCCAACCCTACAATCATGAGCTATGTGAGATGAAATCATAAATAAACAATTATTTCCAATTATAGTTTTACCTCCACCACCAATTGTTCCAGGATTTATTGTTACATATTCTCTTATTTTGTTATTATCCCCAATAACTAAACTTGTTTTCTCACCATTATATTTTAAATCTTGAGGATCATTAATTGAAACGAATGGATAAATTTTATTTCCTTTCCCGATTTTGGTATTTCCAGTAATGCTTACATGTGATTGTATTTCTGTGTTTTCTTCAATTTCCACTTGGGGGCCAATAACAGAATACGGTCCAACCTTAACGCTTGGATGAACTTTTGCATTTTTATTTATAATAGCTGTTTTATCTATCATTTATTTTCTCTGATAAAATTTTTTAAATTTTTTGCCGGATAACCCATTACTTTAGAGTTATCAGGAATATTTTTTATAACTCCACTACCACCACCGATTTGAACATTATTTCCGATTTTAAGATGACCTGAAATACCTGCCTGGCCTCCAATCATAACATTATTACCTAAAATTGAGCTTCCAGCAAAACCTACTTGTCCAGCAATAATACAATTCTCACCAATTTTTACATTATGAGCTACATGTATTTGATTATCTAAATACGTATTTTTTCCAATGATTGTATTTGATATAGAACCTCTATCTATTGTAGATCCACAACCTATTTCAACATTGTCTTCAATTATTACAATACCTATTTGAGGATATCTAAAATTAGCATCTTTACTTGGAAAAAAACCAAATCCTTTTTTTCCGATTACACACCCGTCTAAAATGTGAACATTGTTTTTGATTAATGAATTTCTAATAATTACATTTGATCCTATAGAACAATTATCACCTATATTTACATTCTTTTCTATAATCGAATTATGACCAATTAAACAATTTGCTCCAATTTTTACATTTTCACCAATAAGAACATTTTTTCCTAATTTTACTTTGCCTTTAAATTTAGTTTCATTTACGTCTTTAACAGTACTATCATAATCGTCAGTAATAGAATCTGGATAAAAAATTTTTGTTATTTGAGCAGTATGTAATAAAACTTTGTCAGTAATAATAGCCTTACAACTTACTGGTAAAAATGATTGAAAATTTTCAGATGTTAAGCAGTAAGAAGCTTTCGTTTTTTTAGCTAAATAAGTATATTTTTTTGAGTGGAGAAAAGTTATTTCATTTTTTTGAGATGAATTAAGATCTTTAATATCTGTGATTTTATCATCGGGTAAATTCTCATTTTTTAAATCAGTTGCTTTAAGCAAAAAATTTATACTATGAGGTCCAGTATTTTTGAAAAAAGGATTGATCATTAGTAAGTTTAATATCAAAACCTATCTTAAAAGCTTATCAAGATTTATTGCTAATTATTTCCTATCTACAATTGTAGCTGACCATTGTGCATCCGACATTTTTTTGCCATCTACAAATGCCTCACCCTTATATTTCCAGACTCTTCCATGTGATCGTATTGCCTCAATTTTTAATTCTAATCTACAATCAGGAATCACTGGATTTCTAAATCTTGCTTTTTCTACACTCATTAAAAAAACAAGTTTATTATCATATTCTTTTTTATCTATGCCGTGAGCAGTAAGAGCAGCAGCAGCTTGACCAAAAGCTTCTACAATTAAAACCCCTGGTAAAACAGGATTTCCTGGAAAATGTCCATCGACATAAAAGGCATCTTTTTTAACATTCATTATTGCTGTAGCTGAATGAAGATGTTTGATATCTATTAACTCATCTATTAACAACATAGGCTCTCTATGTGGGAGTAATTCTATTATTTCTTTTTTTGATAAACTATTTTTAGTCATTTGATTTAAAATTTATTCAAATTTAATGTTTTTGTGTTTGTTGTTAAAAGAATCTAAAATCTC
>CACGUZ010000012.1 GCA_902576375.1 uncultured Pelagibacteraceae bacterium
TTATCTAATTCATCTTGATATTTTGTTTGTCTTTTTAGTAAATTTTCTTTGATTAAACTTAAATCAACATTTTCATCAAAATAAATCTTAAAAATATCACCTGAAATTACGAGAGTTGCAGAAGGTCGATCTTGATCCTTTTTAAAAAAATTATTGATACGACCAAGTTTTTTTAAGATTATTTCATTATTATCCATCAAAGATCGATTTTTTTTAGCTATCTTATTCATAGAAAGATCTACAAAAGAACCTGGACTGACATTTAATTCATTTTTAAACGATCTTAGTTCTGAGATGATATTGATGATTTTCTCTACATCCCTTTGGGATTTATCTTTTTTGACTTTTCCTGATGGCCAGTTTTTGTACATAAGGAAATTCTTATTCGATTTATCAAACTTATTTTTTAACCATATTTCCTCAGTGACAAATGGGATAAATGGATGAAGCATAATAAGTATTTGTTTAAATACATAAGCTGATACCTCTTTTACCTCTTTTTTTGATTTTTCATCATCTGAATAAAGGATTGTTTTTGAAAGTTCGATATACCAGTCACAATATGAATGCCAAGCAAATTGATAAGCATTTTTGGCTGCCTCATCAAATCGATAGTCTTTAATATTCTTTTGAATTTTATCTTTTATTTCGATCAATTCAGAATAAATCCATTTATTGATATTTAAGTTAGTTTTAGGAGCTTTATCAGTCTTATTAAAATCACAATTGTTTGTGATTAAAAAATTATTTGCATTCCACAATTTATTTAAAAAATTTCTATAACCTTTAACTCTATCCTCTGAAAGTTTTACATCAGTTCCAGGTGAAGCCATTGAAAGTAAAGTAAATCGTAATGCATCTGCACTATATTTTTCAATTAAGTCTAATGGATCAATTACATTGCCTTTAGATTTAGACATTTTTTGTCCTTTTTCATCTCTTACTAAAGCGTGAACATAGATGTCTTTAAAAGGTTCTTTATTAAGAAATTCCATTCCAAACATAATCATTCTTGCAACCCAGAAAAAAATGATATCAAAGCCAGTTACTAAAACTGTGGTTGGATAAAATTTCTTTACGAAATCTTTTTTATCTGGCCATCCTAAAGTTGCAAACGGCCATAAACCGGAAGAAAACCAAGTATCTAATACGTCAGGATCTCTTGCTAATTTTACATCTTTTTTATAATATTTCTTAGCTTGCTTGCTTGCTTCTTTTTCATTTAAAGCAACAAATATTTTATTGTCAGGTCCATACCATGCTGGGATTTGATGACCCCACCACAACTGTCTAGAAACACACCAAGGCTCAATATTATTCATCCATTGAAAATAAGTTTTAGACCAGTTATTTGGAAAAAAATTTGTTTTTTTTGTTTTAACAATTTTTTTTGCTTTGATAGCTAATTTTTTTGCATCAACAAACCATTGCTCAGTTAAAAAAGGTTCGATAACAGAATTAGATCTATCTCCATAAGGAACTTTATTTTTAATATTTTCCTCTTTAACAAAATAATTTTTTTCTTTAAGTTCATTTAATATTTTTTTACGAGCATCAAATCTATCCAAACCCATATAATCTTTTGGTCCATTTTCATTTATTTTACCCTCTTCAGTAAAAACATTTATTATTTCGAGTTTATTTCTCTGCCCTACATCATAATCATTAAAATCATGAGCTGGGGTAATTTTTAATGCTCCTGTTCCCTGTTCCGGATCTGCATAATTGTCTTTTATTATTTTAATTTTTCTACCTACAATAGGTATAGTGACTGTTTTACCGACAACACTTTTATATCTTTTATCTTTTGGATTAACTGCAATAGCTGTATCTCCAAGCATAGTTTCAGGCCTGGTTGTGGCTATAGTGATAAACTCTGATGATTTATCTATTGGGTACCTAATGTAGTAAATTTTAGAGTTCATTTCTCTTTGATCTACCTCTAAATCCGAAATCGCAGTTTTTAATACTGTATCCCAATTTACTAATTTTTCTGCTTTATAGATCAATTTCTTTTTATGCAACTCGACAAAAACTTTAATTACAGATTTTGATAAATTTTCATCCATGGTGAATGCATTTCTGGACCAATCACATGAACAGCCAAGTTTTTTTAATTGATTAATAATTATATCACCGTACTGATTTTTCCAATCCCAAACCTTTTCGATGAATTTTTCTCGTCCAAGACTATTTTTATCTAAATTTTCGTTTTCAAGTTTTTTCTCTACAAGTGCTTGGGTAGCAATACCAGCATGGTCTGTGCCTGGTTGCCATAATGTTTCATAATTATTCATTCGATAATATCGAACTAGCATGTCTTGAATTGAATTATTCAAAGCGTGTCCCATATGTAAACTTCCAGTTACATTTGGTGGCGGAATTACAACTGAAAATTTTTTAGATTTTTTTTGAGGTTTAAATAGTTTATTTTTTTCCCAATACGAATAGATCTTATCTTCTACATTGGAATGTATATATTTATCACTCATCTTGGATATAGTTAGTTTATAATTTATTAATCTAAATTAACAATAATCAAATTAAAACGTTATTTGATAGACTAATCTTAAAAATTTTATATAAAACTTATGTAGCTATCATCTAAAACATAAGGCAACGTGGCGGAATGGTTACGCAGAGGATTGCAAATCCTTGTATCCCGGTTCGATTCCGGGCGTTGCCTCCAAAAAAAATCTTGTTTTAGTTAGAAAAAAAAGTAAGTTTGCTTTTTATATTCCTCGGTAGCTCAGTTGGTAGAGCAGTTGACTGTTAATCAATTGGTCGCAGGTTCGAGTCCTGCCCGAGGAGCCAAAAAACTACCCAACCTTTGAAATATTATTAGAAACTTGTAAAGATTTATTAAATTTCAGTTTTTGATCGTTATTTAATTCTGAATATAACTTTACCAAGAAATTGTAATTAACTGTCATATGACCTTCTTGAGATTTCTCTAAATTTATTAAGTATTCTGAAAAATCTTCAAAAAAATAGTTTATTGGCACTTTTAAATAATTTGAGAGTTGTAGTAATCTTATTGAACTCACACCATTTGTACCCTTTTCATATTTTTGAATTTGTTGGAATGTTACGTTGATTGCTTTTGCTACTTTTGTTTGCGTTAAACCTAATGCTAGTCGTCTAAGCTTAAGCTTATTGCCTAAATGCTTATTAAAATTATCTTCCATTAAGACCCCTCTTAATTTTTATTAAACACAGATTGAACAAGTTTTTAATCTTTACTGCAACAGTATTTTTTTTTTATTTTTTTGGAAATACCTGCTATTCCAAAAATATGTCAAGCAATACTTATGATAAAATTTAAGAAAAATTACTTGAAATTACTTGTATCTATAGTATCTGGCTTAGAAAAAGTTTGGTTCTATCGCTCTTAGGATTAGCAAAAAATTCTTTGGTATCAGCTTTTTCTACAATCATTCCCTCATCCATGAATATCATTTGATCAGCAACTTCTTTAGCAAAACCCATTTCGTGAGTGACAACAATCATAGTCATACCTTGTTTTGCAAGATTTACCATTACATCAAGCACTTCTTTAATCATTTCAGGGTCTAAAGCTGATGTAGGTTCATCAAAAAGCATTATTTTTGGCTCCATACATAAAGCTCTTGCTATTGCAGCTCTTTGTTGTTGTCCACCAGATAATTGACCTGGATATTTTTGTGCTTGATCAAGAATTTGCACTCTTTCTAGATGTTTCAATGCTAGTTCCTCTGCCTCTTTCTTTGGCATTTTTTTTACCCAGATAGGAGCCAATGTACAATTGTCTAAAATTGATAAATGAGGAAATAAATTAAATTGTTGGAATACCATACCAACCTCAGCTCTTATTTGTTCAATATTTTTTGTATCTTCTGTCAATTCAGTACCATCAACAATAATATTTCCCTCTTGATGTTCCTCTAATCTATTAATGCATCTAATCAAAGTTGATTTTCCAGATCCTGAAGGACCACATACTACAATTTTTTCTTTTGGTTTAACCTCTAGATTAATTTTTTTTAAAACTTGAAAGTCACCAAACCATTTATTCATATTATTAATTTGAATGATGCTGTCTGACATAATTTTTTATCTATCTGTTTTATATTTTTGTTCTAAATTATAACTATATTTACTCATTGCATAACAAATAATCCAGAAAATTATTGCTGCAAAAACATATCCTTCCATTGCAAAACCTAACCATTTTGGATTAGTTTTTGCTAAATTTAACATTCCAACTATTTCCAAAAGACCTACTACAAATATTAAAGGAGTATCTTTAACCAAAGCTAAAAATGTATTTGCAATACCTGGTATTACTAGCTTAAGTGCTTGGGGAAGAATTACAAATATATGCATTTTCCAATATCCCATGCCTAAAGATTTTGCTGCCTCGTATTGACCTCTTGGTAAAGCTTGCAAGCCACCACGTATAACTTCTGCAACATAAGCAGCTTCAAATAATGAAATAGCAATAATTGCTCTTACTAATTTATCAATAAAGAAATCCTCTGGTAAAAACATCGGAAACATTACTGCTGACATAAATAGAACTGTTATTAAAGGTACACCTCTCCAAAATTCAATAAAGCCAACTGAAATATATCTAATTAGGGGAAAATTTGATCTTCTACCAAGAGCAAAAGCCATTCCTATTGGAAAACAGAAAATTAAACAGAAAAAAGATATTATAAAAGTTAAAGATAATCCTCCCCAAGCTCCGGTTTCAACCCAATTTAAACCGTCTAATTTACCTAGCTCAACATACTCCTCAAAAAATATAAAATACTTTAAAGTTATATAAAGAGCTAAAGGTACAATTAAAAAATAATAGAATTTATATTTAGCGGGTATAAAAAATCCTAAAATAATAGATAAAATAGCTGCAATAATTCCATATGAAAAATCAAAAAATACGGGACCACCAGATATAAAGAAAAAGATAAATAAAAATGCAATCAGAGGATAAATAACAACATAGTAAAGTGTTAAATATTTCTTAAATCTGTCAGTTGCAAAATAACCAACTGAACCCATTAACACTAAAGCTATAAATGATAAATTTATTCTCCATTGTTCAGCATTTGGGTACATCCCATACATAAATCTTCTCATCCAGACTTTAATATATGTCCAACAGGCTCCTGAACCAGTACAAACATCTTTAGTATCACCTGCAAAACTAGCATCTATTACAAACCAACTAAGAATAGGTGGAAGAGATTTGATAATAACAAATATAATTAGCAATGACAGAACTGCATTAAAATTGTTGGTATTTATATGTTTATTTAAAAGATCTAATTGTTTTATTCCGCTAAATTCTATCCTTATGAAATAAAGTCCAATAAAACCTAATATTAGTGGAAATAAAAAACTTAAAAAACCAGGTAAAAAACCGGTTATATTCAAACTAAAAAATGAATTAATAAAAACATCTAATACACTAATTAAAAATAAAAAAGAACCTAAGTATAAGAAAGTATTTAAATTATTTTTATCAGGTTTTAAAAAATTTATTTTTGACATCATTTTTCCTGTATTGCAATTTTTTTGTTATACCAATTCATTAAAAGTGAAATTGAAATACTTAAAGTTAAATAGGTAAACATAGTTATTGAAACTATTTCAATAGCTTTACCAGTTTGCATTAAAGCAGTCCCTGCAAACACTAAAACCAAATCTGGATAGGCAATAGCTGCTGCTAATGAAGAGTTTTTTGTTAAATTTAAATATTGGTTTGTTGTTGGTGGAATTATTATTCTTAAAGCTTGAGGCATAATTACGAGTTTAAGCACTTGATTTGGAGTTAATCCTATTGATGCAGCAGCCTCTTTTTGTCCTTTACCCACACCTTGAATTCCTGCTCTTACACATTCCGCAATAAAAGTAGCTGTGTAAAGAGATAAAGATAAAGTGAGAGCTATTAATTCTGGCGGCAAACTTACTCCGCCTTCATATATGAAAGAGGTTGTAGCTAATTGTTTCAAAACAGGAACTTCAAAGGAAACACCTACACCACCAATCAAAAAACTTAAAAGAGGTAAAATAAATATTAATCCTATTGATATTAAAAATACTGGTATTTGTTTTCCTTGGTTTTCTTGAACTCTTTTAGCATAAATACGAATTACAATTATTGCAATTATTGCTGCAACTATTGAATTAAAGAAAACACTAAAATTTTGCCAAATAAATGCTGGAACATATAAACCTTTGATGGTTAAGAAAAAAACACCAAAAATCGCTTCTGCATCTTGTGGAAGGGGTAAAGCTCTTAATGCAGCAAAATACCAAAAAAATATTTGAAGAAGTAATGGAATATTTCTAAAAAATTCAACATAAAAGGCTGCAAATTTATTTATTAGATAATTAGGAGATAACCTTGCTACACCGACTATTACACCAAGAATAGTTGCAATTATAATCCCAATAACTGAAACTAAAATTGTATTTAATAACCCGACTAAATAAGCTCTTAAATATGAGTGTGAGCCATCGTACTCTATTAATGAAAATTGTACATCGAAAGAAGATTCTTGTGATAAAAACCCATAACCAAAATCAATACCTCTATTTTCCATATTAATCTGAGCGTTGTAAGTAAAAAAACCAAAGACTAATACAACAGCAGTAACTGTAATTAATTGTGGAACAATATCTTTAAGTTTAAAATTCACGATGGAAGTAATATAGAAGCTTATAAAAAAAAGGGCTAGAAAAATCTAGCCCTTTTTAATCATTTAAATATGCAATTATCTTGCAGGTGGTACGTAAAGAATTCCACCCTTAGTCCATAATTCATTTGGACCTCTATCAGGTAAAATTCCAGTGTCAGCTATATTTCTTTTATAGCTTTCACCATAGTTACCAACTTGCTTAATAATTCTTAAACTCCAGTCGTTATCTAGACCAAAAGCAGCACCTAACTCACCTTCTGCTCCAACTAATCTTTTGATAGCTGGGTTATCAGAAGTTTTCATCATATCTGCATTTGCTGATGTAATACCGTATTCTTCTGCTTCGATCATAGTATTTAATGACCATCTTACGATATCTTCCCACACAGAATCACCTTGTCTTACAACAGGACCTAATGGCTCCTTTGATACAGTTTCAGGTAACACAATGTGTTCATCTGGATTAGACATTTTTGTTCTCTGTGCAGCAAGACCAGATTTATCAGTAGTGTAAGTATCACATCTACCTGCATCATAAGCAGCTACAACTTCATCAGCTTTTTCAAAAGCAACTGGTTCATATTTGATCCCTTTAGAATTAAAGAAGTCTCTCATATTTAACTCAGTTGTTGTACCAATGTTAGTACAAGCTGAGATACCATCTTTGAATTGGCTTGTTGAAGTAATACCAGAACTTTTTCTAACCATAAAACCTTGGCCATCGTAGAAATTTACTCCAACGAATGTAAGTCCGATATCAGCATCTCTAGAAAGAGTCCAAGTTGTGTTTCTTGATAAGATATCAATCTCACCAGAAGTTAAAGCTGTAAACCTTTCTTTAGCACTTAATGGTGTAAACTTAACTTTGTTTGCATCACCTAGTACTGCAGCAGCTACTGCTCTACATACATCAACGTCAATACCAGTCCAATTTCCTGCAGCATCAGCATTAGAAAATCCTGGAAGACCTTGAGATACTCCACATCTTACAAAACCCTTCTTTTGAGTGTTTTTAAGTGTTTTAGATTTTTTAGCAGCCATAGACTCTGTTGTAAAAGTGAACAACACAGCTACCATAGCAACTAAAGAAGTTAATTGTTTTAAGTATTTAAACATATTTCTTCCTATTGTTTATTTATTTGTTAACAAATAATTCAAAATTACTTTTGAATATTCTTAATTTAAGCATGTTCAAAAATACTCTTCAAGAGGAATTTATTGGGATTTTTGACCCAATGAAATTCTAGTCAAGATAATAATTATATCAAAATTACAGTTAAAAATGATGTCTGGCGCGCCCTGAAGGATTCGAACCTACGACCCTCGGTTTAGAAAACCGATGCTCTATCCAGCTGAGCTAAGGGCGCATCAAAATTAATCTTACATATACAATAATAAGTTAATTTTTAAAAAGGAATTTTTTTATTAAAAGTAAAATTGTTAATAACTCAATCCGGCCTACAATCATAAAGAAAATTAGACAATATTTACTAAATAATTGAAGGTTGTTAAAATCAAATTCCTCTAAACCATAGATTGAGGAATTAACAGTATTCATCAAAGTTAAAATTGACAATTTAAATGAATTTACAAATGTTATTCCACTTAAACTTAGCAATGAAGTTAAAATAAATAAAGATAAAATGAATATTATTATTGTTAAAAAATATTTATTTATCTCGTCAAGATTAAAATTAATTTTTGTAAAAATTAATCTATTCATAAAAACATTTTTTGGCCTGCTAAAAGACAAAATTTGATTTAAAGAGAACTTAAAAAGCGAGTAAATCTTTATAAATCTTAAACCAGAGCTTGTTGAAAAAAAAGATCCACCTATTATGACTAGGATTAGATATATAAAGTTTAA
>CACGUZ010000013.1 GCA_902576375.1 uncultured Pelagibacteraceae bacterium
TGTAAGATTTACACGGAATTAAATGAAGGAAAAAAAATATCAAAATTTAATTTGCTAAAAACTTGGGTTGTTAGACAATTTCAAAATGAATATAATCCAACTCATTGGCATGGTGGTCATATTTCTGGAGCTGGATTTCTTAAAGTTCCTAAATCATTAGGACAAAGTACTCAGCAAAAAAAATCAAAAAAATATAGAGGTGGAAACTTACAACTAATACACGGAGCAAGAATGTTTACTTGTCCCTCAACATTTAATATTACTCCAGAAGTTGGTGATTTTTATTTATTTCCTAATTATTTAATGCATACGGTTTTTCCATTCAAAGGCACTGAGGAGGAAAGACGTTCTATCTCATTTAATGCGTCAATCGATGAGGATATATATAATGTATATGGAAAATAAGATTCAAAAAAATGTCCTTGGAGAAAATTTAGAATTATGTTCCAAAAATCCTCTTACTGGTTGGTATAGAGATGGTTGTTGTAATACTGATGAAAATGATCATGGGTTACATACTGTTTGTGCAAAAGTTACGACAGAATTTTTGGAATGGTGTAAAGAAGCTGGAAATGATTTAATCACACCTCACCCAGAATTTGGGTTTCCAGGCTTAAAAGATGGAGATGGCTGGTGTGTTTGTGCAACTTGGTATGCAAGAGCAGTAGAAGCTGGAAAAGGTTGCCCGATTTTTTTGAAACGAACTCATGAAAATACATTGAAAATTTTGCCAATCGAAACACTCAAAAAATTTGCAATAGATCTTTCATAATATAAATTTGGATTATGGGTGAAAATATTTTATCGGTCATATATCTTTTATTAGTAATTGCACTGGTCTTCCCAGGTTTTTATTATGCAAATAAAAATAAAAAAGTTTTTTTAAAAAATCTTATTATTTGGCTAGGTATTATTGGAATAGTAATAATTTTTGCTAATTTTCTTAGATAGCTAATTACATATTTCCATACTTTGGTCCACCACCTCCCTCTGGAGTGACCCAAACTATATTTTGAGAAGGTTCTTTAATATCGCAAGTTTTACAATGAATACAGTTCTGAGCGTTTATAACAAATTTGTTAATATCATTTTCTTTTTGAACCTCATAAACTCCTGCTGGACAATATCTTTGAGCTGGTTCGTCATATTTTTCAAGAGTATATTTTATAGGTAAATCTTTATCTTTTAGCTGTAAGTGCAATGGCTGATTATCCTCATGATTAGTCCCAGTCAAATAAACTGAACTTGTTTTATCAAAAGTAATCACATTGTCAGGTTTAGGATAATCAATTTTTTGCATCTTATCTGCAGGTTTTAAAGTTTCATGATCGGAATGCTTGTGTCTTAATGTAAATGGAAGTTTTCCTCTAAATAAAATTTGATCAATTCCTGTAAAAATTATTCCTAAAATTAAACCCCAATTAAAACTAGGTTTTACATTTCTTGCTTGATACAGTTCTTTATATAACCAGCTTTTTTTAAATAATTCCTCATATAATGATAAATCTTTTTTAGACTGAATATGTTCATTAATAGCCTCTGCAGCTAAAATTCCACTTTTCATAGCAGTGTGAGATCCTTTTATTTTTGGCATGTTTAAAGTTCCCGCGTCACATCCAATAAGTAATGCACCTGGCATAAACATTTTTGGTAAACTTTGAATACCCCCTTCAATTAAAGCTCTAGCGCCATAAGAAATTCTTTTTCCACCTTCTATAATTTTTTTTATTGATGGATGTGTTTTGAATCTTTGAAACTCATCAAAAGGAGAAAGATGAGGATTTTGGTAATCTAAACCTATTACATATCCTAAAAAAACTTGTTTGTTTTCAGCATGATAAATAAAACTCCCACCATAAGTGTTATTATCTAAAGGCCATCCAGCAGTATGCATCACCAATCCCTCTTCATGATTTTTTTCATCTATTTCCCAGATTTCTTTAAATCCAATTCCATATTGTTGAGGATCTTTGTTTTTATTCAGATTAAATTTTTTAATTAATTGTTTTCCTAAATGACCACGACAACCTTCAGCGAAAACTGTGACCTTGCCTATAAGTTCAATACCTGGTTCAAAACTATCTTTTTTATTTCCTTGTTTGTCTACACCCATGTCCTGAGTGGCTACACCTTTAACAGAGCCATCGTCATTAAATAAAATCTCACTTGCTGGGAATCCTGGAAATATTTCTACACCGAGTGTTTCTGCTTGCTCAGCAAGCCATCTACATAAATTTGCAAGACTTATAATATAATTTTTATGATTTTTTTGAACAGCAGGTAACAACCATGTGGGCCAACTTAAAGATTTTGTTTTTCCTAAAAATAAAAATTTTTCCTTAGTGACTTTTGTTTTTATTGGTGGATTTAAATCTTTCCAATTCGGAATTAACTCGTCCAGTGCTCTAGTTTCAAAAACATTTCCGCTTAATATATGGGCACCGATCTCAGATGCTTTCTCTAAAACACAAATATTTAAATTTGAATTTAATTGTTTTAATTTAATAGCAGTTGTTAATCCTGATGGTCCTCCACCAACAATTACAACATCGTATTCCATTGACTCTCTGGACATAACAATTTTTTACAGATTATATTATTTTTGTATAGTGTTTAATTTGTTCAGTTCCTCAATAAATTGGGGTACTGCTTCAAAAAGATCAGCTTCTAGACCATAGTCTGCAACACTAAAAATTGGAGCTTCACCATCCTTATTGATTGCGACAATCACCTTGCTTTCTTTCATCCCAGCTAAATGCTGAATAGCACCAGAAATACCAATGGCAATATATAAATCTGGAACTACAACTTTTCCAGTTTGACCCACTTGATGATCGTTGCTTATATATCCAGCATCCACAGCTGCTCTTGACGCTCCAATAGCAGCATTTAATTTATCAGCAACAGAAGTGATTAGTTTAAAATTGTCTCCACTCTGCATTCCTCTTCCACCAGAAACAACCACTCTTGCAGTTCCAAGTTCTGGTCTATCTGACTTAATTTCCTCTCTTTTTACAAATTTTGTATTATTAAACTCTTCACTTGGTTCAGCTTTTTCAATTGGCGCAGATCCACCTGAGCTCTCGCATGGATCAAAAGAGGTTGGTCTAATAGTTATACATTTTTTTGGATCCTTGCTTTTTACTGTTGCAAATGCATTTCCAGCATAAATTGGTCTTAAAAATGTATCTGCAGAAATTACCTTAATAATATCACTGACTTGAGAAGTGTCTAAAGAAGCTGCAATCCTTGGCATCAAATTTTTACCAAATGTATTTGCTGAACAAACAACATGTGAATAGTTTTCTGCCAGTTTCACGATTACTGGTGCAAAATTTTCTGCTACAAAGTTTTCGTAATGTGCTGCCTCTACTTGAATTACTTTTTTGACTAATGGTAACTCTGATAATTTTTTTGCTGCATCTCCACAGTTATTACCAATAATTACAGCATGAAGATCTGTATCCATTTGAGAAGCTGCAGTTACGGCATTCAGTGTAAAAGGTTTAAGCTCTTTGTTGTTATGTTCTGCAACTAATAAAACTGACATTATATTACTTTAGCCTCATTTTTTAATTTTTGCACTAGCTCAGCCACACTTTTTACTTTGACTCCCGCTTTTCTTTTTGGTGGCTCTTCAACCTTAATTTGCTCGATTCTTGGTGATGTATCTACTCCTAAATCTGACGCATTTATTTGCTCAATAGGTTTCTTTTTAGCCTTCATTATGTTGGGCAAAGACGCATATCTTGGTTCATTAAGTCTTAAATCACAAGTTACAATAGCAGGAATATTAATCTCTATTGTCTCTAATCCCTCATCAATCTCTCTCGTAACTTCAAGTTTTTTGTCTTTAATCTCAATCTTTGAAGCAAATGTTGCTTGAGGCCAATTTAGTAAAGCACTTAACATTTGACCTGTTTGATTACAATCATCATCAATTGCTTGTTTTCCCATAAAAACTAAATCTGGTTTTTCTTTTTCAACAATTTTTTGTAATAATTTAGAAACGGCTAAAGGTTCTAAAATACCATCAGCTTTAATAAGAATGCCTCTATCAGCTCCAACCGCTAATGCTTTACGAACAGTTTCTTGAGCTTTCTCTTCTCCAACACTTACTGCAACTACTTCGGTCGCTTTTCCTGACTCTTTAATTTTTACTGCTTCCTCAATCGCATTATCATCTGGTGGATTGGTAGACATCTTAACATTTTCAGTTACTACACCAGTGTTATCCTCTTTAACTCTGACTTGAACATTGTAATCAATTACTCTTTTTACTGCGACTAAAATTTTCATTAGGCTCTCAATAGTTTATTTTCAGCATCGTATGGACTTTCTTCTACTATTGTAGCCTCATACATTTTTCCAAGAATATCAACTTTAAGTTTTTCTCCAATATTTGCTAAATCAGGTTTCACCATGGCTAAGGCAATAGATTTATCTAATCTAAATCCATATTCCCCTCCTGTTGCTCGCCCAACGACTTTATCATCTTTATAAATTGGATTGTTACCTAAAACATCTGAGTCTGTTGTGTCATGAACCTCTAGTGTTACTAATTTATTATCAAAACCCTTTTCTCTCCATTTATTTAGTGCATCAAGTCCTATGAAATTACCCTTGTTTGGATGAATAAATCTGTCTAGGCCAGATTCATAAGGTGAATACTCAATAGATAGTTCAGTTCCCACAAGTTTATAAGATTTTTCTACTCTTAAACTGTTCATCGCTCTGATGCCAAAAGGTTTAAGACCGAGATCCTTACCTGCTTCCATTAATTTATCAAAAATATGGTTTTGATATTCAATTGGGTGATGTAATTCCCAACCAAGTTCACCAACAAAATTTACCCTCATAGCATTAACAGGAGCGTATCCAACATTAACATTTTTTGCTGTTAACCATTTAAAATTTTCGTTTGAAAAATCATCAGTCGAAACTTTCTGCATAAGTTCTCTAGCTTTTGGGCCAGCTACAACGAGTACACCTGTGCTATTTGTTAAATCCTCAAATATAACTGAACCATCGGTTGGCATCCATTTTTGTATCCAATCATGGTCTAATCTCAAATTCGCTCCAGCTGAAACTAAATAATAACTATTTTCAGCCTCTTTCATAATTGTAAACTCAGAGTGAACACCACCTTTAGTATTTAGCGCATGACACAAATTAATTCTTCCAATTTTTTTTGGAAGTTTGTTAGCAACTAAGTAGTCTAAAAATTCTTCAGCTTTTGGACCCTTAATTCTACATTTTGCAAAGGCTGTCATATCTAAAAGTCCAACATTCTTTTTAACGTTTTCACATTCTTTCTTAATTGCATCAAACCATTTTGATCTTCTAAATGACCAATGATCTTTTTGTTCCATGCCATCTGTTGCAAAAAAGTTTGGTCTTTCCCATCCAAATTTTTGTCCAAATACAGCACCAAGATTTTTCATTCTTTCATAACAAGGAGATGTTCTTAAAGGTCTAGCAGCTGGTCTTTCTTCATCAGGATAATGAACAATAAAAACATGACTGTAAGCCTCCTCATTTTTTGCT
>CACGUZ010000014.1 GCA_902576375.1 uncultured Pelagibacteraceae bacterium
TTTTTCTGTCTATCTTAAAATATAAAAAATCTTTAACATCATATTCGAAGTCTAACCAAGATCCCCTATTTGGTATAACTCTACAATTAAATAAAAGTTTTCCACTAGCATGAGTTTTACCCTTATCATGATCAAAGAAAACACCAGGACTTCTATGCATCTGGTTGACAACTACTCTTTGGACGCCATTAGTAATGAAAGTTCCACTATTGGTCATCATTGGGACCTCACCCATGTAAACTTCTTGCTCTTTTGCGGATAAGATGTCTTTTGTATTGTTTTCTTGATCAATCTCGTAAACAACTAATCTTAGTGTACATTTCAAGGCGGAAGAATATGTTAAGCCTCTAGCGATACATTCTTCAACATCAAATTTTGGTTTTTCTAATCTGTAAGAAACATATTCAAGAGTTGCTTTGTCATTTAAGTCCTCTATTGGAAAAATACTTTTAAATACTCTATCAAAGCCTTTTGTTAATTCTGACTCAATAACATTATAATCTGTTAATTCTTTGTATGAATTTTTTTGAACTTCAATTAAATTGGGTATTGATAAACTCTCTTTGAGTTTACCAAAGTTTTTTCTAATATTTTTCTTTTCAGTAAAAGATATTTGCATCAATGTTTAACACTGATTAATAAAATTAATCAGAGCTAAAAAAATCCTTTTTAATTTATTTAAGTTCTACTTTAGCGCCTGCAGCTTCCAACTTAGCTTTTATTTCTTCAGCTTCTTTTTTAGGAACACCAGTTTTTACTTCTTTAGGTGCACCCTCAACTAAATCTTTAGCCTCTTTTAGGCCTCTTACTTCTTTAATAACGTTAATTTTTTTATCTCCTGCAGAAACTAACATGATAGTAAAGTCATCTTTATCTTCTGCCGCCGCTGCTGCACCTGCTGCTGCTGGTGCCGCCGCTGCCATTGGGGTAACGCCCCATTTTTCTTCTAATTGTTTTGAAAGATCTGCTGCTTCAGCAACAGTCAATCTTGATAAATCTTCTATAATTTTATTTAAGTCAGGCATTTTTTACTCTTTAGGTTGTGTTTCAGAATTTTCTGGAGGTAAACTACTCATTTTTTCCGATCGTGCAAGCAAAATACTGACTAATTTTGATGCAGAAGCATTCAAAATACCCACAATATTTGCTCTTGCTTCATCTAAAGTTGGTAAACTAGCTACATTTAATACTCCAGCTTGATCTAAAACCTCATTATCCATGATTCCACCAATTAATTTTAGATTCTCATTATCTTTAGCAAATTTCGATAAAATTCTTGCAGACATAATTGCATCCTCTCCAAATGCTACTGCTGTAGGACCTGTAAATAATTTTGATAAATCCTTACATTTTGTTTTTTCTAAAGCTAATTTTGTAATTCTATTTTTTGTAATTTTAAAAACTATTCCATGCTCTCTCATCTTTGATCTTAATTCATCAAGTTGAGGCATCGTTAAACCTTGATAATGAGTTACCATAACTGCTTTACTGTTTTCAAATTGTGCAGTCATTTCAGTTATGTAATTTTTCTTTTGTTCTTTATTCATCATAAAAATTTAAACACTTTTTGCTAATTTTAATTTATACGAGACACCCATTGTTGAAGTTATAAAGGCTGACTTTACCAATTCACCTTTAACTGTATTGTTAGATTTTTCTTTCTCTAAAGTTTCAATAATTGCATTATAATTTTTAATTAGTTTATCATCAGCAAAAGATCTTTTACCAATACTCACACCAATATTTCCATCTTTATCATTTCTTATCTCTGCTTGACCAAATTTCGCATCTGTTATTGCAGTCTTTAAATCCTCTGTAACCGAACCTAGTTTTGGGTTAGGCATCAACCCCTTTGGACCAAGCACTTTTCCTAATTTAGATAATTTAATCATCATAGAAGGTGTGCAAATTAATTTTTCGAAATTAATTTCTCCGCTTTTAATTCTTTCAATAAAATCATCACCTCCAACAATATCTGCACCAGCTGACTTTGCATCAGCAGATTTTGCATCCTCACAAACTACAGCAACTTTTACTTTTTTTCCTGAACCGCCTGGGAGATTTACTACAGATCTAATATTAATCTCATTTTTTTTTTGTTTATTATTAATTTGAAAATTTAAATCAACAAACTCATCAAATTTTGTTGTGCAATTTTTTTTAATAATAGGAATTAGTTTTTCAATTCCTTCAGCAGGTAATTCAGATGTTTTTTCTGGTAATTTTTTAAATCTTTTGGACATTATTAATCTTTAACCTCAATTCCCATAGATCTTGCTGAGCCCGCAATAATTTTTACTGCCTGTTCTAAATCTATCGCATTTAAATCATTCATCTTCTGTTTAGCGATTTCTTCTGCTTGTTTTTTTGTGATTGAGGCAACTATATTTCTTCCTGGTTCTTGAGAACCACTTTTTAATTTCGCCGCTTCTCTAATAAAGAATGAAGCTGGAGGTGATTTAATTTTAAAATCAAATTTTTTATCTTTATAAACAGTAATCTCTACTGGAACAGGTTTTCCTGCCAAAGATTTTGTTTTATCGTTAAAAGCTTTACAAAATTCCATTATATTTACGCCTCTTTGACCTAAAGCAGGACCAACCGGTGGAGCTGGATTTGCTTGACCACCTTTAATTTGTAATTTTATAAATCCACTAATTTCTTTTTTTGCTGCCATTAACTAATTTTCTCCACCTGATTATATTCTAATTCAACTGGTGTTGGTCTTCCAAATATAGATACAGAAACTTTTAGCCTTGATTTTTCTTCATCAATTCCCTCGACCATTCCACTAAACGAAGCAAATGGGCCATCTACTACCTGAACTTTTTCTCCAACACTGTATTCTATACCAGATTTTGGTTGTACCACACCATCTTTTATTTGTCCTAATATCTTTTCTATTTCTTTATCTGATACTGGTACAGGGATACCTTTTGTACCTAAAAATCCGCTAACTTTTTTAATATTTTTAATCATATGATAAATGCTATTGTCCATTTCACTTTTGATTAATACATATCCTGGAAAATATTTTTTCTTTCTTTGAACTCTCTTCCCTCTTTTAACTTCAGTAACATCGTGTGTTGGAACAATAATTTCATCGAATTTTTCTGAAATTTTTGCCTTTTCGGCTTCTTCTTTAATCATCCCTGCTACTTTATTTTCAAAACTAGAGTGTGATTGAACTATGTACCAATTTTTCATTAAATAACCACTTTTAGTAACAATTCTAAAAAAAATTTTAAAACCTGATCAAGAAGTAAAAAAAACAATGACATTACAACTGCCATTGCGAAAACCATTAATGCACCTTGTACAGTCTCTTTACCTGTTGGCCACGTAACTTTGAAAGCCTCTTGTTTTACCTCTTGAATAAATTTAATTGGGTTTTTCATAATTCAGTTTATTTATTGGCAGGAGCGGAGGGACTCGAACCCTCAGCCTCCGGTTTTGGAGACCGGCGCTCTACCAATTGAGCTACACTCCTATAGAGAGTTTACTCTATAATTTTTGTTACTACTCCCGCTCCAACAGTTCTACCACCTTCTCTTATTGCAAAATTTAATTTTTCTGACATTGCTATTGGAGTTATTAATTTTACTGTAAACTTAGCATCATCGCCTGGCATTACCATTTCTGTGCCTGCTGGTAATTCAACTTCACCTGTTACATCAGTGGTTCTAAAATAAAACTGCGGTCTGTATTTTGTAAAAAATGGAGTATGTCTTCCACCCTCCTCTTTTTTTAATACATAAGCCTGGGCTTCAAACTTAGTATGTGGTGTTACTGAACCTGGTTTACAAAGAACTTGACCTCTTTCAATATCTGTTCTTTCAACACCTCTTAATAAAACACCAACGTTATCACCTGCTTCACCTGAATCTAGCAACTTTCTAAACATCTCTACACCTGTGCAAACTGATTTTTTAGTTTCTCTTATACCTACAATTTCTATCTCGTCACCAGTTTTTAATACTCCAGACTCAACTCTACCAGTTGCAACTGTTCCTCTTCCAGAAATTGAAAAAACATCTTCTACTGGCATTAAAAAATCTTTATCTTTTGGTCTGTCTGGTTGAGGTATAAACTCGTCAACATTTTTCATTAATTCTAAAATTGATTTTTTTCCAATTTCTTCATCTCTACCTTCAACAGCTGCTAATGCAGAACCTTTAGCTATTGGTGTTTTGTCGCCTGGAAATTTATATGAAGTTAACAATTCTCTTATTTCTTCTTCAACAAGATCAATCATTTCTTTATCGTCTACTTGATCAACTTTATTTAAATAAACGCATATTGCTGGAACACCAACTTGTCTAGCTAAAAGTATATGTTCTCTCGTTTGTGGCATAGGACCATCTGCAGCGTTTACAACTAATATCGCACCATCCATTTGTGCTGCTCCTGTTATCATATTTTTTACATAGTCAGCGTGACCTGGACAATCTACATGAGCATAATGTCTTTTTTCAGTTTCATACTCAACGTGAGCTGTAGAAATGGTTATACCTCTCTCTTTTTCCTCTGGTGCTTTATCAATTTGATCATAGGCTACAGCTTGTGCACCACCAGTTTCTGATAAAACTTTTGTTATTGCAGCAGTTAAAGTAGTTTTACCATGATCAACATGACCAATAGTACCGATATTACAATGCGGTTTATTTCTTACAAATTTTTCTTTAGACATTACTTTTATTCCTCACTTTAAAATTTATTTTAATTTCTTGGAGCGGGTAAAGGGAATCGAACCCTTACATCCAGCTTGGAAGGCTAGCGTTCTACCATTGAACTACACCCGCACAACCCCAAGAGTATCACTCCAGTGTTATTTTTAAGTCTATTGAATGGTGGAGGGGGAAAGATTCGAACTTTCGAAGACCGAAGTCAACGGGTTTA
>CACGUZ010000015.1 GCA_902576375.1 uncultured Pelagibacteraceae bacterium
TAACATGCTATATTCACCAGAAACTTGGTATGCAAAAACTGGGATTTTAAATTTATTTTTTATTGATCTTATAATATCAAGATAGGGTAACCCAGGTTTTACCATGACCATATCTGCACCTTCTTTTATATCTAAAGCCACCTCTCTTATTGCTTCATCATAATTCCTAAAATCCATTTGATAAGTTTTTTTATCTCCTTTTAAGGCAACCTTAGATCCTACGGCATCTCTAAAAGGTCCATAAAAGTTAGAGGCATATTTAACTGCGTAAGAAAGAATTTGAGTATTTTTGAAATTTCCTTTTTCTAGAGCTTTTCTAATTTTACCAATTCGTCCATCCATCATATCTGACGGCGCTAACACATCACATCCCATTTGAGCTTGTAATAAAGATTGCTGAATTAAGATCTCTATAGTTTCGTCATTCATTATATTCTTTGATTTGAGAATTCCATCATGACCATGGTTTGTGTAAGGATCCAGAGCTACATCACACATAATTCCAATTTTATTTTTGTATCTCTCTTTAATATATTTTATAGCTTTACATACTAAATTATCCTCATTTAGAGCTTCACTTCCTAAATCATCTTTTAATTTAGATGATGTATAAGGAAATAAAGCAACCATAGGTATTTGATTTTTAATAGCTCGATCTAAGATTATTCCCAATTTATTAATAGAATATCTATATACACCTGGCATAGATTTTATGGGTTGGATCTTGTTTTTACCCTCAATCAAGAATACAGGAAGTATGAAGTCATTCGGTGATAAATTGTTTTCTGAGACAAGTCTTCTTGACCAGTTGTTTTTTCTATTTCTTCTTAGTCTTAAACTAGGATATTTACCTGTAATCATATTTAATTTTATTTTAAAAATGCGACAAATGTAATATACACATATATAGTAAAAAAGGTACAAAGCAATCACGATGACAGTTGAAAATACAAAGATAATAAATTTAAATGTAAAAAAAGAAGAACGAGTTTTAGATTTTAGCGACTTCCAAAAACAAGAAATAAAATTTGACATCTCAAAACTTCAAGAAGCGTATAATCAAATTATTCAGACTAAAAAGTTTGAAGACGCAGGTGTTACTCATTTTGGTGCCATATCTTTAACGCAAATTCCTGGTGACCCAGATTCTATCAAAGGAAATAAAGCAAGAGGTCTTTATTGGACTAAACCTGACAGATCTGGCAAAGAAGTAATGAGGGAAGGGGCGATAAATGAATCTGCATATAGTGAATTTGTTAAAGATTATGACAATACTTACTTTAAACATGTGTATGATGTTTTGTCCTCAAAGTATAAATTAGGTAGGATGAGAATATTACTTAAGGAACCACGATCAACTTTAAGTTGGCATAGAGACCCAGAGCCTAGATTGCATATACCTATAATCACAAACCCTGGTTGTATTATGGTTATAGATAATGTTGCTAAACACATGCCAGCAGATGGATCGGTTTGGATTACAAATAATACAAAATACCATAACGCCTTTAATGGCGGTGAAGAAAATAGAATACATCTTGTTGCATGTGTTTTAGATTACAAGTTCAACTAATTTGAAAAAAATTTTTATTTCCTCAGATCACGCCGGATTTAAATTAAAAGAAGATATTAAAAAATACCTTAAAAGTTTAAAATTAGATTTTAATGATCTTGGACCTATAAATGATAATAGCGTTGATTATCCTGATTACGCACACAAATTAGCAAAAAAAGTCAAAATTGGTAAAAGTAATGTTGGAATCTTAGTATGTGGCTCAGGGACAGGAATGAATATTGCGGCAAATAAGCATAAAAATATACGTGCAGCTCAGTGTTTTAACGCAAAATCTACCAAATTATCCAGATTGCATAATGATGCAAACATCATTACATTAGGCTCTAGATTAATTAGTAAAAAAAATGCTTTCAAATTTATAAAAATTTTTTTAAATACTAAATTTGATGGAGGCAGACACTTGAGAAGGATTAAAAAAATTTAATTATGTCTAGTGAAAAGAGTTATTTAAATGATAGCTATAAAAGTTTTTTTGAGGATGGTTTATCCGTAAAAGATCCTGAGTTATATAAAGCTATTAAAGATGAACTAATAAGACAGCAACAACATATTGAGTTAATTGCTTCAGAAAATATAGTTTCTCAAGCTGTCTTGGAAGCCCAAGGTTCAGTATTAACAAACAAATATGCAGAAGGCTATCCAGGTAAGCGTTATTACAACGGTTGTGAACATGTTGATGTCGCAGAAAATCTTGCAAATGACAGATTAAAAAAATTATTCAATTGTAAATTTGCAAACTCTCAACCTCACTCAGGTGCACAAGCTAATGGTGCTGTATTTTTAGCTCTATTAAGTCCAGGTGATACATTTATGGGAATGAGTTTAAATTCAGGTGGACATATAACTCACGGTTTAAAAATTTCAATGTCAGGTAAATGGTTTAATGCAATCAGTTATGATGTTGATAAGAAATCTGAACTCATAGACTATGATAATGTTGAAAAACTCGCTTTAGAACATAAACCAAAATTGATTATAGCTGGTGGAAGTGCTTACTCAAGAGTAATAGATTTTAAAAGATTTAGAGAAATTGCTGATAAAGTTGGTGCTTATCTCATGGTTGATATGGCACATTTTTCTGGCCTAGTTGCAGGAAAAGGATATCCAAACCCATGTGATCATGCTCATGTTGTTACATCAACAACACATAAAGTTTTTAGAAGTGCAAGAGGTGGAATAATCTTAACTAATCATGAAGATCTTGCGAAAAAATTTAACACTGCGGTTTTTCCTGGATACCAAGGTGGTCCATTAATGCATGTTATCGCAGCTAAAGCTGCAGGTTTTCTAGAAGCTTTACAACCAGAATTTAAAGATTACATAAAGTCAGTCTTAGCAAATGCAAAAATGTTAGCTGAAACTTTGAAAAATAATGGCTTTAAAATTTATTCTAATGGAACTGATACACATTTAATGTTGGTAGATTTGAGACCTTACAATGTTAAAGGTAATCTTGCTGCTGAAAGTCTTTCAAGAGCAAACATTACTTGTAATAAAAATGGAATTCCTTTTGATACTGAAAAGCCAATGATTACTTCAGGTATAAGATTAGGAACTCAAGCTGCTACTACTCGAGGCTTTGGTTTAAATGAATTTAAAACTGTTGGTGAATTAATTACAAAAACTTTAAAAGGTTTATCCGAAAATCCAAATGATAACAGCAAAGTAGAAAATGAAGTAAAAAATGAAGTTATTTCTTTAACTTCATCGTTTCCGATATATAAGAACTTATAATTAATGATTTGTTCAATATGTAAAAAAGGGGAGACCTCTGTTGTCGACTCACGTCCTACAGAAGATGGCACAGCAATAAGAAGAAGAAGACTTTGTGTTTGTGGCGCACGTTTTACAACATTTGAGAGGGTTCAATTTAGAGAAATTATGGTGATTAAAAAGAATGGTAGAAAATCTGCTTTTGATAGAGATAAATTATCAAAATCAATTTATATAGCTTTAAAGAAACGTCCAATCGATACAGAAACTGCAGAAAAATTCATAAGTAAAATTTCAAGAACTCTTGAAGAGCTTGGACAAAGTGAAATATCAACAAATACTATTGGCACTATGGTTATGGAAGGTTTAAAGGAATTAGATCCTGTTGCTTATGTAAGATTTGCATCTGTGTACAGAAATTTTAGAGAAGAAAAAGATTTTGTGCAATTCGTGGACAAACTTGATGTCTACAAAAAAAGATAAATTTTCAATCAAAGATAAATTATATATGGAGATAGCCCTAAAACTGGCTAATTCTCGTTATGGGCATACAGGATCAAATCCTTCTGTTGGTTGTGTGATTGTCAAAAACGATAAGATCATTTCTATTGGTCAAACATCAATAAATGGAAGACCTCACGCAGAGTCGAATGCAATCAAAAACTCTATTGAAAATTTGAATGGATCAAAAATGTATGTGACCTTAGAACCATGTTGTCATCATGGAGTTACGCCTCCGTGTACAAATTTAATTATAAAATCTAAAATTTCAGAAGTAATTTATTCAGTCCCAGATGTAGATATAAGAGTTAAGAATAAAAGTTTTAAAATTTTAAGATCGAAAAAAATTAAAGTTAAAAAAGGGCTCCTAGAAAAAAAAGTTAAAAATTTTTATTCAACTTATTTTTTTAATAGAAAGAAAAAATTGCCCTATGTAACTG
>CACGUZ010000016.1 GCA_902576375.1 uncultured Pelagibacteraceae bacterium
TGAATAAGAACTTTTTTTTACTTTACTTAATGTTTTTTCAATTTTAGAATCTTTTTTATCAACCTTTTCTATTTTTGCCATAACTATTTCTTTAATGGTGTTAACTTTTTACCAGCTATTGCTATTGCTTTACCTTTTCTAGTTCTTGCATTACATCTAGTTCTTTGACCTCTCACAGGTAATTTTTTTCTATGTCTTGAGCCCCTGTAACATGCAAGGTCTATTAATCTTTTTATACTCAAAGAATAATCTCTCCTTAAATCACCTTCGACCTTAAAGTTTTGGTCTATATATTCTCTAATCTTCAGTATTTCATCGTCTGTAAGTTGGTTTACTCTCTTATCTTTTGGTATTTTTAATGATGAACAAATTTGAGATGAAAATTTATTACCAATTCCATAAATATAAGTAAGTCCAACATGAACAAGCTTATTTTGTGGGATATTTATACCTGCAATACGAGCCATAATTTGATGATAATTTTCAGCCTTTTATATAAGAAGATCTTTTAAAGTCAACGGCTTAAACAGTGAGAAAATTGTCAATTTTAGCTGTTATTTCCTCAATTTTAGAACCGCCATCTATCTCATAAAAATTTGAATTATTAGAATAGAAATCTAAAACAGGTTTGGTAGTTTTCATATATGTATCATATCTCTTGATTATTGTATTTAATTCATCATCAGATCTTTTTTCTAAAACTTTTCTCTGTTCAATCCTTTTAATAATTGTATCCTTATTTACATTTAGAAAAAAAATAAAATCTATTTTTTGATTTGATTTTATAAGTAATTGTTCAAGATTTTTTGCTTGTGATAATGATCTTGGATATCCATCAAATATCAATCTATTGTTTTTTTCTGGATCAAAGATCACATTTTCTATTAATGTATTTACTATTTGATCACTTACAAACTTTCCATCATTCATATCTTTGATAATTTTTTTGCCAATTTCAGAATTTTTTTGAATTTCTTCTCTTAATATATCACCTGTTGATATTTGGAAATTGTTTAATTTTTTTACTAAATATCTTGCTTGTGTTCCTTTACCAGCACCAGGTGGCCCAAATAAAATTATGTTCACTTTTAAAAACTACCTACCAAATTTAGTTTTTTTGATTAATTGCTCGTATTGAGAGCTCATAAGTCTAGTCTGTATCTGCGTAACTGTATCAATTGCTACAACAACAACAATTAATATTGAGGTACCTCCTAAATAAAACGGGATAGGATAATTCGCAATTAAAAATTCAGGCATCAAACAAACTAAGGTTAAATACAAAGCACCAATAGTTGTCAATTTAGTTAAAATATTTTCAATATAAATTGCAGTACTTTCTCCCGGTCTTATACCAGGAACAAAACCACCGTACTTTCTCAAGTTATCAGCAGTTTCATTAGGATTAAAGGTTATCGAAGTATAAAAAAATGTAAAAAAAATAATACCTGATGCATAAAGCAGCATGTATAAAGGTTGTCCCTGGGTAAAGTATGAACTCAAATTTAAAAATGTTTCACTCTCAGAAACATTAAAATTTGAAAAAGTTACTGGTAATAAAAGCAGAGCTGAAGCAAAAATAGCTGGAATTACACCTGCCTGATTTATTTTAAGAGGGAGATGTGATGACTCACCACCGTACATTTTATTTCCCATTTGTCTTTTTGGATAATTGATAAGAATTTTTCTTAAAGCACGTTCCATAAAAACAATAAACAATATAGTTAGTATCAACAAAACAAATATGGCAATAATCATTAAAGTTGATATTGCTCCAGTTCTACCCAATTCAAATGTTGTTACTAATGCTCGAGGAATTTCAGCAACAATACCAGCAAAAATTATCAAAGATATTCCATTTCCTATTCCTCTTTGAGTTATTTGTTCACCAAGCCACATCAAAAAAATTGTACCAGCAACAATTGTTGTTACAGTTGAAATTTTGAAAAATAATCCTGGGTTTATCACTAAGTTTGCTGATGACTCTAACCCTACAGATAAACCATATCCTTGAACAGTTGCGAGTAAAACAGTACCGTATCTTGTTATTTGTGTTATCTTTGCTCTTCCTGTTTCACCTTGTGCTTTTAGATTTTTAAAATAATCAGATACACCCGTTAATAATTGAACGATAATTGATGAAGATATATAAGGCATAATCCCAAGTGCAAAAATAGCCATTCTGCTAACAGCTCCTCCTGCAAACACATTAAACATCCCTAATAATCCTTTTTGATTACCCTCCATTAAAACTTTTAATTGTTCTGGATCAATTCCTGGTAATGGAACAAAAGTACCAAACCTATAAACAGCTAAGATTGCTATAGTGAATATAATTCTATTTCTTAAATCGTTACTTGAAGATGACGAGCTCATTTTTTAGGTTGTTACTTCTTTAATTGTATGGATCCACCAATTTTCTCAAGTTTTGATAATGCAGATTTTGACGCTAAATCTGCCACAATATTAATTTTATCTTTGATTTCTCCTGTACCTAAAATTTTCAGTTTTTTTGAATTTTTATTTATTAAATTCAATTTTTTAAGTGTGGAAAAATTAAGAACATCATTTGGATTAATAGTTTTTTTATTAATGAAGAATTGAATTTTATCTAAATTTAAAATTGCAATATTATCTTTTTTTAAAGAATTAAACCCACGTTTTGGTAAACGTCTATACAATGGCATTTGACCACCTTCAAAACTTTTAATGGAAACACCTGACCTAGATTTTTGACCTTTAACACCTCTACCTGAAGTTTTACCTTTACCCGAGCCAATTCCTCTTCCAACTCTTATCTTAGACTTTTTTATTTTAGATCTATTATTTAATTTTATCATTATCCTCTTTTTTCAACTATTTCTGAAATTTTTTTATTTCTGATTGATGAAATTTGTTTTGGTGAATTTTGTTTCATTAAAGCTTTAATTGTTGCTCTAATAACATTATGAGCATTGGACGTTCCCATTGATTTTGCAACTATATCTTTAACACCCAAAACTTCACAAACAGCTCGAACTGGTCCACCCGCAATTATACCAGTTCCTTTTGATGCTGATCTTAAAACAATTCGACCAGATCCATCTTTTGCCTTAACATCATGGTGAATGGTTCTACCTTCTCTCAAAGGTATTTGAATCAATTTTCTTCTTGCAATTTCATTTGCTTTTTTAATTGCATCTGGAACTTGTTTTGCTTTTGCATGCGCAATACCTATTTTTCCTGCTTGATTACCTACAACGACTAAGGCTGAAAAGCCAAATCTTCTTCCACCTTTTACAACTTTGGTAATCCTGTTAATATGAACTAATTTTTCTAAAATATCATCTGATTTTTTTTCCTTAAAATTATCCATAGCTAAAATTCCAATCCATTTTTTCTTAAAGTTTCAGCAAAAATCTTAACCCTACCATGATATTTATAAATACCTCTATCAAAATAAATTTTACTTATTTTCTTTGCTTGTGCTTTTTTTGCTAATTTTTCAGCAACTATTTTTGAAAGTTCAGACTTATTTTTCATTTTTGTATCTTTTATATCCTTTTCAACTGATGAGGCAGATAATATCGTAATATTTTTATTATCATCTATAATTTGTGCTGAAATATTTTTAGAAGATCTAAATATACTTAATCTGAATCTGTCAGCTTTTGCATACTTTTTAAGTTTATTTGTAACTCTAAATTTTTTTCTAGTACTCGTATCTAATTTCATTATTTTTTCTTGCCCTCTTTTTTAATGATATATTGACCTTTTTCTCGAACACCTTTTCCTTTATAAGGCTCAATTTTCCTTAGTGACTTAATTTTAGATGCTACTGTGCCTACCAATTGTTTATCAAAACCAGTTATTTTTAAAGTAGTTTGTTTTTCAACTCCAATCTTGA
>CACGUZ010000017.1 GCA_902576375.1 uncultured Pelagibacteraceae bacterium
ATTATGGTATAAAAATAGAGTCATTGTCCAAGTCTTTTGAAATTTTTGCCGTTGATAAAAATCAAAACATTGAAATGATGAAACATAAAAAAAAGAGTATTTATGGAATTATGTGGCATCCAGAGCGAGAAATAAATTATAATAATTTGAATATCATAATTGATAAAATTTTAATTTAAGATGAAAGTTGTCATATTGTGTGCTGGCAAAGGTGTTAGAACAGGTTTAAATTATCCAAAATGCTTACATAAATTAAACGAGGGAGAATCATTATTAGAGAGAAACTTAAAAGTTATTAAAAAAGCTGGCTTTAAAAATAAACAAATAATATTGGCAACAGGATTTAAAAGTCAATTAATTAAAAGAAAAACAAAAAATAAATATGTTTATGTGTATAACAAATTTTATAATACTACAAATATGGTCTTCACTTTATACAATGTGATTAAAAAATTTAAACCCTCGAATTATATTGTAATTTATGCAGATATAATTTTCGATTTGAAGAGTTTATTAAAGATAAAAAATACAAAATATGAAATATCAACACTCGTAGATAAAGAATGGCTAAAAAAATGGAAAAAAAGAAAAGACTATATGAATGACTTGGAGGAATTGAAGATAAGTAAGAATAAGATTGTTAATTTAGGAAAAAAAACCCATAGATTATCTAAAATAGATGGAAGGTTTGTAGGAATATCTAAATTTTCAAAAAAAATTATTGCACGTTTAACTGAAGAAAGCTTTTACTCTAAATTACTAAAAAAAAATAATAAAATTGATTTTACAAATTTTCTTATGATTTTAATTAAACAAGGTTATAGAGTTGATGCAATAAAAAGAAAAGTTGATTGGTTTGAATTTGATCAAAAAGAAGATTTTGTTTCTTTTGAAAAAAAAACTTTTTAAAAAGAATATGAGTAAAAAATTTTTACTGCCAAAAAAAATAAGTAATTCACAATTACTTAATTTTTATAAGAAAGATAAATTTAAAATTTTTTTAAATAATGGAAAAGCTAAAGATTTAGGCGTTAATGATATGAAGGTAAAATCTCCATACAAGCCTCAATTAAAAGATTTATATAGTCTTTATCAGCTGGTTTTTTTTAATAAAAGAACCACAATACTTGAGTTTGGCTCTGGCTGGTCAACTTTATTATTTTCAATAGCGATGAGTGATTTAAAAGATAAATATTTTCATCAAGTAAAAAAATTGAGAAGAAATAATCCTTTTGAAATTTTTTCTTTAGAAAATGAAAAAAAATTTTTAAACATTTCTAAAAAAAGAATAAATAAGTATTTTGGTAACAAAAGAAGAATTAATATAAACCTCAAATTTACAAACGTTAGTATGACCATGTACAATGGTTGTATAACAACAGAGTATGACAAGCTACCATTTTGTAATCCTGATTTTATTTATGTCGACGGACCAGGCCAGTTTAATGTGAAAAAACCGATATACGGATTAACCACAGGACATAAAGATCTAGTACCTTTAAGTTGTGACATTCTTAAAATTGAATTTTTTTTACTTCCAGGCACTATCATTGTTGTAGATGGTAGAGGTGCCGAGGCCCAGTTTTTAAAAAATAATTTAAAAAGAAAATGGATCTATAAAAAGTTAAATTTTTATGATCAACATTTGTTTTATTTGAATGAACCATCTATTGGTAAACACAATAAACTACAAAAAAAATTTTATTCAGGAAATATATAAAAACTCATAGAAGCTATGAAAATATGCTACATATCTAACTCAGCTTCTCCCTCAAAAAATGCTAGTAGCTTACAAACAGCAAAAATGTGTGAATATATCTCAAAAAGTGGGCACGAAGTTAAATTAATATTACCTGATACCGGTATTAAAAAAAATTTTTTTAAATTTTATAACATTCGAAATAAATTTGAAGTATTAAGACTTAGATCTTTTAAAAAATTTCCAGTAGGAATTTTTTATTATTTATATTCGTTTTCTGCAATATTTAATTCTAAACCAAAGGAACAAAACCTATATATAACTAGGAACTTTTTTACATCTCTAATCTTATCTATTTTAAAAAAAAAACATATTTTAGAAATTCACGATGATATTCTTATTGAGGGAAGAATAGTACAATTTTTAATCAGGTACATTAAAATTTTAAATTTAAGACCTATTGTTAAAATTATTACTACCACAAATACATTAAAAAAGAAATATTTGAGTTATGGAGTAAAAAAAAATAAAATTTATACTCTTCACAACGCCTCCTCCTTATCTACTAAATTTTATATTTCAAAGAAAAAAAAATTTTTAAGAATTGGATATTTTGGATCAATATTTAAATCTAGAGGAACTGAAATGATAATAAAATTATCTATGCTAGATAAAAAGAATAAATATTTTATTTATGGTGGATCAGATAAAGATGTAAAAAATATTCAGAAATCTATAAAAAATAAGAATATCTATGTTCATTCTTATTTACCATATTCTAAAGTAGGAAAGGCATTAAAAAAAATTGATATTTGTATTTTACCCTATACCTCAAAAATTACAGTATCTGGAAATGTAGGAGATATTTCAAAATTTACCTCACCACTAAAAGTATTTGATTTTATGAAGATGGGTAAATTAATAATTTCATCAAATTTATCAGTTTTAAGAGAAATTCTTATAGACAAAAAAAATTGTTTATTAATTAAAAAATTTGAAGATGAAAAACAAT
>CACGUZ010000018.1 GCA_902576375.1 uncultured Pelagibacteraceae bacterium
ATTTGATTATAGGAATAAAAAAACTTCTTAATCAATATAAAAAAAAAACGAGAATTAAAAAAATTTTTTTGAATAGTGAAATTTTATTTCAGAATCACTTAACAAACTCTGTTTTGAGTGGAGTTGTTACTAATTATTCAATAAACGATGGATCTGATTATTATGTAATAAATTATGATGATACATCTAATTTAACAAATACTGTTACATCAGGAAATAAAAGTGGTGGTAGAGTTTTAAATGTATTTAAGCACAGAATTTCAGGGTTAAGATCGCAAAAATTTAAAAAGATTATTTTGGGTGTAAAGGAAATTGAAAATAAGTTAGGTAAAAAAACAAAAATAGATATTGAATTTGCTTTAGACAAAAAAAAAATTTTAAATATTTTTCAAATTCGCCCGATTTCAACTTCTCAAAACTGGAAGTCATTTGATAAAAAACTTTTTTCTAAAAATTTAGAAGTTAATCAAAGATATTTTAATAAAATAAATAAAAAAAATTTAAAATATGGCAATTTCCCTTTGTTTGGTTTAATGCCAGATTGGAACCCCGCTGAAATGATAGGATATCAGCCAAATACTCTATCATATTCAATCTATAAAGAGTTAATTACGGATAGTAGTTGGAATATTGCTAGAAAAGAAATGGGATATAAATCTGTTAAAGAACCTTTGATGTATCAGTTTACTGGTAAACCTTACATAGATGCAAGACTAAGCTTTTATTCATTCATACCAAAAAAGGTAAAGAAAAACATATGTAAAACTCTGGTTAACTTTTGGTCACAAACTTTAATAGATAAACCCTTTCTACATGATAAAATTGAATTTGATATCTCAGATGGAAGCTATGATGCTTTCTCAAAGAAAAAAATCAATAAATTTTATAATTTTTTAAATCAAAAAGAAAAAAAAAATTATTTAGATAATTTAAGAAATTTTACTGAAGAAAAAATCTTAAATTATGAAAATACTTTTTTAGGATTAAATAAAAAATTACTTAAACTTGAAGAAAATAGAATTTTATTAATTAAAAAATTTAAATCTTCAAAGTTTCAAATCACAAAAAAAGAGCTTAGAAATTTAATAAATTGTATCAAAGTTAATGGTATAATACCGTTTTCAATATTTGCTAGATATGCATTTATAGCTAAAAAACTATTAAATTCACTTAAATCTGAAAAAATCATTAGCCCACAATCTGATTCCAAAGTACTTAACTCTATAAATTCTATTACGAGCACATACGTAAAGCTCCAAAAAAAATCATTAATCAATCATAAAAATAAAAAAAATTTTATAAAACATTTTTATCATTTAAGACCCGGAACTTATGATGTATGTATTAAAAGGTACAGTGAAAAACTTAATGTAAATTTATTACCTAATATTAATGATATTCTTACATTAAAAACGATCATTCCGAAACTTCCTAAATCTGAAATTACTGCAATTGAAAGATATTTAAAAAAAAATGAATTTAGATTTAGCGTAGAACAACTTTTAAAATTTTGTATTTCAGCAATCAGATTAAGAGAAAACTCAAAATTTATTTTTACGAGATCGCTAAGTGATATGTTAGAAATTTTTAAAATTCATACTAAAAATTTCAATATAAAAACTGAGAGATTATCAAATTTTAATTTAGGTGAAATTTTAAGAATTAATAAAAGAAATAAGAAAAATATACTTAACAAAATTAAAAAAAGAGAACAAAAATTAAGGGATATAAATCAATCATCCAAGCTACCTTTTTTGATTACAAGCAAGAGTGATTTTTTTATTGCTTCAATCTTATTAACTAAACCAAACTTTATAACTAATAAAATTATAGAAGCTAAAATAAATGTGATAAAAAATGGACAAAAAAGACAGTCAATAAATAATTCAATTATTTTAATAGAAAATGCGGATCCCGGATTTGATTGGGTGTTTTCACATAATATAAGAGGAATAATTACCAAGTATGGAGGAGTCAATTCGCACATGTCTATTAGGTGTGAGGAGTTAAACATTCCAGCCGTGATTGGTTTAGGTAATGAAAATTATGACAAAATAAGAATTTGTAATAGAGTAATATTAAATTGTAAAAATAAACAAGTAAGTATTCAAAAATAATGAGAATTATAATTTCCTCTAATATTAAAAAATATTTTAATACATACATTGATTTTATAGATCATTATTGGATTAATTTTTTTGAAAGTAGAAATTTTAATTTTGTCCAAATACCTAATTCGA